>JBBSGG010000006.1:0-100304 GCA_038254305.1 Pyrinomonadales bacterium
CCGCCGACCGAATCGGCAATGTCGCGGTTTTTGCGATACGTAAAGATCGACACTCAGTCGGCTGAGGACCAAAATACTGTCCCGAGCACAAAGAAGCAGTTCGATCTTGCAAGGCTCTTGGAAAAAGAACTGACGGCACTTGGCGTGCAGAATGTTCGCGTTAGTGAATTCGGCATCGTGTACGGACAGGTGCCTGGGAATCTCGCCGATAATTCGAAAGCTCCGACGATCGGGTTTATCGCTCACATGGACACGTCGCCGGCAGTTTCCGGCGCCAACGTCAACCCTGTAATTCATAAGAATTATCAGGGCGGCGATATCGTCTTGCCGAACGATAAGACGCAGGTAATCACCGTCGAAAAGAATCCCGATCTTAAAAATCTGATCGGCGACGATATCATCACGGCGGATGGCACGACGCTGTTGGGGTCGGATGATAAATCGGGCGTGGCCGAGCTTATGACGATGATCGACACGCTCAAGCAGAATCCGCAGATCAAGCACGGCAATATCGCGATCGCCTTCACGCCGGACGAAGAGGTGGGCGGCGGCATCGATAAATTTGAGGTCGAAAAATGGGGTGCAAAATTCGCTTACACCGTCGACGGCGAGCAGCTCGGTGACATCTCGAACGAAACGTTTTCCGCGCGGACCGCTACGATCACGTTTCACGGCAAATCGACGCATCCGGGCACGGCAAAGGGCATTCTCGTTAATTCGATGTACGCTGCCGGCGACTTTCTCGCCCGCTTTCCGGATGTGGTAAAGAACCGTCCTGAGACAACAACAGGCCGCGAGAATTACATTCACCCGTACGTCGGAACGCTAGATATCGAAACATCGGTGATCAAAATTTTGCTCCGTGATTTCGACATCAACGGCTTCACGGCACTAGAGCAGACATTGAAGGATCAGATCGCGATAACGCAAAAGAAATATCCTCAGGTCAAGATCGACTATGCGAGCGTTCTCGGATATCTGAACATGAAAGAGGTACTGAAGGATTATCCGCAACTGACGGATTACGCCATCGAGGCCGCAAAACGCGCCGGTGTTCCATCTGAACTGCGGCCGATACGCGGCGGCACCGACGGCTCGAACCTCACGGCACGCGGCCTGCCTACGCCGAACCTATTCACCGGCGGGCACAATTTTCACGGGAAACTGGAATTTAATTCGAGAAAGGGCCTGGAGAAATCGACCGATACGCTCGTCAATCTGGTTCAGGTCTGGGCAGAGAAATCGAAATAGTCCGAAAGAAGAAGCCCGCAAAATATGTAAAGGCGAAACACTCAGCTAACCCGTAACAGTCGGGATAAACTCAAGTGTTTCGCCCTTTTTTTCACGCGGGCTTCTGCATTTTGCACGATCTCTTATTTCCCGACGTATAGGCCGGGGAATTTTTGCTTCAGCGCCGCGACCTTCGGCTTGTCGTTAACGATAATATAAGCCTCGTCCGGGTGGTTTTTTAAGTAATTCTGGTGGTACGCTTCGGCTTCGTAGAAATGCCCTAAAGGAGCGACTTCCGTGACGACCGGGCTCGACAGGGCCTTCGATCTTTCGATGGCAGCGATATAGTCCTCTGCCAGCTTCTGTTGTTTTGCGTCCGTGTAAAAGATCGCCGAACGGTACTGCGTGCCGTGGTCCGGCCCCTGACGATTTAACTGCGTCGGGTCGTGAGCGACGCTAAAAAAGACGGACAAAAGCTGTGTGTACGACACCTTTGCCGGGTCGAAAGTGACCATTACCGATTCGGCATGGCCGGTCGTGCCGGTGCTGACGTCTTCGTACCGCGGGCCGGTCGTCGATCCGCCCGCATAGCCTGACCGCACGTCCGTAACGCCTTTCACGTGTTCGAAAACTGCCTCGACGCCCCAGAAACACCCGCCCGCAAAGACCGCCTTTTCCTGTGCCGGCGAAACGCTCGCGAGCGCGGCGATCGTCAGTGATGTGAGTATCGTGAATAGTCCAAAATGTTTGATCATATAAATTGCTCCCAATCTAAATTGTAATTCGTCAAAACGGCCGTTTTGGATTCGCTTATAGCCGCTGCCGGTTTGTAAAACCTCATTCTTAGGGCAAAATTGTTTCAAAAATATGTCTGATCTTATCAATTCGCCCAAGGCCCCTGAACCCGTCGGCTTGTATCCGCACGCTCGGCGCGTCGGCAACTTGCTGTTTCTATCGGGCGTCGGCCCGCGAAAACGCGGCGACGCTGAAATTCCGGGCGTTCAACTCGACGAATCGGGTCAAATTATCGCGTACGACATCGAAGCGCAGTGCCGCTCGGTCTTCCACAATGTTAGATGCATTTTGGACGACGCGGGCTCGTCGTGGGAAAAAATTGTCGACGTCACTGTTTTTTTGACGAATATGAGGGACGATTTCGCGGCGTACAACCGGATCTATGCCGAATACTTTGCCGACAACCAGCCATGCAGAACGACGGTTGAAGTAAATAAATTGCCGACTCCGATTGCGATCGAGCTAAAAGTGATCGCCACTATGTGAGATCAGCACGCAGTAGAGTTTTTCTACGCCTGATGAAAACGGCGGCCTGCGGGCCGCTTTTTTCGTTTGGATATTTCATCGAATGAACTCGGGCTGTTAGATTAGAATTCTAAGAAGGAGATAGATATGACAGCAACTAGGGGTTACGCAGTTGACGGGCCGGAGGCCGGTTTTAAGATATTCGATTTCGAGCGGCGTGAGGTCGGGCCGAAGGATGTGGCGATCGAGATTATGTTTTGCGGCATCTGCCATTCGGACATTCACCAGGTGAAGGGCGAATGGGGAAATTCGACCTATCCGATGGTACCGGGGCATGAGATAGTCGGCCGCGTAACAAATGTCGGCAGCGAGGTCTCTAAATTCAGCGTAGGCGATATTGCAGGTGTGGGCTGCTTCGCAGGTTCGTGCGGAAAGTGTGAGAGCTGCGTCGACGGATTCGAACAGATGTGCAAGGTCCATTGCGTTATGACCTATAACGGTACGGAGCTCGACAAGACAACGCCCACCTACGGCGGATACTCGAAGCACACAATAATTGATGAGGATTACGCGTTAAAGGTGCGGAGCGACCAGGATCTCGCCGGAGTCGCACCGCTGCTTTGCGCAGGCATCACGACCTATTCGCCGCTGCGGCGGTTCAATGTGGCTGCGGGAACGAATGCCGGGATAATCGGCCTCGGCGGACTTGGCCACATGGGCGTAAAGCTTGCTGCATCGATGGGTGCGGACGTGACGGTTTTTAGCACGTCGCCCGGCAAGGAAGAGGACGCACGCAAGCTCGGAGCAAAAAACTTCGTCGTCACCCGCGATCCGGCAAATTTGTCCGCGATCGCAGGGACTTATGATTTTATTCTCGATACCGTTTCGGCGCCGCACGATCTGAACACCTATCTCAAGCTGCTCCGTCGGCATGGTGTGCTCGTCCTCGTCGGTCTTCCGACCGATCCCTTCGCGATCGAGGCATTCGCCCTATTGAGCAACAACCGTTCGCTCGTCGGCTCCGGCATCGGGGGCATTCGCGAAACGCAGGAAATGCTTGATTACTGCGCCGAGCAAGGAATAACGTCAGACGTTGAAGTGATCCCGATCGATAAGGTCGAAGAAGCGTACGAGCGTACTTTGAAGGCGGACGTTCGATACCGGTTCGTGATAGATATGAAGTCGCTTTCATAAGACGCGCAATGAAATACGTTGCTCTGCTCCGCGGAATTAATGTCGGCGGAAACACGATAGTGAAGATGGAGACGCTTCGCGAAGTATTCTCGAATTTGGGGTTTCAGAATGTCAGGTCATATATCAACAGCGGTAACATCGCCTTTGAGACCGTTAGGACGGGCGAGGCTAAACTGACCGAAATAATATCGAACGCCATCGAATCCAAATTCGGAAAAAAGATAGCCGTGATGGTTCGCTCGGCGGCCGAAATAGACGAGATAATCAAATATAATCCCTTCGACGGGCAGTTCGAAAACGATAAGGATCTGCACGTTTTCTTTCTGGCCGACGAGTTGAATAAGGAACAAAACGATCTGCTCACCTCGGTCGTAAGCGACAACGAACAGATCGAAACTCGCGGCCGCACGCTCTACTGCCTGTTAAAGATGAGCATCGTCGACAGCTTTGTCGGCAAAGGCTTTATCGACAAAAAGCTAAAGGTTCCCGCCACGGCACGGAACTGGCGAACGGTCAAAAAGCTGGCGGAAATGTAAATCTTTAATGCACATACAGCGACCTTTCAATTTTCAACGATGGATCGATGCGCATCGGCATTTGCTAAAGCCACCGGTCGGGAATCAATGCGTTTACGACGCCGATGACTTTATTGTGATGGTGGTTGGCGGGCCGAATTCGAGGAAAGATTATCACTGGGACGAGGGCGAGGAATTTTTCTACCAGCTCGAAGGCGATATCAAAGTGCAGATCCAGGAAGACGGAAATGCTGTCGAGATCCCGATCCGCGAAGGCGAAATGTTTCTATTGCCGCCGCTTGTTCCCCACAACCCGATACGGGGCGCGGACACGATCGGAATGGTTATCGAACGCAAACGCCGCGCCGGTGAAAAGGACGGCCTGCTCTGGTTTTGCGAGAACTGCAACAACAAGCTTTACGAAGAGTATTTCCAGCTCATCGACATCACTACGCAGTTCCAGAAAACGTTCAAACATTTTTACGGCTCACTCGAACTTCGCACCTGCAAGAAATGCGGCAGCGTAATGGAACCTCCTCCGGTTATAGCCTGATCTGCAAATGCTAAAGATAGACGTCCATACACACATACTTCCGAGGGACATCCCTAAATGGAAGGACAAGTTCGGCTACGGCGGATTCATCGAGCTCGAGCATAGCGGGCCTGGCTGTGCCCGAATGATGAAAGACGATGGGCATTTTTTTCGCCAGATCGAAGATAATTGCTGGGACCCCAAAAAGCGCATCCTGGAGTGCGATGGGGCGAGCGTGAATGTGCAGGTTCTGTCGACCGTTCCGGTGATGTTCAGCTATTGGACTAAGCCCGCCGATGGAGCCGAGATCGCAAAGTATTTGAACCATGAGATCGCCGCCGCGGTGAACGAATTTCCGCTTCGCTTCGTCGGCCTCGGCAACGTGCCGCTGCAGGACACATCGCTGGCGGTCAAGGGACTGGAGAAGTGTAAAAAGATCGGCCTTGCGGGTGTTCAGATCGGGTCGAACGTTAACCAGCTAAATCTCGGCGAGCCGCGATTCTTTGATTTTTTTCAGGCGTGCGAAGAACTCGGAATGGCCGTCTTCGTGCATCCGTGGGATATGATGGGCGAAGCCGATATGCAGAAATACTGGCTGCCGTGGCTGGTCGGTATGCCCGCCGAAGTTTCGAGGGCGATCTGCTCGCTGATCTTTTCGGGAACGCTTGAGAAGCTTCCGAAATTGCGCATCTGTTTTGCTCACGGCGGAGGCTCGTTTCCGTCCACGATCGGTCGTATTCAACACGGATTTGATGTTCGGCCGGATCTTTGCGCGGTGGATAATGCCGTTTCACCGAGGACGCACTTCGATCGTTTGTATTTTGATTCGCTGGTGCACGACGACGCCGCGCTTAAATATTTGATCCAACTTGCCGGAGCGGAGCACGTTGCACTCGGGTCGGATTATCCTTTTCCGCTCGGCGAAAGCTCGCCCGGGGAGTTGATCGAGTCCATGCAGCTCGATGAAAAGACGAGGTCGTATTTACTGCACGGCGCGGCTCTCGCGTGGCTCGATCTGGATGTGGGATTTTTTGCGTGACAATTCTTTTACCCATAGGTGGCCGAACTTTTTCTGATAGATCTTCTCCAGGCATGCTTCGGATCGTTTATTAGACTTTTGAACCTTAATGACGGCACCGCTATATAAGGCAAGCGAAACATATGCATCCGCGGAAGCGATGGATGCAAGCGATCCGCTGCGCGCTTTTCGTGGCCGCTTCCACATTCCGGTCACTTCGTCGGGATCGCCCGCGGTATATCTCACCGGCAACTCGCTCGGTCTGCAGCCTGCGAAAGCGCGTAAGTACGTGGAAGAAGAGCTCGACGACTGGGCTCGGCTAGGTGTCGAAGGGCATCACGCCGCTCGACATGCATGGCTTCCCTATCATGAATTTCTGACGGACAACATGGCGGCCATAGTAGGTGCCGAACCGCTCGAGACTGTGGTGATGAACTCGCTAACCGTAAACCTGCACTTGCTTATGGTGTCGTTTTACAGACCGACGCCGGAACGTTATAAGATCGTCATCGAAAAGGGCGCATTTCCTTCGGATAGGTACGCTGTCGAATCACAGATAAAATTTCACGGCTTCGATCCGCTTGGTGCCCTCATTGAACTAACTCCGCGGGATTGTGAAGCGACGCTCCACATCGACGACATTATTGAAACCATTGAACATGAAGGCGACTCGATCGCGCTCATCATGCTCGGCGGTGTCAATTATTACACCGGACAGGCGTTCGATTTGAGAGCCATCGCCGCCGCTGGACATCGCCGGGGAAGCGTTGTGGGCTTTGATCTCGCTCATGCGGCGGGAAATATAGCGCTCGATCTCCACGATTGGGATGTCGACTTTGCCGTGTGGTGTACATATAAATATCTCAACGGCGGGCCGGGCGCGGTGGCGGGCGCGTTCGTTCACGAACGTCATTCGCGGTCATTTGACCTGCCGCGTTTCGCCGGCTGGTGGGGAAACGATAAAGGATCTCGATTTTTGATGGCTCCGGAATTTCGACCGATGGCCGGCGCCGAGGGCTGGCAGATATCCAATCCGCCGATCCTGCAAATGGCGGCACTGCGAGCGTCGCTCGAAATATTCGCGGAAGCCGGGATGGATGCTCTCATCGCTAAGTCAAAGGCATTGACCGGGTATCTCGAAAGTCTTCTTGATCAGCTCGTCGATGACCGGATCGAGGTGATCACGCCGCGCGACCCGTCAGCTCGCGGCTGCCAACTTTCCATACGTGTGAAGCATTCCGGTAAGGCGCTTTTCAACGCCGTATCCGCGGCCGGTGTCGTCGCGGATTGGCGCGAGCCGGACGTGATACGCGTGGCTCCTGTGCCGCTGTACAATTCCTTCGCGGACGTCGAACGATTCGCCGCAATACTAAAAGAGTGTCTAACGTAACGATAATTGGCGCCGGTTTGGCCGGTTCACTGCTTGCGATCTACCTCGCGAAACGCGGCATCGCCGTCGATATTTACGAGGCTCGCGGTGACATTCGGCGTGAGGAAATCGTCGCCGGGCGATCTATAAATCTTGCATTGTCCGACCGCGGGATCGCCGCACTTCGTGAGGTCGGGATGGACGAATACATGCTCGCCGAAGCAGTGCCGATGAACGGGCGGATGATCCATCCGGTTGACGGAGAGACGAAGATGCTCCCGTATTCAGGACGCAAAGGCGAATTCATAAACTCGGTTTCGCGGGCGGGGTTGAATGTTGCGCTTATAAACGAAGCCGACAAATACGAAGGTGTTCAGTTTGTTTTTAACGAGCCGTGCGTTGATTTCGACTGCGCGAGCGGCGCGGCGGTTTTCGCGAGCGGAAGGACGCGGCGGGCCGATACTCTGATCGCCACGGACGGAGCCGGCTCAGCGGTCCGGCAGGCGTTTGAAAAACAGATTCCCGGCTTCGACGTTTCATCCAAATTTCTCGATCATGGCTACAAAGAACTGCACATTCCAGCGGCGACAGGTCGACCACAGGTCGATTCTCCGTTCGCGATCGAGAAGAACGCGCTTCATATCTGGCCGCGGAATAAGTTCATGATGATCGCGCTGCCTAATTTCGAAGGCAGTTTCACATGCACGCTTTTTCTTGCTCATACCGGCAGAAACCAGGCCGGTGGTGTTCCCACGACATTTGATCAACTTACGGATGAGGCTTCAGTAAACGCATTTTTCGCTCGCGAGTTTCCCGACGCCTTGGAACTTATGCCAACACTTGTCGAGGATTTCTTTCAGAACCCGACCGGCGATCTGGGGACTCTAAAATGCTTTCCATGGAACGCAGATGGCCGGGCACTGCTTCTCGGTGATTCAGCGCACGCGATGGTTCCCTTTTACGGGCAAGGCATGAATTGCGCTTTCGAAGACGTCCGCGTTCTCGATCAACTTATCGGTAAACACGGCACCGCGTGGGAAACTGTTTTCGAAGAATACGGGAAGCTTCGAAAAATAAACACTGATGCGATCGCCGACATGGCTGAAGAGAATTTTTACGAGATGCGTGATGCGGTCGCGGATCCGGTCTTTCAGCGAAAGCGGGAGCTCGAAACTCGTCTGGAACAAATCTATCCGGATTATTTCTCGAAATATTCGATGGTGACCTTTCGCGAAGACATGCCTTACTCGGTCGCAAAAAGACGTGGCAATGTACAAGACGAACTTTTAATGGCTATGTGCCGCGGCGATGGCGAACCGATCGCCCTTGAGACTGCAATGAAGGAAATTCGTTCGATCGTTACGGGCGACGAGACGTCCGCATCTTCGAGCTCATCAGGCCAAATCCGTAAATGACAACAATCATCGAGATGCAAGGCGGTCGTTTCACGTTTGACGAAACGCGGCCTATCGAAATTTCAATTCCGCTATCTTTCAACGGCCCGCAGCCTAATGCATACGGCGTTGAGCCTGCGGTGTCGACGCCATGTGCTGCCGGCGAACTCATCGGCGACACCCGGCAAGGCGGAAGCTGTAATTTTGAGCAGTACACGCTGATTCCCCACTGCAATGGAACGCACACTGAATGTGTCGGCCATATTACGAAAGAACGAATATCCATTCGCGATTGCCTTCAGGATGTTTTAATACCTGCCGTTCTTATTTCGGTGGAGCCCGAGAAGCGGGAAAATAGTGCCGAGGCATATCCGGGCGCTTCGGACAACGATCTTTTGCTGACGCGGCGAAGCCTCGAACAGGCGATATCGAAGGCTTGTGTTTCCGCAAACAGCGGCCCGTTCGCTTTGGTCGTCCGTACGCTGCCGAACGGCCGCAAAAAGCTCTCGAAGGTCTACAACAGCGTTTCAATGCCGTCGTATTTTTCGACCGAAGCGACGCAGTTCATCGTCGATCGAGGTATTGATCATTTATTGGTCGACCTGCCGTCGATAGACAGAATTTACGACGAAGGCCGCCTTTCGAATCATCGTATATTTTGGAGTGTAGACCCGGGCAGTTTTGACGTTAACCCGCAGACGCGAATGCGGGCGACGATAACCGAGCTAATCTTTGTTCCGGACACGATCGAAGACGGCCAATATATCCTGAATCTGCAGATCGCTCCTTTTGCAGCCGATGCCAGCCCGAGCCGCCCTGTGCTATTCCCCATCACGGTTTAGAGGCCCGTCATGCCACAAGCGATACAACCATTAGCCCGCGTATCGCCACCAAGTGCCGATGATAAAAACGCTTTTTGTTATATTTTTACTCGCTTTTGCGGCAACCGCCGAGGCTCAGTCTTACATTGTCGATTCTAAACGGGAATCTGCTCGTTCCGACAAGTTCACCGGGGGCATTCACAAAGCAGCGGCTCTTGTACCCGGTGACGGTAATGTTCGCATCACGATCAACCTGCCGTCGTTCCAGATGACGCTTTGGCAGAACGGAAATGAGGTCAAAACATATCCCGTCGGTATCGGCATGCTTGAATTCCCAGTCGCTATCAGTATGCGCTCGGCTCGCACGATCGAATGGAACCCGGTTTGGATACCGCCGTCGAGCGATTGGATCGAAGCTTCGAGCACGGTAAAGGCAGGTGAGATCGTTTTACCGACAGACCCGCGAAATCCGCTCGGCAAAGTCAAGATACCGCTCGGTTACGGCTATCTGCTTCACCAGGCAAAAGGGCCCGCCGATATGGGAAGCCTCGTTTCGCACGGCTGCATTCGCGTAATGCAAAACGATATCTACGACCTCGCGGATAAGATAGTCGCAGCACGCGGCCTGGATGTAACCTCGGATGAAATTGCTTCGGCGAAGCAATCGAAAAAAACCCTGATCGCGGAAATGGACCCGCCGCTTTCCGTCGAGATCACTTACGATACGATCGTCGTCGAGAATGGAAAGCTTCACGTCTATCCGGACGTATATCAGCTAAAAACTAATACCGTCGCGAACGTCCGGAATGAGTTGCGCACCAACGGCATTGCCGATAGTCATCTATCGGACGTGGAGATCAGATCGTGGATCGCGGGAGCTAGAGGAAAGCAGCAATTCGAAATAGCCGTCGCGGACATTTCTGCGGGGCGAACAGCGCGAGGAAGTTTCGGGCCAGTAGTCGGTCAACCGGCTCCGCCGTCAAGATCGAAGACTTTACCGATGAAAAGGCGGATGAGACGTTAGCGTCCAGGAACGTATTCCCAATGCCACGGCTCATAGAAATAAGGATAAAACCCGAATCGGTGTGCATTCTTTACAAGCCATTTATAGGCAGGCGTTTGGATCTGCAGAAGACGATTAGGGTCCTTGGTTGAAACTGGCTCGCCGCCCACGTAAAGGTCCAGAGCCTGACCCGTCGCGTGTGCACTGAACTTTGCGAGTGCTCCGCGCCCTGCGTTCGGCTCTTTGCGACGCAGGGCTTCCTGATATTCGGGCGAACGATAAGCTGACACTATTCTGAGGAATTTTTCTCCCGGAGCGAGTTCACCGTTTTTTGTAAACCTGATGCTTCCGCCAAGATCCTTTGCCGCAGCCGCCAGCATCCTGTGGTACGCGGCGTACGTGTCGCGCTCGAGCTTGAGCAGGTCGATATCGCGGGTTTGGTCGTAAAATTCTGCGATCGGAGCCGAGTAGAGACGTTCGGCCGACGGCGCGGCGGACTGCCAAAGCCGCTGCGACTGCCAAAGTTTTATGAGCGCCTCGAGAGTATAATTATCAAGCTCGCCTGTGACCATCAAATCGTTGTCAGCCTGCCATTTCGCGACTGCCGCCGCGAACTGCAAGGTATTCGGCGCTGCATCGACATCGATCGTCCGCGAGATCAGCGGCACGTAAACATTCCAGCCCGTCTGATTCCTGCCCCCGAAAACCCAGGAGAGCGAACTCCGCATTCGATCGTTATTTAAGACCGCAGCCGAAAAACGGGTAAGATTCGCCGAGCCCGCCACCCTTGAACTCTTCGCTGTTTTTGTGACGAGCGACTTGTCCGCGACCGCCATTTGCGCGAAGACGCTGCTCCTGCCGACGACGAAATAGACGGCGATGCAGCACAATGCAGCAGCGAAAACGGACGGGAAGACTATTTTCGGATTTTTCATTAGAAGAGGAAGAATAAAATAGATGTTTCCTTCCTTGACGCGGATGGCCGTAAACCGCCTCGTCCTCGCTATTTTACCGCATTCTCGATAGCTTTTTTCAAATTTGTGTATTCGAAAGCATATCCAGCGTCGATCAGACGTTCGGGCTGAACACGCGTGCTCGCGAGCAGCAAAGCATCGCCCATCTCACCGAAGATCATATTTATCGCAAAAGCCGGCAGCGGCAAAATGGTTGGGCGATGTAGCACATCTCCAAGCGTTTTCGTAAAAACCTCGTTCGTTACCGGCTCGGGCGACACGACGTTTACAGCACCGCGCAGATCGTCTTTTTCTAGCGCGAAACCGAAAACGCGGACAACATCGTCGATCGAGATCCAGCTCATCCATTGTTTGCCGCTTCCGATCACGCCGCCGACACCGAATTTAAAAGGCGTTAGCATTGCAGCGAGTGCTCCACCGTCCTTCGAGAGAACGATGCCGGTCCGCAGAAGTACCGTTCGCACGCCCGCATCTTCGGCGCGTCGGCTCTCATTTTCCCACGCTTTGGAAACCTCGGATAAGAATGTATCGCCGGGTGCACTTGATTCGGTAACGACCTCGTCGCCGCGATCGCCGTAAAAACCGATAGCCGACGTCGCAAGAAATATGGATGGTTTCCGCTGCATCGCCGCGATCGCGCGAACGACGCTCCGTGTTCCCAAGACACGGCTGTCGCGGATCGCCCGTTTCTTTTCGTCCGTCCACCGCAATCCGCTGACATTCTCGCCGGCGAGATGAATCACTGCGTCGACGCCCTCAAGCCGATGAGGTTCGGCAAAGCCGTTCTTCATGTCCCATTTTATTTCGTTATCGTTTTGCGGATCTTTGCGCGAGGCCAGCAGCATCTCGTGACCCTTCGCACGGAACGATTCCTGCAGAGCCTTACCGATCAAACCGCTTGCACCTGTGATCAGAATTTTCATATGAAACAACTTTACTCCTTCCGCAGACGGTCGTGCACGAACGCCGCCAGCATATGAAGCTCACGCTCGGTAAGCTGCCCTCGAAAGGGCGGCATTCCGTTGCCGCCTTCGGATATCTGCTTGAAAATTTCGGCTTCGGTTTTGAACTTGAATTCACCGGAACGCAGGCTCGGCACGATCTTTCCGTCATCGAGAGTCTTACCGTTGGCTTCCGGTCCGTGGCAGATCGCACAATTCTGACGAAAGATCGAGGCTTCGTAATCCTTGCTGTCAGCGATGACTAGCGTTTTCGGCGGGCCTTGACTGCACGAAGCCGCGGCTACAGCCGCAAATAATGCTATCGGTATCAATAATCTAGCAAAGTGCCGACGACCGTTATTGTAACGCGGATGAGCGCTCTGTTTAGGCGCGCTTAAAGAATGGTGATGCAGCTGATGCAAAATTCGGGAGATACTACTGGTCAATTTGTTAGGTTCTTGCCGTGCTCTTCTCTCAATCCGCGCTTGAAGATCTTCCCCGTGCCTCCGATGGGCAGGCTTTCGCGAAATTCTACGCTTCTGGGATATTTATTTGCCGCGAACTGTTTGCGGCACCATGTAAGAAATTCATCGGGCGTCAATTCGGCATTCTGTTTCAGAACGACGAATGCTTTGACTTCCTCGCCCATGCGTTCGTCCGGCACGCCGATCACCGCGCACAGCGAAACGGCCGGATGCGTCATTATCTGCTCTTCGAGCTCGCGTGGATAAACGTTATAACCTCCGCGTAGGATCATGTCCTTTTTCCGATCGACTACCGAGAGGTAGCCTTCGTCATCGATCACGCCAATGTCTCCGGTGTGAAACCATCCGCTTCGAAAAGCTTCGGCGGTCGCCTCCGGACGTTTGTAATATCCCTTCATTACATTCGCGCCGCGTATTACTATCTCGCCGCGCGAGCCAGCCGGCACTTCCCTGTCGTTGTCGTCAAAACAGCGGATATCGACACCGAATATCGGCTGGCCGACAGTTCCGGGTTTTGACGGTCTTTCAATGTGATTAAAGCACGCAAGCGGCGACGTTTCCGAGAGGCCGTATCCCTCGAGCACGCGTAGTCCGAATACTTGTTCGAATTCCTTCATCACCTCGACAGGCATCGGCGCACCGCCCGAGGTGCAGACTTTCATCGAATCTCTTATCCGGCCGGCGTCAAAGCCGGATTCTTCTACGTACTTGAGCAACGCCCAATACATTGTCGGGACTCCGACCCAAAAATTCACCTTTTCCCGGATCATTGCCTCGAGCGCAGCCTGTGGTTCGAATCTCGGCATAAGCACGATCCGGGAACCGCCATAGACGTTCGTGTTCATCTGCACGGTCTGGCCGGTCGTGTGAAACAGCGGAAGCGTGATAAGTGCGGTCTTCTGCTTGCCGTCGGTAAAATCCAGTACCGGCAAGTGAGTGTTCCACGTCGTTGTCACGTTCGACATCAGGTTTAAGTGCGTCAGTTCCGCGCCTTTGGGCTGACCTGTCGTGCCGGATGTGTACAGGATGGCGCAGGTGTCGGTGGCCCGCGTCGGGTACATTTCGAACTCTGTCGACTGACCTTCGACCAGCTCATAGAATGTCGGATGTCCGCTAATGGGGCTTGGCGCCCGCGGATCCTTGATCAGCACAACGAGATGCTCGCACGAATCGACCAGGTCGAATGCCTGTTTCGTTGCTTCGCCCATTGGAAGTTCGGGCGTTCCTTCGAAAACGAAAACCGCTTTGGCGTCAGAATCCCGGAGGTGATATTCGATCTCGCGCGGCTTAAACAGGACACAGATCGGCACGACGACCGCGCCCGTTTTCATGATCCCGTAGTAAACTGCCGGGAAATAAGGCAGGTTCGGACAAGTTAGAGCAACCTTGTCGCCATAGCCGATCCCCATCTCGCCCAGAGCATTTGCGACTTGATTCGACAGCGCGTCAAGCTCGCCATAGGTCATCCGAACGTCGTTCCAGATGATAGCCTCATTTTGCGGTGAGAGTCGCGCTTGATGAATGACGATCGCTGCGAGATTCAGGGTCGTCGCACTGCTCTGCATAGTCTTTTAGGTTCAGAGCCGATGTAAGTGTATAACGGCGTGATAGAAGCTTTTATCTGAGATTATCATAGCTCGATTTAATAAATAAGTTTGGACATTAGCGTAGGACCGCGACACGCGGGGTGCATTTAAGGATAACCTCGACGCCTGGTCTCGCCGGCGCGAATCGATCAGAAAGCCATCTTGTCGGCGGCTGCTATCGCCGCACCGACCTTCTGGACCGAGTGAACGTGAAACGCTTCGCTGCGTTCCGGAAAGTCGGTGCGATAGTGGCCGCCGCGCGACTCTTCGCGCCATAGTGCCGCCCTCGTGACGAGTGCGGCAAGCGTGACGAAGTTTCGCGACGATGTGCTGAGAGTGCCGGATGCTATCTGTTCGAATTCCGACAGCGCGCGTTTGAGCGAGTGAGCATCGCGAAGAATGCCGACCCGTTCCCACATAACACGTTTGACACGTTTTCGAACGGCAGTCGCGATCTGTGTTGCCGGTTTAGAATCGGACGTGAGCGCGGCCCGCCCATTCGTGTTAAAACCTTGAACGTGAAAATTCGAACGATCATTGGCTGCCGCTTCGCCTGCACGCGCGCCGAAAACGAGACCTTCGAGCAGCGAATTCGATGCTAGACGGTTCGCCCCGTGGACACCGGTACAGCTAACCTCGCCGGCGGCGTAGAGTCCGGCAACGGTACTGCGTCCGTAAAGGTCGGTACGGATGCCGCCCATGCAGTAATGCGACGCCGGAGAGACAGGAAGCTTGTCCGTCGCGATGTCCAGGCCGAACGCCGCACACGTTTCATAGATCTTCGGAAAACGGTGCTTGAGAAATTCGGCGTCAAGGGCCGTCATATCGAGAAAGACATTTCGCGTTCCCGTCCGCCGCATTTCCGCAACGATAGAACGCGACACGATATCGCGCGGAGCAAGCTCGGCACGCTCGTCATATCTCGGCATGAAACGCTCGCCAGCATTATTTCGCAAGACGCCGCCTTCGCCGCGCATCGCTTCCGAAAGCAAAAATCTCGGTGCATTTTCGAGACTGAGGGCGGTCGGGTGAAACTGAATGAATTCCATATCGCCCATTTCCGCGCCCGCAAAATACGCCATAGCCATTCCGTCACCGGTGGCGACAGGCGGATTTGTGGTGTGTTGAAAAAGCTGTCCCGCTCCGCCGGTACAGACGATCACGGCTTTAGCAAACATCTCCCGGACATCGCGTAGCACCGGATCGAGAAAACGGACGCCGATGCATCTGCCGTCACGCACGATGAGGCTTTCCGTGTTGGCAAAAGGCAGTAGATCTATCTTTTTTTCCTGCGCGGAACGGGCAATCAGCGCACGGACGATCTCCTTACCAGTCGAATCGCCATGCGCATGGATTATGCGTCGCCGCGAATGCGCGGCCTCTTGCGTGAAAATGAGTTTTCCGCCTTCGCGGTCAAACTCGGTTCCCCAGGCAATAAGCTGCTGGACGTATTTCGTCCCTTCGACCACAAGGGTCTCTACGGCTTCTTCATCGCACAGACCGGCCCCGGCGACGAGCGTGTCATCTTCGTGAAGAGTGGCCTCGTCGTCGTCGGCAAGCACCACCGCAACGCCGCCCTGGGCATACTCTGTGTTGGATTCACTGGCTTTGTCCTTTGTCAAAACCGTGACATTGGCACCGCGATCGGCAAGCTCGATCGATGCCCGCAATCCCGCAACGCCGCTGCCAATGACGATAAAGTCTGTTTCGCTCGACACTAACGAAAATGTAGCAAATTCCGGTTACGCTGTCGCGTCCGCGTGATGGCCTGACTATCTTATGAGCATTGGGCAGTCTTCTCTACGGTCGGGCATCAAAAGCAGAGGCCGTTTCAGAAATGAAAAGAGCATTCCGATCTACCGACGGATGCGGCGAATACGGAACACTCTTCTCGATCGACAGCCGTTGGCGGTCTAGCTCGGGATCTTTATTTCCTGCCCCGGATGTATCATATCCGGATCTTTTATCGTGTCCCGATTAGCGTCGTAGATCGCCTTCCATGAAATGCCGTATTTCTGCCCGATCTTGGACAGGCTATCGCCGGCTTCGACCGTGTAGCTATTTCCGCCGCCGCCCGCATCGGCACCGCCCGAGTTGATATTCAGGACCAGATCGCCGCCGCGGTAGTCGGGATCGATACGGTTGTACTCGTCCCAAAGCTGCTGTTTTGCCTCTGCACTCGGGGCCGTGCCGTCAACGTGAAGGACGCCGTCCGCTTCGCTGAGTGTATAGCTCGTGCCGTTTTGGTTGGCCATTTCGAGCAGTGTCTGATATTTCTCTTGTACTGACATTTTATTCGGTTCCTCCCGTACTATTTGCCCTTCTGAAGCTGGTTATCGATGCCCATGGCGCCGCCCTGGTTAACGACCTGAATGCATTCGCCGTATTTAGCCGCCGGAACAGTTCCCTTTATAGTCACCTTTCCGTTAACGGTTTCAACCGTTGCTCCCGTACAGCCTGCCTTATTCAGGCTTTGGGATATCGTTCCTTGAAGCATCGGATCTGCGGCCGCAGGTGTGGCAACCGGCAATGGTTTGAGCGTAATCGAATTATTTACCGACTTTACGCCATCGACCGACTTAACGGAAGCTTCAGCCTTGTTCTTGACCGTGATGTCCGCGACCTGGCCGGAAAGCGTTGCGACGCCGCTGTTAACAGCGACGGTCACTCCCGCCACGCTGTCAGCCGTGAGTTTGTCCTGCGCCGCTTTCTGGATGTCGGCGTCCTTTTTACCGCATGCGCCCAACAATAAGACAAATGCGAGACTGAGAACCGTCAGAAATTTTATCTTCATTATTCCTCCTGAATACCTGTGTTTTAAACCCAAAAAGACTTAACTTTCGAATACGCCACACTCCCGACAATCGTTCGGGCGCAAAATGCCTCGAACAGGAACCGGAAATCAATGGATTTTTCGTAGATTCATATTGATAGATTGTGGATGATTTTTCAACTATAAACTTCCTATTTGCACGAAAATACCTGTTCGCGAATATCCCGGGCCACGTCGTAGGAAGTCGCGTCCGGACGAACGATAAAATGCCAATCGGCGAGACAATATACTTCTTGCCGCTCGTTGAAAAGTTTTCGGGCAAAGCGCTTGTTGCGCGCGAGCGGACGCTCTTTTCGCGATTTGCGGATATTGAACCAACAATGATCGAATGTCGTCTCGAGCCACACGGTCGTCAGGCCGCTGCTGCGGATCAGCTCCCGGTTTTCGGCAATGGTCCACGTGCCGCCGCCGAGCGAGAGAATACGAGCCGTTTCGTCCTTAAGGGCTTCCTTCAAGAGCCGCGATTCGATCCGACGATAAACCTCGATCGAATCGTTGTCGATTATTTCGACGATCTTACGTTTTTCGCTCGCTTCGATCACGGAATCGAGATCGAGCTTTTCGCAGCCCAGAAGCGCGGCGAGGTGGCGGGCGACGCTTGATTTCCCGACGCCCATGAAACCAGTCAAAGCAATTCTAATATCCGACTGCATCTTTAGATCATTCTCTCACGAAACGGAACTTTGGCCGTTGCCGCCGAGAGTACGTCAAAAAACCCGGGAAACGAAACGCCGCAGCACTCGGCGCCGGCGACCTCGGTCGGACCGTCCGCGAAGAGAGCGGCGACAGCGAATGCCATCGCGATCCGGTGATCGCCTTCGGATGAAAGTCGAACTCCTTTTAGTCGTGACCGCCCGACCGCAAAACCATCCGGAAATTCGTCGACGTCGGCGCCCATTTTGCGAAGATTCTCGACGATCGCGGCGATGCGGTCCGATTCTTTAATGCGCAGCTCACCCGCATCGCGGATCTCAAGTCCGCCCTCTAACTGCGTTCCAAAAACAGCGAGCGCCGGTATCTCGTCGATCAGATTCGCGATCACGGCACCTTCAACGACATTCGGTCCCGAAGACACTCGCAGCCCGCCCCGAACGTTGATATCAGCGACGGGTTCATTGCAGGATTCGCGACGACCGGTGACCCGAATGTCAGCGCCGAGTTCGTTGAGTACGTCGATGATCGCCCGGCGCGTGCCGTTGACGCCCACATTCTTCATAGTTATATCGGAGCCATCGAGACAGGCCGCCGCAACCATGAAGAACGTCGCAGCCGATATGTCGGACGGAACGACGATGTCGCGAGCGACGGGCTGCTCATCACCCTTGACGCTAATTCGCAAACCGTCATCGAACGGTTCAGTGAAAACGTCGACTCCGAGCCAGCGCAGCATCCGTTCGGTGTGATCGCGCGTCGGAACCGGCTCGACAACGGTTGTGGTTCCATCTGCGTTTACGCCGGCAAGCAGAACCGCGGATTTGATCTGCGCGGACGCGACCTCGGGCAGTATTTCGGCGCCTTTGAGCGGATTTCGACCGGTAATGCGAAGAGGCGCTTTGCCATCATCAGAATCGATCCGACAGCCCATCAAACCGAGCGGCGCGATGATCCGTCTCATCGGTCGCTTTTTGAGCGATTCGTCGCCCGTCAATACCGAGTTGAATGGCTGCCCGGCGAGAAGGCCGGCCAGCAGCCGCATTGACGTTCCGCTGTTTTGACAATCGAGTTCGGTGCCGGGCGGCCGAAAGCCGATTTTACCGACACCTGTCACTGTTCGCCGTGCACCGTCGGCTTCGATCCTAACGCCAAGTTCGCAAAGGCATTCTACGGTGGCGCGGCAGTCCGCACTCGCCGAGAAGTTCTCGATCCTGCCCGTGCCCGTGGACATCGAAAGCAGGATGGCGGCACGATGTGACACCGATTTGTCGCCAGGCAGCGATATTTCTCCATTCACCGAGGCAGCGGGGAAAACTTGCATAGATACTATTTTAGATACAATGGCGGCGGTTGTCTTGACAGCAACTGCATTAAGCCGATAACTTACATTCAAACCAAGTGTCAGAAAAACAAGAATTCACACTACCGAGCCGTATCGAGTCCGTCGACGAGGCCGCGATGAGGGCGGACGAATTCGCGCGCAGCCTTGGGTTTGACGCTGATACCATCTCGGCCATCGATATGGCATTGCGGGAGTCAGTGGCAAATGCCGTCAAGCACGGAAACCAGCTCGACGAATCGAAAAATGTCTATGTGGTGCTCGAGGCATCAGGTGGGCGGTTTGAAATATCCGTCGCGGACAGCGGACCGGGCTTCTCGCCGGACGAGGTACCAGATCCGACGCAGAAGGAAAATCTACTGAAAACGTCCGGACGCGGAATTTTGTTTATGCGTGCATTTATGGACGATGTCGAATGGGCAAACCGGCCCGATGGCGGCACCGTCGTAAAAATGGTCAAGAAACTGTAAATCGGCCGCGCCTGGCGTGGACTTTTTTATATTTGTTGGTCTAAAATCTGCTATTCGATCATTTAACCAAACGAGGAGAGAAAAATGTCTGATATTACTATTGCGGAACGCCAGGCCGGCGACGTAACGATTCTGGATCTGAACGGTAAAGTTACCATTGGCGAAGGAAGCGTCGCGTTGCGTAACACCATCCGGCGGCTGCTCGGCGAGGGTAAACACAAGATCCTCCTGAATCTCGGCGGTGTAGGCTATATCGATTCGAGCGGCATCGGCGAATTGGTTTCGAGCTTTACGGCTGTCAAAAAAGAAGGCGGTACACTTAAGCTCTTGAATCTGACCCAGAAGATCCAGGATCTTTTGGCGATCACTAAGCTTCTCACGGTGTTCGACGTGTTCGACGCCGAAGCCGACGCTCTTGCCAGCTTCGACTAAGCCGGCCACCGCGGAAAAAGATCACAAAAGGGGTAAAGGATCACTGATTCCTTTATCCTTTTATTCGTTTTGAGAAGCATCCCAGGCATTGGGGATTTCATCTTAATAACGGTAAAACGGCAGCAAATGTCAGAGGATCCGCCCCCTCTTGAGTAAACCCGGAATCTTCTGGCTTTTTGGCCGTTTTACCGTTTTCTATCCTCGGTTCGCATCCATCTTCAAATGAAAAAGCCTTTTGCCGTTATTTTTGTGCTCTTTTTTTCGGTCGTGACCCGTGCGCAGGTGCCGCAGGGCTTCGACCTTTCGAATTACGGCGTCCGCATTGAACCTGACAAACGCGTCATGGTGACGCTGGCCGCGCTGGAACTCGCTCGGACGACGAACGACGCCGGTGCGTCTGTTCCCATTTTGAGAACTCCTCTTTCGGCGGAGGGCGAAAAGTTTCGCGAGCTTCTCCGAAGCGACCTCGCGGCGACAAATGACGATCTTCGGCAAAAGATCTCGACCTTCGTGCTGCAATACAAAAAGCGCAATCCAAACGCGACGGATGCCGAGCTCGTCTCCCCGTTCATCTCGATGGCTTACGCCCTGACACCGGCTCCGGAGCTTGCCGATCCCGTCGTTACGAGCGATCTGCCCGGAAGCCTGCTGGATGTGCTGGATTTTTCGCCCCTTGTTCGCGACTTTTACCGGCGATCGAGCTTTTCCGCGAATCTGGCTGAATATATAAAGCTTTATCAGCGTACAGCGGACGGGGATCTGCGTTCGTCGGCGCGCGAAATGGTGAGTGACCTGCTCGGCTATCTTCATACTAAACCGCAGCTTTTCATCGAGGAGAAAGTAAAGACACAGACTCAAAAGAGCAAGAGCAAGACCGCGACGCTTCGCAACGTCGAAGTACGCGAACGCGAGCGACGATTTTTCATTGTTCCCGAGATGCTGGCGCCGGCGGGCAGTGTCAATTTTTTGAATGTGAAGGACGACTATTTTGCGGTTCTGCCGCCGCAGACCGATCTTGCCGGCTCGGGCGTACGACGGGCATTTCTGCAGTTCGTGATCGACCCGCTCGTACTGAATAATGCGAAGGATATCGGCACTATGCGCGATGCCGTTCGCAAGATCCTCGACGAACGTCGAAAAAGCGACGCGAGTGTTTCACCCGATATCTACCTGACGATCTCGCGGTCGCTCGTCGCCGCGATCGAAGTTAAGCAGAACGAGAACACGCTTGTGTCGATCGCAACCGCGCAGGCGCGGCAGCGCATCGACCGTGCGAAAACCGTCGACGATAAAACGGCCATCTCGCGCGAGCTTCAAAAATACGTGCAGGCTCAGAGCGACGAGGCGGCTCTGCAGCTTTCCGAAGCTTATGAAAAGGGTTCTGTTCTCGCCTTCTATTTTGCGGAGCAGCTCAAGGGAATGGAAGATTCCGGTTTCGACATCGCTTCGTCGATACGTGAAATGATCCTTTCGTTCGATCCGGCAAAGGAGGTCAACCGGCTGTCGCAGTTCGCCGAGGCTCGGAAGCGGGCCATCGCCGCTCGTGACGAACGCAAAAAGAACCCGTCGACGAAAACGATTCCCGAGAATCCGGTAACTGCAAAACTGCTTGAAATTCAGGACACGATCGCGGCAAAAGATTACGATAAAGCGCTCGGCAATCTAAAAATACTTTTGAAGGACAATCCGGCGGAACCGCGGATCTATTACAATATAGGTCGCGTCGCGAGTCTTTCAGCCGAGAATCTGACCGATGCCGATCAGCAAAGAGCAAAGCTGCTTGAGGCCAAGACGGCTTACGAGAACGTGGTTCAGCTCGCTCTCAAACAGCAGGTCGACGCCGCTCTCGTGTCGCTTTCGTACGTGGCTCTCGCGAAGATCTACGAATTTTACGATAATAAGACCTACGCGATCGGCATTTACGAAAAGGCGATCCTTCTCGGCCCCGTGACCGGTGGTGCGTATAACGAAGCGCTCGCCGCTAAACAGCGCCTGTTGAAGGATCAGTAGTGTTCGCGCAGAAAATATGCATGACCGCCGGCCTTAACGGCTGCGGTCTTTTTTTGTTTGCGGCTGCATTTTTACACATGCCGCCTTTCTGTTAATTTCTAAACAATGTCCGAAACCAAATATCGCAGCGGCTATGTCGCTTTGATCGGCCGCCCGAATGCGGGAAAATCAACGCTTTTGAATCGCCTCGTCGGAGAAAAGATCGCCGCCGTCTCGAACAAGCCTCAGACGACGCGGCACAAGATCCAGGGAATCGTTACACGAGATGAAGGCCAGATTGTCTTTGTCGATACGCCGGGCGTTCACAAACCGGGCTATCTTCTCAATCGAAGGATGATGTCGGCGGTCCACGACGCGATCCTGTCGGTTGACCTCGTCGTTCTGCTTCGCGATGCCAGCGTTTCGACGGGAAACGGTGACCGTTTCGTATTTGACCTGGTCAAGCAAGCCGAAAAGCCGGCCGTGCTGGTCCTCAACAAAATAGACAAGATCAGGGAAAAAACGCAGCTCTTGCCGCTGATCGAAAGCTACGCAGACGAGTTTGATTTCGCGGAGATAGTTCCCATTTCCGCTCTAAAAGGCGACGCGATCGACACGCTGCTCGGACAGCTTGTGAAACACTTACCGGAAGGGCCGCCGCTATTCGCCGAAGACGAAATGACGGACCAATCGATGCGGACGATCGTTGCGGAAATGGTGCGCGAAAAAATATTGGCTACGACCGGCGAAGAACTTCCCTACGTTACCGCAGTGGTAACAGAAAAATACGACGACAGTGATCCCGGCCTTATCCGCATCTTCTGCGCAATATACGTCGAACGTGTTTCGCAGAAGGCGATCATCATCGGAAAGGGCGGGTCGAAGCTCAAAAAGATCGGGACGGACGCACGCGCGGATATTAAGAAACTGCTCGGCACGCGCGTTTATTTGCAGCTTTTCGTAAAAGTCGTCGAAGACTGGCGAAACCGTGAGAGCGATCTTGACGAAATGGGGATCAAGGAATGACTACGAAGACGATCTTGCTTTTGATTGTATCCAACGTCTTCATGACGCTGGCTTGGTACGGCCATTTGAAATTCAAGGAAAGTCCAATTTGGATAGCCATAGTTCTTAGCTGGGGTTTGGCGTTTTTCGAATACATGTTTCAGGTGCCGGCAAACCGCATCGGTTCGACGGTAATGAGCGTGACGCAGCTAAAGATAATTCAGGAATCGGTGACGTTGGTCGTTTTCACAGTGATCGCCTATTTTCTCTTCGGCGAATCGCTTAAGTGGAATAATCTTGTCTCGTTCGCGCTCCTGATCGGGGCCGTATTTTTCGCTTTCCTGCAATGAACGACAGCTTAAGCAAACTATGGTTCGCGATCGAGATCACGGTCGTTCCGGAGGCCGCCGAGGCGATGGAGTACGCGCTTAATTCACTGGACGCACTCGGGACCGAGATAAACCACCTTCGAAAACAACCCGGCGATACCGTGACCGTCATAGGTTATTTCAATGATCTGCCCAAAGCCGAGACCGCTCAGGACGAGATCCATTACGCACTGCGGATATACGGCCTGACGGAAGATGCGGTCTTGCTGATCGAGCGTCGCGAAGTCGAGGATACCGACTGGTTACTGGAGTGGAAAAAGCATTGGAAACCGACGCATGTCGGGGGCTTTGTGATCGCGCCGCCCTGGGAGAACGTCGAGGATGTCGGTAAGATCGTGATCCGCATCGAGCCGAACATGGCGTTCGGCACCGGGACGCACGAGACGACACAGCTTTGCATTTCCGCGATCGAATTGAATTACAACGCCGGCGAATCGTTTCTCGATGTTGGTACGGGAACGGGAATATTGGCGATCGCGGCGGCTAAGCTAAACGCAATTGCAGTCGCAGGCTATCCATCTATACTCGCATACGATACGGACATCGACTCTATCGCGATCGCTAAAGAAAACGCGGTCTTGAACGGAGTCGGCGATGCGATCGATTTTCGCGTCGGATCGCTTTCGCGGGAAACGCCGGTTTATGAAATCGTATGCGCGAACCTCACGCTGGATGTCATATTGCCGAACCTGACATCGCTTTTCGAAAAGGCAGGACGCCTACTCGTGATGTCGGGAATTCTTCGCGAACAGGAAGATGCTATCGCGACGGAACTGCACCGCCGAAATCGCTCGGATTTCCGAATAGAGCGATCGGGCGAGTGGATCGCGGTCACCGTTGACGTTTGATCAGTTTTCTTTTTCCGGAGGCGGCGAAGCTTTCGGGATATCACCGTCATCAGTGATCGTGATAAGCGGTTTTCGGCCTATCGGTTTCGATCTCGCGCCGGGGACAGCGCGAAGGATCGGCGCAAGCTTGGGACGCGCGACCGGATTATCGGCGAAGGGCACTGTTCGCTTCAAGATCGTGCCGCCGACGCCGGCGACCCAGATCTCGTTTCCGCCGCGGTCGACGACGGCCTGCAGTACTTTGCCCGTTATACTCGGCTGCGGCTCCCAGCTTTTGCCAAGCCGTCCGGAAACGATGACCGTTCCGAGTTCGCCGACGGCGATCGCCTGATCAGTACCGAGAGCGGAGACTGCAAACAGGTTCGCCTGTGTCGAGGATTCCTCGTCCTTCCAGCTGAGTCCGCCATCCTCGGTTTTAATTATCAAGCCCTTCGCACCGACGGCGTAACCTATCTTCTCGTTGTAAAAACTTACGGCGTAAATATTCTCTTTGAGATTGGTTTTAACGGGTGACCACGTGACTCCGCCGTCCATCGTTACGAGTATTGTCCCTTTGTCGCCGACGATCAGTCCGTGTTTCGCCGAAACAAATTTGATATCTTCGAGCCACTGAAGCGTCCCCGAAGAGATCGGTTTCCAATACGCGCCGCCGGTCGTTGTCTGGAGGAGCGTGCCGCCGCCGCCGACAACGAAACCGGATTTGGCGGTAGTAAAGAAAACACCTGAAAGATCGTCACTAACGCCTGAAATGCCCTTGCCCCAACTGGATCCGCCGTTGATCGTGCGAACGATCGTGCCGGCGTCACCGACGGCCCATCCTTTCTGTCCATCGATAAAATTGACAGCATTTAGATTTGCTTCGACGTTTGAGAATACCGGTATCCAGAGTCCGCCCGCGTCGTTGGTAATCCAGATGCGGCCCGCAGATCCGACGGCCACACCCAGTTCATCATTAAAGAACGCGAGGTCATTTACGTCGTCGCGTGAACCTTCGGAGAGGCGTTGCCAGCTAAACCCACCGTCATCCGTGCGAACGATCAAGCCATTCTCACCGACCGCCCAGCCGGTGACCGCATCAGCGAAAAAAAGCGACATCAGTCGCGGGCTCGTTCTAATGTTAAACGGCAGCCAGGTAAAGCCGCCGTCGCCCGTCAGCCACACCATTCCATTGGCGTCCGTCATCGAACCTGCACGAGCGTCGGAGAATGACACCGACAGAAAATCGGCACGCGTGTAGAGGTTCGAAAGGGTCCATGTGCCCCCGGCGTCATCGGTTCGCGCAACGCAGCCGGCGTAGCCGACCGCAACGACGCTGGTTGCCGACAGAAAAGCCGAGCCCGACATCGTGACGCCGCTGCACGGATTAGAGCTTTTCCATGTCGCGCCGCCGTCCGCGGTAGTAAGCACGACACCGTTTGCTCCGACGACGGTCGCATGGTCCGTGTCGAATGCCGACACTTTTAGCAGATGTTCCGTCACGCCCGAAACCTGCCTTGACCAAGTGACGCCGCCATCGACCGTTTTGATCACGCTGCCATAAGTACCGACCGCCCAACCGGTTTCTGACTCACTCCCCGTAAACGCCAGGCCCGAAAGATGATCGCGGACCGGTGACACTACCTGTTTCCAGCGGTTTCCGCCGTCGTCAGTGATGAATATCGATCCTCGCGTTCCGACGATCACGGCATTTTTCTTGTCCTTTACAAATACCGATGCGAGCGTCAGGTCGATCGGCGATGATTGATGCTGCCAGCTGAAACCGCCGTCCTGCGTGCGAAGGATCGTATTGTCGACACCGACAGCGAAGCCGGATTTTTTGTCTTTGGCGAAGTGTATCGACAGGAGCGCGTTGCCCTGCGGGCGAGGGTTTTGCCACACCCAGCCCTGACTGCGTCTTTGGGCGGGACAAATAGCGGCGAAAAGTGCGATGACACAGAGAACTACCAAAGCGCGGTCAACGGATAGGCGCGGAAGCACATTCCATGGTCCTTCAGTTTTCAAACGGCTCGGCATAAATGGTAGAAGTTCAGTCCAGTATCTCAATGCCGATCTCGGCCGCAGCTTCGTCTAGAAGAAAGGTGTCAACGACGCCCGTCTCGGCGATCTTGCGTGCCATTTTATCGGCCACTTCCTGCACCTCATGCCCGGCGTGCCCTTTTATCCACTGCCATTCGATCGTGTGCTGCGCAGCGGCCTTGTCCAGCTTTGCCCACCATTCGTGGTTGGTTTTCTTGCGAAAGTTGCCCGTCATCGTTTCGACGACGTACCGCGAATCGGAAAATACCTTTACCGCGCACGGCTCTTTAAGGTTTTCGAGGCCAAGACAAGCGGCCGCTATCTCGGCCTGCTGATTGGTCGCATTCCCGAGATAAACGCCGATTGCCTTCCAAAATCCCTTAAAGCCCAGTACCGCAACTGCCGCAGCGCGCGTCGCCCCGCGGCCGTTACCGAGGCTCGAGCCGTCGCAGACGATTGTTACATCTTTCATCAGAAATATTTTCCGGCCCTAAACCTATGATTCAACTCCCGGTACAGAAGGCCAACAACGAAGCCGCATGTACAAAAAAAAGAAGTTAGTGATCAATCCGCCCGCAACAAATCCAAAATATTGACACTCCCATGCAAAAGGGACTCCCCACAACGGAAACCCTTCAATTCCCGACAGTGCTTTCGGCGCTTCCGCGTCATATTTAGCTGCGGCGAGCATGTAATCGATCGCGTTCAATACAAAGAACGCAAAGAGATTGGTCGCAAACCCAAGCTTGTTGAACCCGGTTATAGAGGCAACTCACGCTTGATCACCTCCGACACGAAGTTCGTGATCAAGATATCCCTCAAAAGTATCATCATGTGAGATCACAAAAAGCTGGTCGAAGTGCTTTATCTTACCGATCTCCATTGCCAAATTTTCGCGGCGTTCGGCGTCCATGTTGGTCGTCGGTTCGTCGAAAAAGGCGATGCGGATATCGGTCAGCTGTTTGAGCAACGCGAGCCGCACGGACAGGGCGGCCGCCATCTGTTCCCCGCCCGACAGGTTCGCGAACGGACGGTCGTAACCGTCTTCCTCAAGCTGAATGCCGTAATCTTCCGCCCATCTCAGTGATCGCTCGGCATTTCCGGTAATTTCGCGAAACATCTGATTGGCTTCGAGCGAGACGTGATGCACGTAATTTCGTGCTACGAGCGGCGCGGCGTCCTTTAGCGTATCGCGAATGAATGTCGTTGCCTCCGCGACCTTTTCGAGGCGTTCTTTTTCCTTAAATTCGGCAAACATCGAACTGCGTATCGCACCCAACCTTTTAAGCTCGTTCGCAAGAGCGTCGGCACGGCCGCGGGCACTAGCAAGAACGGCCCGCATCTCGGCGTGTTTTGTCTGCAGGTCCAGTAGTTCGTTTCGTGCGAGCACATGGGCGGCCGCGTCATAATCCGAAAGAGCTTTCTCGTGAGCTGCGTTCGCGGAGAACTCCGCCTCGGACAGCTCACCTACGGCACTCGTCGCATCGATGCACGCTTTTTCGCGTTCGGCTACAGTCGAGGCGAGCGATTCGTTCGATATAAATAGCCTGTAAGCGTCAGACGTCGCCGAGCGTAATGACGACATTTCAGCAAATTGCCCGTCGAGATCTTTATAACTTTCGAGGTGCTCTTCCAGAATTCGAAGATCGCTTCGCAGGCGTTCAAGATTACTCTCGACATTGGTGATCGCGGCGCGAAGTTCGCCCTCGCGAGCGGCGTCTTTCTTAAGAAGTTCAACTCGGGCAGAGGGATTGTTCAGCAGCCGAAGTTCGCTTTCGACGCGGGCGAGTTCGGACTCGAACTTTGAGAGCCGGCCGAGTTCGACGTCGAGGGTGTCGCGCTCTTCCCGAAGACGTTTCCCCTCTGTCGTGATCTCTTCTTCACGCTCCTTTAAGGTAACGTGCGACGCCAGGTATTTTTCCGCTTCGCGTGACGTCTTTAAAATTGCGGCAACGCCGACATGTTCGGTTTCGAGCGTGCTGATCTGCGTCCTTAATTCGCCGAATTGGCTCGAGATAAATGCGTCGAGCGTTTCGCCTTCCTTTAGATTGAGGCACTTCTGCGAAAGTATGGGGCACAGGCCATTCTGAATTTCTTTTTGAAAACGCTCGTCGCGCTCGAGACTTGCCTGGAGATGAGCAAGCTGGCGCACGATCTCGACATCACGGGCTTGCAGCGAATCGAGCGGTCCTGCAGCCGCGATCTTACCCGCTGCTTCGTTCAACTGGATCTGATTTACGCGGTAGCTTTCCCGCAGTCTTTCGATCTTTTCGTCGAGGCTCTTCATCTGACGCTCGGAAGAACGAACGCCGGCCAGATCGTTTCGCAGCGCATCGATCTCTTTCGCGAGCCGTTTCTCGGCTTCGCAGTCATCTTTAAGCTCAGCGATCTTCGCATGAGCGGCGAGTGCGTTCACTAGTTCGCTCGCGGTGTGTTTCTGATCTGCGAGCACGACGGCGATCGCTGATCCCAACTTTGCCGATTGAATATTTAGTTTTTCGCGCTCGGCACGCTCGCGTTCGAGTTCCGCGAGCCGACTAAGAGCTTGGGTGTGGCGCTCGGCGTCCGGACGGACGCGTTGGACGATCGCCGCGGCGTCGCGGCCCTGCTGCAGATTCGCCTCGCACTGACTAGCTATAATCCGCGCGCGTGAGATATCCGCGGATATCTTGTCGAACTCGGTTTTGGTCCGACGAACGCCGATCTCGCCTTTGTCCAGATCCGTGACGGCCGTGCGTTTTTCTGTCAGAGCGGTTTCGAGGGACGCAAAATCCGCCGTCAGCTTCTCAAGCTCGCTGCTAACTGATCGATGCTCACTCTCGTACGCATCGATCATCGCGATCTCGCCTTCAGCGCGGGCGATACGCTCGCGGACGGCGGCTGTAAGATGCTCGATGTGTCGCGAAGTCTTAAGCAACTCGTCAGCTCCGCGGCGATATTCTTCGACCTTCAATAGTTTGTCGAAGGCTTTCTTACGCTCGCCAACTGTTTCAAGAAATATCGCGGTGAACGTGCCCTGCGGTACGCCGATAGCGCGGCGAAAAAGCGAGTCGAGATCGGTTCCGGCTTCGACGCCCAGATGCTGCCAGAGAAAGCGGCAGACCTCGTCTTTCTTATCGGCGATCCGCATTTTCAGCCGCGGATCGTAAACATAATACCCGGTCGCCGTGTCGCGATAGACGGTGTATTCGCGCTCGTCGAGGCCGCTCTCGAACGTGACCCGGACGACACCTTTCTTCGCTCCGCGGCTGACAAAATCTTCCTTTTTATAATCAAGCAGGTCGAACAAAGCCCACGCAACGGCCTCGATCAGCGTCGTCTTGCCGGCGCCGTTTTCGCCGGTGATCGCTGTCGTTCCGCGTTCGAATTCGAATGTAGAGTCGGCGTGAGATTTTATGTTCTCAAGCTCGATCTTAGTGATATGCATACCTAGGCCAACCGAGGGATCAACCTCAATTTTAGAATAGTTTGGGCGAAAGCAGAAACCGGTGACATCGCCCGCTGCGTCGTTTCAATTTACCGTTATTATATGTAAAAATTGGTCGAAACTTTGCTTATGAAGATCGAAGCCGGAACAAGCGTCGTCGTCGTGCTGCACACTCCGCGGGAAAAACTCCTCGGCATTCTCGACGAGATCAATGCCGCGGGCATATCGCTGCGAGCGATCGATCTCGGCTATTTCGACGACTGGGTCAGCTCGATCGCCGCGGGCGAAACGTATCTGCCAATGAATGACTATTTTGTGCCGATGTGGCGGGTTGAACGGCTGGTGCGCGACGAAGGCTCGTCCGATTCGCCTTCGATGGCGGAACAATTCGAGAAACGGACAGGCAGGATGCTTGGCGAGTTTTGAGATCTATTGCTTCTTTATTCCGATACTGCCGCTTGTGGTCGTAATATTGACGCGGGCATCGCCGGAACCGATCGTAGCGGTAAGGCTTTTTCCGGTTGACGAATCGTTCTCCGTTAGATATTTGAGCGGGATCTCGGAATTGAATTGGCCGAAACCGTACGACGCGATGAACGTACATGCCGAGTCCGCCGGGATCACAAGCCGGACGGCGCCGTTAGACGTTTTGAATGTATATAATCCGCCGGGAAGCAATGTGCCGTTGAAAAGCACTGAGCCCGTGATGGAATTTGCTTCGATCTGGCGATGCTCGAGCTTTTGCAGTGAGATCGCTCCGCTGCTCGTCTTGACCTTCAAGACATCACCTATCTCGCCCGGACGCACGTCATAGCCGACAATATTTCCGGTCGCACTTTCCAGCGATATTGCACCACCGGAATTCTCGACCGTCACATCGCCCTGATACGTAAGGGCAGTGATCCCACCGGGAATGTTTCGCAGTGAAATATTGCCCTCGACATTCTTTACAGTTACCTTTTTTACCGAATCGATCACCGTCTCGGTCGCCCGGCCGGCAACGCTGATACTAGCGGTGATCGGAACGTCGATCTCGATCCGCTCACCCGAAAGGCATTCGGACTGGGGCGGTTTTCCCGGCTTTTCGTCGGCGGCGTTCGAAAGCAGGATCCAGACAGGCATTCCGGATGATGGATCTTTTTCAAGCACGCGGATGCCGATACGGCTCCCGTTTTTGACGAATACACGAATCTCCGCGCGATGCCACCCGTTGATCTTCAGATCGCCTTCCACCACGCACATCTTCAAATTCGCATTCCGGTCGACAGCGATCGATCTCTCACTCGTCACGCCGTCGCCGGGTGCAACGGCAACCCGAAATCGGCCGGGCGTTGCCGGTCCGGAAACCGGACGTTCATGCCTTGGCGGCATCGGCGTTATAGGTGCAGCCTTTGGGGTCTGGCCTGCGGAAATACCCGCAGACAGACACAGCACTAGCGCGAGCTTAGGAAATTTTGACCGGTGGCTATTCATTAAAATGTCAACGAAGACTCGCGATCAACTCCTCTCGCTGCACGACCGAATTCAGTAGGTCGATCTTGTCTTGATACGCCGAATACAGCACTTGCTTTGCCGACTGGTTCCGCGGGTTGGTGCGGACCGCATCCTTCATTCGCGTTATCGAATCGTTGACGACCGCCATACTGCGTTCGTATTCGACGCGGCTGGACGGTGAGAGTACGCGGTCCTTCTGACCGTCGACGGACTGTTTGAGCTCCGAGATCGTCTTTACGTAGCTTTCCTCGCCGGCGAGATACTCCGTAGCTGGGGCGATACTGCGACTATCGACAGCAACGGCATTCTCGAAATGCGGGCGGCTTCGCTCTTCTTCAAGCCTTGTCGAAATAACTATCTTTCGAAGCTTCTCAGGCGCAACATTCGATTTGTCCACCGATGCATGCGTTGCGTTCGGAATATCATCGCTCGTCGTGATGCTTTCGTTCACCGTCGAAGGAGCAGCGACGCTTTGCGGGTGTGAAATGTTAACCGTCGGCCAAAGTGATGCGAGCTCCGTATTACGCGATCTGATGTCGCGAATGCCCGTTACTACGGCGAAAATGCCGAGGATCATAACAATACCCGCTGCCGCCGCGAACGACGGGCTCGAAAACTGCAAGGCAAAAACACCGGTGAATCGCTGCCACCATGAGGCACTGCCTTTCTCAACCGCGATCGTGTCATTGATACGCGTCCAAAGCCGCTGCGTCGGAACAAGAGTGTTAAATTCCCTGTCGAGTGCGGAAAATACTATCGAGCTTTGCTCTTCGGCCTCGGCGATCAACAGAGCACACGCAACGCATTCGGCGGCATGGTTTGTGACGCTGGCCGAGAGCTCGGGCGCCGTTTCGCCGTCCAAAAAGGCCTGTATGGTTCCGATGTCAAAACACTCAGCGCTCATATTATGTTTCTCCCCGCCTTGTTGTAAAACTTTACAAACTCCGATCTCGCTCGTGCTACATATGTTCCAATGCTGGTTTCATTGAGCGACAGGCTTTCGGCGATCTCTCTGTATGACAGCCCCTGCTGTTTTAGTATCAGGCAGCTTCGCAAAGGCTCCTTGATCTTATCGAGAGCCCGATTTATCTCGCTGACCTCGTTCTGCTGCTCGTACTCCGTTTCGACTGAAAACACGCTGTTCTCGACTGTCTCTTTGACGTAATTATCATCTCTTGTGTTCGCCCTAATGTTTCCCCGCACCGTGTTCTTCGCCAGGTTGAGTGCGACTCGGATCAGCCACGGGCGAAGCATGTCGCCATCGGTGATCGATCCTATATTCTTATACAGGCGAATGAAGGTTTCCTGCGTAACGTCTTCGGCCAGTCCGGGATCCTGCACGACGGACCTTGCCGCACGGAACACGGTTCGATGGTGAAGCGAGAAAGCTTCTTCAAACTCGATCCCTTCATTCACTTTCGCAGCGGCGGTTTGTTCGGACATCGAGTCCATCAATATTTCCGTCGTTTCACTCATTTTCAGCATCGCCCAAAATGCTTTTCCAACTAAAATACACCACACGCCGCGATTTTGTGACAACCGTGGCATTTAGTACCGCAGAATGCTGCATCTTTCGGTCAATCCTGATGATATTGAATCGGTGGCAGCTGCCGTCACGATAAAAGCGTGGAGGTTTTCGAATTTAGCGATATTGTTCGTAAGTAGGTCAAAAACAAGCCGTGCTTCTGAATTTCGAGCGAAATCAGGTTCCGCAACCGCCAGTCGTTTGAGACAGGCGTATAAATGCCGGTTCCCGAGGCCGAATTCCCCGGCCGATCCGTCGACGATCAGGCATATCTCAGCCTGCTGCTCGATAAAATGCGAGATCAGGGAAGCGGCGAGCGACGCTCCGCGTTCGAACCTTTCGGAGATAACGGCTCCACCTTTGTGTTCCGCCTCGATGCGCTGCCGCAGGGACATTCCGTCGCCGGCCGGCCGAGCGACTCGCGAATCGAGCTGAATGATGATCTTCGTATCGTCTTCGGAGGCAAATTCCTTGACGGTGAGCGATCGCGTACGAGCCGTCGCCTTCCAATCTATGCGCCGCAAATCGTCGTTCGGCTGGTATTCGCGCAGCGAAAGCAGATCCTGGCCGGAACCGCGTTTTGACGAAACCAGCTTTCCGACTTCGAGCGGCAAATCGAGAAGAGCGTTGTCGATCGGCACGATCAGCGGGAAGACCACAAGCTCGGTCTCCCGGGCCGGCAGCCTTCGGCGGTGCCGAAAAAAGCCGAACGGAAAGCGGGTCGATAATTCAAAGTCCTTTATCAGAAATCGTCCGCGGTTGGCGAAAATATGGGTCGAGGTTTTCTCGACGGTTTGCCGCGCCGGAATATAGTCAAAGTAATGCAGCGTTCGCCTAACGATCGGAGGCCGCGAGAAACGGTCTGCAAGCCGCCGCGGCAATATTTCCGCAAGTTCGTCACCGGACGGCGAACGTTCGCGCTCGCGTCCGCGAACCTCGGCGACGACCGAAAAGCTGGGAATGATCCGCTTACGATTCTGGATGCTGACCATGATCCGCGTTTCTTCGCCGGCGAAGATCACTTCCGGAAATCGCATCCGAACGTCGAGCTTTTTAAGGCAAGAGCTCCCAGCGAAAAAGCCGACGACGATCGCTCCCGTCAGAACAGACAAAACGAGAAATAATAGATTATTTCCCGTATTCCACGCCGAAAAGGCAACGATCGCGACGAGGCCTAGAAAGACCGCACCACCGCCTGTAAATTCGAACGGCAGGTTGAGCTGCGACGCCTCTTTGCTCGCATTGCGCGCCAAGGGCGGAACGACGAAGATCAGGATCAGCAGGACGAAGACAAGCGATGCGCCGGCCGCAATTCCCGCAAGCCGTGCGTCCTCGATCTCGTGCGCGTAAAACGTTATTCCGGCAAGCGCAATTCCGCCGAAGAGCACGATAAAACTTATTACCGCGCTCCGAATGTCGCGCAGTCTGATCAACGGTCGTATTTTGCGCAGGTCCATCTGCTAGATGGGAACCGCCGTCATTTTCAGGATGTCGATCAGGATCTGTTCGGCTCCGTTCGTTCGCCCTTTGAGCGCCGAGGTGCGCGAATTCACGATCACGCGGTGAGCAAAACATGGTATGACAAGGTTCTTGATGTCGTCGGCGATACAGTAATCTCGCCCGTCGATGAGGGCGAGAGCCTGCGCCGACCTAAATAAAGCGAGGCTTCCGCGCGGGCTGATGCCAAGTTCAAGGCCTTCGGCCCGACGGGTCGCGTCAACGATCTGCAGGAGATAATCTATCAGGGCTTCATCGACCCTCACTCGAGCGGTCAATGCCTGTATCTCGATGATCTCGTCGCGCGAAAGCACGGGCTTTATGAAATCGAGCGGATCGATTCCCGCTCGATCGCGCAAGATGCGTTTCTCATCCGCCATGCTCGGATAACCCATGTGCAGCCGCAGCATGAAACGATCGAGCTGCGATTCGGGCAAAGGGTAGGTGCCGTGATGTTCAGAAGGGTTCTGAGTTGCGATCACGACGAACGGTTGCGGCAGGCGGCGGGAAACGCCCTCGACAGTCACCTGTTCTTCGGCCATCGCCTCTAAGAGCGCGGATTGCGTTTTTGGCGTCGCACGGTTGATCTCGTCCGCAAGAACGACATTCGAGAAGATCGGCCCGGCCTTCCATTCGAATTCGCCGCTACGCTGATTAAAAACCGAAAGCCCGATCACGTCCGACGGCAGCAGATCGGAGGTAAACTGTATTCTTTGTATCGCCAGGTCGAGCGCTCGCGCCAGCGCGTTTGAAAGCGTCGTCTTGCCGATTCCCGGAACGTCCTCGATAAGAAGATGTCCTTTGGCAAAGAGTGCGACGAGCGCGTATTTTACCGTTTCCGATTTGCCGCGGATGACCGATTCGATAGCCGATTGCAGCTCGGCGATCTTTCCAGAATGTTGAAAACCAGCCGCACTTGTATCGGCTTTGATATCGGGTTTGTTTGCGATCCAGTCTCTCATCATGTTGCGCGGGCGCGGCGAAAGCTCATCCGAACAGTATTTTACACGTTCGGACGGGCAGACTCCATCCAAATAAATTCGGCCGTCGCCGGAGGGGTTTTGAATCCGGTCGAGCGTTTGAATTTCGGCCCAAAAGAATCTAAACTTTTGAAACTTCTCTGACCGGCGTGTCGTGAGAGAACCGGAGGATCTCCAGTTGTATATGAACACCCTAAGAAAACGTTTTAGTAATGAGCGCGGGTTTAACCTTATCGAGTTAATGATCGTGATCGCGATCATAGGCCTTTTGATCGGCGTCGGAGCGATCGCCTGGGGGAAAATGATCAAGGCCGGCAACGAAAATGCCGCAGTCCAAACGCTCGATCGTATTCGCACCTATCAGGTCCAGTACGCATCCGGCCATCGCGGGAAGTTCGGCGCTTTTGACGATCTGGTAAAAGCCTCGGGCCTTGACGAAAGCTTTACGGGTGAGCGGCCGGTCGTAAATGGCTACACCTTTACGATGACACTCGAAGAACCATCACCGAACAAACCCGGATTTTATTCGATAACCGCAGATCCTCAGGTTCCCGATGGCGCAACCGCAACGGGCACACGTCACTTCTACACCGATTCTGCTATCGGCGGGATAAAATCCACCGACGAAAATCGCCCGGCAAAAGCCGAAGATTCGTCCATTTAACAATTTCACTGCCGACTTAGCTCAGTGGTAGAGCACTCGCTTCACACGCGATAGGTCACAAGTTCAAATCTTGTAGTCGGTACCAATGTTTCCAATAGGTTACAAGAAACTGCTTACTGTCGAATTAAGATTCCCACCCAAATTCCCACCTAAGACGGCACGGAAATGCTAAAAGACGCTGTTTTATCTACAATTGTAGTTACTCAAAATTAGATTATTTCGTGTTTATATCAAAGGTCGTAAAGTTCGAAGATCCGTCAGCTCTCGATGAGATTAATTCCGCGTTTAAATAGCGGACGGCTGCAAGGAAGAACGCATGCCACAAGATCGCTGCCAATGGAAGCTGGCACAATCCCAAACCCAGGGAGGCATCCTCATGATGCACTGTGCTCCGATACGACTTGCCCGTCTTGCTCGTGGCTGGCCAGGTCTTCGATCTTTCATTCTGCATTCGATAAAAACAACTCAATGTCTGTGAAGCAAAAAAAGAAAGAGACTTTGTGGACCATCGGCCACTCTACCAGAACGATCAGTGAGTTCATCGACCTACTCAAAGCACACGACATACAAGGGATCGTCGATGTTCGTACTATCCCTAAATCTCGCCATAATCCGCAATTCAACGTGGACATTATCGAGGGTTCTTTACACGAGGCAGGAATCGATTACTTGCATCTGGCTGAGCTTGGAGGCCTTCGTCATACGACCGCCGGTTCAAAAAACCTTGGCTGGCATAATCTGTCATTCCGGGGGTTTGCCGACTACATGGGCACGCCCGAGTTTGCAAAAGGGCTTGAAACTCTCGAAAAGATCGCGAAAGAAGAAAAAACCGCCATAATGTGCGCTGAGGCGGTTCCCTGGCGGTGTCATCGATCTCTGATCGCGGATGCTATGACGAAAGGAGGATGGAGCGTGTTCGACATTATGACTTTGAAGACCGCTTCTAAACATCGCATGACACCCTTTCTAAAGGTTAGACAGGGAAAGCTCACTTATCCGATACCAAAGGCGTGATTCGATATCAATATAAAAATTCCGAGTTACTATTTGTGGGTATTAATCCCCATCATGGGTCGTTTGACCGTGGAATTCCATTCTCCAACAACAAACTATTTTGGTATTTACTTGCAAGAGCCGGCTTGATCAGCGAAACGATAGACGACCTGAGGGATGACATAAAACTGCGTGAGATCTACAAGAATAAGTTTAATAAGATCTACAAACTCGGATTGATAAATATAATCGACAGGCCCACTCGTGACATCACTCTGCTCAAAAAGGGTGAGGAGGAGCAGAAAAAAGCGAAAATCGAGAGAATCATTAAAACCCACAAACCCAAAATAGTTTGCTTCATCGGAAAGGTTTCCTACGAAAAATATATCGGATCAAAAGATTTTACGTTCGGATGGCAGGACGACATTTATCAGTCCAGAGCTTTTGTTATGCATTTTCCACTACGTGGAAAAGCAGAAGTGCGAATTGATGAATTGAAAGAAGTGGCTCGGGCAAGTGGAGTTGGCGGCCTGACGATTTGATTTTTTCGCTATGTACGGTAGCACACGGAACGGGGAAAAATATTATGAGAATCTCGAGAAAAGTTGAGCTGCTTGATCGGCTCAAACGTGAGACCACACAATTTATTGTCTTATGGATGCGGCATTAAAATTAGGGAGTTGCGTTAAAACGCCAGACGGCCGTATTGGTCGAGTTAGGAGCAAGTCCAAAGACAAATATGAAGTACGTGTACGAAGAACGACCTCTAAAAGCCATCAGTTCTTGTTTTTTTCCGCGAAGGATCTTGAAGTGACATCTTGTCCTAAGGGTTGGATGAGCATTGATGGATATAACCGCTACCTAAGAAAAACGTTAGCGAAAATGCGTGAGCGCAAAAAGAACGAATGATATTCGTTAATGGACATTAATAGTTTTGCAGAAAATCCTCAATTGTGAGGAAAAGGTTGCAAAGCATGGAACAAAAAAGGGAGATTATATGAAAAACGCAAAAGAAATAATACAAGACTGGCCCGATGATGAACGGGATACCACGCAGGTCATGATCGATCAATATGGCGAGCCGGATGAATCAACGCCCACCTCGTTGATTTGGCGCAACAAAGGACAGTGGGTGGAAATTATCGCTTCGAAAAAAGGAACACAACACGATTTTCCTTTCCCGCATTTGGACATTGTAGAAAGCATAGCCGCGTATCGCGTGCCGCCTGATAAGTTTTCGGAACTTGCCGCTTTTGACGGCAGCGTCACGGTCAAGCGTACGCAGGGGCTAATCTCCGCCAGATGCCATGACGAGATGGCCAATCTTCTCGCCATTAATCTTTCTCACGAGATTATCCACGGCACGAAAACAGTCGATGAGGCCAGAAAGGCGTATGTCGATATCATGGTTGATTACAGAGCGAAAAGACCCACTCCTTTCATGGACGCCCTGCAATTTCCCGAACAAAAGGATACGGCCGATGCCGATGTAACACTTATTACACCCGAAGAATTAAAAAATAGGGCAGGGGGCGCGGCGGCGCGTAACGGCATATGACCAAAACACCGCGGTTAAAAGCCACATTTCTAATTGCGACGCTCAAGCCTGATGATGAACTCTCGCACACTGAAATATTGTCGGGACTTTTGGGAGACGAACTGAGCCCACTGGGCGTTGAGTGCGAAATGATACGGCTCGCCGAAAGAAATATTAAATTAGGAACGCAAAACGACATGGGTGACGGCGATGAGTGGCCGTCGATCTTAAAGAAATTATTCGCGTCCGACATTGTTATCTTTGCGACGCCGACGTGGTGGGGCAGTCATTCGTCCTTGATGCAGAAGGTGCTCGAACGAACGGACAACGTGCGCGGCACCGAATTTACTAAAACAGGGAAATCGCCCTTCAATAAAAAGGTTGGAGGCATCATAGTCACCGGCGCGCAAGACGGTGCCGAGGAAATTATCGGACATCTTATGATGGTGATGTCTTGGATCGGGCTTACGATTCCTGCGGCTGGATCATTATCAATAATCGCAGCTGCTAATTATTCAAGCGATAATCGAAAAGAAATCCTGGCCTCGTATAAGAAAGAATATGCGGGAATGGCAAAAGTTACAGCTCAAAACTTAACCAATCTCGCGACCCTTCTAAAAAAGAGTTAAAGCGATTTTACGGTCTAAAAAGAAAGAATAAGGAGATTTTGTTGCAACTGTGGGTGTCAGATGCCCAATAACGATATGGGCAGCGATAAAAACATCACGAATCAGATGAGTAGTTACAAACTGATCCAGAAAAGGAGTTGATTATGAAAGCTTCAGCAAACATCGGCGGGCATCCGATTCACCCAATGCTCGTTTCGATTCCGATCGGATTGTGGGTCTTTTCGCTCGCGGCCGATCTAATTTTCATGTGGCGCGGCAATCCAGCCTGGGAGTTGGTTGCGTTCTACACGCTCGCTGGCGGCTGCGTCGGTGCGGCACTTGCCGCCGTGTTCGGTCTGATCGATCTGTTGGCCATAAAGGACAGTCAAGTTTTTCGGACCGGGTTGTTTCACGCTGCTTGTACAGCTACGTCGCTCGTGATATTCGCCGCGAGCTTTTATCTGCGGACGGCTAATGGTTCGAACATGGTTGGCGCGAATTCTAAAATTCCGTTTGTGCTTTCCCTCGTTGGTGTAATCATTCTCGCGGTTGCGGGCTGGCTCGGTGGAGAGTTGGTATTCAGATACGGGGCAGGCGTAGAAACGCAGGCGGGTTCAAACGGCGAACGGGAGTAATCTGCTAAAACGGCGAACGGGAGTAATCTGCTAAAAGCAGGAAATGGAGATCATAGGCCGGGCGGGAACGGCGCTCGTCATTATCGCTACTGCCCCCAAATTTATCACCTGGCAAAAGAAGTCATTACATTTCATGGAAAAGAAGTATTAGTGCGGCACGAAACGGCGAAAGCTTTCCGCGGAGTTAAATGGGGACATATCGTCGTAGTTTTTATTCTTTTATTTATGGTGATCTTAGCTATCGGCCTCGATGTCAGTGCGCAATAGGACGCAGATGGCGACAGCTTGAACTAAACAACATTTTTACGAGGAGAATAATACGCTTTGGACAATAATCTTAATAAAACTAATCTAAACCTCAACGAAGAACGCGAGTGCATGTATGAGAATCAAGATCAAACGTGTCTATGACGACAAAGATAAAGAAGACGGGACCCGCATTCTCGTGGACAGGCTCTGGCCGCGAGGTCTAACGAAGGCGAAAGCGGCCATCGACCTGTGGCTCAAGGAGGTTGCTCCGAGCACCGAGCTTCGGAAGTGGTTCGGTCATGACCCTGACAAGTGGTCGGGATTTAAGACGCGATATCGCGCTGAACTTAAGAAGGATGGCGAACAATTAGCCGTTTTGAAAGATCAAATGAAAAAAGGCGCGGTGACGCTCGTTTATGGAGCGAAAGACGAAGAACATAACGAGGCCGTTGTCCTCCAGGAATTCTTGAACCGCTGACCTTTCGGAACCGCAAACTAAGCAAAACAGTTGCCATGAGGCTCGCTCCACGGCACGGTTTCACCTCAAGGAGTCAGTTATGTCACTTCATCACGCTTCGCCCGGCGATGTCATCAATATCCAACCGCTGGGCTCCGCATTGGCAGAAGCAAGGACAACGACTCTGGTGAAGACTGAGACGTTGGAAATTATTCGTCTCGTGATCCCGGCGGGAAGGGACATACCAGAACACAAGGTTCACGGAGAAATCACAGTCCAGTGCCTGGAAGGTCGAATCGCTTTTACGGCAAACAACACGACAAGCGATCTGGAGGCGGGGCAATTGCTCTTCCTCGCCGCCGAAGAAATCCATGCTCTTCATGGTGTCGACGACGCCTCGGTCCTCGTGACGATCCTCCTCCGATAGGGCTATTGATGCGCATTCGATTCAGGACACTCCTGTTGCTCTTCTCGCCGGTATTGGTGCTAGTTGCCGCGGCTTACATCCAATGGGGTACAGTCGGCCTTCCTGTTCTGCCGGTGATTCCCATACTTACCCCCGACACTGCTACGGGGCCGTTCGGCTTTCCGGCTTGGCTGCGTGTCACGCATTACGTCAATTTCCTGTTCCTGTTTCTACTCGTACGCAGCGGTCTGCAGATACTCGCAGATCACCCACGGCTGTATTGGAACGTTCACTGTACCCCCAGTACCGAATGGCTCCGACTCACAACGGTCGTGGTCCCGACAGACCGCGTCTGGACGGCCAAGGACGACTCTCGCTACCTCTCTCCGTGGATTGGACTGCCTGGCTATCGCCATACAGTCGGCATGGCTCGGCATTGGCACTTCCTGAGCGTCCTGTTCTGGGTGGTCAACGGCCTCGTCTTTGTGGTTTTGCTCTTTGGCACAGGGCAATGGGAACGCCTGGTGCCCACCTCTTGGCGGATCGTGCCCGATGCCTGGGCAGTCTTCGTCCACTATGCCACCTTCCACCTGCCGCCGGAGCCAAACGGCTTTTTCCAGTACAACGCGCTCCAGCAACTGACATACTTCGGGGTCGTGTTCGTACTGGCACCACTTGCCATATTGACCGGCCCTTCGATGTCGCCGGCCTTTACGGCCCGATTCAAGTGGTATCCGCAGTTGCCCGGCAATCGTCAAATCGGCCGCTCACTCCACTTTCTCGTCATGTGCGCCTTCGTCCTCTTCACTATTGGGCATGTGACCATGGTCGTACTCAACGGCCTTCTTCGAAACATGAATCACATCGTCGCAGGCACCGACGACGCCGGCCCGATGGGCTTGTACATTGGTCTGGGGGCGATCGCGGTAGTCGTCTTGCTCAATTTGTCCGCCAACTGGGCGGCATGGAGACACCCGCGTACCGTCCAACACGCCGCCGGCGCGATCGTCAGTCCGGTTATGAAGCTACTTCTGGATCGCCCTGTTCCGGTGGCCGAATTCAGTCGCGAGGACATTTCTCCATTCTTCTGGATTAACGGCAAGATGCCGACCTCGGAAGAGTGGAAAGATCTGGCCGACAACGATTTCAGGGATTACCGGCTTAGAGTTTACGGTTTGGTGGAAAACCCGGTCGAACTGTCGCTGGACGACCTCCGGGCGCTGGGCCAGAAGGACCAGATCACCTTGCATCATTGTATCCAGGGTTGGTCGGGCATCGCCGAATGGGGCGGCCTGCCGCTGGCGGAATTGATCAGATTGGTCCGGCCTCGACCAGAAGCAAAGACCGTCGTCTTTTATTCATTTGGCGAGGGTGTCGAATTCAGTACCGGCATCGCGGATGGCCAATATTATGATAGCCTCTCGATCGAAAACGCCCTGAACCCACAAACTTTGCTGGCTTACGAGATGAACTACCAGCATCTGAATCAACTGCATGGAGCACCGCTGCGATTGCGAATCGAGAACCAGCTTGGCTTTAAGATGGTCAAATGGATACATTCGATCGAGTTCATTGAGGATGTCAAGTCGGTCAACAAGGGTGAAGGTGGTTACGCCGAGGACAACGAGTACTTCGGTGAACTGGCCAATATCTGACTTTTGTGCGGACTGGTCTCGATGCTTTTGTGCGAGAAATTAAAAATGGAACTTGGCAGGCAAAGGTTTGAAGCACTATGAGTTATTTAACACAGTGTCCAAAGCAGAAACGAATACAGCGCGATGTGCCGGAGTCGGTAGTCATTCGCATCAAACGTCGCGCTAATCCTGATTCACAGCAGTATTGGGAGGAATTCGAAATTCCGTATCGTCCGAGCCTCAACGTCATTTCGTGTCTGATGGAGATCCGCAAAAATCCCGTGACCAGAGATGGCAAGCAAACCACGCCGCCGGTTTGGGAGATGAATTGTCTGGAATCGGTGTGCGGCATCTGCACCCTGATCATTAACGGAACGGTGCGCCAATCGTGTTCGGCTCTCGTTGATTATCTTGAACTACCGATTAGCTTAGAGCCGATGACGAAGTTTCCGAATGTGCGCGATCTAGTTGTTGACCGCTTGGAGATGTTTGAACACCTGAAGAAAGTTCAGGCATGTGTTGAAATAGACGGAACATACGATTTAGGTCCGGGGCCGAAGATGAGTCAGGATGAAACGGAAGAGCGTTACGCCTATTCCGAGAACCATCCGTTCGGCGAAGATGGCCGACGATTTCTCGATAAGTTTTTTGTTTAATCCTTGGGCTGCGGCGTAGTCTTTCGAGTCCTTTGGTATGTTTCGAAGTGGACCCATTACCGCTTTTTACGGTTGGGCTGAACGCTGCGGTGATTTTGCTGGACAGAATAGCACGGATTTACGATGTATTGAAAGGAATTTACCTGCCCGACGCGGGGGACTAGCAGTGCTGCTGCCGACGTAACCTTTTTTCAAGATCGGGAGGCCGAAAAACTAAACCTTACATTCCGCAAACACTGAAAATCAGTTTCGGTCGATTTGATAACTTCAACGATAATAATTCGCCTTTCAATTAGCTTGCCGCATTCTGAGCAGGATTGGGGCCTTTGATATTCGGCGATCCGAATTTTGCGTGCGTCCTCGGTTTCGAGAACATCCGGCAAAATGACGCGCGTGGATGTTTCGCGCGTACAGGTGCAACTTGTAGAATTGATGTTCCGGGCCTTCTCTAACTTGTCGAGTCTATTTTGGATCGTCATTTTCGAGTCTCTCCAGCCGTTCAATAATGTCCAACATTTCAGTTCCTTTGATAGCGGTTTCAATAAGATTTGAGCCGTCCTAACTTCTACCGCCGGATTTTCACAATGCAGATTCCGACTAAGTGTTTCCGCCGCTTCGCAAGTCGATTGCTGGAGGATGCTGATAGAGTTTCTACCGATTGCCGTCTTGCTTCCCGGTATTCTCTGCGAAAGTCCTGGTGGTTCAGGTATCGAAAGATCGTAACTTCCGAAAGTCCGCAAGCCTTTGCGGCATCGCGGATCGAATTTGATCCCAGCAATGCGATAAGGGCTTTATCTTTGTTCGCTTGTTTCGGCATAGTCTCAAAAGTCTGTCATTCTCCCGCAAAGTGTTTCTTTTATTCGTGTATTTCCGTCCAACTATCACGGAGCGACGTATGCGGACGTCCGGCTTGTTATTCCAGGATTCGAAACGAGCTGTTTTCTTGAGGCGCTTCGTTCGTCAATTTAAGATTCGCCGTCCGGCTTATTCAGATTTATTTGCTGCCCACCATCCGCCGCGATATTGACCTGATTAGGATTGTTGATAGTGAACTGCGAGTACCTGCGCAGGTCGCGAAGTTGACGAAGCGTCCGCATGAAGATCCGGTTGAATCGGTCCGCCATCTGAACGGCGTGTTCGAGCGCTTGCTGTTCTGTTGCCAGCGGGCGAAACCAGTATCCCCCATCGCGATTGTTCCACTTGTTCTCCTCTATCCTACGGGCTTTCCATTTGGAGTACTCCGGGTGTTCCGTGTGCTCTCGCGTTTCGGACCGCCTGACGGTCTGTTCGAGCCAATATTGCCATTGAAAATAAGACTGAGCTAGCATGTCGATCATCGCCACTTCGATCCCGCCTTTCGGGCCCCATTCGTCGATGAACGATTCTCTAACGCCGAGATAACGTGCGATGTTCCAGACTTGCTTCATGTAGCCTTCGGGAAAGGTTATATTGGCGGCCAGGTGCCCGCTCTCGAACTCCTTTCGCCCTTCCCATTTGGTGTGCTCCCATAGCCACTCCGCCACCGGGGGGCTTCATTCTGCAGTTCCATAAGGTCGACAAAACCAAGCATATCAACGGGCAACTTCATGATCGCTTTGAAATGTTCCTTGGCTTCGTCCTTATTCGCGCAGGCGTGAAATGCTCGAGCGCGGGCGTCTTCGACAGACAATGACCCGCCGGACGGCGACTTGTAAAAAGCCACCTGACGGACGAATGCCTTGTGCATCTGCCGGAAGAGCGACGAATACCCCTATTGAGGATTCGAGCGAGTCGATTGCGACGTCAACAATGAAATCAGCGGGAATGTCCACCTTTTCGTCCCACTTTTCGATGATTGCTCACTGTCCATAATGGTTACGCCTCCATAGCGAAGTTGAATTTGGATAAAAAAAACGGCCGTTCAAATTAGAAGATTTAACTTCTAATTTGAACGGCCGCAGTACTCCGTTCAGGTGCTGGACTTAAACGCTGTGCGCCGTGACCAGGCCCTGCCTATTTTTTCGCTCGTCTAACGGCTAGACAAACTCACAGATATTTCAGACGTATCCGATCTTTGTCAACTCCCTATAAGAAGGTCTTCTGAGTTGCGTCAGTCCGTTTTATCTTTCTCCTTCTTTTTTCGCCGCCGTCCACGAGAGCACTGCTCTTTTGGTCGATCGCCATCGTTTCCTAGATAGCCCACTCGAATCTGATAACCGCAGTTTTTACATGGAAATGTTGCAACTTGCAGATTGATCTCCGAAAGTCCCTCAAAAGGTTCGCTGCAGGTAGTAAGGTATAACACCGCCTGCACTTGACGTCGCGTTTGCTGTCATCATTCATACTATTCTGTTATTAATTGACGAACTCGTCTTCCGACGTGTCCGGGGATCGAATGCCCGTTAATGGTGTTCATCTTTTCCGTGAAGGCGTGAACGATGTCCGCATCCGCGCTCGTGTAGTGTTTCATCGTTGTTTCGATATTCGTATGTCCGGCAATCTTCCCCGCAAGCGCAATGGGCTGGCCTTGCAGAATCCAACGGGTTATAGCGGTTCGTCTTAGGTCGTGAAAGTGAAGATCTTCGATCCCGGCGATCTTTTTGGCCGTCGCCCAGCTTCGCTTGAAATCCGCAAAAGGAAAAGGCATTTCGCCCGACGTAAACTCTCGCACGCGATAGAGTTCGGATTTCACTCGCTCAGTTAACGGCGCGAGCCTTTCGCGTTCAGTTTTCCTGTTGGTTCCCAGAACGCGAATCAGATTGGCGTCGAAGTCTATGTCTTGCCAGCGAAGTTTGAGCATTTCTCCGCGTCTCATCCCTGCATCGATAGCGAGCAAAATAATTGCTTTCAAATGCGGATTATCCGCATTATGTGTCGCGAGAATTTCCTCTGTTTTGCCGTGTCTGATCCGCTTGTATCGAACGGATCGCGTACCCTGACACGCGGCAAGCAATCGTGCTTCTTCTGAATCTGACAGACGCCTCGTGCGTTCCATTTCGGCGGAAGTGTCGATCACTCCGGCTTTGAAAAAAATATCCTTTGAAAGCCAGCCTTCGGCGTATGCATATCGCATCATTCGGCGCATCGCGGACAATTCGCGGTTAATCGTTGCCAATTTTACCGGGACAAATTTCGAAGCGTCTTTTGCAGCGGGATGCCGTGATCCAATTGCCAGACGCCAGCGCCGGTAGTCCGTCAAACTTTGTGACGTTAAACTACCAATTGCTCGTTTACCGAAAAACTGCGTCAATATTTTCAGGTGGTTTTGTGCCGTGTTATACGCTCGAACGCCTTCGATCTTGCGATCTTCGACGATCACGGCCCGCTTGTAGAATCGTTCTCCGCATATTTCAGCCAGCATTGCAAAGGTCATTCGTTCGCCCGTTCGGATTTGGCCGTGCGATTTCTTCAACGCACTTATTAGCCGCTCGCGTTCGTCAATCGCGTCTGACCGCCTGTCTTTCGTGCGTTCCTGCGTCCGCGATTTCCCGGCAACTGAATCGAAGTAAGTTACGCGAGCGGTCCACTTACCCTTGGCCTTTCCGCTCTTTCGTTTAAACACCGTCGATTTGGTTTCCATAGCGTCTTCGTTCTCACTCAATTTCCCACTCATTAGTCTGAATTCTTAGGTGGGAATAGAGATATAGTGAAATAAGCGGAAAGAATAGTCAAACGCAACACACCGTTAAATCAAGATAACAATGGGATTTTTAGATGGTTCGGAAAGTCGGGTAACGTCCGGCCTTACGCTTCACACGCGATAGGTCACAAGTTCAAATCTTGTAGTCGGTACCATTTCGCACGAATAAGAGCTGCCAGACGGGCGGCTTTTTTCGGTTCGTGATGTTTTGAGCGGTAAAACAAGGCGGCATACCGGCAGAAACAAGTATAATGTCGGTAGGTTTGTCGAAAAGCAAGGTCGATACTCCTTTCCGGAACGCATCGCTTAAACGTACCCGGACGTCCACTCTCCCGCTTGATCCATTCCGTTTCGAGATCAAGGGGCATGGTCATTTCCACAGTGGAGTTTCTCCGATGATCAAAACTGTAAATCTGCTAACGATCGGTGTCTCCGATTTGAGCACAACGGCATTCGAATCCGAGCTCGTTAAACTGGGTGATCAATGCGATATCCGACACGCACAAGATGCGTCCGCCATGCTGGCGGAATTAGATGATCACGAGTTCGATATCATCGTGTGCTGTCACGTCATGCCGAATTTCAGCGCGCTCGAAGCACTGCAGATCCTCAACGAAAGATCGTCCGATGTTCCTCTCATCGTCGTTTTCGACGAAGTATGCGATGAAGCTGCGCTGCAAGCCATTCGCGCGGGCGCCCGCGCATGTCTCGCCAGGACGGATATCTGCCGGCTGGGTGCAGTGATCGAACGCGAGATCATCGGCGCCGATCTGCGGCGAAGCCGTCGGGAGACCGATCAGGAACTCTACCGCATACGAGATATCTTCAAACATCTAACCGACAACATTACCGACGTTTTTTGGATCCGCTCGGCGGATATGAAAAAGCTCTATTATGTCAGTCCCGCATACGACCAGATATGGGGCCGACCGGTCAATTTTCAATACACCAAGCCGAGCGATTGGATCGATCAGATCGTACCGGGCGACCGAAAGCGTGTCGCCGAGGCCTATGACGCCTTGATGGCCGATGCGCCGACTATCGACGTCGAATATCAGATACTGCGTGCTGACGGCGGCACCCGATGGATACGAACCCGCGGCTTTCAGGTTCGCGATGCCGAAGGGACGCTGATCAGGCTTACCGGCATCGTTACGGATATAACGAGTCGCAAGAATTCCGAAAACGAATTACGTCTTAAAGAAGAAAGACTCCGACTTCTCTTCAACCAGATCAAGGACGGTTTTTACCAGAGCACACCGGATGGACGCCTGGTAGAAATAAATCCGGCCATGATCGAAATGTTTGGATATTCGAGCCGCGAAGATATGCTCAAAGCGGACGTGAAGCGCGATCTCTATTTCTCACCGGAAGACCGAAAAAGCCGCACCCTCGACGAAGGCAGGGAAACCCCGGAGATCTATCGCATGCGCCGCAAGGACGGATCGGCGATCTGGGTCGAAGACCGCGGCCAATACAAATACGATGAAGAGGGCAACGTTCTGATGCACCAGGGCGTGCTCCGCGATGTGACGGAACGGCGCCTGGCCGAAGAAAGACTTATGTTAAGCGAAGAGCGTTACCGCGACTTGGTCGAGAACGCTCACGACATAATTTTTTCGCATGATCTGGACGGAAAATATACTTCGATAAATAAAGCCGGAGAGTTGATCACCGGCTATACGCATGACGAGATACTCGGACTGAACATATCGGAGACAGTCGCACCCGAGGACGTCGCGAAACTGAATGACGAGATCCGAAAACTTTTGACCGGCCAGCATAGAAATGCGTACGAACTTGAATTACTTGGAAAAGACGGACGAAGGATCGCGGTCGAACTAAATGCCAAGCTCGTTTTGCACGACGGTATTGCCGTCGGAATTCAAGGGATCGCTCGAGACATTACCGAGCGAAAGCTGCTCGAGAAACAGCTCGCGCAAGCGCAAAAGCTAGAGTCGATCGGCCGGCTCGCCGGCGGCATCGCGCATGATTTCAATAACATGCTGACCGCCATCAACGGCTATAGCGAACTAACGCTTCGCCGCATGAAGGACGGCGATCCGCTTAAAAACAATATCGAGGAAATAAAGAAGGCCGGCGAGAGGTCCGCGCTTCTCACCAATCAGCTTCTCGCGTTCAGCCGGCAGCAAATGCTGATGCCGGTCGTTCTCGATATCAACGAAGTGATCAGCGACATTACCCATATGCTGCAGCGATTGATCGGCGAGGACGTTCAGCTCGTGGCTATGCTCAAGCCGAATGTCGGCCACGTCAAGGTCGACGCGGGCCAGCTCTCGCAGATAATCATGAATCTGTCCGTCAACTCCCGTGACGCTATGACCAAAGGCGGAACATTGACGATCGAGACCGCGAACGTATTTCTCAACGAGGAATACACTAATGAGCATTTCGGAGTTCTTCCCGGCGCGTACGTGGTCATATCGGTCAGCGACACGGGAGAAGGAATGGATCGCGAAACTCGAAGCCGCATGTTCGAGCCGTTTTTCACGACTAAGGAAGTCGGCAAAGGTACGGGCCTCGGCCTTGCGACCGTTTACGGAATCGTAAAGCAAAGCGGCGGCAACGTGATCGCATATAGCGAACCCGGCCATGGCACGACCGTAAAAGTCTATTTGCCGCGTGTCGTGAAAGAAGGCGAAAGCGTCGCGGCCGACGCAGCCTTGAAAGGTTCCGTGTTGAGTGCGGAGACGATCTTACTCGTCGAAGACGAGCCTATTGTTCGAAATCTTTCACGCCAGATACTCGAATCATCCGGCTTCAAGGTCATCGAAGCGAGCAACGGAGCGGAAGCCCTCGAATTGTTCCGCACGGATAATCCGGAGATAGATCTGCTGTTAACCGACGTTATTATGCCCGAAATGGGCGGACGCGAGCTCGCCGAGCAGCTAAAACGACGGGTGCCCGGCTTACCTGTTCTTTTCACGTCCGGATATACCGACGACGCCGTAATGCGACATGGGTTTCTGGAGACCAATTCGAACTTCATTCAAAAGCCTTTTACCGCGAACTCGCTTTCGGCAAAGGTACGAAGCGTACTTGAGCTGTCGAAATAAGTCCCAAAAACAAACACATCTCGCGATTTGAAATGAAATAAAGCCGCCTTCGTCGCGGTTCTTTTTAATTCTCTTGCCCTGATCACGCCGTTCTAAAAACCCACGAAGTCGCAGTCCGCGATGTACTACAAGTCAAATTCCCCTGTGTGCGTTGCCGTACAGACGCCGCGTGGCTTTTTTTGTATTCTACTTATCAGTAGCTCAGGATCGGTTCGGACGTATTTTCATTCGAGTATTGTTTTAAATCTATTTTTCCGGAGGCCCCAGCTTTCAACCTTTAAATATAGTGCTGCACCAATTTCTAACGACTAACCGCGGAGAATTGATTCGCCGCTGCTCGGAACAAGTCTTACTTCGGCTTGCGCCGGAGGCTCGTGTTAAGCCCCGCGATCACGATATCGGTCCGTTCCTTGATCAGCTCATAAAAACCTTGCAGGTTGAGCAAACCGCGCACCCGATGTCCAGCCGAAAGGTCTCAGGCGACGCTGGCGGTACAAATCTGAGGCACTCGGAAATCGGCGAAACAGCCGCGCAACACGGCCGCCAACTGCTTAACGACGGGTTTTCGATCGACCACGTCGTCCACAATTACGGCGACCTTTGCCAGGCGATCACGGGACTTGCGGTCGAAGCGGATTTTCCGATCGATGTGGATGAATTTCGAACTCTCAACCGCTGCCTGGACAATGGCATTGCCGAAGCCGTGACCGAGTTCACATTTCAGCGAAACGCCGAAGAAACGGTCGAACGTACGGCGGCGTCGAACGAAAGACTGGGAGAATTCGCCCACGAGCTCCGAAATCTGCTGAACACTACGATGCTTGCATTCGGTGCTATAAAAGCCGGCAACGTCGGAGCAATGGGTGCTACCGGAGCGGTCGTGGACCGCAGCTTGCTGGGCCTCAAAAATCTGATCGATCGGTCACTTTCCGAGGTTCGTGTCGATGTAGGTTTGCCGCTGGATCACAAGCTGTTTTCCTTAGCCGATCTAATATCTGAAGTAAAACTTTCCGCCTCGCTGGAGGCTAAACTACGCGAAAGTACAATCGAGGTAAGCGACGTCGATCCGGAACTGGCGATTGACGTTGACCGCGATCTACTTTTATCAGCCATCGGTAACTTGATCCAGAACGCGTTCAAGTTCACGAAAAAGCACACGGCGATAGGACTTAGTTCGCGCGCTTCGGGTCACCGCATATTTATAGAGGTCAGCGATAAATGCGGCGGCCTCGGTGACGGCGGGATTGAGAAGATGTTCAAGCCGTTCACGCAGCTGGGTAAGGACAGAAGCGGTCTCGGGCTGGGAATCGGTATCGCGAAGAGAAGCGTCGAAGCGAATAACGGGACCTTGAGGGTCCGCGACGTTCCCGGTGTCGGCTGTGTTTTCACTATCGACTTGCCTCGTTTTTCGATCCCGGCAAGTTGAGTCGATCGCGTCTCACTGGAACGCTGTTTGCAAAGGTAATTTCCACTGGTTCAAAACGCATTGATTTCGAGCGCGGAGGGGAATTATGGAAAGAACGGCTTACATTTCAGATACAACGGATTGCTCGAAGCCCGGAAGAGGCACCGACGAGTATTTGTACACGGAGATAAACGCGGTTGATGACACTTTCAGCGGATCCCGGACGCCGTTAACGCCATTCGAAAAAATATTGAACGATCCGGAACTGCACAAGTCAATGCACACACCGGACTATTTCATGCTCGTAGAATAGTCGCCGCATGAAAAACAATTCGAAGAACGGCCCGAGGATTACGATCTTCGGGCCATTTCTTTCTTTGTTACTAAAGACTCTTCCATTTGCCTGTAAGTTATTACCGATAAAAGGTTAATGATTTTTCCTACCACGGCTGGCACGATTTATGCTATGATGGCTTTATGAAGATAGATAGAAGTACCGAAAGGCTCAAGAATTTCGCCGAAATTTACGAACGAAACATTGAAACCGCCCCGACGCACGCCGTCCTGGCGTTTCATGCCGCTCTTCGGATGGCCGGCTTGGCCGAAAACGAACGGAAGATCGCAAAAACACTATTTGCGGACGGTACGATCGCGACGCTGCTGACCCGATAATCTTGCCGCACGGACTTTCACCGGTTGGTCGGAACATGTGCTCCGCGCATCCGTGTGTATTCGCGCATTACTAACTCGTAGCATTCGTATGTGGCCTTTTCGAGTTTTGCGCGATCGAGGAGAGTAATGGTACCGCGCGTACTTGATGAGCGCTCGCGTACGCGTGTTCGGGATAAGATCGTGAGTCATTACCAGCCTGTTGGTTGCAACGGCGGTTTGTGATCTGCGTGATCGGCGATTGCGCGTACTATCTTCGAATCGCCGACTTCAAATGAAATCGAGCCGGTCAAGCCACGTACTTTATGCGAGAATCCTACGTGCGCGAACGTACAGACGCAATGTAAAGAAGCCAGCATAATGTGATTATCTTGACGTTGAAAGGCAAGGACAAGTGCCATTCCTAACTGCATTTGTCGAACACAACACAGTGTTCAGGTTATGTCTTCAAAAGAGGGATCCGGTTTTGGCGAAAGCCATCGATGAGAGGCGGTGACCTGGGAGAGTGTGATCGCACCTTATTTTTCCCCGGTATATCATCCGGCGGCCACTCCTCCGCCGGCCTGCTAGAGAACGTACAAGTGTAGTGATGGCAGTCGGGCTCCCGGTCCGGCTGCCGTTTTTTAAATTTCGTCGCCGCACGCGATTAGTTTGATTTCCGCCCGTCGCATAACTACAATCGTTATACTGCTGTGACAGATTCACTTCGTTAAGGAGTTTCTTTTGATCGTTAAATTACTTACCTCATTACTGGTCCTTTTTTCATTTTTTTGTTTCATCTCTGCTCAGTCGAAAGCCAAACCGAGCGATAAATTTCGCCAGTTGAGCGACGACGAACTCCCGACGCCGAACGAGCAGCGGACCGCCAGCGGCGCGCCCGGCGGAAAGTACTGGCAAAACCGTGCCGATTACGTCATCGATGTCGAGATCGACGATGTCAATCAGCGGCTGGCCGGCAAGGAGACGGTGACGTACAAAAACTTTTCGCCTGACACGCTCGGCTACGTGTGGCTTCAGATAGATCAGAACATCCACGCGAAGGATTCTGATTCGACGATCACGCGTGCCGCTCCCTCGCTCGAAACACCGAACGGCTATCCGGTTGCGCAGTTGAACCAGCTTGTAAATCGCGACTATGACGGCCGCGTAAACATTACGAGCGTTCGCGACGCCAAAGGTGCGCCGCTAAAAAACACACTAAACAAGACGATGCTGCGGATCGACCTGCCGACGCCGCTCGTCTCAGGTGGAACCTTCGTTTTTTCGATCGATTGGAACTATGCGATCAATAACAATCGCATCTACGGCGGGCGCTCGGGCTATGAATTCTTCCCGCGTGACGGCAACTACATCTACGAGATCGCGCAATGGTTCCCTCGGATGGCGGCCTATTACGACGTATATGGCTGGCAGAACAAACAATTTCTGGGCAGCGGCGAATTCACGCTCGAATTCGGAGATTATTTGGTCCGTATCACGACGCCGAATGACCACGTTGTATCGGCAACCGGCGTCCTGCAAAACGCGAAGGAAGTTCTAAAACCAGAATGGATCAGCCGTCTGAAACAGGCAGAGACGGCCCGCGAACCGCTCAAGGTCGTCACCGCCGACGAAGCCAAGGCCAACGAAACGAATAAGCCGACGGGCAAAAAGACCTGGATATTTAAGGGCGACAACGTTCGCGATTTTGCTTTCGCAACCTCGCGTAAATTCATCTGGGATGCTCAAGGCCACAACATCGCCGGCAACAAGGTGATGGCGATGTCATTTTACCCGAACGAAGGAAATCCGCTTTGGGAAAAATATTCGACACAAGCGATCATTCACACTCTTAACGTCTACTCGCGGTATTCATTCAATTTCCCTTACCCGGTCGCTCAGAGCATCAACGGGCCGGTCGGCGGGATGGAATATCCGATGATCTGCTTCAACGGTCCGCGGCCTAACGCCGATGGCACATATTCCGCAAATACAAAATACGGTCTCATCTCGGTGGTGATCCATGAAGTCGGCCATAACTTTTTCCCGATGATCGTCAATTCCGACGAACGGCAGTGGACGTGGATGGACGAAGGCTTAAACACGTTCCTCCAGTTTCTGGCAGAGCAGGAATGGGAAAAGAATTACCCGTCGCGGCGCGGCGAACCGCAGTACATCGCGGATTACATGGCGAGCGACAACCAGGTGCCGATAATGACGAATTCCGATTCGGTGCTTCAATTCGGCAACAATGCTTACGGCAAACCAGCAACGGCCCTTAATATCCTGCGGGAGACGGTCATGGGACGTGACCTTTTCGATTTCGCATTCAAGACGTACGCGGAACGCTGGAAATTCAAGCGTCCGACGCCGGCTGACTTTTTTCGAACGATGGAGGACGCGTCCGCCGTCGATCTCGACTGGTTTTTCCGTGGATGGTTCTACACGACGGACCACGTAGATATGTCGATCGAAAACGTCCGGCTTTATCAGGCGAACACGCAAAACCCGGAAGTCGAACAAGGCGTGCTGCGTGACCGGTCCAAGGCGCGTCCGAGGACACTGACACAGGAGCGAAACGAGGCCTTGCCAAAACGCGTCGACGAATATCCCAGCCTTCGTGATCTTTACAATGACACGAAACAGTTTGCGGTGACCGACGCAGACCGGGAAAAATACCAGGCATTCGCGTCAACGCTGACCGACGCCGAAAAACAGCTGCTTGCCGACAATTACAATTTCTACGTGGTTGACGTGAAAAACATCGGCGGGCTGGTAATGCCCCTTATTTTCAAAGTCGATTACATGGATGGCACGACCGAAGAGATCCGCGTACCTGCTGAGATCTGGCGATACAATAATTTCGACGTCTCCAAAATGATCGCGACCAAAAAGGAGATAAAAGCGATCACCCTCGACCCGAATCTGGAAACAGCGGACGTCGACCTCAGCAACAATTCATTTCCCCGTCGCGCGATCCCGACCCGCTTTCAGATCTTTAAGAACCAGCCCGTGAAATAAAATGTCGAAACGCTTAACACTTTTCGCATTTTTAACGGTCCTCGCGTGGGCGTCGGCGAGCCCGGCGGCCGTGCATAATTTTCATACCAGTCTGACCCGCGTGGACTACGATGAAAAGCAGCGGCTTGTCGAGATCACCGTTCAGCTCTTTGTCCATGATCTCGTGCCTATACTCGAGGACAGGTTTCATCGAAAAGTCGATCTTGACACGAAAACATCCGACACGGTGCTGCTGGAATATCTTCGCAATAAAATCGCTTTGAAGGACAAGCAGGGGAACGGGCTGCCGCTTGAATGGGTTGGAAAGGAGATAAAAACGCAGTCCGCATACGTCTATCTGCAGGTCGCCGATTCGGACGGGATCGACGGCTTGGCACTGAAAGACACGATCTTTTTTGAGAGCTTTCCCGAACAGACAAATTATGTCGTAGTGAGATCGGGCAGATCGAAAGCCAGCCTCTTATTCGTGGCCGGCGAGCTTTTCAAGCCAATCGTTCTTTCCGAAATTAAAAAGTAGAATGGGTGGATCGGCGCGGAAAAGGCGGCTTCGTCACGAAGCCGCCTTTTTAATTATTTTCGAATTTATGCCTGGTCCGTGTCCTCTTTTGGAACGCGAAGCGATACCATTCCGGGGGGCTTTTTCTTATCATCCTTGGGCGGAGGCGGTACTTTCTTTTCACCAGGCTGAATGACTGGCGGCTTTTCCTTCGGCGGACGCTGCCGGTCGTCTTTCTGCGCAGACACAGCCAGCGTCAAGCCGGCCATGATGAACGCGAAAAGAAATATTTGCTTCAAGACTTTCATTATTTTCTTCCTCTGAACTATCAAGTTTAACGCCTTCGGGGAAGAAGAAAAGTGCGTCGCTGTTTATTATGCAATCCAGATGCCACAGACAGAGGTTAGACGTCTAAGCCGTAAAAATGGTTCGAACCTCATATTTCAGCATGTCCCCGCGTTTACATACCTTTACGTTTTCCGTTATTTTCATACGAAATCGTGAACTTAACCACCAAATGCGGACTTCGGCGTAAAAGGTCCGATTGACGCTGCGCCCGGGCGTAACTAGAATCGATACATATGTTACAAAGCTCGCAGGGTACCGAACGCTTTCGCTCCTATCTGGTCCTCGCAGCCACCATCGGGACGATCGCATTCAACGCGCTCGCCGCCACGGGCCGTATTGGCGGCGTTACTCCCAAGGAAATATCCGACCATTATCCGACTCTCATCACGCCCGCCGGCTACGCGTTCTCAATATGGAGCCTGATCTACGTTGGTCTTATCTGCTTTAGCGTCTACCAAATGCTGCCGAGGAACATCGAGCGTTACCGCAAAATTCGCTCCCTCTACATTCTCAGCTGTGCTTTCAACTGCGCCTGGATATATTTCTGGCACAGCAACCAGATCGGTATCTGTCTTGCAATTATCGTGGCGCTGGCGGTAACCCTGTTTCTGATCAACTACCAGTTACAGGTGCCCGATTCGCCGGGCGAAAACTGGCTGGTGAGATCGCCCTTTGGTATTTATTTCGGTTGGGTGACCGCGGCATCGCTGGTAAATTTCGCGGTATATCTCAATTTCGTCGGCGTGAAAATGTCCGATCCGGCCAATACGCTGCTCGCTGTTTCGTTGATCCTGATCGCGGCCGGGCTGGGTATTTACATGCGGGCACGGTATCTGAATTACCTTTATCCGCTGGCGATAGCATGGGCCTTGACGGCGATCGCCGTCGAACAAAGCGGCCACACCCTCGTCGTGACCGCTTCGGCCATCGGTGTGATCGCGTCGCTGATCGCCTGCATTTCTTTCGTCATGAATATGAAGAGCTCGATCAGTGAATAACGCCAGGATATGCGTTTCGCTCGCAGCGGCGACCGCCGAAGAGGTCTTTCGGCAGATCGCCCGCGCGGCACAGTCGGCGGACATTATCGAGATACGCTTCGATCATCTCAACATACGTGAGATCGAAAAAGTTCTATCCGATCTTCCGCAGATCCATAAGCAGTATCTCTTCACGTTTCGCCCGATTGCCGAGGGCGGACGACGCGAGATCTCCCTCACAGAACGACTCGATTTTTGGACGAGAGTTCGCACGACCATGGGACATCTCGATTTCATGGTCGATCTCGAGCAGGACCTGGAACTTCCTTTTTCATTCGGGCGAGAGCGAACGATCGTCTCCAGCCATAACTTTGGAGCCAAGCGCGATGACGCAGCCGTTTTTGGCGAATTGCTACAGAAGGATGCTTCGATCGTGAAGATCGCCGATTCGGTTAAAACGATCACGGATTCGATTCCGCTCTGGCATTTACTCGAACGTGCCGCAGCCGCGGGCCGAAGCCTAATTCCGATCGCGATGGGCGAAGCAGGTAAATTTACGCGCATTCTCGGCCCCGCAAACGGCACATTTCTTACCTACGCCGCGCTCGAAAATGATGCAGTAACCGCACCCGGACAGCTCACAATGTCAGATCTTAATGAGGTTTACCGGATCAAACGCCTCGATCCGCAAACCGATATCTACGGAATTGTCGCGGGTGATTCGAGCTATTCCGTTTCGCCATACATGCACAATCCCGCATTCGTCGCGGAAGACATCAACGCAGTATTCGTCCCGCTCCAAGTGGCGGACTTAAACGAATTTATTGTTCGAATGGTGAAGCCGGAACTGCGCGAGGTCGAGATCAATTTCAAAGGATTTTCGATAACGAATCCGCACAAGCAAGCCATTATTAGCCATCTCGACGCGATCGACGACGTAGCAAAAAGCATCGGCGCGGTCAATACCATCAAGATCGAGAACGGAAAATTTCACGGCTACAACACCGACGCTCCAGCATTTATCGAACCGCTCATACGGATTCTGGGCGATATCCGCGGCATGCATGCGGCAATCGCGGGTGCGGGCGGCGCAGCACGCGCGTGCGTCTACTCACTAAAACAATGCGGAGCGGACGTGACGATACTCGGTCGCGACGTTGCTCGTGCGGCCGGTCTTGCTGACGAGTTCGGCGTCCGATACGGAGATATAGCTGGCGGTTTCGAAGGAATGGATATTCTCGTGAACGCCACGCCGCTCGGAACAAAAGGAGCGCATGAAAACGCCTCTATCGCTCGTGGAAAGCAACTGCACGGAGTAAAATTGGTGTATGACCTGAATTACAATCCGGTCGAGACGATGCTGATCGGTGAAGCGGCCTTGGCAGGAATTCCGACCATCAGCGGGCTCGAAATGCTCGTAGCCCAAGGGGCAAGGCAATTCGAAATTTGGACGGGCCGAAAAGCTCCGCTCGAAGTGATGAGGCACGGCGTGGAAAAGAAACTCGCCCTCGAGAATAGCCAGTGAACCAACGTTACAGCCGGCAAATACTCTTTCCGGAGATCGGCAAAGATGGCCAGGAAAAGATCGCGAACGCGAGAGTTCTGCTCGTGGGCTGCGGCGCACTTGGCGCCTCTCATGCTGAGATGCTCGCGCGTGCCGGCGTCGGCGATCTGCGGATCGTCGATCGCGACTTCGTCGAGTTCACAAACCTGCAGCGGCAGACGCTCTTCAAGGAAGAAGATGCGCGGCAGCGTTTACCAAAAGCCGCCGCTGCCAAGCTGCGGATCGCGGAGATCAATAGCGAGATCGAGGTCGACGCCGTCATCGCCGACGTTAACAATTCGAATGTTGAATCTCTGATCAGCGACGTCGACATTGTCATCGACGGAACTGATAATTTTCAGATCAGGTATCTTCTCAACGACGCATGCGTGAAACACACTAAGACTTGGATCTACGGTGCGGCGGTTTCGGGCTACGGCACGACGATGACGATCATTCCCGCAGTCAGCCCGTGTCTCCGGTGCGTTTTCGATGAAATGCCGGACGCCGGAAGCTCGCCTACCTGCGACACAGCCGGCGTTATTATGCCAATAATCGCGTCAGTCTCGGCGGTGCAGGTGACGGAGGCTCTAAAGCTGATCGTGGGCGATATCGATTCTTTGCACCGCTCGATCCTCCAAATCGACATATGGCGGAATGATTGGCGGAAAATAGAGCTTGGTGCTGCGAATCCGCAGTGCAAAACGTGCGGGCTTCATTCTTACGAGTTTCTCGATGCCCAAGCTCAGGATTTTTCGGCTGTGCTCTGCGGACGCGACGCGGTACAGATCGTTCCGCCGAAACCAGGCGTGCTCGACCTTAAAAACTTTGCTAAAAGATTGGCGGGCGTCACTGAAATCAAACAAAATGAATACCTCATAAGGTTTACGGCGGGCGAGCACGAGGTGACCCTTTTCGCTGACGGACGGGCGATCATACGCGGAACGGATGACGTTACCGCTGCCCGCTCGACGTATGCCAGATACGTTGGAGTTTGAGGTTTTGCTCATGAATAAAAGACCAAAAGTGGCGATCGTAGGCGGCGGCTTCGGCGGGCTTTGGGCGGCTAGATCGCTGGCAAACGAACCGGTCGACGTGACGCTGATCGACCGCAAGAATCATCACGTTTTTCAGCCGCTTCTTTATCAGGTCGCGACCGCGGTGCTGAGCCCGGGCGAGATCGCCCAGCCTATCCGCCGCATTCTGCATTACGCGAAGAACATCGAAGTGATCCTCGGCGAGGTCGTCGGATTCGATACCAAGCCACAGCGTGTCGTTCTCGAAAATGCGTCCGTGGTTGAGTATGACTATCTGATCGTCGCGGGCGGCGCGCGTCATTCTTATTTCGGCCACGACGATTGGGAATCGGCTGCGCCGGGATTGAAGACGCTCGAAGATGCCGTTGAAATGCGGCGCCGAATACTGCTCACTTTCGAACTTGCCGAACGACAAGCATACCTTGACGGCACAAAAAAAGAACTTGCGCTCGTGATTGTCGGCGGCGGGCCGACGGGCGTCGAGCTTGCGGGCGCGATCGCCGACATCGCTCGCCGGGCGTTAGCGAAGGATTTCAAAGCGATCGATACGACCAAGACCCGCGTTCTTCTTTTCGAGGGATCCGACCGGGTGCTCGGTACATTCGCGAAGGATCTGTCCGACAGTGCGCGTAGACAGCTCGAGGACCTCGGCGTCGAGGTGTATCTGAACAGCTTTGTCACCGACATCGAACAAGGACGAGTGAAAGTGGGCGAAAATTGGATCAATTGCGATGTCGTGCTTTGGGCAACCGGCGTCGCCGCGTCGCCATTGGGAAGATCGCTCGGCGCCGAGACTGATAAAGCCGGACGCGTCTTCGTACGCCCCGATCTGACAATCGAAGGCCACAACGACGTTTTCGTCATCGGCGATATGGCATCGTTGAAACAGGCGAATGGCGAGCCTGTTCCGGGTGTAAGCCCAGCCGCTATGCAGATGGGAACGAATGCCGCGAAAAATATTCTGCGCGACATCGCTGCAAAACCACGGGTCGATTTCCACTATACGGATAAGGGAACAATGGCGACGATCGGACGGAGCAAAGCCATCGCCGACCTTCGCGGATGGAAGTTCTCCGGCTTTGTCGCGTGGCTGATGTGGCTGTTTCTGCATATCTTTTTTCTCATCGGATTTCGAAATCGCGCCCTCGTGATGATCGAATGGTTTTGGGCCTATCTTACCCGCGAGCGAAGTGCGCGGCTTATCACCGGCGACGCCGAAGAGCTTCATGACGCCGTCAAGTTTATCACCGGCGAAGCGGCCGCTGGCGCACTCAATCCTTTGCCGAAGGAGCGAAGCAAGTCGGTCGTCGAAAAGAAATAGGCAGCCTTGTGTCACAATAAACCTGCCAAAGAATATTCGTACCGACTCTAATTGCTTAAATGAAAAGTTTTTTTGCAGCGTTGTTTCTTATTTCAATAACGTGTTTTGTCGTTGATGCCGCTCAGCCGAGTGTGTGGATGGTCGGCACGCGCGCCGACGTGCTTAAAGGCGAAGCACGCGGTGTCTCGATCGCGAGTGATGGTTCGATCACGCTCGCTCCGCGATTCGACGAAATATTCAAAACCGAAACGCCGTATATATGGTCGAGCGCCGGCGATGATGCCGGCAATATCTATCTCGGCACGGGCGGCGATGGCCGCGTGTTCAAGTTCGCAAAAGCCGGGAGCGGAGCTCTTCTGGTCGATCTCGGCGAATTGAACGTAACGGCGCTCGCCGTCGGGCGCAGCGGTGAAATATTTGCAGCAACTTCGCCGGACGGTAAGGTATATCGAATCGACGCGGCGGGAAAAGCGGAAGCATATTTCGATCCGAAGGAAAAGTACATCTGGTCCCTTGAGACCATGAGCGACGGCAGCCTTGTTGTTGGTACAGGCGATAACGGTCGAGTTTACCGCGTGCGATCGGCGGGCTCGGCTCCTGAAACTTCCGTACTTTTCGATACCAGTGAGACCCACATCATCTCGCTTGCTGCGGATAGTAAAGGCACATTGTACGCCGGGACGGATTCGAACGGGCTTGTGCTCAAATTCGGCCCTGACGGTAAGCCATTCGCCCTGCTCGATTCGCCGCTGCGCGAGATACACGGCATCGCAGTCGCGCCGGACGATTCTCTTTATGTTCTCGCACTGGGGGAATCGGCGTCGGTCGCCGCGCCTGCGGCTTCGCCCGCACCTGAAGGAAAAACTGTTTCCGCAGGAAAGCCCGCGACGGCGGAGTCTGCGCCAAAAAGTCGTTACGACCTGACCGGTGCAAAATCAGCCGTATACCATATTCTTTCGGACGGCTCGGTCGATCTTCTTTGGTCATCGCAGACGGTAACGGGCTTTTCGATCTTCGCCCAACCGTCGGGCGGCGTGCTCCTCGGCACTTCCGACAAAGGACGCATCTACAGCATTACGAATGACGGTCGCGAAACTTTACTACTGCAATCGGGCGCGGGACAAATCTCGACGATCCGAAGCGTCGGCAGCGACATCTATGCAACCTCGAGTAACCAGGGACGACTTTATAAACTTTCCTCCGACACGATGGCCGAAGGGAGCTACGAATCGGCTGTGCTTGACGCAAAGACAACGTCGACATGGGGACGCATCTGGTGGAACTCGTCCGGTCGCGTGCAGATACAAACGCGCAGCGGCAACACCGAAAAACCGGATGAAACCTGGAGTGCGTGGAGCTCGATCTCGGGTGATGCGCGGAGCGGTCAGGTGAGCAGTCCGCGAGCAAGATTCCTACAGTGGCGCGCGTTGCTCAGCAGCGGAAGCCCGGCCGCAACGCTTCGCGAAACGGATGTCGCCTATCTTCCGCGGAACATCGCGCCCGAGATTCGATCAATTCAGATACTGCCGACAAACGTTGGGCTGCTTCCGACCGCGGCAACGGCGATCGATCCGAATATCGAACTCTCGGGACTAGATCCCGCCGTTTTCGGATTAGCGTCCGCTCAGCCGGCACCTCGAAAAGTATACCAACGCGGAGCGAAGTCTTTTCAGTGGACGGCGGACGACCGCAACGACGACAAACTGGTTTTCGACGTCTATTACAAGGAAACTTCGGATGCAAATTATAAGTTGCTGCGTGAGGATGTGCCGGAAGATTTCTTAACCGTCGACGGCCAATCTCTCGCGGACGGAAGGTACATCGTCAAGGTGGTCGCGAAAGATTCTCGTTCCAATCCGGCCGGGCAATCCCTTACCGGTGAACGCATCAGCGAGCCTTTTGACATCGACAACACGCCGCCAACGGTCACTGCAATCTCAAGCGACGGCAGTTTGGTCGTCTTTAGCGCGACGGATGCCTCGAGTTATATCAATAATGCCGAATACAGTATCGATGGCGGAGAATGGCACACAGTGTATGCCGATGACGGGATCGCTGATTCGCCGAATGAAAAATTTACGGTAAAACTGCCGTCAATGCCTGCGGGTGAATACGCGGTCACGCTGCGCGTTTTCGACGCAAGCGGAAACACGGGGAACGCCCGGATGGTCGTGAAGAGATAGTCTGCGTGGCTAAATCTTTGGCAAGGTCATGGTTTGACCTTCCTTGTCGATCTCCAGATGACGCGTAGTTCCGTCCGTCACGCTCGACGGAACGAGATCGCCCGTCTTGTATCGCGATTCGGGCGATACGTATTCGGTTTGAAGCGGCGGAAGGCTTGCATTTTCGGCGGCTGGCTTAAAGACAGGCTGGCCGGGCTCCGAACTCGCAGGCCTCAATCCAGTCTGCCCGGCCTGCTTTAACTGGATGTACTGCGCGATCCCCGCACCGATACTCGTGAATGCCGGTATCAACATCCAGAACCACCAGCCGCGCCCGGCCGCGGAGAAGGCAAGTGCGATCGAAACTATAAGAAACCCTAAGCCGGCAAAGAGCTTTTTGATCGCGCCTTCAAGATGAATCGGCTTCCCCTTGCGATCGACAAGATCATTTCTCAGCCGCGGAAGACTTCCGGTCAATGCAGCACTTACATTTCCAAGGTCAGTGCCGCAGCTCCTGCAAAATTTTCCTGTTTCCGGATTTTCCGTTCCACATTTTGGGCAAAACATATCGCTTATTCCTCGGTGTTTCTCTGGCGTCGCGCCTCAAACAGTATAACGCCTGCCGCTACGGAAACGTTCAAAGAGTCTATCTTCCCGTACATTGGAATTTTTACAAGCATATCGCAGTTCTCGGCTACAAGACGATGTAGGCCCGAGCCTTCCGAGCCAAGAACGATTGCCGAAGGCCGCTTCCAGTCCCAATCGGAATAGGATCGTTCCGCCGTGCCGCTGCTTGTTCCGACAACCCAAATGTTCTTTTTTTTCAAACGTTCGATCAGTCTGCTGATGTTAGCGACCTTGGCGACCTTTGCATATTCGACCGCACCGGCAGACGATTTCGCCACTGTTTCCGTAAGGCCGACAGCACGTCGCTCCGGAATGAAGATGCCGCTGACGCCGGCGCACTCCGCACTACGGATCACGGCACCAAGATTACGTGGGTCTTCGATGCCGTCGAGGATCAGGAAAAGACTGGCGTCGCCGGCAGCCTCGATAAGCTCTTCGGCATCGGCATAGTTAACAGGCGACGCATACGCGATCACGCCCTGTGTATTGACATCGGCCGGCGCGATGCGGGAAAATTTTTCCCGTTCGAGACGGTTGAGCGTAATACGATGCTCGCGTGCCAGTGCTGTGATCTCGGCTAGTCTGTGCTCCTTTGCCGTGTCGGCGACAAAGATCTTATCGATACGTCCGGGATTTGAGCGAAGAGCCTCGAGCACCGGCAATACCCCAAACAAGAGCCCGGCGGCCGGTTCACGATCGAGCCTTTCATCAGAATTTGCTCGTGTCGGTCTGCCGTTCGGTGGCTTCACGGGCCGTTGCGGTCCGCTTGACGCCTCGCGGCCAGAGCGTTCAGGCACTTCGAAACGCTTCTTTTTCATAATAAATGCCGCTGCATTCGCGAATACTTTGTGAACTGCAGCCCGTTGCTGCTTGTCAAAACCGCGACGGATTCTTTTCGACCAAAACCCAACCGCTGTACCCCGACGGTTTCTTTTCGACTGTCCGGTTCCCAAACTGCATCAAGCAACTGGCGAAGCCTTAGGTAATCATCAACAAATTTTGCGTCGGGAGCAAAATCGCGCAGCTTTCTTGTCAGGGTTTCCAGGTTATGTGCCGCGACAATAGATTTATCTGCGCCGAGAGCTGAAAAATCGAAACCCGTACCCGGAATTCGATAGCCAGCACCGCCGGTCTTCGAATAAATATCAAGTAGAGGCATGTCGAAGGAGGTGGTGCTTTCTCCTGTAACCGTAGTGCTTCGGCGTTTTCGTTTCTCGGTCGTCTCGAGCTTCAACTCGATGATCGCTCCGGTAACAAACAGGCAGATCTCGGACTTCCTCAGTGCCGTTTCAGGACCGCGGTTTAGCGGCGTCAATATGATTTCGTCTTTGGCGAACCTTATCGCGCGGCATCGAACCGGAAGCTTTTCGGCCGAGAGTTCCGCATCGGACAGGAACCTCGTTTCGAAGCCGATATTCTTAAGATTTGCCTGGACGATCGCGGCTTCCGTTTCGTTTTCGACCCGCGCTATCGGTACTATCGCACCGGCCGCCGATATGTCACGCAGAAGATCTACCTCGATAGATGTGTTCCGGCTTGTCCGCATCGCGGCTGATACGTCGAGATCGTTCGGCGTCGAAATGACGATCACATTGAAGCCCTTTTCCCAATTTTCCAACACCCGCGGTGTGAGTCTTATCTGACTTGGATCGACTGCCGCGATCGACGCACCGCAATATAAACATGCTGCACGGTTAGGCGGATTTACTCGTCCGCACTTCTCGCAAGCGGACATCTCATCCGGCCGGAATCCGATCTCGGTCTCGGCCGGCATCGAGTCACTTTCGTTTTCGATGGATCCGTTTTCGCTCATTGGAAGCTTTGGTCGCGCCGCAATTTTATCATCCGCAACCGGAAATTGCTTGACCGATGGAAGTTGTCAATGCAAACTAAGGACAGGCATTTATAGAGACTTTCAGCGATATCTAACAGGCGGCACGAACGAATTTTATCATCTTATTTTTCAAGAGTTTTTGATAAACGAACTATTATTGCAGCAGATCGACATAGCCGTTTTGTAACATCCGCTCTTCCGCTTCAAATCGCAAGATAACGTCCTCACTTGCCCAATATTAATTAAGGGGTCAGAGCAATGCAATTTGACACGACCGCGAGTTCGTCCTGGAAATTTGGGCATCGTGGACGCGTAGCGGTCTTTATTGACGGAAATAATCTTTTTCACGCCGCGCGTTTTCATACCATCGATATCGATTATAACAAACTGCTGCGCATCCTTTTGGGTGACGGCCGGCTCCTGCGAGCCTTTTTCTACACCGGCGTCGATGCCGGCGCCGAACGCCAGCAAGGATTCCTGCTGTGGATGCGGCGAAACGGGTTTCGGGTAGTGCAGAAGGAATTGAAAACTTTTTACGACGGAACCCGCAAGGCAAATTTGGATGTCGAGATCGCTGTCGATATGCTAAGCCTCGCAGGCCGTTATGACACCGCGGTCCTGGTTTCGGGCGATGAGGATTTCGTCTACGCTGTGAACGCCGTGGCATACAAAGGCTGTCGGGTCGAGGTCGCCGGTTTTCGTTCGAATACGGCGCCGCGGCTGATCGACGTCGCCGACTTTTTCATCGATCTCGGTGACATCGCCGAGCTTATCAAAAAGGATACGACACAGGCCGAAGGCTTCGAGGTGCCGTCGTTCGTGCCGCCGGGAGAAGCACCCGTTTCGGGTCTTGACCGTGTCAATCCACGGCAGCAGTCTGGCCGTTTGCCGCGGCAGCCGACTGCGGTGGACGCGGGAAACGAACAAAGTGGAACTACGAATGACCTGCACCGCGTAACCGACGAGCGATGAAACTTTTTACTCTGGCTGAGGCCAATGAATTGCTTCCGGACGTTCGGTCTAAGCTCCAAAAGATCCAAGGGCTTTATGCGAAGCTTGAAACATACCGCGAGCCGGCACGGGCGGCGGCGGCTGCGGCGGAACGCGGCGGCGGCATGGAAGGCGGCGCCCGATACGTTAAAGCGCTTTACGAGATCGGCAAGCTGACAACAGAGCTGCACGAACTCGGCGTTCAGCTTAAGGATTATTCCCGCGGCCTGATCGACTTTCCGTCCATGCGCGATGGCCGCATAGTTCTGCTATGCTGGCAGCTCGGCGAAGACGAAACGATCGAATGGTGGCACGAACTCGAGACCGGATTCGCCGGCCGCAAGCCGCTATGACAAACTCGTAATACCCGTAAATTTCCTGTTTGCAAAGGTTTAATTTTTCGACCTGTGGAAAACCGCAGAAGTCGTCATTTTTGTGCGCTTTAATATTGACTAGTTAAAGTAGATTCTGATATGCTTTTCGGGATTCGCCCGGATCATTCCGCACAATTCCCGTTCAAGAGAGTCGAAAAACGCTATGATTTGCCCTGTTTGCAAACGCGACCTTGCACCGACGTTATCTATTTGCCTGACATGCGGAGCGATGATGAACGATACCGTTCGCGAAGAGCTCCAAACAAAGATCGCTCCGTCGAATTCCGGCCGGCTCACTGCATCGGAGAAGCGGCCCACACCGCTCCCTCCTACCTTACCGGTCGTACGGCCTACTTTCTCGTCACCGCCCGCAACGCAGGCAAATACGTCAAAACCATTGCCGGTCGTCCCATCGCAGACTTCCGCAAGATCACCGATCGAGCCCCCGGCCGTCACTGGTTCTGCTCCTGTTCGATCCGCGCCGCGAACGGTTCCGGCTCCGCCCGTTGCTCGTGCGGCGACTTCGGAATTGAATGTAAAGAAAACAAGTCAGACACTTGTCGGATTTCAAAGTAAAAATTCGACGCTGCCGGACTGGCGGCTGCAGCTTCAGAACACGGTGAGGCAGCGTTCCGGCGGTTCCGCACGCCACGTCGTCCCGGATCAGGATGCCGTGGCCGGTTCACAGGCCAGACTCGTGACCAGCGGAGCGAACGCACTTAAGGCTGAAACAACGGTCACTCCGCCGGTTCCTTCGAGTCACGCAAATCCGCGGGTTGCGAATGCATTAAAACGTATCGAAGATTCGCGCCAGGCTTTTCTCGCAAACACCGCCGCGGCTCCGCCACCGTCTCCTGCAAAATCTGCCGCGGCACGAAGTTATCCATTTAATGTTATCGCCCGCGCGCCGCAGCCCCCACGAGTTCAGCCGACGCGAACGGAAAATACTGCTGTTAAGCCGCGGCTGGTTTCGTCGCTGCGGATCGAGAAGAAAGGACTCGATACGAATAAGCTTCCCTCGCTGCCGCAAGCCGCGACTATTGCCGAGATCGATGAATTTTCGATCGCCGCTTATGACAATATCCTTCCGCCCCCGACTTTTGCTGAGTCGGAACGGTTGGAAGTTAAGCATGCTCAGCCGGAGCCCGAAACGGAGAGGCCCAGTGAATTCGAGATCGAAGATATCGAATCCGACGAGATCGACGATCTTGCTCCTTTCTCAATGCGGTTCGGGGCCGGTCTTTTCGATTTTATTATCGGAGCTTTTGCAACAGCCATATTGATGTCGCCTGTAATCTTATCGGGCGGCGACTGGATGACCTTTTCGGGAGTGCTCGCGTTTACAGCCGCACTCGCGATCGTGCTTTTCGTCTACCTTACCGCGTCTATAGGTTTTTTGGGCCGCACTTTCGGCATGCGGCTGTTTTCGCTCGAAATGATCGATGCCGAGGAGAATGCGTATCCTACGCTGCACCAGGCGGCCGTCAGCTCGTCGGTGTACCTGCTCTCTATCGCTCTCGGAGGCCTTGGCTTTGTTCCCGCACTTTTCAATGAGGAGAGGCGCGCAATGCACGATATCCTGTCCGGCACGATACTTATTCGCGAAGTCTGAGATAACACAGCGGTTAATTCATGAGTCCGAAGCGCCGTCGCTTTGGACTTTTTCTTTGTACCTCGTAGACTTACCTTCGTGGATCTCGAAACACTCACAGCGATCGTGCCTGAACTCTCATCCGCTTTGCTTGGTCGGCGGTTCGGCAAGGTGTACACGGTCTCGCGTTTCCAGTTTATTTTTGATCTTCGGCTGCACGATTCGAGATACCTTTTTGTCAGCATCGAGCCGGCGTCGCCGCGTATTTACCTCGTCACCCGCCGGCTGCGCGATATCGAAAAACAAGCTGTAAACACCACAGCATTTGCCGTTTTTATCCAGAAACGCCTTGCCGGAACCACGATCGGGGCCATCGCGCAACTCGAAGGCGAGCGAATTATCTTTTTTGACCTCTATGGCAAGGACGACTTTGGCGTAGACAATTCCTTCTCGCTCGCGTTCCAGTTGACCGGCCGCTCGGCAAACATTTTTCTTCTCGATCACGATCGTCGAATTCTCGAATCCGCTCGCGAAACTAGAGGCACCGGACAGCAAACAGGCGACATTTATTCGAAGCCCGAACGCGGAGTCCAGCGGTCGACAGAAAGCGGCGGATCACTCGTTTCACCGTCCTCCGGCTCCACCAGTTCCCTGTCGTCATTGCTCGACGAATTTTATCTATCGGCCGCCAGCGACGCCCGATTCGCCGCCGCGGCCGGCGCGGCTCGTAAAAAGGTACGCGTCTCGATCACGAAACTCGAACGATTGAGAATCAAGCTCGACGGTGATCTTGCCGGCCACGGCGACGCAGAGAAATGGAAGCGATACGGCGATCTTCTGCTTGCGAATGCGTCGGCGTCCCGACGTGAGAACGGAACTTTCATCGTAGTCGATTATTACGATGAAGGCCTTCCGGAGGTCGCGATCGAAACCGCGGAAAATCTTTCGATAACCGAAGCCGCGGAAGACTTTTTCCGAAGATATACAAAGGCGCGTAACGCATACCAAGAGATAGCTCGCCGAAGGGTCGAGATCGCTGCGCAGCTTGCCGAACAGTACGAAAAACTTGCAGCACTTGAGAAAGCTTTCGCCGACGGCGACGAATCGGTGATCAACGCGCTTGCCGGAAAACAAAACGCGGCATTGCCCAAAAAAGGCCGTGCAGCCGACCCCGAAACCGGAAGCTTTGCTCGCTCGTTCACCTCGTCAGACGGCTTCGAAATTCTGGTCGGAAAAAAGGCGAAGGACAATGATCACCTGACCTTTCGCGTGGCGAAATCGCTTGACCTTTGGATGCACGCGGCGGATTATCCCGGATCGCATGTGGTGATCCGGAATCCGAATAGAAAGGAAGTGCCGCAGAATACGATATTGGAGGCCGCACAACTAGCCGCCTTTTACAGTCAGGGAAAGGCACAGACCAAGGCGGCTGTGCATTACACGCAAAAGAAATTTGTGAATAAGCCGCGCGGAGCGGCTCCCGGATTGGTGAGTCTTGCGAGTTTCAAAACGATCCTTGTCGTTCCTCGGGTGCCCGATCTGGTCCAAAAAACGGTCGCGTAACTATTTATCCTCGAAGTCTTTTCCGCCTGCATCTGACCGAAGCGAGGCGGCGCTCGAAGCGGCCGGTACAGCTTCAGCTTTGGCAGGTTCCGGTCCGAGATCTTCGCCTCTTACAAGTTTACCGACGATCTCGGCCATTTTCTGAACGTCCTTCGGATTGGCTCCGGTAAAAACGCCGGTCAGGTTACCATCGCGGTCGACGAGGAAGCTCTGCGGAATTCCATCGAACTGGCTGATCTTTAAAAATTCCTTTTGCAAAGCCGTGTCGGGCCAGACGAGCGGATAGTTAAGATTCATGCTCGCCGCAAATTTGTTGATCGCATCAAGTTCTTCGCTATCGGCGTTCAATCCGATCACCTCTAGTCCCTGGTCGCGGTACTGTTCCTGCATCTTAACGAGCGCCGGCATTTCCGAACGGCAAGGGCCGCACCACGTCGCCCACATATTTAGGAGGAGAACCTTTCCCTTCTTATCAGCGATCTTGAACGTTGTACCGTCAAGATTCTTAATATCGGACTGAGCGATCGCCGAGGCAAGTTTCGGATAGACCGAGGGCTTTTTTCCGGTATCCGCAGCGGTGGCCGCGTTCGATTCAGTTTTGGAACCACGTTCCAAGTTCGCGGAACTGCCGCAGCCGGTGTAGGCAGAGATCGCAAAGCTCAAGACAATTAATAACAACAAATTACTGAAAAACTCTTTCATCTGAATCCTCACGAAAATCGATCTCGCACCCGCATAACGACGAGCGATGCGATCACCATCAGAGAAAACATTAGCATTAATACAATCTGATTTAAAACCTCATTCATCGACGGTTGAAGGAATGTGACGTAGCGGCTCAGGTCGTTCGGCAGTTTCGTCAGCTCCGGGATCTCGGGCATATCTGCGGTTGAAAATAGGCCGGCGTCCGAGTCGTCGCTCAGAAGCCGCTTTGTCGATTCGATCTCGCCGCGAGCTTTCGAAAGCTGCTTTTCGTTTTCCGACTCGGTAAAACGGTATAGGCCAAGACCTCGCGTCATGCCGTTTGGGTCCGCACCTTCAGGTTGGAGAGTATCGAGTGTCGAAAAACGCTTTATCGAATCGAACGACCAGGCCGACGGCGTTGTCAGCCCTACGACCTTTCCGGCGCCGTGCGGAACGCCCACGATACCTGAAAATAAGATTTGGGGTATCAGCACCAAGGGTACAATGCTGGTCGCGAGCTCCTGTGTTCGAACGATCGCGGAGATGAATAACCCGGCCGCAAGCCCGACTGCGCCAGTAAGCAGCATTATCCAAAACTGCGAAAGGCCAAGCCACTCGCCCGGCATTCTCATCAGCCCCGAAAGATCAAGCAGTTTGAGAGGCAAGAACAAAAAAGCGCATTGCGCAGTTACAAGAATTCCCAGCACGAAAAGTTTCGACCAGAGGTACGGCAGCAGCCCGAGATTGAACATTCGCTCGCGCCGAAACACCGTTCGCTCGCGAACGATCTCGCGGGCCGAGATCGAGATGCCAAACCAGAACGATACCAGCGCCAGCACGAAGTAAATGAAATCTCGCGGCTGCGAAGCATCTATCACTAGAAAGGTGAGCAATGCAATGACCGGACCCTGAGCGAGAAGTATAAGAAGATTCAATTTGTCGCGGAACAAAACTCCAGAATAGCGTTGCGCCAGAGTAAACCACTGCCTGACCGCGCCAAATAATCCGAGACGCCTTTTTTTCGTTCGCGCCGCCTCGCCCGAAGCAGCTAATTCCTGCTGGGGAGTATTGATGTAACGCGAGTATTCCGCCGATCGCAGATATCGCTGTTTCAGTCCGTCCGCACGTGCGATCGCCTGCCCGTCGTGTAAGGCCTCACCGGCATTCTCGCCGAGCGCTTCGAAAAGGCGCTTGAAATCCGCTACTTCGAAGTACTCGAGCGCCTTGTCCGGTTCTCCAAAGAATGCAAGTTTTCCTTCGACCAGGATCGCGATACGGTCGAACATCAACACATTCGCCATCGCGTGCGTCGTCATGACAACCGTCCGGCCCGAAGCAGCGATCTCACGGAAAAGGCGCATCATATTCAGCTCGGCAGCCGGATCGAGGCCCGATGTCGGCTCGTCAAGAAAGACCACGGACGGTTTTGTGATCAGTTCGACAGCCGTCGAGACACGTTTGCGCTGGCCTCCGGAAAGCGCCGCGACCGCTGTGCGGCGTTTATCTAACAGACCCGCGACATCGAGCACTTCGCCGACGATCCTGTCGATCTCCGCCGAACTCACATCGCGGGCGAGCCGCAATTTCGCTACATAATAAAGTGTGCGGTAGACCGAAAGTTCGCGATGAATGATGTCTTCCTGCGGAACATACCCGATCGACTGTTTGAGCGCTTCGAAATTGCGGTAAAGATCCTGGTTGTTGATCAAAACTCTGCCGGTATTCGCTTGCCGTACGCCGTTCAGAGCTTCGATAAGGGTCGATTTGCCCGAACCGGACGGCCCTATTATGCCCACGAACTCGTTCGGTTGTATCGAGAGTGAAATACTGTCCAGTAGAATGCGTTTGCCGCCCGCGGCGGCGTCTTTCACGGTTCGCGACAGATCAAAAGCGTCGACTCGCACATTAGCGCGAGCGTCGAGGACGCTTACGGTTCCGGCGGCATCTACGCGGAGTTGGAATGGATCTATCTGAACCAGATCGCCCTCCGAAAGCACTCGACGAGAAATTCGTTCGCCGTTGACGAAGACGCCGTTGGTCGAACCGAGATCTTCGATGGTGAATCCATTCGTGTCGGCGACGATCTGCGCATGCCGTTTAGAAATTTGAAGCCCGTCGAGCCGTATGTCGCACGCGGCGTCCCGGCCGATCAAAGCCTTGCCCGCAACGCCGAGATCGAAGGACATCAGAAGCTGAAGTTTGCTGGCGTCGCTTCGCGCGTGGGTTTGGCCCGCTCGATGGTCAAGCCTGAAGACTTCGGTTTTATCGGAGACTTGGGCAGGTTCCACGATTCCCGTGCGGCCTTCTGGAGGAACCACGAGCCTTACGACCGGGCCGCCGAGTCCAAGTTGAAAAAGATCTTCGAAAGTGATCGGCGATTTACTGGATATCCGTTCGCCGTTTACGAATGTCCCGTTAAAGCTGCCGTTATCGGTAAGGAAAAAACGGTTGTTTTCAGCGGAAATGACGGCGTGTTTGCGGGAAACGGTTACCGATGACGAATCGAATACGACATCGCATGACGGATCGCGTCCGAGCCATACCTGAGGCTTAGTTAACGGAAAATCCAAACGTTTACCAGACTCGAAATGAAGAAGAGCCGTTGTCGTGGGGAGCGAGGAGTTCGTCGTCTCGGTAGGCAATTCGGCCTTCGATTTCTTCTCCGGATCGGCCCGTTCGGCTGCCAAGGGCTTCGGCTGGCGCGTAGCCGCGATCTCGCTCTCGAACCAGACCACGCGGACGACCGGCCCGTCGGTTCCGAACCGCAGCGAATCGCCCGCGGCGAGCGGCTGGTCGGGTGCGGCACGCGCGCCGTTCACGTATGTTCCGTACGTCGAATTATTATCGGTGAGCAGCCACCCGCCGTTTAGCCATCGCAGATCGGCATGTCTGCGAGAAACCATCGGAAAGCGCGCGCCATCGAAGGCAATATCGCACTCCGATATATCGCGGCCGATGACGATAACCGGTTTTTCGAACGAACGTTCGCTCGTTTCGCCGTTCGCGGTTTCGTCCGAGAGAATGATGTTCATCGGCGGTCTGGCTTAGTGGGGAACCCGCGTTAGGAACGGACGAGGCGGAATCCTAGCTCAGCGCTTCGTCGGCTTGCGGGGATAGCGATGCGGAACGCCGAAGTGATCTGGTTCGGTCCGGACGATTTTTGAAATGAGGAACCGCCGCGGACCATCAAATGTTTTTCGTTCAGATCTTTCATCTCGCCCTTGCTTCCCGGGTAAAGAGCAGCTACCGAACTTGTCCATTCGAATACGTTGCCGATCAGATCCTGCACGCCCCAGGAATTCGGACAGCTTCTCGTTCCGGCCGCGGCAGGCTCGTTATTCGCCTGATCGATCATCGCGCAGCGGCTTTCAAATTTATCGCCCCACGGATAAAGATTGTCCGCATTACCGTTGCGAGCTGCGTATTCCCATTCCTGTTCGGTCGGAAGCCGGTACGTGACGCCATCCCGAGACGAGCGCCATGCAGCGAATGCCTCGGCATCTGCGGCGTTCACAAATCGAACGGGCATCTGCTCCTGACCCGCGATCGGTTTGCCATTGACCCAATGAGCAGGAATATCCTTATAACCTGTCGCCTCGACAAACTGGGAATATTCACTATTCGTCACCTCGGTCTTGTCCATCTGAAACTCTTTCACGGTGACTTCGTGCTGCGGCTTTTCGAGTTCCAGCCCTTCATTCCGGCCCATCATGAACGTTCCACCCGGAATCGCAACTAGCTCAGCTTTAGTGACTTCGATCGGCGGCGTCGCCGGAGTCTGCGGGGACTTCGGTGATTGCGGCTTGGCGGTATTTGGATTGGCGATGGATTCGGCCTTTTTCGAGGTGAAAATACCGGAGAAATAAGCTCCGCCGAGTCCCAAAACGCCGAGCCCGAGAATTCCGATGAATGCGACCGCCCCGATCACGAGCGGCGAGAAAAACGACCGCTTTGGCGGCGGCTGCGATTGCACACCGACATGCTGCCGGCCGGTGTCCCAATTCTGAACGGCCGTCTTCTGCATTTCGCCGTCGCCCGGATGCGTCGAGGACAATTTATGCGGCGTATGCTGTCCGAGGCTGCCAGCAAAAGCCACGGTTTCCATAGGATGGCTGCCCGCAGGCGGCCGAAGCTGCGCGACGAGACGCTGCGGACGGCCATCGCAATTCACGGCTCCGACCCAGTCGTCAAAGCCATTATGCGTAACGCGTATCTCATGATTTCCCGTCTGCACGCCTTCGAGCATGAGCCAGCCGTCCTCGCGGCTTTGACCTACCGGCATGCTGTTCAGATAGACCGTCGAACTAGGTGGATTGGTAAGTATATTGAGCGAGGCCGCGGGCTGCGAACGTCCGGAAGTGGTATGTATCCCAAATGCCGCTGGATCCACCGCGGTCCGAAGTTCGTCGATCATCACCTCGACCGACGGCGTGCGCTTATCTTTATCCTTTTGCAGCGTATGTCGGACGGCCGCCTCGATCTCGAGCGGCAGGTCGATACCGACCTCGGCAAACGTCGGTGCCGGATCGCTGATGTGCTTCTTCATGATCGCCGGTATCGAGGAACCCTTAAACGGAACATCGCCGGCGAGCATTTGGAAAAGCATTACACCAAGACTGTAAATATCGGAACGCGAATCGGGTTCGTCATCCGCCCACTGCTCGGGCGCCATGTAATAGGGCGAACCCATCAGCCCGGTCGTCTGCGCCTGGATAAATGAACCAAGCAGCTCGCCCGACTTGATTTTCGCCAGGCCGAAATCCAGGATCTTGACAGCCTGCGACATATTCGGCTTGTCGCTGCATATCATTATGTTGAGCGGTTTGAGATCACGGTGGACGATGCCCTGATGATGCGCCGCTCCGACGCCCGCGCAGATCGCGGACATCAGTTCGAGGGCACGCTCGGGAGAAAGTACTTTTTCTCGGGAAAGAAGGTCATGGAGCGATTCGCCCTCGACATATTCCATCACCAGAAACGGTATCTGTCCCTGGATCACGCCGTAGTCGGTCACGCTTACCACATTCTGGTGACGGATCGCCGCCGCCGCCAGAGCTTCCTGCCGGAACCGCGTTATGAGCTGCGGGTCATTGCCGACAAGATCGGGAAGGATGATCTTGATCGCGAGCTGGGTCTTAAGATAAGCGTGGCGTGCTTTATAAACGACGCCCATGCCACCCTGGCCGAGGCGGCATTCGAGATGGTATTTGCCTTCGAGCACCGGCTCGCCGGTGATGGTGTGCATCGTCGGCATGCCGTCCTTCGGGCAAGTTATCACCTCATCGGTATAGCAATTCTTACAAAGCTGGCACTCTTTCATTACAAACTTCGGAAACGGTCAACCGTAAAGCAAACCGAGGGAGAGGAAGCGATCAATAAAGGTGACACGAACGGATCGGTGTTTTTGCAACAAATTCACGTCGATTCTAGTTTTTTTATCGCCGTCAATCAAGGTAAAAACGCGGGCGGTTCCGCCCGAGATCGCGATCCTATCCGCGGACCACGATATTTACTAGCCGCCCGGGAACGACAACGACCTTAACGACTGCCTTTCCATCCGTGTGTTCACGAACTTTCGCATCGCCCAGAGCCAATGTTTCCAGCGTTTGCCGGTCCGCGTCGGGCGCCGCGAATACACGAGAGCGCAGCTTGCCGTTTATCTGCACGGGAATCTCGATCTCATCGGCCGTCGCGTATTCTTCGAGGAATTCCGGAAACCTGCCGTTGTTGGCCAGAATACCGTTCTCATTGCCGACGATGTTCGCGAACAACTCTTCGGCAGTGTGCGGAGCGAAAGGAACGAGCATTAAAACTAGAGCGGTGACCGCCTCACGAACCGCGAAGATCTCGTCCGCAGAGGCATCTGCCGGCTCGACCTTGATGTCGTATATCGCGTTGGAAAGTTCCATCAATGCCGCGACCGGCGTGTTGAACTGAAGTGAATCGAGGTTGTCATCGACGCGTTTTATCGTCTGGTGCGTCTTCGTCCGAAGTTTGCGGGCATTTGCGGTCGCGCGGCTGTTCGATCCCGGACTGCCCAGAGTTTGTTCGGACAAAACAGCCTTCCATTTCCAGACGAACCGCCAGACGCGCTGCAAAAAACGCGCCGCGCCTTCAATTCCAGCTTCATGCCAGACAAGTTCGTTCTCGACCGGAGCGGCAAATAAAACGAACAACCGGGCGGCGTCCGCGCCGTAAATGTCGATCATCTCGTCCGGATCAACGCCGTTGCCCTTCGATTTAGACATTCGCTCGATCGCATGTTTAAGCTCAGCGCCCGTCGTCGAGCGTGCCGAAATGATCTTTCCCTTGGCGTCGCGCTCCACCTTGACCTCCGCCGGCTGAAAATAAATTTTCTTCCCCGACGATTCGTCGAAAAACGTCTCGCCGACCACCATACCTTGCGTCAATAGACGCTTGACCGGCTCATCAAAATCAACGAGTCCGAGTTGCATCATGATCTTCGTCCAGAAACGCGTATAGATCAGGTGCATCACGGCATGGTCGTCGCCGCCGATGTACTGGTCGACGGGTGTCCAATACGCCGCGATCTCGGGATCGAAGGGCATCGTCTGATTGTGCGGATCGGTATATCGAAAGAAATACCAGGACGAATCGACGAACGTGTCCATCGTGTCGGTCTCGCGTCGAGCAGGCTCGTCGCAGTTCGGGCAACGCGTTTCGTAGAATTCGGGGACCTTTGCGAGCGGAGATTCGCCAGTGCCTGTCAGCGGAGCATTGGCCGGCAGCTCAACCGGAAGGTTTTCGTATTTCTCGGGCACCACTCCGCATGAATCGCAGTAGATCATCGGTATCGGCGAGCCCCAGAATCGCTGTCGCGAAACGCCCCAGTCGCGTAGCCGATATGTTGTCGCAGCTTCGCCGAATTCGTTGGCCGCGGCGAAGGCGGTCATTTGCCGCTTTGCCTCATTCGACTCTTTGCCCGACCATTCGCCCGAATTTACCAACACACCATATTCGGTGAACGCCGAGCTTATCTCATCACCGGCATTTTCCGGTTCCGATTCTCCGCGCCGCTGCGATTCGATCACTCTTGGAACAGGCAAACCGAACTTTCGCGCGAACTCGAAATCGCGCTCGTCATGACCGGGAACGCTCATCACCGCGCCGGTTCCGTACTCCATCATGACGTAATTGCCGACCCACACTGGCAGCTCTTCGCCGCTAAATGGATTGATCGCTTTGAGCGTGGTATCTACGCCGTTCTTTTCGGCTTCGGTTTCGCGATCGGCCGGCACTAGCTTTTCCAGGCGAATGGCTTCGATCGCGTCACGCACCTCTTGCGAAAACTCGGCGTCGTGTTCGCGAATAAGCGGATGCTCGGCAGCTACGACAACGGCGTTGACGCCGAAAATGGTGTCGATACGCGTCGTGAAAACGCGAATGCTTTCGCCGGTCGTGATCTTGAAATCGACGAACGCTCCTTCCGAACGACCGATCCAATCGCGCTGGCGCTTGATGACGCTTGCGGGCCAGCCGGCCTCGATCTCCGCCATGTCGTCCAGCAAACGATCGGCGAATGCAGTCGTCTTGAAAAACCATTGTTCGAGATCTTTCTTGGTCACCGGATTTCCGCAACGCCAGCAAAGGCCGCCGCTTGCCTGCTCGTTCGACAGTGTCGCCTGATCATGCTCGCACCAGTTGACCTGTGTCTTCTTTTTGTACGCCAGGCCGAGCTCGTACATTTTCAGAAAAAACCACTGGTCGAATTTGTAATATTCGGGGCGGTGGGCTGCCATCTGGCGGCTCCAGTCATAGCTGATGCCAAGACGCTCGAGTTGCCCGCGCATCGCGACAATATTTTCTTCGGTCCAGTCACGCGGGTTAACGCCGCGTTTAATCGCAGCGTCTTCCGCGGGCTGCCCGAACGAATCCCAGCCGATCGGATGGAGTACATTGAATCCCTTCAGCCGCTTGTACCATGCGACCGCATCACCAACCGAATAATTTCGCACATGTCCCATGTGCAGATTGCCTGATGGATACGGCAGCATCTCAAGTTGGTAGAATTTCGGCCGTGACAGATCGATTACGGCCTCGAACGCACGCGCTGCCGCCCACTTCTGCTGCCATTTGGCTTCGACCTTTTTTGCAAAATATTTTTCGTCCATAGCGTCTGCACGCGGAAAACCGCAATTATACGATAGAGTTTATCTATCCGTCCGGCCGGAGAAAACGGCCAAAAACTAATTGTTATTGATCTGAGGGAACGCCACGTCGCAAAAAGAAATTTCGCGAGTGGCTAGATAAGAGCGAGGCCGGATCGAAACTGGGTCATTTCAATAGTGTATGCGATGCCGCGAGTTATGTCTAATTTTCTTGAATTTCACGCCTGTTTTGTGCTATCCTGTCCGGACGTTCGGCAAGGAGCAGTAACAAACGAAAGACTTAAAGATGATCAAAAACATTACGGAGACAGTCGTAAAAGGGCATTTTTAAGCGCTGATTGGCTGTCTGCCCCAAACGGAGGCATAAGATGGTCACCAGATTCGATCAAAATAACGCTCACGCCGTCGACGCATTCAACGGTAACAATCCGCCCGATATTTCCGCCGCAGTACGTTCGCGCAGATCCCCTTCAAACGATAATTTTACGGGTGATGACTTGATACGCTCGCTTTCCGATGCGTATGAGAATAAGCGCGCCCGGCAGGTTTTCGAGTGGGAGAGCACGCGGCTGCGCGGTACGTCGGGCACGCTGCTTTAACGATGCGACGAACGTCCGGCTCCGGCATCATCCTTTTCATCTTGATCGGGGCCACATCCATTCTGGCTCAGACGGATATCTCCGTGCTTGCCTCGTCGATACGGATCGGCACGAGCGAGCAAAAACGCGATGCTCTTTTTTCGATAAAGAACCTTCACTCTGAACCGGCATCTCGGGCTGCAATTCCGGCACTGACGGACGCCGACGATATCGTGCGGGCAACCGCCGCTTCGGCAATTATTTCTCTGCCGGGAGAAGAAGCCGTTCGCGTTCTCACGCCTTTACTGAGTGATAAAAGCGTGTTCGTGCGTCGGGAAGCCGCGTTGGCATTGGGGAGTGCCGGCGACTGGCGAGCCACGGAAACTCTTGAAAGATCGGCGTTGAAGGACGGCGACGCGGAGGTGCGTACCGCTGCCGTTATCGGTCTCGGAAAACTCGGCGATCCGAATTCAATGAACACGCTGATCGGGATTTTGAAGCGAAAGCCGGCTGATAGTGACGAAATGCTTCGACGCTCGGCGGCACGCGCCATCGGCCAAGCGTTTCACTTGATCACTTTCGGTAATACAGCGGTTGTCACTCCGCAAAATTTTCTCCCGGAAAAATACAAAGTGCTCGGCGACGCAGCGGCGTTGCGTGGATCGAACGTAAAGCATGACTTCGGGCCTGCGAAAGCTGTTCTGATTAACGTTTTGAACGGTAAAAACGAAGAAGATGACACACGGAGAGAGGCTGCATTCGCTCTCGGCGAGAGCCGTGACCCGGCCGTCGCCTCAGTTCTACGTTCATATCTTAGGTCGTCCGATCCGTATCTCGCGGAAATATGTAAGGAATCTCTATTAAAGATCGAAACTCCCCCCGGCCCGAGATCCACTATCGGAAATTAACTCGGGCGAAATTTGTCTTTCGACACGAATTTGTTCTAATAGGCATATGCAGGCAGTGCCAATTTTGACCGAAGGCTCGAAAACGCTTTCCGAATTCTATTCGCGTATCCGCTCCTTTACCGGAGAGCTTTGCAAGCCGCTCGAGATCGAGGATTACATTCCGCAGCCGACGATAGATGTTTCCCCGCCAAAATGGAACATTGCCCACACCACGTGGTTTTTCGAGGAGATGATCCTCAAGAAATACGCTGCCGATTATCGCGTATTTGATGAGCGGTTCGGCTTTCTTTTCAACAGCTATTACAATTCGATCGGAGAACGCACCTCACGCGACCATCGCGGTGATCTCAGCAGGCCGACCGTAAAAAACGTCTTCGAATACCGGAAACACGTCGATGCAGCGATGGCGAAACTGCTCGCGGGCGATCTGTCCGGCGAACTTCGCGATCTGGTCATTCTCGGCCTAAATCACGAGCAGCAGCATCAAGAGCTTTTTCTCACTGACCTTAAATTCACCTTCAGCACAAACCCGCTCGATCCGGCTTACCGCGAGGGTTTTGCGCCGTCAGAGATCGCTGAATCCAAACGCGGCGGCATGACCGAATTGGGTGTCGGTGAGTACACGATCGGCTTTTCCGGCGAAGGTTTTTGTTTCGATAACGAGCTTCGTCGCCACGAGGTCCGCCTCGACGATTTCGGGATCTCGGAAAACCTTGTTACGAATAACGAATTCGCGGAATTCATCGAAGACGGCGGTTATGGTGATTTCAGGTTGTGGCATTCAGACGGCTGGGATTGGCTTCGCGAGAATCGCGTGGAATCTCCGCTTTATTGGCGACGGGCCGATAACGAATGGCTGCACTTTACACTCGGCGGTTTGAGAACGCTCCCGCCCGCTGCGCCGGTGTGTCATGTTTCATACTATGAAGCCTCGGCCTTCGCCGAATGGAGCGGCAAGCGTTTGCCGACGGAATTTGAATGGGAAGCCGCGAGCGGCAGGTTCGATTGGGGGCTTCGCTGGGAATGGACAAATAGTGCGTATCTTCCGTATCCGGGTTTTGCCAAGGCCGCCGGAGCCGTGGGTGAATACAACGGTAAATTCATGATCAATCAAATGGTCCTTCGCGGAGCCTCGGTCGTGACACCTGTTGGCCACAGTCGCAATACGTATCGCAATTTCTTTCAGCCGCAACTGCGTTGGCAATTTACCGGCATCCGGCTCGCGAAATGATCTAAATAAATAAGCAGACGGTTTTACAGTCTGGTCTTGTATGCAAAGTACAACCTCTCCTGAACTCACCCAGTTCGCACACGACGTGCTGGACGGTCTTTTGTCGACACCGAAATCTCTCTCGTCAAAATACTTCTACGACGACGAAGGCTCGCGTCTTTTCCGGCAAATTATGGAACTGCCGGAGTACTATCTGACGCGTTGCGAATTTGAGGTATTCGAGCAGCAGTCCGGAGAAATATTCAGTGCATTTGCAAACGGCTCGAACGCATTCGATCTGATCGAGCTTGGTGCCGGCGATGGAACCAAGACCGCCGTGCTTGTTTCACATTTTTTGGAACAGGACGCCGACATCACGTATACGCCGATCGATATTTCGCAGGAAGCCCTCGATTCCCTTTCCACGAAATTCACCGCCGAGTTTCCGACGCTTACGATGGAAACGCGGCAAGGCGATTATTTTAAAATACTCGAGTCGCTAAAGATCGGCGGAGGCCGGCGAAAGGTTTTGCTCTTTCTAGGCTCGAATATCGGTAATTTTCGCCGCGAGCAGTCGGTCGAATTCTTTCGCCGGCTTCGCGAAGTGATGAGCGACAACGATCTGCTATTTGTCGGCTTCGACCTACAAAAAGACCCGCATGTAATCGTTCGCGCGTATGACGATTCGCGGGGCGTGACGGCGGAGTTCAATCTCAATCTGCTTCGCCGCATCAATCGAGAGTTGGGGGGCAATTTCGATCTCGATAAATGGACGCATTACGCCATTTACCGTCCGGTCGAATGCTCGGCACGCAGCTTCCTGGTCAGCCGTGAAAAGCAGTGCGTCAATATCGAAGCGATCGGCCGAACATTTGAATTTGAGCCGTGGGAAGCAGTTTTTATGGAGATATCGCAAAAATACAATCTCTCGCATATTGAGGAACTCGCACGCGAAAGCGGCTTTGAAATAAAGCAGAATTTCTTTGACAGCAAAAATTACTACTGTGATTCGCTTTGGCAGGTTAAATAAAGCTTGCCGATGAACTTCGACATTCTTCATTTTGACTCCCTCGCATCGACCAATGACGAAGCCCTTCGTAAGGCGAGGTCCGGGGCGGCGGAAGGCCTTTGCGTGATCGCCGCCGAACAGACAGCGGGACGCGGACGTCACGGCCGAGAGTGGATCTCGGAAAAGGACGCCGGCTTGTATCTCAGTCTCGTTCTACGTCCGAAACTTGAAACATGTTACCTGAGCCTCATCACGCTGATGTCTGGCATCGCCGTCCACGAGACGCTTAGGAAGTTAGGTATGCGACCAGACATCAAATGGGTCAACGACATTCATTCTGGAGAAAAGAAGATCGCGGGAATTCTCGCAGAGACGACCGATACAGATCGAGGCCTCGCGGTCATCGTCGGAATTGGCGTAAATCTTAAGGCAATTGGGCAAATCGAAACGTCGACGTCTATCGAAACAGAGATCGGTCAAAGTATTGCTTCAAACGATCTGGCCGATCGTTTACTGCCGACGATCGACACCTTTTACGAGGCTCTCGCAAGTGCCGACGGCTCTGCGCTGATCATCGACGAATGGCGAAATCGTTCGACCTATTACATGCATAAACCGGTTACGGTCAGGACGGCGACTTCGACTTTTGAGGGTGTAACCGACGGACTCGAAAAAAACGGTGCGCTTCGGGTTCGCCGTGATGATGGAACCATCAGCGTCGTTCAGGCCGGAGACGTCGAAATGCTTCGTTCCGTCCCGCCCGCGCCGCGAGACTCGAGCCCATTGCCCTTTTAACCACGAGCGTGTAACGTGTAGCTTGAGTTTGAGACTATATTATGAGCAACGAATTTGACCTCGGTCCGGATTTTGAGTTCGAAGGTGAATTCGATGAGAACCTTGCCGATTTCGAGGATTTCGACGACGGCAACGAAGATCTGGTCGTACGGACCGCCGTGCTGCAGAAAAACAATATGGTCGCGCTTCTTTGTATTAAGAGTGCGTCGGAAGGCGCGGCGATTTGCCGTGTCGATCCGCGTGAAGCAAATCCGGCGGTGCAGCTTTACGATGATCCGGCGAAAGCTCTCGAATGGTTCACCAAGAGTCTGCGTTCGAGCCGACGAAACGGCTGGAACCTTGTCTACGACGGTCTGCCTCTTCAGGGCTAGGTCGAAACTGCCTGCATGAGCGGGTGGGTTCTTCAACTCTGTTATCCACGCTCAATTTCGCTCGATTTCGGGTAGACCGGAATCCACCCTGCATGCGATTCTGACTGCAAATGCTTCTCGCCATCGATATCGGAAACTCGGCTATCAAGTTCGGTGTGTTCGACGGTGAAGTTCTCCTTTCGAAATTCAGCATCCCGAATAAACGCAATTACACGGCGGACGATCTCGTCCAAGCGACAGCGAGTTCGGTGGACTATCATTTCGAAAGTGCGATCGCGTGTTCGGTCGTGCCGCAGGTAGATCAAGCGGTTTTCGAATTTGTCATTCGGCAGTTCGGTTTGGAGATCTTGTTTCTCGACAACGCTTTCGATTTCGGACTGACGGTAAAATACGAATCGGTTTCGACGCTCGGGACCGATCGGCTTGTCAACGCCTTTGCCGCCGCTGCGAAATACGGAACTCCGCTGATCGTCTGCAGTCTCGGCACCGCGACTACGATCGACGTCGTGAACGCGGAAAACGAATACCTAGGCGGCGTGATCGCTCCCGGGATCTCCGCCATGGCCGAAGCTCTGCACCTGCTCGCAGCGAAGCTGCCGAGAGCAGAATTAAAACGGCCGGAAAAAGTGATCGGCACCTCGACTATCACTTCGCTTGAATCGGGCATTTTCTACGGCTATGCCTCGCTTGTAGATGGCCTTGTTGGCCGCGTGAGCGCGGAGATCGATTTAACTTCGCCGCCAAAAGTCATCGCGACAGGCGGCGTCGCGCCATTGATGTTTTCGGTCTGCGAATCTATTGACATCAACGACGAAGATTTATTACTCGACGGTTTGCGTCGAATATTCGACCAGACGCCGCGCGAAGCTTAATTCATACGTCCGTATACCTAAGGTCGTTAACCCGCATACGTAGGTAAAAACGTCGGTGGTTTTCTCGCCTTTGTTGCCTGCTCGAATGCGTAGGACATCTTGATCAGCGTTGGCTCGGAAAACGCTTTGCCGAAAAATGAGATACCAACCGGAAGTCCCTGAACGTAACCGGCCGGCACTGTAATGTTCGGGTAACCCGCTACGGCAGCCAAGGACGAACTTTCAAACACGCCGCAGTCACCGCCGACGAGATCGGTCAGCCAAGCGACTCCGCCGGACGGTGCAACGAACGCATCGACCTTTGCTTTTTCCATCACTGCGTCGATTCCCTGTTCCTGCGTCATTGACTTCGACTGAAGCAGTGCGATCTGGTACGCACGCTCCGTAAGATCGCCTTTCGCTTCGGCCTGGAGGAATATCTCTTGTCCGAAATACTGCAGCTCTTTGTCGGCGTTGCGGTTGTTAAAATCGATCAGATCTTTGAGCGACCTTTGCGCTCCTCCGCGTGCAGCCAAATATTTATTCAGATCGGCCTTGAATTCATAAAGCAGCACTTCATACTCGGCGTCGCCGAAATTCTGCAGCTTCGGAAACTCGACATCGACCAGCGTTGCTCCGCCGTCTTTGAGCACCTGCAAATGCGGCTCTATAAGCTTGTCGACCTTGTCATTTCGGCCAAAATACTGCCGTCCGACGCCGATCTTCATTCCGCGAAGGCCGTCCTTTTGCAAAAACTGCGTGTAGTCTTTTTTCTCGCGTCCGGCCGCTGACGTTATGGCGTCATTCGCATCGGTTCCGGAAATGACGGTCAGCAGTGCCGCCGCGTCAGCGACGGTTCGGCACATCGGTCCGGCAGTATCCTGGCTGTGGGCAATCGGAATAATTCCCGAACGCGAAACGAGTCCGAGCGTTGGCTTGATGCCGACAATTCCGCACGTTGCGGACGGGCAAATGATCGAACCGTCAGTCTCCGTGCCGATTCCGATCGCCGAAAGGCTCGCCGCGACCGCGGCGCCCGTTCCTGAGGACGAACCGCACGGGTTCCGATCGAGAATATAAGGATTGTGCGTCTGCCCGCCGCGTCCCGACCATCCGCTCGAGGATTTCGTCGAACGAAAATTCGCCCACTCGCTCAGGTTCGTCTTGCCGATGATCACGGCTCCGCCATTTCGGAGCTGCGTCACGATAAAAGCGTCCCGCTTAGGCGTCGGCGCGTCGGCGAGTGCAAGACTGCCGGCCGTCGTCTTCATTTTGTCCGCGGTGTCGATGTTGTCTTTGATGACGATCGGAACGCCGTGAAGCGGGCCGCGAAGCTTGCCGGTCTTTCGCTCGCGGTCCATCAGATCGGCAATTGAAAGAGCGTCCGGGTTGAGGTCGATGATCGAATTCAGCTTCGGATCAATGCTTTTGATACGAGCAAGATAACCCTCGACCAGCGATCGCGAAGTGACACGGCCCGACTGCATAGCCGCGGCAAGCTCGGTCGCCGAAACCTCTTCAAGTTCGAACGCCCGCGGTACCGACTTTGCGACTGCGCTGCCTTTCATCGCAAAACCTAATCCCCCAGCGGCTGTAATTCCCAGGAATTCCCTTCGATCGATCATCGATGTTATCTCCTTATTATTCAGGTATCTCCAGACTTTCGTTGATAGTAAGGGCTTTGATCCTATCGGTCAAACCGGCTTCCCCGGCGGCTTTTCTCAGTTCCCGAAGCGGTGCCGACGGCGGCTCATCCGAAAGATCAAACGTTCCGTAATGCATCGGCACGAGCGTCTTCGCTCCCGAATCGACAAAAGCTTTGACCGCGTCGCCCGGCGAATTGTGCATCGGCTCCATGAACCAACGCGGCTCATACGCCCCGATACCGATCAGGAAATAATCGATCGATGGAAATACCTCGGCGAGATCTTTATAATGCCGTCCGTAACCGCTGTCGCCGCCGAAAAATATTGTCGTGGCTTTGCCTTGCAAAACGTAGCCGCCCCAGAGGCGCTTGTTCGTGTCGAACAAGCCGCGACGCGACCAGTGACGAACCGGCAGGAAGAAAATCTGCGGCCCCGACTCCGGGAGATCGAATTGCTGAAACCATCCGGCGGTCTCAACCTTTTGTCCCGGCATTTTCCATTCGTTCAGAATGTCATCCATGCGAAGGCCGCCGAGGAATTCGGCATGCGGAAATTTTTCCGCGATCTGCCGGAGCGTTGTCTCATCGGCATGGTCGCGATGGTCGTGCGACAAAAGCACGTAATCTACGCGTTCGATAAGCGGTAGTGGCGATGGGACCTCGACAAATCGTTTGACGAGGGGCGGCGTTCCGAAGATCGGATCGATCAGAATGCAGACGCCGTCGAGTCGGATGAAGAACGACGCATGACCAAGCCAGAGAATTACGTTGCGCCCGCTTTTTAAAAAAACCGACGGATCGCGGACCTCGAGCCGATCGGTATCATTCTTTTTCTCGTCGGCGAACGCATTTCCGCTCAGTTTCCACCGAAGCACATCGGTCATTTTCGGTACGAACGGATATTCGTAATTGACGAATTTTCCGTCTTCGTCGACGGGCGTCCCGGGCCATTCCTGTTTGACCGTTCTAAGAGCCTCGTTTTTCTCGTAATGGCCGATTAAGTTTGTCATTTCCCTGTTGTCGTAAGCAATTAACAATGCGCCGGCGAAAATCATCGCAGCGGCAGCCAAATTGATCCGTTTCAGCGATTTACTCATCTGCATAGATGATAGGGACAAGCCCGCTAACCTTCAATTTTCATTTCGTGCATGACCTTTAACCTTTTGTCGCAATCACTTATCCTTACGTCATATGAATGCCCGGCCGCCGGAAACTCCGCCTCACAAATTGATCTCTGCACTTCGGGGAAACAACCTCTTGCCGGCGATCATCTTCATGCCGACACGCCGCAAATGCGACGAAGCCGCGACCGAGGTGGCGGGCGACCGCTCGCAGCGGACCGATCCGGAAAGGCAGACGCTTCGCAAAAAGATATTCGATGAATACGCGGCCGAAAACCCAGAGATCGCCGGCCATAAGCATCGAAATATATTGGTCAACTCCGGTATTGCCTCGCACCACGCGGGACACATTCCGGCGTGGAAGCTGATCGTTGAGAAAATGATGTCGAGCGGACTGCTCAACGCGATCTTCGCAACCTCGACCGTCGCCGCCGGCGTAGACTTTCCGGCTCGTACAGTTGTGATCAGCAATGCCGATACCCGTGGAAACGACGGTTGGCGTCCGCTGACTGCAAGCGAACTGCAGCAAATGACCGGACGCGCCGGGCGACGCGGGAAGGATAATGTGGGATTTGTCGTGCTGACGCCGGGCCAATTTCAAAATCCCGCAAAGATCGCCGAACTTCTAAGAGCTGCGCCCGATCCGCTTGAGAGTAAATTTCGGGCGACCTACACGAGCCTGCTAAATCTGCTCGACGCCTTCGGCAGTTTTAGTCAGGTCCGCGAGATCGCTGAAAAGAGTTTCGCATTTCAAAAGACGGCGCGGCAGATCGACCAGCTAAAGAAAGATGCGGAACGCCGGGTTCGGAGTATCGAGACGCGTCTTGCTAATAATACTTACGGTCTGACGTTGGAAAACATCCGCGCGTTCGAGCGTCTCGCGAGCGCAAGAAGCCGCCTTCATGAAAGGCTGCCGTCCACGAGGGCCGAGCTGCGGCAGGTTTGGCTGCGTGAGAATGTCACATCGGGACGCGTCGTTACACAAGGGCGCAGCGGCAAGCGGTTTTTCCTCGTCTTTAACGTCCACGGCGAAAAGGTTTCGGCAATGCGGGACGACGGGCAAGGTGCGAGCTTTGTACTCGACCGCGTAAGCCGCGTCTATCGCGATACTTATTCGCTAAAGGATTCGTCGATCGAACAGGCGTTCTTCGACACAATGGAAGGCAAGAATAAACCGCTTGACGAGCCGAAAGTCTCGTTCAAACAGAATGATGCGGATGAAGCTTCGCTTCTGCTCGATACGACGATCGAATCGCTTATCGAAGGCGATGTCTCAGGTGCCGGACGCGAAGCTGCCCGCCAGATGCTGTGGGAAAACCTCGATGACGCTCAAAAGCTCGAGAGCGTCGAGCGCGACATAAACTTTCATTACGGGCAGATCTGGTCGCCGTTCGAGAAACAAGCGAAGGTCCTCGATCATTTCGGTTACATCGATTTCGTCAGCGAAAAAGTCACGGAAAGCGGTAAATGGCTTGCCGACCTGCGGGTCGATCGCCCGTTGCTGGTGGGCGAGGCTCTCCGCCGCGGCATTTTTAACGGTTTGGCGCCGAAGATCACGGCGGCTATCATGGCGTCCCTGGCGGCCGACTCCGACCGGAATTACGGCGATCTTTACTTATCTAACGAATTGCTCGACGTGATCAGCAAGCTCGAAGACGTCATATTTTATGTTTCGAACGCAGAGTGGAAAAACGGGCTGGAACCCTCGGAAGAGATCAATCTTTCGGCGGCGGCGGCAACCGAGCGTTGGGCAGGCGGGATGGAGTGGAGCGATCTGGTCGCGAGGACAAAAGCCGAAGAGGGTGACCTGGTTCGCCTGCTTTCCCGGACGGGAGAAGCGTTGATGCAGATCGCGTATCTGAAGGAATCGAACGCGGAAGCCGCGGCGACGGCCCGCTCAACCGCAGCCATCATATTACGCGAACCGGTCCGGTAGCTTACAGTTGCTTGAGCATTTCGAATTGCTCGAGGCGGATACCGAAACCACGATTCAGAAAAAAATCGACGGCGGGTTTAATGTCAGCATCGATATTGATCACCTGCAGCTTAAATCCGGGACGCGTGTCGGCCTCCATCATCGCAAGCATATTGCTCGCGATACCATTCCGTCTGTATTCCGGGTGAATGCCGATCTGGGCGATGCGGCCAGCTCCCGCCGAAAAGGCGATATATCCCACGCATTTGCCTTGGTCGAATGCTCCGAGAAGCCGTTTCATTCCTTCGCTTCGGACAATCGCCTCGATCGAATTCTGCCACGAGGGCTTTCCCTCGCCGGGCGTTGTCAGCGTTTTCCGGTCGATCTGCCCGATCTCTTTTAATTCGATATGCGGCGAAATCGGCACGGGTGGGCGCAAGCTCTCAGCTTCAAGCAACAGGAGTTTGCGTGTCACCTCAAATCCCAGTTTTTCGTAGAGACTTTTTGCCTGGACGTTCGCCGAAATAACCTCCAAAAGGCACTGCTTATAACCCTCGTCGCGAAAAACGGGAAGCATCATCCGGAACATCGCTTCGCTTGCTCCGCGGCGGCGGTGCGATGGAATAACGCCTGTTCCAGCGTCATAAACGGTCGGCGCGCCGTCCCAGTTGCCAAAGCCATTCAGCGTTACGCCGATCAGTTCGCTGCCATCATAACAGCCGACCGAGCGGTTGAGGTCCACCGCATTAAGTGAAATATGATTACGAAATTGCTGCTCAGAAAGCTGAAACTGGATCAGGTAATCCGAAAAGGCTTCGACGAATATTCGATGTATGAAGTGAAAGTCCGCGTCGCTCAAAAACTTAACGACGAACGGGGACGTTTCGTTTGTACCCGGCATTTGCTAAAATTATATTGGGATAACTGTAAGCGTGCTTTATCGAAAGTAGTTCAAAATAGTACATCGGCAACGAAAAATGCAAGTTTTATTAGCGAACGAATATGGTTTTTGTTTCGGCGTCGAGCGTGCCGTCGGGATGGTCGAGGAGGCCGTCGGGCAGGGTGACAAAGTCCGAAGCCTCGGGCCGCTCATCCATAATGAGCAGGAAATGGAGCGTCTCGGTCGGCAAGGCGTGACCACGATCAGTGATCCCGTGCAAATAAAACGCGGCGAGACAGCAGTTATTCGGGCGCATGGGGTGACACCTGATGTTCAGCGTGAGCTTGAAGAAAAAGCTTCGAAGATTGTCGATGCGACCTGTCCCTTCGTTACGCGGGTTCAAAAACTCGCGGCCCGTGCCGCCGAGCAGGACAGACATGTAGTCATAGTCGGCAGCCCTGACCATCCGGAAATGATCGGTGTAAAGGGGTACGCTCCCGATCACGCATTTGTGATACGGGACCAAAGCGAAGTCGCGTCCCTGCCGAAACTGCGTAATCCTCTCGTGGTCTCTCAAACGACGATCAAGGCACAGACGTTTTTCGAAACCGCCGAGGCGATACGCTCAAGGACCGACGATGACGTTCAGATCGTGAATACCATCTGCTCGGCGACCCGCGACAGGCAGGATGCGGCTCGGGCTCTCGCCGGAATGGTCGACGCCTTTTATATAATTGGCGGCCGCCACTCGTCCAACAGCGTAAAACTGCTTGCCGTTTGCAAGGAACAATGCGAACGAAGTTTTCTGATCGAAACCGAGGATGAAATCGACAGCGACGATCTGATAGGCGCGGGACGCGTCGGCGTAACAGCGGGGGCTTCCACGCCGGAGTGGCTGATCCAAAAGGTGATGACGCGTCTGAAAAGGATCGGAGCCGCGTCTGACAGCGTGCTCGCCCTCAAATAGCTCTGCGCGCGACATGAAGAAAAGGCCGGCGGGAACTTGTTCCTGCCGGCCATTCTTGCATCTTATGGGTTTGTCTCGACAAACCGCGGAAGCGTTATTGGCTGATTCAGGTAGACGCCAAATTCCGTTCCCGACGGCACTTCGGCGTCTTCGCCCTTTGTCAATTTATCGCCGAGAAATCCGCCGGCCGCACCCAGAATACCGCCGATCAATGCACCTTTACCGCCGCCGATCGCACCACCCAGCACCGCGCCACCCGCGCCGCCGCCGCCGATAAAGATCAGCTTTCGATGTTTCATTCGGTCGCCGGAGGCTGTCCCCTCGGCATTACTTTTGGCATCTGCGGCGTTGAGATCCGTTAACGAACCATTGATCGCCCGCCTAGAGCCGTTGGGCAGATTCAGAGTGCGAAAACTCGCGTCGATCGTTCCCGGCCTGCCGCCTTTATTGCCTCGCACGACGCTATCGACGCGGCCGACGAGTTCCGCGCCGACCGGTATAACGATAACGCCGGTCGTCGAATAAACAGGTTCGGTCACGGTAGCGGTGAATCGGTCGCCGATTCGAGCCGTATTCGAACTGATCGTTTCATTCATTCGCACGCGAACCCGTTTTCCGGCCGCGACAGTAAATAGCCGCGGCGACACGACAGCCGGGCGCCTAACGACCGCGCGCCGTCTGATCACTGGCCTCCTACGTGTCTGAGCGGTGACATCGGCGGACGAGGCCATCGCCATAAACGAAAACAACGTAAGCAATATCGCAAGTTTATTCATTCTTTTCATATCATTCCTCCTGGACTTAGTGGAAAAGAGCGCTTCTTAAAGCGAACGGCGTCATTTCCGCAATTTCGACGGCACGCCGCCCCGAACGGTTGTCCGGTTTCCACACTTCGAGACTAACATTTCCCGGCGCGATCACTATCGGTCGGTGTGTAAAATCTATATGAAATCGCGAGCCATTCGGTGTATAGTAGATGCATAACCTAACTGGATGCTTCGTTTCTCCTCGGGCACGCGCTTTGCAATGTCGATTGTATCGAGGTGATCGTAAATGTTTTGACAAGGGGCCATATGCATCTTTTGCGCGAGACTTTATTGTTGTTTTCGCTAAATCTACTCGACGCCTTACTTACGATCGTTTGGGTAAGGAACGGTGTTGCGTCCGAAGGCAATACGCTAATGGCCCGATTGCTCGAAACGGGCGATTTCGCATTTCTCGCGGCAAAGATCGGGATCGGGATCGCTGCGGCGGTGGTTCTCCTAAAATGGGGCGATCTGCCTATCGCAAAATACGCTGTCGGTGTAGCATTGGCAATTTATATCGGCTTAATGTGCGTTCACACACTAACAGGACTTTCAGCGTTGGGGTATGTCCCTCAGGCTTCGATCGAAGCGGTTTCCCATACGTTTTTGAGTATCTTCGGCTAGTGTTTTGCACGCCGTAAACGTTTGGTAAAATGGCCCGCGAGTTTCAAAATACGAAACTCGCGGGCTTTTTTCGGCGTATTAGATAACGCAACGTAACACGGGTCTCTTGGCATCATACCGATTGCAATTGACCCGTAGATCTAGATAGGAAGTTCAAGAAATATGGCAAGCAAATCAGTGTATCAACTGTCAGGCAGACAGGTGCTTCTCTTGGCATTCGCCGCGGCGCTGATCGCCGTCGGCGGAACGGCTTTAATTTATTCGGCCGCCGGCGTTTGGCGTGCCCACGATACGTCCGGCGTCGCACTTGCCGAAGCGGCTCCCGCAAATATTTCCGATCCGACCGCAGTTTCCGACGAGCAGAACAGTATCGAGATATACAAAGCGATCTCACCGGGCGTGGCTTTTATCAATACAACGTCTTACACGCAGGATTTCTGGGGCGGCGTTCAGGAAGGCAAAGGAAACGGTTCCGGTTCCGTCATAGACGCTAACGGCTACATTTTGACCAATTATCACGTGATCGAAGGCGCCCAGAAACTGACGGTGAGTTTCGGAAGCGACAAGGCCTTTCCGGCAAAGGTTGTCGGCGGCGATCCCGACACAGATCTCGCCGTCATCAAGATCGATCCGCCTGCAGGCGGCCTGACGGTCGTCCCGCTGGGCGATTCCGATAAGCTTTCCGTCGGCCAGAAGGTGCTGGCGATCGGGAACCCGTTCGGACTCGACCGAACACTTACGACCGGCGTGATCTCGGGACTCCAGCGTCCGATCCGTGCTCGCAATGACCGCGTAATCGATGCAGCCATCCAAACCGATGCTTCGATCAATCCCGGAAATTCGGGCGGTCCGCTTCTCGATAAATACGGTCGGATGATCGGCATTAATTCGCAGATCCTTTCGCCTGCGGGCGGGTCGGTCGGCGTCGGATTCGCCGTTCCCGTCAATACGGCGAAGCGGGTCGTGCCGCAGCTCATTCAGAACGGTTCGGTGATCCGTCCGAAGATCGGCGTCGATGGCGTCGGGATCGAAAAACTGAGCGAACGCGGTATCGAGCTGCCTGTCCAAAAAGGATTGGTTATCTATAATATAGCCAACGGCGGTGCGGCGTATGCTGCCGGTCTGAAAGGCCTTTCGCGCGGCAGCGACGGTGAAGTCGTGCTCGGTGACATTGTTACCGCGATCGACGGCACATCGATCGCTGACCTCGACGATTTATATCGATACCTCGACAAGAAACAGATAGGCGATACCGTCCAGGTCCAGGTGTATCGCGATGGTAAAACGGTTTCAGTTCCGGTTCGCCTGAGCGGAGCTACGCCTCGTCAGACATCGCGACGGGCACAGTAGATTTGGACAGCGATCGGCAGCAAGCTCTCGCGGGCTTGCTGCTTTTTTATGCTTGAGCTTCAGGATTTCTACAATCGCGGATTCGGCTGGATATGCCGCCACTGCCGACCCGAAAACAATAATATTGCCGTCGGTGAACGTTCGCGGTTGATGTCCGAAGGAGAGGCGGAGAACAAAACGCCCGAGCTTTCGACTGAGGGGCTCGCTAAATGGGCCGATCCGGCTCACCGAATTCTCACGTGCCCGAGATGCGGCATCAGCGAACTCGCCGTCAAGGCGTGACGCCCCGGACGAAGTGTTAAAATGGGTTAATGTTTGAGAAAGAGTTAGAAACCGCTATCCAGTTGGCGCGTCAAGCCGGAAAAACCGTCCTCGAATACTACGCTCTCGAGATCATCGCCGAAGAAAAGGTCGCCGCAGACAGCTCGACCGAACCTGTCACCGCCGCCGACCGAGCCGCCAGCAGGATCATCGTCCAGGGCCTGGAAGCGGCATTTCCCGGCGATGGCATACTGTCAGAAGAGGAGATAGACGTCTCGCACCTGCGGCTCGGGAACAGCCGAGTTTGGATAACCGATCCGATCGACGGAACGTGGGGATTTGTTAAAAAGGACGGCGACTTCGCCATTCAGATCGGTCTGGCGATAGATGGCGAACCCGTACTCGGCGTCGTTTATGTACCGATCGTCGATATCCTGTATTACGCGGTAAAGGGTGGCGGCTCTTTTTCAGTAACAGCCGGCGGCCAGCCGATGAAGCTCATCGTCTCGACCAAGACGGGATTCGACACGCTGATCATCGCGACTTCGCGTAATCATTCGAGCCCGCGTATTTCGCAGATCGCGAAACATTTCGGTTTCGCCGGCGAGATCAGGCGCGGTTCGATCGGTATAAAGGTCGGTCTCATCGCCGAGCAGACGTGCGATCTATATATCAACCTTTCGCCCCGGTCGAAGTTTTGGGATACGTGTGCGCCGCAATCGATTCTCGAGGAAGCAGGCGGCTATTTAACGGATATTTTCGGCGAGCGGATAAAATACGATATTTTAGATGTGCAGAACCACAACGGAATAGTAGCCGCGTCTCGTGCGGCTCATCCGCACATCATCGAAAATCTGCGTCCGCTGCTGACGGAGTTTGGCCGATATAAGGTTAAGGAAAAAGTCGGCTAGATCTTTCCTGGCCTAATCGCGGGTATTGCCTTGGTACGCCTCGCTTGATTTCATCTTTCCCGCACCGCGAGCGTCTTCGCGCCGTCGCTTTCGCGCACGCCGCCATGTCTGCAGCCCTTCACCACTGAGGCTTAGGATCGCCTTCCTATTATCGAAAAGCAGTTTTATCCAGGCACGTTTGCTCATTTGCGGGAAATAAATCCCGCGAAAGAACAGCCGCGCGACGAGATGGCCTATACGGACATCGATCGGCGTATTCTTGATCGCCCTGATCGCTTCGAGATTGCGCTCCGGGCTGTAGCTTCGGGACCATGCTGCGAACGTTTCGGTCTTCGCCTCTTCGATCGTCATTTTCAGAGGATCGTGAGCCATCACGAACGGCGCAAAGTCGAGCCAATGTTTCGGCCGCTGCAAACGTCCTGCTTTCGCAAGCCGGTCGTATAAAGGCGTGGCCGGAAAAGGCGTTAACTGGCCGAATACCGGCAGGCCCGGCGCCCAGCTTTCGATCTCATCGACGGTGCGGTTTGCGACACCGACGGTATCGTTATCCATTCCGAAAATGAATGACGTGATCGCAAAAATATTTCGGCGGGCTAGGCCGTCGAGCACGCCCTGATAGTTGGCGGGCTTGGAAAATGTCTTGTTAACGTCCGCCATATTAGCCGGATCGATCGACTCCATACCGATAAAGATCCACTTCGCACCCGCATCGGCGATCAAATCGACAAGTTCCTCATCAGCAAGCAGGTTCGCACTTATCTGAGCGACCCACGGCAGTGTTGCCCCAGCCGCGATCATGTCGCGCAACAGCGATTTCAGCCGTTTCTTGTTGATCGCCAGATTGTCATCGATAAAGAAAACCGCGATCTGACCTTTTTCACGTTTTGCCCGTTCCTTTAGCCTCAGCAATTCTTCGATGACGCTTTCGTTTGTGCGAAAGCGGATCGAATCGCCGAAAAATCCTGTAACAGTGCAAAATTCACATCCATAAGGGCAGCCGCGGCCGGTCTCGATCGGGACGACGAAAAACTTGCCCCAGCCCGCGCCCATCTTCGAAAGATACGGCTGGAAGAATTTCGGCACAAGGCTGAACTGGTCGAGGTCGAGCGTCTCCCACGGAATGTGCGGATACGGCTGAAGATTTGGTTTCTTGTCGTTTCCTTTCGGATCGACTTCGGGCTGATAGACGTCTTTTAGCTGGCCGTTAGCAGCATCGTTAACGATAAGGTGCCAGGTTTCATCCGCTTCGCCCAAAGCCACAGCGTCGGCATGACGCGGCCCGCCATCTCTGCCAAGAGCTTCGTCCGGACACTCCGTCACGTGCGGCCCGCCCATTACGACCTTAATTCCGGCGGCGCGAAGCGCGTCTGCGACGAGGTAGGCCCGAGCGACCATTCGCGTCATCGAGCCGATTCCTACCAAACCGATGTTCTCGTCTTTACAGAATGTGACGAGTTCTTCCCGCGTCATCGCCCTCGCGTTTCCGTCGATCAGAACGACCTCGTGTTCCTTCGGCGTCAGCGACTGAAGAAGAAACATCCAGAGGTGCGGCATAAAATTGCGCGTGATCCCGTTGTCCGGATTGTAGAGTAGAATTTTCATTTTTTCGCTAGATCACAGAATGCGTCCTCTTCCTCCGACGCGTAACAAGCGGGGAAAGTCATGACAAGGATAGTAAATAAAAAAAGCAGCCAGTATCAATATTCGCACCTTTTACCCAATTAAGCTAACGAAAAACCGCCGTCTTGATGATGCGCGAGAAAATCGAAAACGGCAGAAGCCGCCGCGCGGCGAGAATGCCTTTTGTGTTGACGGAATATCGAAGCTGCTTCGAGCCGTCAGTCAAGGCTTCGTAGATAACTTGAGCGACCGCTTCACCGCCCGGAGCCTTCTCGCCGGCCATTTGCATATTCGGCAGTGCACGTGATATCTGCATGTCGTACGCCGTTAATCCTTCTTTGGTCGTGACGGTTTGCGAACGGTCATAAAAGTCGGTACTGATCGGGCCCGGTTCAATTATCTTGACTCGGATGTTGAAAGGTTCCAGCTCGTATTGCAGTGATTCCGAAAATCCCTCGACCGCCCACTTCGTCGCGTGATAGAGACTGTAAAAAGGGAATGTCATGCGGCCGCCGACGGACGCGACGTTGACGATATATCCTCGTTTTTGTTCGCGAAAATACGGCAGTATCTCCCGGCACACGTTCATCAATCCGAAGACATTCGTCTGGAATTGTCGCTCGATCTGCTCATCGGTCGCAGCCTCGAACGCCCCGGCGAGGCCGTAACCCGCATTATTGACTACCGCATCGATCCGGCCGAATTTTTCGAGCGTTTCGTTTATCGCTGCAATGATACTGGGTTTGTCTGTGACATCGAGCCGCAGACATTCGATGTCGGCGATGTTCTTTAGGTCTGCCGCTTTTTCGGGCGAGCGCATAGTCGCGGCGACCTTCCAGCTTTTTGTCTGAAACAGCTTGACGGTCGCGTTCCCAATGCCCGTAGACGCACCGGTGATCAAAACTACCCTATCCATATCGTGTAATCTAGCACATCCACTGCGACGTTCCGTCCGCAGTCTGATCGGCCGATTCGTATGATAAAATAGCGAGAGTGAAATTCCTTCATATTTCCGACGTTCATCTCGGCTGTACACGTTATCAACTGGCCGAAAGCCCGCGTGATTTCTTCGATGCGTGGATAGATGTTCTGCACCGATATGCGGTCGACGAAAAAGTCGATTTCGTCCTGATGTGCGGCGATTTTTTTCACAAACGCAATGTGCCGCCCGAGACAATGAATTATGCAGTCGCGGGTTTGTCGCTGCTGCGCGATCACGGTATTCCAGTCGTCACGATCGAGGGCAATCACGATCAGAAACATAACGATAGCGAATTCAGTTGGCTGAGGTCGTTGGCAAACTGGAATCTAGTTCATTTGCTCGAGCCTTCGAATTCGGAAGAAGGTATGACCTACGAGCCGTGGTCCGACGGTAAGGGCGGATACATCGATATCGGGCGTGCCCGTATTTTCGGTTCACACTGGTACGGTGCCTCGGCAAACTGGGCGATACCGATGCTGACGAAAGCCATCGGCGAAAACCGCCGCGACGGCGCTTTTCATATTTTAATGCTCCACACCGACGTCGAGGGCCATCAAACGCATCCGATTCCCGCATTGTCGATCGCGGCTTTGAAGGAGCTCAAGTCCGTTATCGATTACGTCGGGCTCGGCCACACTCATATGCACTACGAGATCGATAACTGGGCCTTTAATCCCGGCTCGATCGAGGTAACGAATATCAGCGAATACCGCGAAACGCGCGGCGTCTTCGTCGTCGAGTTTGACGAACAGAATAACGTTAATGCGCGGCACGTGCAGGATTACAGGCAGCGGCCTTTCCAGCGTATCGTTTTCGATGTGACGAACTATTCAGACCCGAAGGAACTGACCGAAGCTGTCCTCGAAAAATGCCGGGGCAATGCCCGCGTCGCCGAAGAAGGCATACCGTCGCCGATCGTCGAGATCACATTTCGCGGCCAGCTCGGCTTTCCGAATTCGGTTCTCGAGCTCAAGCGCATTCGTGATGAGGTTCAGAAAATGACTTCGGCTCTTTGCGTACGCATCAAAAATCAGTCAGTCCCGGTCGAGTACGCCGTCGCCGATCTCGAAGAGGACGTCTCGCGCGAACGTTTGGAACGCCGCGTCGTGGAAGACCTGGTCAGCCGGGACAAGAGATTCAAGTCGCGCGCCGGCGAAATGTCGGACGCCGTCATCGGAGCCAAACGTCTCGCGCTTAGCGAGGAGCCGCCGGAAAGCATAATCGAATTCATCTCGCAAAAAATTGCCGCCGGTTAGTAGCAAATAATGTCCGAATCCTCAGACAAAGTCTCGTCGCTAAGCTCGCTGCCGATATTTCCGCTGCCGCTGGTTCTCTTACCCAACGAAATTTTGCCGCTTCACATTTTCGAGCCGCGCTATAGGCAAATGCTCAGCGACATCGTGCCGAGCGGAAACTTTTTCGGGATCACGCGGTTCGAACCGTCCGAAGCTTTCGTGCAAAGGCCGGATGAAGGAACGGTCGGGTGTGTAGCCGAGATACGCGACGCCGAGGACCTGGGCGACGGGCGCACCAACATCGTTGTAAACGGAATTATCCGCTACAACCTGAGTTCTTATCTCGATTCCGGAACCGAATACCTTTACGCTAAGGTGGAATTTTTCGAGGACGACGTCTCGCCGGCCGAAAACCTTCAGCCGCTGGCCGACAGCGTTTTCTCCGTTTTTGAACGGATAGCCAAAGCCGCGTTCAAGATCAGCGGCAGTCGGGGTAAGTTCCCCGAGATCCCGCCAACCGATCCGGAAAAGTTATCGTTTCTGGTAACTGCCGCATTCAATCTAGAAAATGACCTGAAATACGAACTTCTTGTAATGACATCAACCGCCCAACGCCTTCGCCGACTCAATGCGATCCTGCTTCAATCGGTCGGCCAAATGGAAGAAAGCGCGAATATCCACGAAGTCTCGCAAACCAATGGCCACAGCAAAAAGAAAATAGATCTTGACTGAGCTATTTCACCGCGATCTGGACCTGAAGCGGCGACACACCGAGCGTGTTCCGGAAATGGTCGATAACCCGCTGATCGTAGGCTCCGGAGAGGTCGAGCGATGCGTTTATGATGCTGAATCCTGACGGGCTGAGGTCGGTTTTGACGGAAATCGTCGAACTTGGAAGAAAGCACTTGCTCAGTTTTGACGTCGGCTCTTGAAATTCGGCTTCGTCGATTCCAGCCAGCAGCATCACGTCGCGATCGCCCATTGTTCGTGCGAGGTCGCAGGACGACGCCCGCCGGTAACAGCCGTTCGAATAGTAATATGCATAGGTGCCGAGCGAAGCGAATTTGGCCGTGATGCCGCTCGCAAACGGAAAGCGCTTCGCGATAGCCGAAGCGAGCAGTCCGTCGGAATCGGCCGGAACGGAATCGAGTACCAGCGATTTGACTGAAACATCCTCGGAAGCCGCTGAAAGTGCGGCGAGAGCTCCCATTTCGACCCCGTAAATGCCGATCTCCTTACCGACCAGCGGTATCTGCTGCGGTGTTTTCAGTCCGTGCAGGAAAGCGATCGCGGAGGAAAGGTCGTCACTTTCGCAGCCGCCAAACGAGGTATATTTTACCGAAGGATCGACGCCGTGAGCACGTTGGTCAGGCATGAAAATGGTGAAGTTCGTTGCTTCGTTGAGCTTCACCCCCAAATTCAGCACGTGTGATCGATCCGCACCGTATTTGTGCAGCAGTATTACCGCCGGAGCGTCCGGACTTCCGCGCAGGAGCCATCCGCGTGCAACTGCTCCGTCGCGGGTCGTCCACGTTTCATCAGTCACCGTTGCTCCGCGGGCGCTCAATTGACCGTACTTTTCAGGCGTTACGAGATACGCGGCCGGACGCGGCTGCGAAGTATCGTAAACAAGCCAGATCGAAGCTGCGCCAACGGCTATGACGACAAGAAGAACGATGGGAAACAGCAAACGATAAAAACTCTTGACGAGGCGCTTTGTTTTAGGCATGGGTGGAAACCTTGAGGAGCGGACAACGGAA
>JBBSGG010000007.1:0-87391 GCA_038254305.1 Pyrinomonadales bacterium
GCGGGATCGCGGCGTTGGCGTTTGCTGCAGGTCCAGCGGGCGGCGGGGCGTTAGGATCAGCTGGGGCGGTTGCCCGGAGCATTCCGACAAACGCAATATTTTCGGAATTGGGCGACCAAACGATCGTGTCGGGAAAATGAACGGCGAGCGAATCCGGCGTAACGCGGCGAAGTATTTTCCCATCGCCCGAGTACATATCGAGGCGAAATTCGGCCGGCATATCACCGGCGCGATGATACACGGCGAGACAACGCTTGCCGTCGGGCGAGGCAGTTGTGCTGTCCAGAAGCTCCTGCGCTCGGTTCTGATCGAAATCGGCTTGGATCGCCGCATTTCTGGCTTGGGCTGTGGCGACAGTCTTGCTTTCCGGCGGCGCGGGGACATCGCCTTCGTACCGGAAATTCAGGCGGCTTGCCGGAATCTCCTTCATGGTCGTCGGCAAACTCGGCGCCGGCGGGCCCGACATTTTACTGCACGAGGCCAAAGCAGCGGCGGCAAATATTAACAGAAGTACTTTATTTGCGTACATTATTCGTAGTCGGAAATACTTTCTTTACTTAAGATCGGCCTTAAGGTAATCAGCATATAGCCGCTTTTGTTTTGCTGTCGGCGAAACGACGGTCGCGAAGGAATATTCTTTCCGCATATTGCCGCCAAGCGTAAAGTCAAAATCGCGAAGTTTGTCCTGGCGAAAAACGGTCAGCCGTACCTTGTCGCCCGGTTTCCTCTCCGCCAGATAAGACGTGAGAAATATCTGGCTGGCGCGGTAGCCGTCGATCGCGAGTACCTGATCTCCCGTATTCAAGCCCTGGTCGTAAGCAGGTGAGTTCGAAGGCACCTGCCGGATCGTCAGTTGGCCGTTAGTCTCCGTCATGTCGGCGCCGATGTAAGCTTTGCCGGCATTCGATTCCGACGCGACAATGCGAAGACCGATTCCATTCAAAATTGCGTCGTAATCGATGTCCTCGGTTCCTCGAACGTATTTTGCAAAGAAATCCTCGAGGCTTTTGCCCGCCATCATTTCAGCCGTCTTCTGATAATCGGCCGGCGTATAATTCTTTCCTTTTTTGTAAAACTCGTCGTAGAGATAACGTAGAACGTCGTCAAGCGATTTCTTGCCGTCCGACGACGTGCGGATCGTGATATCGAGCATCATATTCACGATGTCGCCTTTGTCGTAATACGAGATCTGATTATTGACGGCGTTCTCATCCGGCCTGTAATACTTTATCCACGCGTCAAAGCTGGCTTCTTCCAGGCTGGTCTCGAAACGTCCCGGCCGTGCCTGCATCTGCTGAATTGTCGATGCCTTTTCGTCGAGGAATTTCTTTTCGGTGATCAGTCCGGCGCGTCGCAGAAGCACGCTTTCGTAATATGCGGTGCCACCTTCGGCCACCCACAAAAGCCTTGTGTAATTTTCATTCTCGTAATCGAACGGACCGAGTGCGTCCGGGCGAATGCGTTTTACATTCCAAAGGTGAAAATACTCATGCGCCACGAGACTCAGAAAATCCTGATAGCGCGCGGCTGGCTTAAAGCCAAAACGATTGAATTGGAGAGCTGTTGAATTGAGATGCTCGAGGCCGCCGCCGCCGCGAAGGTTCACGAGAAATGTGTAATTGTCGTACGGAAGTTCGCCAAAGATTTTGTAACCCTGTTCGACTATCTTGGGTATATCTTGTTCGATCTTTTTCAGATCGTAATTACCTTCGCCGGAGAAGATCATCCGGTGCGGTTTGCCGTGAACCGTGAAATCGGCCTCTTGATAGTTACTTACTTCGAATGGCGAATCGTAAAGAATGTCGAAGTTCGGCGCGCGAAATGAACCTGGCTGGCTATCGAGCGCAGGCAGGCCGGTCGCTATCTTCCAATTCGAATACGGGATGACGCGAAGAGTCGACGGCGAACGAAGCTGACCCTTCGGAAACATCAGCAGGGCGGCGTTGTTCCAAAAAGCATGTTCGTCATTCAGCTCATTCGTGCGAACCGTAAGTTCATTCGAATAAACGCGGTAGGTCGCCGTCACCGAATTTACTCCGCTGGTGTCGATCTGCCATGTGTTCTTGTTGATCTTTCGCCACGGCAGCTTTTTCCCCGCCGTAGTGCTAACGGCAAAGTCCTGAACATTACGAGCATATTCGCGGATCAAATAGCTGCCCGGCGTCCACACCGGCATTTTTAATTCGACTTGCGCCTGCGGCGTCTTGAATGCAACCGTGGCTTCGACCTCGAGCAGGTGTGTCCAGGGGTTCGCCATCGAGACCGTGTAATTGATGTCCGCTTCCGCCGGCGCGGTTTCAACCGCCGGGGCGGGCTTCGGGTTCGTTCGCCGTTTTTGGGCCGGAGATTCCTTGTACATAAATGAAATGAAAATGAGAACAACAATCAGGGCCGGTGTGGAATTAAAATTTCGCCGCATTTTTGCAATCTCCGATGAGGTGATATCGTTATTTTTCTTGACATCTTACTATATATAGGCCGCAGCAGCCGAATTTCACTTCTCTTCACGTCCGATGAGCCAGGAACCAAAGGCCGAAAAAATAACATCCGCCGATACTGAAAAGTTCTTTACCCCGCCGCTGATCATTATTTTCGTTACGGTCTTCATCGACCTGATCGGCTTCGGAATGGTGATACCGATCCTGCCGCTTTACGCGGAAACGGCGCCTTACAACGCGACGCCCTTTGAGGTCGGAATGCTGTTTGCGATCTATTCGTGGATGCAGTTCTTCTTCGCACCTGTCCTCGGGCGGCTCTCCGATAAATACGGCAGACGGCCGATCTTGTTCATCAGTCTGCTTGGTTCCGCAGTCGGATATTTCGTGATCGGAATCGGTAATACGCTCTTTCTCGTCTTTTTAGGAAGGATAATCAGCGGCGTTACGGGTGGAAATATTTCCACCGCGCAGGCATACGTCGCCGACGTTACAAGCAAGGAAAATCGCGCAAAGGGAATGGGCCTATTCGGAGCGGCGTTCGGATTGGGATTTATTCTCGGGCCCGCGATCGCGGGGATCTTAAGCAAATACGGCATCCACGTCCCTTTCCTTTTCGCCGCCGGCCTTTCGCTGTGTAACGCGGTCGCATTGTATTTCGTGCTGCCGGAGTCGGTGAAGTTCGGCGAGAAGCCTGCGGCGGTTCGACGTAATCGGATCGCCGAGATCATGGATTCGTTCCGCGATCTCGAATTCGGATTGATAAATCTGATCTACTTCCTGCTCATCACTGCGTTTTCGATCATGACTTACGCGTTCGTGCTATACACGGCATATGTATTCGGCTATAACGCCGAACAGAACGGTTATCTTTTCGCTTACATCGGGTTTGCAGCCGTGATCGGCCAGGGTCTGCTATTCGGAAAGCTTGCCGGAAAGATCGGGGAAGCACCACTCGCGGTCGCGGGATGCCTGATGATGGCGGCTGCTTTATTTGCGGTTCCGTTCGTTAGGCCCGCCGCCGGCGGCCTCGTCGGTCTGCTCGCCGGCTGCGCCTTTCTTTCGTTCGGAAATGCATTCGCATCGCCCGCTCTTACTAGCCTTGTATCAAAGCTTTCCGATCAAAATGAACAAGGAAAATCGCTCGGCATCATGCAGTCGGCCGCGAGTCTTGCGCGCGCGATCGGGCCGACCTTAGGCGGCTTCCTTCTGAATAACTCTTTGAATAAAGTGGACGGATCTACGATCTATCGAACGTTCTGGACTGCCTCGGGGATAATGTTCGTAGCGTTTCTGGTTGCGATATACTTCGCGAAGACCGTTCGCCTGGCGGAGAAGAGTATTTAGCTAACGGCGCGATGCAAAGTTTTGTGAGCGGCCGGAAATACGAGACTGAAAGCCGTGCCGCGGCCCTCTTCGCTCTTCACCTCGATGGTTCCCGCGTGTTCCTGGACGATGCCGTAGGTGACGGCCAGCCCAAGTCCCGTACCGTTTCCGACGCCTTTTGTGGTAAAGAAAGGATCGAATATCTTAGGGATATTTTGCTGTGAGATGCCTTCGCCGTCATCCGATACTTCGATCCGGACCTCGCCGCCTTCCGCGAGCGATGTACGTAGCGTGATCGTACCGCCGTTGGCCATAGCGTCCCGCGCGTTCAGGACGAGGTTCGTAAAGACCTGTTGCAGTTTCCCTCCGTTTCCGTAGACTGAAGATCCCGCATGCGAATATCTCTTCTCGATCGTGACGCGCGATTTTCGAAGCTGCGGCTCGAGGAGCTGGATAGTATCGTCAAGCAGTTTGTTAACATCGATCTCGGTAAGCTCACCGGCGTTTCCACTCCGCGAAAAGTTCAGCAGGTTTCCGACGATGTTCGAAGCACGATCGGTCTGCCGCTGCATCTTTTGCAGAAGTGCATGCTTCGGATCGGTCTCGGGCACCATGCTCAGAAGCATCTGTGTATAGCTGGAGACGCCCGTCAAGGGCGTATTGACCTCGTGAGCGACGCCGGCGGCGAGCAGGCCGATGCTCGAAAGTTTTTCGCTTTGCTGCAGAGTCTCTTCTAGCTTTACTCGCGATGAAACATTTTCGAGGACGATTATCGCTCCGGTCTGCGCGTTTGAGATCGACCGCAGCGGCGCTATGGCGACGTTCAAGATCAGCGATTCGCCAAGCGCGTTATACGTGTGGAGCTTGTAAGCATTGCGGATCTCGGTCAGATGCCAACGTGACTTGCCGAGAATGGCCCCGAGATTCAGTGCAAAACTATCGTCGAAGATCTCTTCGACCAATTTTCCCATCGTCTGTTCGCGACTAAGCCCGAGCATCTCTTCGAACGTCGAATTGCACCGCGTGATCTTGCCGTCTTCGTCGACCGCGAGCAGGCCGACGTTGACCGATTCGACGATCGACTCGTTGAATTCTTTTAGAAGCGCCAGTTCTTCGGTCTGGCTTTGCTGCTCCGAATAGAGGCGGCTGTTTTCGATCGCAACCGCGATATATCCGGAGATCGTTCGCAGAATTTCGAGGTCTTCGGATGAAAGCAGCGATCCGTCGCTCGCGCGACCGAGGCCGATCACCGCAACGATCTTGCTTCGCACAACGCACGGCACAAAATAGTGAAGCTCCTGCCTTTTGGGAATTCGGTGATGGCCGTTGCCGTTTCCATTCGAGCTTGGGGCCGGTTCGGATTCGGCCTGATCGAGCTCGTCCGCGCGAACAATGCCGGTTGTCGCCGATTTTTCACGGATCATCTGCCGAAAATCAGCCGGCATCGTGAAAGACTGGCTAAGGCCGACGGATTTTGCGATCTTGTAGGTTCTCGGGTCGACATCGTCCTCGACGAATACGGCCAGCTTTTCGACGTCCAGGACCTGCTTTAGCCTATCCATTAACGCATCGAGCAGCGGCCCCATCGCCGTGGTCGCCGAGAGCGTTCGGCCGAAATCGTTCAGGCCCTGCCGGAGATCGTACCGCTTGCCGTAAAAGAACCGGTCCGCACGCTCCTGCAGAAAATTCTTGAGCGGCTCGCTCAGCATCACGATCGCCGCCATCGCGATTATCGCGATCAAGGCACGCAGTGTGATCTCGGTCGTCGAGAGATTATTGCCGACCGCAAGGAAGACCAGGCCGAGCGCCACGCCGCCGATCATCATCGCAATCGCCACCGTCGTCATCGCATAGACGAGAGCCCGGCGAACCACGACATCGACGTCCATCAACCGATAACGTACGACCGAGTGTCCAAAGCTAAGCGGAATGAGAGCAAGCGGAAGCGTCGTCAGCGCGGATGTGACCGTATCGTCGGGCAGATACACGAAGCGACGGGCGATCTGTACGGCGAGCACCGGCACGACCGAAGCCATCGTTCCCCACATCGCCCACTTCAACCGCTGCCGAACAAGCGGCTGCTTGCTCGTTAGAAAACGCCAAAGTAAAAAGCCGGCCCCGATAGATATACCGCCGACAAAATGGAAAAGCAGCGCGTCGTTAAGCCGCGGGATCGCTTTATAGTCAGCAATAAAGCTCCGCAGGGCAGAGGCGGCGGTTTCGACAGGTATCAGCAGCCCGAGCGAAAATAAGAGGCTGGTGGCGATAAGCAGCACAGCCGGAAGATAGATGATGTATGTCTTCCAACGCGGCGTGTCGAAGACGGCACTGCGTACCGGATATCGAAGGCAGAAATGCAGAAACAGCGGCGGGAACAACGCAAAAGCGACGTCATCCAATAGATTGATCGCCAGATCGAAATCCTGCCCGAGGCTGAGGCTCCGGTAGACGTGAAACACAAAAGCCGCAAGGCAAACCGTCGCAAAGTGAAGAACGAACGGCGATTGGCTGCCCTGCTTGAACAGCACGAATATTCCAACGCCGAGCCAGATCACACCGACAAGCGTGAGAAATATTATTGACGGCGTCCACCGCGGCAAAGTGTCGATGTTACGCAGGTCGGCATAATAGAAATTATTTGCGAATGAGTACGAGGTCTTTTGATAAAAATACGTTAGGCTTCCGCCGACGCCGGCCGCGTCAAGGTACATCGGAATGTCAGCTAACGAGGCGACCTCGTCGAAGGTGTGGCCGTCTAAGCTGATGTTGATCAGCTTGTCTCCGGGCGAAATGCCGGCCCGCGATGCTGCCAGCCCCGGCATCACACGTTCGGCGTAAATGCCGTCGGCCTTCTGCACCCAGAGCACACCGTCGGTCGGAGGGAGTTGATGAAAAGCTCGCTGAGAAAGATTAAGTGCGCCGCCCGCTACCAGTAAAACTGTAACGACCAGCCATATTAGACTCCAACTTGTCAGGACCTTACCTTTCATTACCGCTGCACATACCTCACCAAAGTTTTTCCAGAGGCAAAATTTGTTCCAATTGAACACAATGCCGTAAAGCCAGGGCGATGGCGTTTATCGCAGTAAAAATCGAGCGCTAAACGAAGTATACGCGTAAGTTTACCCACGAAATTCAATTTTTTGTTTAACATCCGAGAATTTGGACGCAGGACAAAGAAAAAGCCCGCTGCGTATATAAGAATTCCGCACAGCAGGCTTCGTCAAATCACTTGGCAATTCTAGAACCTAACGAGGATGCCGCCGCGGAGCACCCGTCCCGGCGAATTGAGCTTCAGCAACCCGTCATCACCCGCCACTCCGAACTGGAAATCGAAAAGATTTCTTGCGTCTACGATCGCCTGCGCGTGAAAGGGCAATCCGAGCGTCGGCAGATCTTGTGTTACCAAAACGCTGAGGCCCGGGTCGTAGATCGCAAGCCGACCTTGGAAAGGATCGATCGCAAAGACAGTAGCAGCGGGCGAGAGGCGAAATATCGTCTTTACGTTCGTGCCCGACTTAAGATTCGCGTCGAACTGAGCAAAAACCGTCTGAAAAAGATCGTTTTTGAACAGCGCCGCAGGATCAGATACGGCTCGTGCAGAAAGTTTTTGGCCGCGTCCGAAACTATAACCCGCTGCTGTACTGAACCGACCGCTGAGCCTTCGCGAATAAACAAGCCGAAAACCTTGGGTGCCGCCGCGTTGATCGCCCGTAAAGTCTTCGATAACACCGCGAGAGAGAGAATCTACAGGCGTTTCGGTAAGCGAAATGCCGTGCGACAGAGATGTATCAAGAAAGAAATTCGCTTCGACGCTGGAGTGATTATCGAGCACGCGCTCTATGCCAAACTCGAGCCTGTTGCTCTTGTTCATCCGAGGCGTATGGCCGCTGTCCATCGCAAAATCCTCGATCGATACCGGCTCTCGAAAAAGCACTTGCGAATCTTCGAGATCGATCGCCTGCGACCATGTCCGTGATTCGGTTTGCGTTGTGAACGACGAACGCACGCGAGTTTTTGGATCGACGTCAAATTGGAATCCGAGCCGCGGGCTGATCGAAAAATCGTTGCCGGCCCCGACGAAACGCGAGTAATCGACGCCGAAAACGAGAATAACGCCTTCGCGCACTTTCCATTCGTCCAGGGCCTGCAAAGAAACCTGCCCGAGTGCTTTTCGCTCGTGGGAAGTAGCTAAGCTTCCGAGCTTCCCGGCCGCGCCGCTAAAGCGAAGCTGATGCGTCTCGTTCGGGCGGTATTTGAATTGAGCGCCGAGACGCTGCGGCGCCCGGGGTGATCCCGTCTGTCCGGTGACCACAATCTCGGTATCGTCACTTAAAGGAATTAGCGTCGCAAAATTTACACCGGTATAAGCACCGTCCTTCGAGCTTCCGAAATAAGTTTCGAGTACGCCGCGGCTCTGGCTGATGCGATTCTCACTAGTTTCAGATGTCGTATTTATCTCGGCAACTGCGGCCGCGTCCTTTACTTCGGCAGGGCCCGTGCCTTCGGCGTTCTGATAGATCGAGCGGCTTGTCTGTGCCGAGCGGATCACCCATTTGGGATTGTTGCGGTCGAGCCGTTTTTCCGGAAGCGTGTTTCCGCTGCCGGCGCGCTCAAGCTTGAAGCCGTAAGTCAAAGCGGACGATCCACTTACCTCGACCTGAGCGAGGGTTTTTGGGTTATACCCTTCGGCGACCGCTAATATTGTGTAGGTTCCGGGTATAACCTTTGCGATGAAACTGCCGTCGGAAGCCGACTGAACTTGTTTCAAAAGACGCGACGTACCGAGGTGGAAAATAGCGACGGTCGCGTCGGCTATGGGCCCGCTGTCATCCCGTACGATGCCCTGAATTATTCCGAGGCTGGCGCGTCGTTCAAGCGCAGCCTCAGGTGCCGCAGCGGATGCGGGCATCAAAAAAAGCGGGACCGTCAGAACCAGGATAAGGCCTTTTATTAGAATTGCGGTTTTTCCTTCCAAAAAATTCATCTGTCGGCGCGGTTTCACAAGTAAGCCCGTGAAAGAGTTAACGGAATGAAATTATCCGAGATGCTTCCAAAAATGATGATAGGGGACAACTCTCTTATTTTCAGGGCATTCGCCACGTGTGTCAAGCATCCGGAGACAGCTAACATTAGCGCATAGGATGCTCACGGCCTTGACAAAGTTTGCCCGGCGGCTAGAATAGGTCTTACTTTTGGTATCGATGGAGACGTGGCTGAGCGGCTGAAAGCGGCGGTTTGCTAAATCGTTGTAGTCCAAAAGACTACCACAGGTTCGAATCCTGTCGTCTCCGCCATTTATTTGTGACATAGCCGATCGGCCGCTCAATCTTGGACGGCCGATCTTTTTTTGCAAAAGTATGAAAATTGCATTAACCATGGCTCGGGCCGCAAACCGTTTTGACGAAACCTGTGGCAATTATGTCAAAATCCAACAGCTGTGATGCCTTTGCGTTCTGTGCGGCTGTGCGTGAAAATCTCTCCTTATGACTACACGTGTCCGCTTTGCTCCAAGTCCGACGGGTTACCTTCATATCGGCTCCGCCCGTACAGCGCTTTTCAACTATCTCTACGCCCGTAAGACCGGCGGCAAGTTCCTTTTACGAATCGAAGATACGGATCTCGCCCGCTCGACCGAAGAATCGACTCGCTCGATCCTGGACGGACTCGCCTGGCTCGAGCTCGATCACGACGAAGAGATCGTCTTTCAATCGGATAACGCCGACAAGCATCGAGCCGCCGCAAAAAAGCTCTTGGAAGAAGGTAAGGCGTATCGCGATTTTACGTCAAAGGAAGCTCCATCGGACGCAAACATAAAGGACACGATCAAAGATCGAGCACGTGCCGGGCAGGGCGAAAAGAACATGCGGGACAATCCTTACCGCAAGCTTTCGCCGGAAGAATCGGACGCCCGTGCCGCTGCCGGCGAGCCATTTGCGATCCGCCTTAAGGTCGCGGAAATCGGAAAGACCTCATTCGAAGACTCGGTTTACGGCCTGCAGGAACGCGATTACGCGGAGACCGAAGATCTCGTCCTCCTCCGTTCCGATGGTCATCCGCTATATAATCTGGCAGTCGTCTGCGACGATATCGAGATGGCTATCACGCACGTCATTCGTGGGCAGGACCACCTGACGAACGCGCATAAACAGATACTGATCTATGAGGCTCTCGGCGTCACACCGCCGCAGTTTGCGCACCTGCCGCTTATCCTGGCGCCTAATAAAGGGAAGCTCTCGAAGCGCAAACACGGCGAGATCGTTTCGATAACGACATACCGCGACGCCGGATTTGTTGCGGCCGCATTTCGAAATTTTCTCGCCCTGCTCGGCTGGTCGCCCGGCGAAGAAAAGGAGATCTTCTCTCTGGCAGAACTGATAGAGAAGTTCTCGCTCGACGGTATTCACCGATCAAACGCCATTTTCAATTTCAAGGAAAACGATCCGCGGCATTGGACCGACGACAAGGCGCAATGGATGAACGCCGAATACATCCGCACGATGTCGCTCGCCGAGTTACTACCGCTAGTTAAGGCCGAACTCAAATCCGCCAAACTGTGGCGGGAAGAGTACGAACGCGAGCTGCGTGCCCTAACCTCGACGATCCCTTCGACCGAAGACACAGGAGCGATCGACATTAACAACAACCCCGAAAATATCGCGCTTGAATCGGTCGAAGTCGGCTCGTACGACTGGTACGTCAAAACCGTCGATCTGATCCGTCACCGCTTTTTCACGCTGAAGGATTTCGCCAATCAGGGCCGGGCCTACTTTAGCGAAGACTTCGATTTCGATCCTGCCGCCGTCGAGAAGAACCTGAAAAAATTTCCCGACCTTCGCGAGTGGTTGCCTGAACTTGCCGACCGCTTTGCGCCTATGGACTATTTCGCTCACGACCGCATCGAAGAGATCGTAAAGGCATTCGCCGACGAAAAAGGGACGAAACTCGGCGTCATTATGAACGGCGCCCGCACACTCCTGACCGGCGTCGCCGTCGGCCCGTCGATGCTCTCGGTTTTTGAGACGATAGGGAAGGAAAAGTCGATAATGCGACTCAGAAGCAAGGTCGCTTGGAACTAGCGTGGGCTATAGAAGCCCGCCCGAAAAGTTGAGCTTTCATCGGTACCTCGGGGGCTTCTGCATGAACTTTCGATCTTGTTCGTGCGTAGTCTGCCTTGGTGATCTTTATGTATTGTCCATCGTCCGGTAAAGATGTTAATTCCGGCCTGAGCTTTTGCAATTACTGCGGCGTTCGTCTAAACGCGCCGGAAAGTGATCCGAACGCTCTTGCAGCATCTTCGTTCAACCTAATGGTCGGCGCCGTGATAGCTATTCCGGTTTTCGGGCTGGGGTTAATAATCGCTATTATAGCCGCGATGAAAAACGGCCTCGGGTTCGCGACGACATGATCTTCGTCGTGGTTTTCATGACGTTCCTGCTGTTATTCATGGCGGAGATCGGAACGATCTGGATGATGATAAGCAGGACAAGAAAGGCAAATCTCAAAAGAACCAAAGTCGATCGAATCAAGAGCAGTAAAAGCGATCGACGACGTAGAGATCAGGGGCTTGAACCCATCCACATTCGAGGGAATTCCCAGCGTCACCGAACACACTACTCGCACGCTCGATGCCGCGTACCGCAAAACTACCGACCGCGAATGATCACGCTCGAAAAGCCGCAGACGTAATTTCTACATTTCAATTATCCTTCGCTTGACCGGCGACGACAGCACGATCGTTGTCGTTGTGATCCCATACGGGACCAGCCTGTCGATCACTTCCTGAAGATGTTCGACCGATGCGACCGCGACCTTCATGATGAATGAATCGCCGCCGGTTCCGCGATGGCATTCCAGCACCTCATTCGATTCTTGCGCGACCTCAATGATGTGGCTGTAATCGACGCCCGTGATGCTCATCCGGACGAACGCTGTAATCGGCAAACCGACCTTTGCCGTATCGATATCGACACAGTAACCCGTAATGACGCCGGCGTCCTCGAGTTTTCTCACGCGCTCGATGACAGCCGGGGTGGTCAGACCGATCTGTCGTCCTAGTTCGGCATAGCTGGTCCGGGCGTACTGCTGCAAACGAGACAGGATCTTCTTGTCGATTTCATCGATCATTATTGACTTTTGCTCGTGTCCAACCAGCGATAAACAGTAGAAAACCATCTCCCACTTAATATTATACAGTCAATTCCGGTATTAACTCATAAACTATAGCAATTGGCGAAAATTAACATTCAAATCTACTTCTAGCAGTCGCGGCGTTCCATTAAAATAGTGATAACGCAAAGTTTTAGGACGTGATCAAACTATGAATGGAGCTGCCGAAATGATGTTGAATGAAACCACACCAACCGATCACCCGAAAGATGCGGTAGACAAGTTCGACATTAGCGACGAGGCCATTCCTGAATTCCGCGACCTGAAATTCGAGGATATCAACGAGCTGCATCTCGACCATCCCGGCGCGAACGATACGGGGTACCGCACGCGCCGCGATTACATCGCGAGCCTCGCGAGAAATTTCCGCGAGACGGGTGTGATCACCGACGTCGATTACACCGAGAACGAGCAGAATATCTGGCGTATCGTCGCCAACCGGCTTGAGGAAATCCAGGCCCGGCACGCGAGCAAGTTTTATTTGCAGGCGAAAAAGGACCTCGGCATTTCCAATGACCGGATACCGCAACTCACGGCTATGAACCGGCGGTTGAAGGAGCTTTCGAATTTTCGTCTGGCGCCGATCGAGGGGCTGGTAGAGACGCGGGGATTCTTGAGCTGGCTGGCGTGGCGGACGATGCTCTCGACGCAGTACATCCGTCATCATTCGCGGCCCGAATATACGCCCGAGCCTGACATCGTACACGAATCTATCGGACATATTCCGATGTTCACGAACCGAAATTTTGCGGATTTTTCGCAGTTCATCGGTCGCGGCGCACGCATCGCCAGCGACGCTCAGCTCGAAGAACTGGGCAGGCTTTACTGGTTTACTGTCGAATTCGGTTTGATCGAAGAGGACGGCGAAGTCAAGGCTTACGGCGCAGGCTTGCTGTCGTCGTATGGCGAGCTCGAAAACGCGTTTACGGAGAACGTTGAGCGACGGCCGTTCGACCTCGACCGCGTGATCCATACTTCTTACGATTATTCGGACATGCAGCCGTTGCTCTATGTAGTCCCTTCCTACGAATACCTAAAGGATGTGACACGCAGCTATATCGAAAGTTTTTGAGGGTCTATCGGATCGAGCAGTTCTTTGACAACGGAACACAGAATATCGGGTTCGACCGGTTTCAGAAGATATCTGTTAGCGCCTGCCCCGACGGCTTCGTCGATCGAGTCCTTCATTCCGACCGCGGACGTGAAAACTATCGGCGAGAAAGGACGCAGGTTGCGGATGATACGACAGAGCTCAATGCCGGTTCCGTCCGGCAGCCAATTGTCCAGAATATAGAGATCGAATTCCTCGTTCTCGATGCGCGGTAAAGCGTCTTTAACCGTATTTGCAAAGGTCATTTCGTAATCGCGAAAGATGAACGAAAGGACCTCACAGGTATCCTGATTATCTTCGACGCAGAGAATGCGCCGACCGGAGGAGTTTGATGTATGATTTTCCACGGGTGCGTCCCTGATGACGGAACGATCTATTCTCATCTAAATTAAACGCTGTGTCTGTCGGGGTTCCGACATTCTATGAAAAGACTTTTCATTAAGGCATTCCGCCTGCGCGTTCTTTACGACGAAATAACATTCGCACGCGGCGTTTTGCAAGCGTTCGAAATCAAGCACCTCGACGCGGCCGCGACGGTAGCGGATTATTCCCCTGTTCTGCATCGAATTAGCGATCATGCCGATACTGGTCCGTTGCACGCCCAGCATATGAGCGAGAAATTCCTGCGTTAAGGTTAGGTTCATGTGTCCTGAACGCTCGCACATAACGGTTAGCCATCTGCAGAGGCGGGCCTCGATCGTGTGAAAGTGATTGCAGACGGCGGTCTGCGAGATCTGAAGAAGCATGAAGTGTATATACCGAAGAACAGCGTCATGGAAAATGCCTTGCGAACGGAAGAGTTCATGGACAACCTCGGCTTCGACGCTAAAACCGTCCGACGCAGCCTGGATAAGTGCCTGATACGGCATTTCGTTTTTGCCCAAAACGACGGGCAAGCCGACCATCCCTTCGAAACCCGTGTAACCGACTTCCACCGCTTTGCCCTGCTCAGTTACGGACAATAGCGACACCATTCCGCTCGAGGGGAAATAGCATTTGCGCAACGCATCGCCGGCATAAGCGATAATGGTACCGGCCGAGAAAGAAACAGGTTCGAGACGCGCAACGAGAAAGTCGAATTCATTCGGCGGCAAAGCGGACAGAATGGCATTTTCGATTGCCATCCGCTGGTGCGGCAGATCGTGCATAAGGAAAACCACCTAGATTTTTCGAATAAGATTTCGGATGAACGGATGTAAAATATCACAGAGATCGTGAATTTGCGATGGAAATCAACGGATCGAGGATTTATTTGCGCGGATGTTTTGATTGGGGAGGGTTTTCGTCTGTCAGTTATTTACACGGCGCGGAGCTGTAATAAACGATTTCGTCGCGGCAGTGAATCAAATCCAAGAGCTGTTATTTTAGAATTATCATGACTACACAAAATCCATTAGGGCTGAAAAAGATACATCACGTCGAGTTTTTCGTCGGAAATGCGAAGCAGGCGGAGTTTTATTACCGGAAAGCATTCGGGTTTTCGCGTGCGGCTTATTCGGGACTTGAGACGGGTAACCGTGAGGTAACCAGTTACCTGATGCGGCAGAATCGCGTCAATTTTATCCTGACGACGCCGCTAAACCCCGAGCATCCGGCGGCCGAGCACATCAAGCAGCACGGCGACGGCGTGCGCGACATCGCATTTCAGGTCGAGGATGCCGATCACGCCTTTAACGAAGCGGTCAAACGCGGAGCGACGCCGATCGTCGAGCCGCACGATTGGTCAGACGATAACGGCTCCGTCCGTCACGCGGCGATCGCGACCTACGGCGACACGATCCACTCGCTCATCTCGTACAACAACAATAACGGCCACAATTATTCAGGCGTGTTTCTACCGGGTTTTGTTTCGCAGGATCTTGCAGGTCAAGAAGTGGGCATACAACTCGTCGATCATATTGTCGGCAACGTAGAGCTTGGCAAGATGAACTACTGGTGCGATTTCTATCGCGACGTACTCGGGTTTTTCCGCTACATTACCTTCGACGACAAGGACATCTCGACCGAGTACTCGGCGCTGATGTCGATCGTAATGAGCGACGGCGGGCACAATATCAAATTCCCGATAAACGAGCCGGCCGAGAGCAAAAAGGGCAAATCGCAGATCCAGGAATACATCGAATTCTACCGAGGCGCCGGTGCACAGCATGTCGCCCTGCTCTGCAAGGACATCCGCCACACGGTCACGCAGCTTGCTGCAAACGGCGTCGAATTTTTGACCGTTCCCGATTCGTATTACGCAGAATTGCCTAACCGGGTCGGCGAGATCGACGAGGACATCGACGAGCTGAAAACCCTCGGCATCCTGGTTGACCGCGACGAAGAAGGCTATCTGCTTCAGATATTCACCAAACCCGTCGAAGATCGCCCGACCGTCTTCTACGAGATCCTACAGCGCAAGGGATGCAAAGGCTTTGGCAAAGGTAATTTCAAGGCTCTGTTTGTTTCAATTGAGGAAGAACAGCGCCGCCGCGGAAATCTGTAAGAGTTTTCGCCCGCAAGTAACGCCAAATGGCGGGAATAAGTTCGTCGGAAGTTTCTATCAGCGGTCGGCGCGGACGGACAGGCGGTCGTGTGTTTGTTGCATTTATGTAAACGTTTTCGTTTTGGGGGTTAGAAGTTCGTGCCGCAGGAAAATTGTAAGTGGATAGGAGGCCCGGTAACCCCAACGCGGTCGACGGGCCCCACCTTGACTAGCTAAAACGCAAATCGGGTAGCGGTGTCGGCAAAGCAAACGTTAGCGACAACCGTTCCGTCCGGCAAACTGACTTCCGCGGTTCCGCGTTCGGTGAATGAATTACCGTCTTTTGCCAGAGTGATGTTCGACCTGAATTTGAGCGTCACCGCAAGCGACCGGTCGGGATTGAAAGCGAAATTTGTAAACGCAGCTAGATACTTGCGTCCTGTAACGTGTTTCCACATACCTTGCGCCGACGCACGATAAGGACCGTCGAAGAGATTTGCTTCTTCTTCCGTCATTGTTCCGCCCTGATTGAAAAGATAGTTGACTGGAACGGGCGGTTGACCGTCAGGCTGGCCGGTTATGCAATCGACAGTATTCGACGCCGCGACTTGCCAGAGGCCCGTCAAATCGTTGCCTTGCTCGTCTAGGGGGGAGGCGATCGATTGCTTGTCGGCTGTGCTTTGACCGAAAGCCATTGTCGGCACGATTGCCAGAGTGAGCGTCATCGCCAATGCGATGACGAATGTTTTTGTTGTGTTTTTCGTGTTCATTTTTTGTTTCTCCTTATGTAATGTAAAAGGCTTTTTTGCCTCTACTAATTAGCGCGACAGTCGAAACAAAATAGTCTAAGAATTAATTTCTTTGGGGTTATAATCTACACCAGTGACGGAACTCGAACCGAAAAGATCGGAAATAACAAAAATGCTGCGCGAGTGGAGTAGCGGCGGCAAACAGGACGCGTTAGACAAACTAATGCCGCTAGTTTACGACGAGCTGCATCGCCAAGCCGCACGTTTTTCGCGCAAAGAGCGGCAAGGCCATACACTGCAAACCACCGCGTTGATCAACGAAGCCTATCTGAAATTGATCGAGCAACAATCAGTGAATTGGGAAAGCCGCACCCATTTTTATGCGATCGCGGCGCAAGCGATGCGGCGGATCCTGGTTGATTACGCGAGAACCGCTCATCGAAAAAAACGCGGCGGTAATGACATAAAACTTCCTTTGGAAGAAGCGATGTTGGTTGCGGCCGAAGAAAGCCCAGTAGACTTGATAGCGTTGGACGAAGCCCTGAACAAACTTGGCGAACAAGACGAACGGCAAGCTCGCGTCGTCGAGCTACGCTACTTCAGCGGCTTGACCCTCGAAGAAACCGCCGAAGCTCTGCACATTTCTCGCGCCACCGTCGCCACTGACTGGAATATGGCAAAAGCCTGGCTGTACCGTGAACTTCGCAAATAAAACAGATGATCCCCCGCAAATGGCAGAAGGTTAGAGAATTATTCGATGCCGCGTTGCAACTCTTGCCGGATGAACGCCGGCGATTCGTCGATGAAAACTGCGAGGGGGACGAGGAGGTGCGCCGCGAGGTCGAATCGATCCTTGCCAACGCCGAAGACGCCGCCCTGTTTTTGGAAAAGCCTGCAGTAGGTGAAGTCGTGGAAGCGATCGTCGATAACAGCGCAAAAATCCGCATCGGCCAAAATTTCAGCCACTACAAGATCCTTAGATTGCTCGGTGAAGGAGGAATGGGCGAAGTTTATCTGGCGGAAGATAACACGCTTAAACGCTTCGTCGCGCTCAAAATACTGCCCGCCCGGTCCGTGCAGGATGCGGAACGAATGCGCCGCTTTGGGTTAGAGGCCGAAGCGGTTTCGGCTTTGAATCATCCGAATATTTTGACGATCTACGAAACTGGCATAGCCGACGGGATAAATTTCATTGCCTCGGAATACGTCGAAGGGGAAACTTTGAGCAAGCATTTACGCGGCGAACCTCTGAGTCTTCAACTCGCGTTGGATCTCGCCATTCAAGTTATGAGCGCGCTCAAAACGGCGCACGACGCTGGGATAATTCATCGAGACATCAAACCCGACAATGTGATGATTCGTCCCGACGGTTTTGTCAAACTGCTCGATTTCGGCATCGCCAAACTGACCGAAAAGAAACCTGAACTGATTGACGCGGAAGCGGCAACGGCAGTTAACGCAGGAACAACGCCCGGAATGATTATCGGCACGGCAAATTATATGTCGCCCGAACAAGCCAGAGGAAAAACAGTTGACGCGCGCACCGATATTTTCAGTTTCGGCTTGGTGTTGTATGAAATGGTCTGCGGCAAACGGGCGTTTGCGGGCGAAAACGCGATGGACGTGATCGCTACGTTACTGCACAAAGAACCTGTTTCGTTGAACCGGCTGATGCCGGATGTGCCGCGCGAGATCGAGCGCATCGTTACTAAGACGATCAAAAAAGATCGCGAAGAACGCTATCAAACGTCGAAAGATCTGCTGATCGATCTGAAGGATGCCCGGCAGGAACTGGAATTTCAAAACAAACTTGACCGTACTAATTCCGCTTCGTTTGGCGAGCGAGCCGCCGAGCCGATCACCCACGGAGCGGCGACTGACGCGGCACGCACGACCTCAAGCGCGGAATACCTCGTAACGGAGATCAAAAGTAACAAGCTCCGCTTTGGTATCTTATCGCTTCTGTTGTTTGCGGCGATCGGCTTTGGCTATTGGTTTTTTTTCACCCATCCGACAGACACCAATAAGATGTCGAGTACGAAACAGATCGAATCGATCGCTGTAATGCCGTTCGTCAACGAAAGCGGCAATGCGGAAACGGAATATCTTTCGGACGGTATGACGGAAACGCTCATCGGCAGTTTGTCGCAGCTTTCCGACCTTAACGTGAGGTCACGCTCGTCGGTTTTTCGCTACAAAGGCTCGAATACCGATGCAAAGCAAATTGCCAGGGAACTGAAGGTGCAAGCTGTTTTGAACGGTCGCGTCGTCGAGCGCGGCGGTGAATTGTCGCTTTATGTCGAACTGGTTGATGTCGCGGCAGACAAAGTTATTTGGAGTCAAACTTATAATCGTCAGATGTCGAATCTGGTCGCGCTGCAAACCGAAATTGCTCGCGATGTTTCCAACAGCCTGAAAATAAAATTGTCGGGCGCGGACGAACAGAATCTGGCGAAGAACTACACGGAAAACTCCGAAGCCTATCAGCTTTATCTCAAAGGCCAGTATGAGTGGAAAAAGTTCACGCAGGAAGATTTGCAGAAGAGCATCGAATACAACAATCAAGCACTCGAAAAAGACCCGAACTATGCGCTGGCTTACCAAGGGCTATCTGCCTCTTACGGCGTGTTGGGCAACAACTATCTGCCGCCAAACGAGGCTTTTCCCAAAGCGAAGGCTTACGCCGCGAAAGCGTTGGCGATTGACGACACGCTCTCCGAAGCGCACGCGGCGATGGGCGCGGTCAGACTATTATACGATTGGGACTGGGCGGAAACCGAAAAAGAACTGAAACGCGCACTGGCTCTCAATCCCAATAATGCGGACGCGCACGGCTTATACGCTAACTATTTGGATGCGATGGGACGGCTCGACGAATCGCTGTCGGAGAGGAAACGCGCCCAAGAACTCGATCCGCTGTCGGCTGCACTCAACAACGACCTTGGCATTACTTTTTACTATGCGCGGCAATATGATAAAGCGATAGCGCAAATCGAAAAGACGATTATCTTAGAGCCGCGTTACGTCGAAGCCTACCTTTACCTTGGGCAAGCATACGAGAAGAAGCAAATGTACGGGCAAGCGATTGCGACATATCAAAAGGGAATGACTCAAGCGGAACACCACCCGGACCTCATCGCCGCGCTCGGACACGCCTACGCGCTCTCCGGCGAGCGCGATAAAGCAAACCAAATTCTCGCCGAACTACACGAAATATCCAAGCAGCGTTACGTCAGCCCGTATCATTTCGCCGTCGTCTATGCCGGTCTGGGCGATAAAGACCAAACCTTCGCGTGGCTGGACAAGGCATTTCAAGACCGTTCTTTTTTTCTGGTTTTCCTGAAAGTCGAACCGCTTTTCGACAAATCGCGTAGCGATCCTCGTTTTCAAGATCTGCTTCGACGCATAGGTTTGAGCTAAAGACAGGTTTATTTCTATACGACCCGCCGGTACGTAAACCCGGCGTTCAAATTATTTTACCGGCTCGGGTTCGTTCGTGCACAAATAGTATGGATCTAGAATATCAAACGGGTTTCGGAAATGGGTTTTCAACCGAGGCAGTCGAAGGAGCTCTCCCGGTCGGGCGGAATTCTCCGCAGAAAGCTCCGTTGGGATTATATGCGGAGCAGTTTTCGGGGACGGCTTTTACCGCGCCGCGCGGATCCAATAAGCGGACATGGACTTATCGGATCAGGCCGAGCGTAATGCATAAGCCTTTTGTGCGGATCGAAAACGATAGCTTTCGGTCTTCGCCGTTTGGTGAGATCGAGACGACACCGAATCAGCTTCGTTGGGACCCGCTGCCGATACCGGACAAGCCGACGGATTTTATCGACGGCATTACGACGATCGGGGGGAACGGCGACCTGTTCGCGCAAACGGGAATTGCCGTGCACATCTATGCCTGCAACAGGGGCATGGGCGACCGGTATTTTTACAACGCCGACGGCGAGATGCTGATCGTGCCTGAGATGGGCCGGCTTGGAATTTTGACCGAGCTCGGGGCGATACAGGTCGGACCTGGATCAGTCGCCGTGATACCGCGTGGGCTGAAATTTCGTGTTGAGCCGGCGGAAGAAAGAACTGCGAATGCCGACATTTCCACCACCCCGTTAGCCGAGGCTGGCACCACCACTCCTCGAGGGGAGGAGTCGAACAAGACTGTCGCCCGTGGATATATTTGCGAGAATTACGGGCAGCAGTTTTGCCTGCCTGAGCTTGGGCCAATCGGGGCGAATGGGTTGGCGAATCCGCGCGATTTTGAGACGCCCGTTGCTTGGTATGAGGACCGCGAGGGCTCGTTTACGCAGGTCGCTAAGTTCGGCGGCAACCTTTGGTCGTGCGAGATCGATCATTCGCCGCTCGACGTTGTCGCGTGGCATGGGAATTATGCACCTTACCGGTATGATCTGCGTCGGTTCAACACGATCGGTTCGATCTCGTTCGATCATCCTGACCCGTCGATCTTTACCGTTCTGACCAGTCCGAGCGATCTCCAGGGGAGGGCCAATTGCGATTTCGTTATCTTCCCCGACCGCTGGCTCGTCAGCGAGGACACGTTCCGCCCGCCATGGTACCACCGCAATGTGATGAGCGAATATATGGGCCTCATTTACGGCGCGTATGACGCCAAGGAAGAAGGCTTTGTCCCCGGCGGCGGCTCGCTCCACAACCAAATGTCCGCCCACGGCCCCGACTTGGGCGCCTTCGAAAAAGCCTCGAACGCCAAGCTCCAACCGCAAAAATTGTCCGGTACGCTGGCGTTCATGTTCGAGTCGCGGTACATAATCCGCCCGACGAAATTCGCCATGGAAACCTCGCAGCTGCAGCATGAGTATTTTGAAGTGTGGCAGAGGTTAAAAAAGAGTTTCAAGTCTCCGAAACCATAAGATTGCACATTCCTGCAACCTGGCTCTATTATCAACAAATATGATGCGATATACATTTCCGCTAGCGATCGCGCTTTCTTGTTTTGCGATAAGCACTCCCTCGCAAAAAACTCGCGCAAACGCTCGTCAGCCGATCATAGACGTCCACATGCACTGCTATACGCAGCAGGATTGGCAGGACAATAATATTCCCAATCCGGTCACCGGCAAGCCGCTCACCGCAAGGGACGCAAAGGAGCATTTTCTCGAAACGGTCGCGCAGATGAAGCGCTACAACATCGTCAAGGGAATGGTCAGTAATAACTTTGAATATGATGTTGCTCTTGCTTGGCGCGCAAAAGAACCAAAACGGTTTCTGGTCGGATTTGGGTTCGACGATCCGAGCAAGGTTGACCTCGACCTTCTCAGGCGAGAGATAAAGGCCGGCAGGATCGATGCGATCGGCGAAGTCGACCCACAGTATCTTGGCATCGCACCGACTGATCCGCGCCTCGAACCTATTTTTGCTTAGCGGAAGAGATGGACATACCCGTCGGATTTCATATTCATCCCGGACCGATGGGTGCCGTATATAAAGGATCACCCGAGATGAGGCAAAGCATAAACAGTCCGCTGCTGCTCGAGGACGTCATTATTAAGCACCCAAAGCTCAGGCTATATGTCATGCACGCCGGATATCCTCGGCTCGACGAGATGATAAATATGCTTTACGCATATCCCCAGCTATACGTTGATATAGGCGTCATCGACTGGACGCGGCCGCGGGCTGAGTTCCACAACTATCTGAGACGGCTTGTCGAGGCGGGTTTTTCTGACCGAATAATGTTCGGATCGGATCAGATGGTATGGACCGATGCCATCGGACCGGCCGTCGAATCTGTGGAATCTGCGACATTTCTAGCCGAAAAGCAGAGGCGTGATATTTTCTTTAACAACGCCGTGCGCTTCTTCAAATTACAAGATAAAAAGTGAACGTTGTTGAGTGCAAATTCATCGCTACGCCGAAAAAGGGCGAGGTTTCGGCGTTGCTGATGCGGCCGAAAGACGCGACGCATTTGCTTGTGCTGGGGCACGGGGCGAGTTCGAACATGCGGACGCCGTTGATGACGGCGATAGCTGAGGCGTTGGCGGCGGAGAATATTGCAACGTTTCGGTACAACTTCCCGTATTCGGAAAAAGGAGGTGGGAGAAATTCGCAGGACACTTGTACGGCGACGATCAGATCGGCGATCGCGGCTGCGAAAAAAGCCGCTCCGCACCTGCCGATTCTCGCGGGCGGGCATTCGTTCAGTGGGCGGATGACTTCGACAGCGGCTTCAGAATCACCGCTGGATGGCGTATCGGGCCTTGTATTCTTTTCGTTTCCGCTCCACCCGGCGGGCGAGCCCGACACCAAACGCGCGGCACATCTCTCATTGGTCAGAATACCGATGTTGTTCATGAGCGGCACGCGTGACGCGCTTGCGGAACTAGACCTTTTAGAACCGGTCGTGAAACGTCTCGGCCAAAGCGCTACGCTGCACCTGCTCGATACCGCCGATCACAGCTTCAAGATCCTTAAAAAGACTCGCAGAAGCGAGGAAGATGTCTTCGCTGAGGCGGCCCGCACAGTGCGCGAATGGGCCTCGCTTCTATAGCAGTAATTCGCCCCGCTATCTCCACCATTTCGCGTTCGCCGCGGCAAGCGATAAAATATTGTTTTTGTAAAGGAGTGAACTATGGCGATCAGCCCTGAGCTATTAGAGATTTTGCGATGCCCGAAATGTAAGTCTGAGGTCGAACTCAAACCGGACCAGAGTGCTTTGAAATGCGTAAACCCTGAGTGCCGTTTGGTTTACCCGATAAAGGACGAGATTCCGGTCATGCTCGTCGACGAAGCCAACGTCGAAGGTTAACAAATGGATGAGGTGGCGAGATCACAACCAAGATCACTGGGACACCCTTGCAGCCGCAGACTCGTTGTTCACGCGCCGGAATTTTTACCTCACGCCTGAATCGGCACCGCGGTAAGTCGATCCTGATGCCATCAGGTATTTGCTCTTTACGGGCCAGAGCTTCTAGCAATTGAATAAAGAAATAGACTGGAAAAAGGTCCGCCGCGTTCTTCTCATTCGGCTTCGCTCGATAGGCGACACCGTTTTGGCCACGCCATCGCTAATCGCGCTTAAGCGATTCGTTCCCGACGCACAGATAGATATTCTGCTCGAAGATTGGGTTGCTCCCGTGCTGGACGGTCTTGACGCCGTCGACAACGTACTGACGGTGGGAAAATCCGGCAAGTCCCGGTTTCGCACGTCCGGGCAGGTCCGCAAGAATAAATACGACGTCGTCGTCAATCTGCACGGCGGTACGACGGGTACTTTTTTTACCTTTGCAAGCGGCGCCGCGCACCGCGTCGGCTACGCAAATTACCAGTACGGCTTTCTTTACAATCACCTTCTAAGCTCATCGGCTGATTTTTGGGGACGAGCGGCGACGCATTCGGCTGAGCAGCAACTTGCGCTTTTGGGCTCGGTGGGCGTGCCGGTCGACAATGGTCAGAAAAGCCGGCTGGCTGTGACGGATGTCGCTCTGCACTCGCTTGAGCAAAAATTTTACTCTTCGACACCGACGACATTCAGCGAAATGGGCCCATTCGCCCTGATTCATCCTACGGCAGCGTTCCAGACCAAGCAGTGGGCCGTAGAAAATTTTGCGCGAGCGGCCGAATTTATTGCCGCAAAAGGTTATCGCGCGGTTGCGGTCGCGGAGGCAGGCGAATCGGAGGTACTGGAAAAACTCAAAAGCCAATCACGAGCGTCGGTATTTACCTTCGACGACCTCGAACTGCCCGAGATCACCGCACTCGCGTCACGGGCGTCGCTCTTTGTCGGAAACGATTCCGGCATTGCGCATATAGCCGCAGCAGTCGGGACGCCTACAGTCGTCGTCTTCGGCTCCTCGAATTTCGATCACTGGCGGCCGTGGACTGATGCTCCAAGCGCTATCGTCCGGCATGAATTACCCTGCCAGCCCTGTCCGGGCTACAGGTGCTCCGTGTTCGGTGAGCCGAAGTGTATCTTGAGCGTATCGGTCGACCAGGTGACCGCTGCGATCGAAACTGTGCTCGCTGACGCAAAAAACGGCGGGACATAATGCCCGCCGCCTTGTGAACCGGTAACAAGTAAAACTATTTCTTGTTCATGTTCGAAGTGTTGCTGTGCGAATTCGTCATCGAATCGTTCGCCGCTATCTTGAGGTTATTCTTGACGCTCTTGACGCCGTCGATGCCCTTCGCGACCTGCTCAGCTTTCGTTTTCTGCGCAGCATTCGCAACCGACCCGGTTAAGGTAACGACGTCATTTGCGACATCGACGTTGATGGTCGATTCACGAAGATCACTCGTCGTAAGCATCGCCGCACGTGTTTTAAACCAGAGCCAGCTGTCGTTTGCGCCGCTTCCGATCGTGCTTGAACCCTTGTCCTTTTCGTAATCCGACTTATTTTTGTCGTAGTCGGCACGGTTTACATTCGTGTTGCTCCAGCGATTGGTACTGGTAACCATGTTCGCGTTGTTGTTAACCAGAACGGCAACGTTGCTATTGGCATTCATGTTACGGGCCCCCGTATTTACGCTCACGTTGCTGGTCGTCGAACCGCAAGCCGAAAACATAGACGCGATACCGGCCAAAACCAGCGTCAGTGTCAAAACCTTCAGTTTCATATCTTTCTCCTGTCTTCTCAAGGACGTAGTAATACTGTAACAAAGCATTACAGCTTTTAAGTAGCAAGCTTATAACGAGCAAGAGTCGTACCATCATACAACCGAGCGGATTCGAGCATAATCTAAGGTGTTTCCAAAATACTGACCATCAATCCGCGGCGTAACAATGTATCGAATTCAAACGGTTCGGCGGATCTGGATACGACTTCCAACCCCGTGACGGATCTCCGCAGCGTTTCTTGACACTTTTCGCCTAAACAAATAGTATTTATAGTTTCGACTGTTGCGGCCGAAGCCTGTCTATATGTTCGAGTCACTGTCCGATAAACTAAAGAGTACGCTGAAAAACCTGCGTGGCCAGGGCAAACTGACGCCCGAGCACGTCGACGCGGCTCTGCGTGAGATTCGGATGGCACTCCTCGAAGCGGATGTGAATTACAAGGTCGCTAAGGATTTTGTCGAATCTATCCGCGCAAAGGCCGAGGGACAGGAAGTCTGGCAGGGGCTTAATCCGCACGAACAGGTCGTCAAGATCGTCTACGACGAACTTTCGGAACTGATGGGTGGCACATCGTCGCGGCTCGTCTTCACCAAGCAGATCCCGAACGTCGTGATGATCGTCGGGCTGCAGGGTTCGGGTAAGACGACTTCGACCGGAAAGATCGCCAAATGGCTGGCTGCCAATCAGGAGCGTAAGCCCCTTTTAGTTTCCGTCGACGTTTATCGTCCGGCCGCACGCGAGCAGCTTAGGGTTGTCGGCGGTGCTGTCGGCGTGCAGGTTTATCAGGACCGCGAGACGAATGATCCGCTCACTCTGGTTCGCGGTGCCGTCAAACACGCACAGGAGGTCGGCTATGACACCCTGATGATCGACACGGCCGGCCGCCTGCATATAGACGACGAGCTGATGGTCGAGCTCGAAAAGATCAAGGCCGAGACCAAGCCTGTCGAAGTGCTCTTCGTCGCCGACGCCATGACCGGACAGGATGCCGTTCGCTCGGCCGAAGTCTTTCATGAGCGCATCGGTATAACCGGCGTCGTCCTGACCAAAATGGACGGCGACGCACGGGGCGGTGCGGCCCTTTCGATCAAGCAGGTCATCGGGCAACCGGTAAAATTTGTCGGCGTCGGCGAAAAGTACGAGGCGATCGAGCCTTTTTATCCGGACCGAATCGCCCAGCGAATTTTGGGAATGGGCGACGTTCTATCGCTGATCGAGGAAGTCCAGGGCAAGATCAGCGAGGATGAAGCTAAGGCGCAGCTCGAAAAGATGACGCGTAACCAGTTTACGCTCGAAGATTTTCGGTCGCAGCTCGGCCAATTTAAGAAGCTCGGATCGATGTCGAAATTGATGAAGATGCTCCCCGAACAAATGATAGGCGGTCTGCAGATCTCGGACGAGCAATCGGAAGAGGTCGATCATCAGATGAAGCGGACCGAAGCCATCATCGATTCAATGACCAAGCATGAGCGTAACGATCATAAGCTGCTCGATGCGAGCCGAAAGACGCGTATCGCAAAGGGTTCGGGTTCGACGATCGCGGAAGTAAATCAACTGATCCGACAATATGAACAGATGCGCAAAATGATGGCGCAGATGAATCGGGGCGGCGGCTTGCTCGGCGGTTTAGGGAAAAAGATGATGGGCGGACTTGCCGGCGGCCTGGGCGGTATGCTCGGCGGCGGCGGAATGGGCGGCCTTTTAGGCAGCGGCGCGGATATGGGGCTCGAAGCGGGCAACAGCGATTCGAACGGGTTGGCATCGAGGTCGATCAAGAAGAAAAAGAGACACAAGAAAAGAAAGTGAATAAATGGAATGGTGAATAAGGAATTCTATTCATTCACCGATTCGCCGATTCACCATTAGAAAAATATGTTAGCAATTAGTTTGATGAGAATGGGCGCGAAGGGCAAACCTTTTTACCGCCTCGTTGTGAAGGAAAAGCGCTCGAAACGTGACGGAAAATATCTCGAGAATGTCGGCACATACAACCCGATGCTCAACCCGGCGGAGGTAAACCTGAAGCATGACCGCATCCAGTACTGGATCGGTGTCGGCGCACAGCCTACCGAAACGGTCGCGAGCCTGATCAAAAATAATCCTGCCCAAGTCGCGGCGGCGGCGGAATAGCAGGCATAGACTCGCGGGTCTTAACAGTTCAATTGACAGAGTCTGCGGAGTAAATATGGGAACTCTGACGATTCCTATAACTCTGCGGAGTTATGAACGATGGCTAAATCAGGAATACCGACGACGCAGGCTCTGTCCACCAGTTTCTTGCATATGAAAGCAGCAGTCGAAAGAATCGTTAAAGCGCTTGTCGGTGACGCGGATGCGGTCGACGTGTCGGAATCGGATGACGGCCGCAAGACCGTCAAATTTGCGGTTCGGGTAGCGCCCGACGATTATGGCCGGGTGATCGGGCGCGAGGGCCGCACCATCAAAGCGATACGCAGCCTGCTGTTCATCGCGGGCCTGAAGCACGGCAAGCGGTTTCATCTCGACCTGATCGAAGAGTAGATTTTGAGCGTCGAATCGACCGAAGATCTCATAACGATCGCCCGCATCGTAAAGACCCGCGGCCTTCGCGGCGAGGTGGTCGCCCAGCTTCTGACCGACTTTCCGGAAAGGTTCGATGATCTCGCGGGCGTTACGGTCACTTCGTCAGAGAAAGGTGAACGCCGCGAATTGAAAATTGAAAGCTTTTTTTTCCAGAAAGGCCGCATCGTTTTGAAATTCGAAGGTTTCGATACGGTCGAAGAAGGTGAGGAATTACGGGGCTCTGACGTCTGCGTTCCCGAATCGGAAAGCGTCGCCCTCGAATCGGACGAATTCTTCGATTGGCAACTCGCGGGATGCGTGGTCGAGACGATCGGCGGAAAATCCCTTGGGACGGTTCGCGAGGTGATGCGGACAGGCGGTACCGAACTTCTTGTCGTAGCAGGCGAAGAAAAAGAGTACCTGATACCTTTCGCGGAATCGATCTGCGCTACGGTCGACATTGAAAACAAGATGATCCGCATCGATCCGCCCGAGGGGTTATTGGAATTTTGACAAAATGGGTTCGCCGGCATCGCGCCGTCAATGATCGCTAATAGCGTTCAGAAGTTTACTTCGCAAGCGATTTTAGGCCGTCCGTATGACGGAGTTCTATCTTGCGATGAAGATCGACGTTCTAACAATTTTTCCCGAGTTTTTCGGGCAGGTCTTTGATTTTGGAATAATCCGCCGGGCAAAGCTCGCCGGTATAGTCGAAATAGACGTTCACGACATCCGCGAGTTTACCGTCGACAAGCATCGAATGGTCGACGACAGGCCGTTCGGCGGCGGCGACGGAATGGTCCTGAAGCCGGAACCGATCTTCGCCGCGATCGAAGCGATACTCGGGACAAGCGAACGAGACGATTATCCCGCGGGAACAAAGGTCGTCATGCTCTCGCCGCAGGGTACGCCGCTGAAACAGAGCATTGCAAAAGGTTTCGCAATGACCGCCGGCCGCTTGGTCATAATTTGCGGGCGGTACGAAGGCGTTGACGAACGAGTAAACGATCGTCTGATCACGGACGAGATATCCATCGGCGATTACGTTCTTTCTGGCGGCGAGCCGGCGGCAATCGTTTTGACAGATGCGGTCGTCAGGCTCTTGCCGGACGCACTCGGCAGCGATACGTCGGCTGAAAACGATTCCTTCTCAGACGGCCTGCTTGATTGTCCGCATTACACGCGTCCCGCGGAATTTCGCGGGATGAGCGTTCCTGAAGTTTTACTTAACGGCAATCATGCCGAGATCGAAAAATGGCGCCGCGAGAAGGCGCTTGAAAAAACAAGGTCAACGAGATCGGACCTACTAAATGGAGAAAATGGTGATACGTGAGTGTGCTGCCGGTTGAGCCGCTGACCTCTGGCCTGAAAATAAAATGAATCGATTAGATAATGTCGAGCAGACACAATTACGGGAAAATATTCCCGCCTTTAAATCGGGCGATACCGTCAAGGTTCACGTTCGCATCAAGGAAGGCAATAAGGAACGCCTCCAGGTTTTCGAAGGGATCGTCATCGCTAAAAAACACGGTGGGGCGCGCGAAACGATCACCGTCCGCAAGGTTAGCTTCGGCGTCGGCGTCGAACGCATCTTTCCGCTGCATGCGACGGTCGTCGATCACATCGACGTTGTCCGACGCGGTAAGGTGCGCCGCGCGAAGTTGTACTATCTGCGTGATCTTCGCGGCAAAGCGGCCCGCATTAAAGAACTCGATACACGTACAAAGGCCAATCAAGCGGCCGGCAAGTAATTTTTCAACTATATGAAGGACGCGGCTAAATTCGGTTCATCGAAAAAGGATGGATCGAAGGGCCGCGTTCCTTTGTTTAAAGATCTCGGTTTCGCAGGCGTCGGCCTGCATTTCGAAGATCTGGCACGGCTCGACGGGTTCGCGGTCATCGCGGGAATCGACGAGGTGGGCCGAGGCTGCCTGGCGGGCGATGTGGTCGCGGCGGCATGTGTGCTCGATCCCGCTCGGCGTCTACCGAAAGGCCTCAACGATTCGAAAATGCTGACGACGTCAGCCCGCGAAGAGATCGCCGACGAGCTTCGCGAGCACGCCGTTGCCTTCGCGTACGGACGCATCGATGCCGAAGAGATCGACCGCATTAATATTCTCGAAGCGACAAAAAAAGCGATGCGTGCCGCAATCGCTTCCTTGGTGCCAAAGGCCGATTTCCTGCTGATAGACGCTTTGGTACTAAGAGATACCCTGCTTCCGCAAAGGTCGATCATAAAAGGTGACTCGATTTCGGCTTCGATCGCCGCGGCGTCAGTTCTGGCCAAGACATTTCGCGACGGCCTCATGCGCGAATGCGATAAGGAATTTCCTCAGTATGGTTTTGCCGGTCATAAAGGATACGGCGCCGCCTCGCACCTCGAAGCGTTGCGCCGGCACGGCCCGTGTCCGCTCCATCGCAGATCCTTCCGCGGCGTCCTACCGGAGATTTCGGATCTTTAGAAGAATTTAGAGCTGGAACCAATCGGTCGGTTCTTTGTAATGCGACAGGTGAACGTGTGTCTCGGCGGCGAAAAGCGGAGCACGCATTCTGATGGCTGTTTCGGCTGTAAGGCGGGCGAGGTGCGGTTCGTTGGCGCGTTGAGACAAATGCGACAGAACGAGAAAGCGTGCACGGCCGTCGAAATCGGTCGTGAGCCAATCGGCCAGATCTTCGTTGGAAAGGTGGCCGGTCTTTGAAAAAATACGCTGTTTCAACTCCCAGGTGTAGACCGAGCATGCACGCAGCATGTCGCGGCTGTGATTTGATTCGATGACTATTGCGTCGCAGCCGTTGAGTTTTTCCTTAATCAATTCCGTGATGCAGCCGAAATCCATCAGGGTCGCAACCTTGACTCCATGTCTGCGCGCGACAAAACCGAAATTGTCGACCGCGTCATGCGGCACGGTGAACGGTTCGAAATCGATATCGCCGATGCGAAATTCGCAAGTCGATTCTATCTCGACCGTTCTGTCCTTCATCGCCGTTTGGCGTTTCGCCGATTCGCTTTCGCCATTCTGCACGCCTTTTCGCGTTCCGTAATACGCGTCTTCCGTGCATCGAGAAATATAGACCGGACATTTCAACGAACGCAGCAATACGCGCAAACCGCCGGCATGATCGCTGTGTTCGTGCGTCAGCAAGATACCGTCCAGATCTTCGCAGTCGACTCCGACAGCTGCAAGACGCCGAAGGATCTCGCGTGCGCTGAGACCCGCGTCGACGAGAACATTCGTCGTTCCCGACGAGATGAGAACAGCGTTGCCGGTAGAGCCGCTTCCGAGAACTGTGAACTTCATAACTGAAAGACCGCTTTTGCTATTCTACTGAACGGAAAATTACTTCGCGGGAAATTATTTTTGAAATTTGCCGCGAAGTGCCCGCCCGACGACGCGTGTGATCAGAGCATTCGGGACAAAACTTGCGGACGTGGCGGCTGCCCAGTTCAGCCAGCCGGAAACTACCTTCGACCGTTTTCCGTCCATGGCCCTCATTCCGGTTTCGACGACATCTTCGGCAGTTTCCTGCCCCTTGACCTGAATCGGCCGGTCGATGTGAGCTGCGTTAAAAAAATTGGTCTTCGTCGAACCAGGACACAGCGCGAGCACTTGGATCCCGAACGGCCGATTTTCCTCGGCTATCGCTTCTGAAAACGCCGTAACGAAAGACTTTGTCGCCGCGTATGTTGCCATAAATGGCAGCGGTTGAAAACCGGCGGCTGACGAAACGTTGATTATCGTTCCCGATCGCCGGACACGCATTGGCTGCAGAAAGCGATGCGTGAGGGCGACCAGCGCCGAAATATTAAGATCGATGATCTCGAGTTCACGTTCGAGTTCGAGCGCCGCAAAATCGCCCATCGAGCCGAAGCCGGCGTTATTTATCAATAGCTCGACCTCGAGGCCGAGCCGCTGCGTTTCGTCGAAGAGACTTTCAGCGGCACCGGCATCGATCAGATCGAGCGCGAGATAGTTCGCGTTTATTTTATGCTTTTCTTTTAGCTCGTCGCACAGCGACCGCAGCTTGCCGTCGCTTCGTGCTACGAGGAAGAGGTCGCGGCCCTCGTCCGCCAGGCGGCGTGCGAAAGCCTCGCCTATGCCGCTCGACGCGCCCGTGATTAAAGACACTTTCATTCTTCGATTTCGAAAAGCTGAGGAAAGAGCGAATAGTAAACTGACAGAACGCCTGACATGATTATAACTAACGTGCCGCACATCCGAATAATTTCCGCGACGGTTTTTGTGGAATTTAGCAAACCTGTCTCTGTCAGCAAATAATTCCAGTCGTGAAAGCTGCCTTCGCTTCCGGTCATTCCGCTCGTCAGGACGAGCTGCATCGTGACCGCATCGGCTGCATAAACGAAGACGTTCAGGATGCTTTGACCGACCCAAAAGAAAACGATCGCCGCCGAATAGTATTTCTCATTCCAAATAAAATAACCGACGAACACCGCCGGAAAGATCACTTGAAATAATGATCCACCGGCGACGCCGAGAAATTCGCCGAATGGCCGAAAGACGAGGTGTCCCGTCTCGTGGATAGGAAGATCGACAAGATCGAGAAAACTGCCCTGCATCGGATCATAAGCGATCCACAAAAAATAAACGGTCAGTAAAGCTGCAAAAATGACCTTAGGATAATTTGGCTGCATAACCGGAAGGCGAGATCACCGCTCGAAGCTTAGCATTATTTCAGGTTGATGGGCGGGACAAATACGCGTCGTGCGTGATGTCGTAGAGAACGCACGGAAAGCCGTAGTGATCTTCAGTGGTGACATATTTCATCCCGCATTTTTCCATAATGCGCCATGAACCGGTGTTTTCGGGGGCCGCAACCGCGACGATCCTTTCCAGACGGAGAATTTCGAACCCGTATCGCAACCATCCTCTAGCGCATTCCTCGCCGTAGCCCTGTCGCCAGTATTTTTTTGAGAGGTTGTAGCCGACCTCGATCTCGCCGGTATCTTCGAGAGGCTGCAGGCCGCTGCAGCCGATAAGCTCGCCCGTCGACTTTAAGGCCATCACGCACTGACCCAGTCCCAGCTTTTCGTAGCAGTCCAGATAGAACTGAAAACGCTTTTTGACGGCTTCGGCGTTCTGCATTTCCCATCCGCCGAGATATTTATATACGTCGGGATCGGATCGCATCTCGATCAACCACGGCAGGTCGTCCGGCGTAAGCTGACGCATCTTCAGACGTTCGGTTTCAATCATGGAAACAATTCAAAAGCGCGAGATCGGAAAAACCAAAAAATCAGACTCAGAATCAGCCAGCGATCGATGATCATTGCCTATGGCGAGAGGCGCGATATTTCCCATCTGCCGCCGCGGAGTTTGTAGCAGATCCTATCGTGGAGACGGCTTGAGCGTCCCTGCCAAAATTCGAACCTATCGGGCGAGAGTCTGAATCCGCCCCAGAATGGCGGCAGCGGCACTTCGCCGTCGGAGTAGGAATTTTTAAGCGATGCAAAACGCTTTTCCAGCTCGGTTCGGGATTCTATTTTGCTGCTCTGTTTCGACGCCCATGCTCCGATGCGGCTATCGAAAGGACGTGAGCGAAAATACGTTTCTGATCCCTCACGCGACACGCGATCCACCGTTCCGCCGATATTTATCTGGCGTTCGAGTTCGGGCCAGAAAAAGAGGATGGCGGCGTGCGGATTGGCTGCAAGCTCGCGTCCCTTTCGGCTCTCGTAGTTAGTAAAAAAGACGAATCCGCTCTGATCAAAGCCCTTAAGCAGCACAACGCGTGACGATGGCCGGCATTCTGCGTCTGCGGTGGAGAGGACCATGGCGTTTGGTTCGAGGATGCCGGAGCTAAGCGTGTTCTCCATCCACGTTGAAAACTGTTCGAACGGATCGGCCGAGACCCCGGATTCGCTCAATTCGCTTTTCGAATAATTTCGCCGAACATCGGCAAGCTCTTTCGGATCCATTTCTCAGATCGTGTGGACGAGTAGGCCGTCCTTCAATTTGGGCTCAAACCACGTCGATTTCGGCGGCATGATCTCATCGATATCGGAAACAGCGAACAGATCATTCATCGTCGTCGGAAACAGCGAGAAAGCAACGGCGGCCTGCCCGCTGTCGACCAGACGAATGAGCTCGCCCGTGCCACGAATTCCGCCGACGAAACCTATCCGCTCGTCTGTTCGCGGATCGCCGATACCGAATATCGGACTCAAGATATAATCCTGCAGAATGCTCACATCGAGGCCCTCGATCACGTCCGGGGCTCGTATGAAATCGACCGCGAATTCGAGTGTCCGCCATTTACCGCCGAGATACATACAGATCTCACCAGGTTTTCTCGGCACGCTTTCGTTCAGGTCGGAGATGATAAAACTTTGTCGAATGCGTTCGAGCAATGCGTCTTGCGACAGTCCCGCGAGATCGGTAACGACACGATTGTAGGCGAGTATCTTCAGGTCTTCGGCAGGAAAGATACCGGCGATCACGTAATTATAATCCTCGAAACCGGTGTGTCCGGGATTTGTGTCTCGCAGCTCGGAGCGCGCCCGCGCCGCGCTTTCGGCGCGATGGTGTCCGTCCGCTATATAAAGTACAGGGACCTCGGCAAATGCGTCGACGAACTTCTGGGTCTCTATCGCTTTCCAAACCGTGTGTCGAACGCCGCTCGCGCACGGGAAATCATACAACGGCGGATGCTTTATCTCGTCCTCGATAAGGACACGAAGCTCGGTCGTGCCACGGTACGCGAGAAATATCAGCCCCGTCTGCGCGCCGACCGCGACCATGTGGTCGGCACGGTCCTTTACTTTGTCGGGACGCGTTTTTTCATGACGTTTGATGAGGCCAGTTTCGTATTCATCGATCGAGCAGCATGCGACGACGCCGGTCTGTACCTGCTCGCCCGCCTGCAGGCGATAAATGTAAACGGAGTCTTCGACTTCAGTAGTGAAGATGCCCTTTGCGACGAGATCATCGAGGCTTTGGCGCGCGGCAATGTTAAAATCGGTGTCATTTTCTACCGATTCGGCGACAGCGGCTTCGGGACGCGTCACGCGCAGAAAAGTCTGCGGATTATGCGAGATGAATTCGCGTGCCTCCGCTTCGCTGACCACATCGTACGGCATACAGGCAACCTGTTTTGCCATTTCCGGCACGGGACGAAGGGCCCGGAACGGTTTGATAACTGCCACTGATTTCTCCTGAGATCGGTAAAGCCGCTATGGCTGCTGACGTCCGCGGTTGATCAATTCGTCGATCTTATGATCGCTTTGCTCCATGTCCTGCATCATGTTGTCGGTATAGGCTTTTTCATCGATCTTCCAGACCGAATCTTCACGAATAAACGGCACTGTCACCCACGCTCCCTGCGTTTTTACCTCGAGCGTGGACTTGTCGCCGTCGATCTTCTCATTTCGAAACTCCACGGTTTTCTGGTCCTCCCCGACCAGCGTCTGACTTTTGACCACGTCGTCGAGCGTAAGACCGCGTGCCTTGGCTTCCTGCTCGTGCATTTTGATCGATTCCGACGAAAGCAAAAGCTTCATCGTCGTCGTGTCCTTTTGTTTCATCGCCTTTGTGTAGGTCTGGAACGTTTCGAGAGGCGACGCGGGCTTCGTTTCGGATTCGCATGATAGACTCGCGAACGAGGCGGCTGAAATCAATAAGATCGACAATAAACGCATAAAGGCCAACCGGAAATTAACCGGTGTAGTATGTTTAAACTACAAAGTATAAACCAAAAATCACGAGTGAAGAACGAATGAAACGCGAAAAACTTGATTCGCTGGAGATAGAGGAAAGGCTTGCGGGCCTGAATGGCTGGAAGGCAAAAGACGGAAAGCTGTACAAAAGATTTGAATTCGTTAATTTTGCGGAAAGCTTGGGCTTTGTTAATAAAATCGGCTTTCTGGCTGAGGCTGCCGGGCATCACCCTGATATAACATTCGGCTGGGGCTACGCTGAATTTGAGATTACGACGCACGACCGCGGCGGCATTACTGAATGCGATTTTGCGCTTGCAGGTCAGATAGACGGCGTAACTAAAGCTATTTAATGCACGGCGTCGGAATATCGCTCGTCAGCTTTATCGAAGGCTCACCATATTTCGCCGTCGAATTGTTAAAAACTTCCGTCGCTTCGGCAATCCCATATAAGCAATTTTCGCCTTTCCGGTAGGTATAGACAGCAAATGATCGGCGGCTGGGCGGCGACATACTTGCCGGCGATCCCATACTTTCCCACCATTCATCGCCGGTAAAATAAACGGCTGCTGGCTTGATGCCTGCGGCGTTCAACTGAACGGACAACAAATTCTTGACCGCGAGGTCGAAGAACGTTCCGGCCGGCGGAACGATCGCGAGATCTGTCGAACCGCGCAGCATTATCGAATCATAATCCGCGGCCATTTTCTGATATTTCGCGTTTCCGGACCTCAGATCAAGAATGACGGGTGCCGATGCGAGATGGTCGCCGAGCCCGCGCGGATATGCCGGTAAATTCGACACGCGGATCTCGTTAGTCCATTGGCCGGGCCGGGCGGCTCTCGCAATTCCGAGGAACGCGGGCGTCGACCGGTTGCGCCCGGCGACGGCGGGCGAAAGTGCGATCTTGAATTCGTTTGCCGTAAGATCGTCCTTTGTAAACTGCAGCTTGTATTGAGACAGAGCGGTGATGTCGCCCTTCGGGCCGATCTCGGTGAAGAGCGAATACCGCAGACGAGATGGGTCATCGATATCGCGCGTCGTCAAAACGTAATCGCCAAGTTTCCCGCTAAACTTCAAGTAAAGCCAAAGAGGTTCGCCGTCAGCCACGCTAGTCAGCGGATGAAGCTTTGCCTCGCCGAATGTCTTGTATTCTCTGGCGGAGAGCACGCTCTGAACATCGACATTCATCCGAGCCGCTTTAGGTCGCGGAAGTACGGATTCCGGATCCGCCGCGTTTCGTCGTCGCTCCTTTTCATCTTCCGCGCGAACCGATTCACCCATTCGCTCGCGTGCACGCCGCATCTGCTCGAACTGCCCGAACGCCGGCAGGCAGAAGACGAGTAAAATGAAGATAGTTGAAAACACTGCTCTATTCACTATTTAATGCTCCTCGAAAACACAGTCGATCATCCGATTTTATCACATCAATTTTCGCCGCTTGGCCGGCTATGCCCTTAATTGCTCAGCCCGCTTCTTTTCGCTACAATTACAGGTTTGATCTTGATATAAAATTCTATCCAAGGAAATTGGTAAAAGTATGACAAAGGTCCCTATTACAGTCGCGAACGGCGACGGCATCGGCCCGGAAATAATGGATGCCACACTTCGCATCATAGAGGCGGCCGGCGCGCTCATCGACATTGAAACGATAGAGATCGGAGAAAAGGTTTATCTTTCGGGCAACGCCGCCGGCATCGCACCCGCAAGCTGGGATTCGCTGCGGCGGACAAAGGTTTTCCTTAAAGCTCCGATCACGACGCCGCAGGGCGGCGGCTATTCGTCGCTGAACGTCGCGGTGCGCAAGACGCTCGGGCTGTATGCGAATGTGCGGCCATGCGTTTCTTACCATCCCTTCGTTTCGACGAAGCATCCTGTGATGGACGTCGTGATCGTTCGCGAAAATGAGGAAGACACATATGCCGGTATCGAGTACCGCCAGACCGATCAGGTCGAAGAATGTCTTAAACTGATCTCACGACCCGGCAGCGAAAAGATCGTCCGCTACGCATTCGAATACGCAAAGAAGTTCAACCGTAAAAAAGTAACCTGCTTCATCAAGGACAATATAATGAAGCGGACCGACGGTCTATTCCATCGTGTCTTCGACGAGATCTCAAAAGAATATCCGGACATCGAGGCCGATCATTGGATCGTCGATATCGGCGCGGCCAAGATGGCCGACACGCCGGAGAATTTTGACGTTATTGTCATGCCCAATCTTTATGGCGATGTGCTTTCGGACGTCGCGGCTCAGATCGCCGGTTCGGTCGGACTCGCAGGTTCGTCGAATATCGGTGAGCAGGTTGCTATGTTCGAAGCGATCCACGGTTCCGCTCCGCGGCGTGCCGGACAAAATCTTGCAAATCCGTCCGGTCTGTTCCTGGGCTCGATCCTAATGCTAGTGCACATCAACCAGCCGGACATCGCCGAGCGTGCTCACAACGCATGGCTGAGGACGATCGAAGACGGTGTGCATACCTACGATATGTACAAGGAAGGCGTTTCGAAGGAAAAGGTCGGAACAAAGGAATTTGCCGACGCCGTGATCGCACGCCTTGGGCAAAAGCCGGAAACGCTCAAACCTGTTATATATACGGCAAACCTCGTGGATGCCGATCCGAAACCGATCTTCAGCACACCAACCTCGCAAAAAAAGGATCTGGTCGGGGTCGACATTTTTCTTGACTGGTGGAAAGGCTCGTTTTACGGCGTCGCCGAAGAACTGGGAGCACTGGTCGAAAAGGTAAGCGGCGATGGTCTGAAACTGCAAACGATCGCCAACCGCGGCGTGAAGGTCTATCCCGGCGGATTTTCGGACACATTCACTGTCGACCACTGGCGCTGCCGTTTTATCGCCGAGAGCGGCGAAGGTTCGAGCGTCGCTCACGGACAGCTCATTTCGCTTTTGCAGCGTTTCGATGAAGCCAGATTGGACGTGATCAAAACGGAAAATCTTTATAACTTTGACGGCGTAAAAGGCTACTCCGGCTGATCTAATGGGGAAGCCTGACCGTTAAGGGAGGGCTAATCACCGAACGTGACACTAGTCCTCCTAAAGGTCAGGCTCCTGCCTCCGATTGCTTTCGCGACTTTTCTCTTTTATTTTGTAGTTAAGTGTTTCAAAGAGTTTCGCATCGATTTCGTACTTTCGTGTTCACGTTCGCCTTCGTATTTTCGGCGGGCGTTTCTTCCTGCTCGGCGCAGATGACGTCGGAGCCCGAGGTCGTCGTTGCTCCTGTCCAATCGCCGAAATCACCGAAAACGATCTTTCGCGATTCGGACGGGAACCTGATCTCGAATAACGAGTTCGTCGATATACGGATGGCGAATTTTCACTTGCCGGACCACACTCTGATGCACACGCTCGATGATGGCACCGTCGAATTTCGCCTGCAGAAGATTCCGCAGGAGGGCGCTCAGGCTCCGGATTTTACTGCGCGCTATGTCGACGGTACGCCGGTAAATTTCAGCGATCTTCGCGGAAAGGTCGTCGTGCTGAATTTTTGGTTTATCGGCTGCCCTGCGTGCCGCGCCGAGACGCCGCAATTGAATTCCTTTGCCGCAAAATTCGCCGGCGATCCAGATATAGAATTCATCGCCGTCACTTATAACGCGGCTGCGGCCGTGCGAAAATATACATCGGCAAACCGCATCGATTACAAGCTGATCACCGACGCAAAGCCTGTCGTCTCGTCATTCGTCATCGGCGGTTATCCGAAAAATGTCGTCATCGGGAAGGACGGTAAGATCGTCTACTGGCGGAGTACTATCCACGCTTGGGACAAATTCGAATCGGTCGTTCGTGCCGAATTAGCCAAATAATATTATGGCCGAGAAACCTCTGGTCGCGGTGATCATGGGCAGCAAGTCCGATTGGGCGACGATGAAGACGGCGGCCGACACGCTCGAGGAGTTCGGCATTCCCTACGAGACAAAGATCGTTTCGGCACACCGAACGCCCGACCTGCTTTTCGAATTTGCCAAGGCCGCCGAATCACGCGGTCTTGAAGTGATCATCGCCGGTGCGGGCGGCGCGGCTCACCTGCCCGGAATGTGCGCCTCGCAGACTGTTCTGCCCGTGCTCGGCGTGCCGGTCGAAAGCAAGGCCCTAAAAGGAATCGATTCACTCCTCTCGATCGCCCAAATGCCCGCCGGCGTGCCTGTCGGAACTCTTGCGATCGGCGAGGCGGGCGCCCAAAATGCAGCACTTCTTGCTATTTCGATACTCGCCACGTCACGGCCGGCTCTACGAAAAAAACTCCACGCGTTTCGCTCTAAACAGACAAAAACTGTCGCAAAAACGAAGCTTATCTAATATAGCCGCTGCCTTCGTTGTTTAAACTTGTTGACACTCCGCTTCAAAACGGTCTATTTTGATTTGAGGTTCCTTATCCCACGATCCTTGTCTTTGAAATAACGCCCATGAAATCGATCAAATGTAAGAATTGCGGGTTATCGAATTTTGAGTTGGATGCGGAATGCCGACGATGCGGCCACTGGCTTTCGCATTCGGCAAATGTCTCGGCGGCTCCAGCGACCAAGCGGCCGGGCAGATTTTCGTTGGCGTCGCTGCTCGTCTACGTGTTGGTCGCGGCGGGCGGCTATTATCTTTACATATCGATGCAGCGGTCGATAATGGACGTCAATGCAGCCGATGCGTATCGGGTCGGCACGCAGCCGCCGCAAAGGGCGCAGCCCGCGGGACTATCGCGTAACGAGCAGGACCGGCAGCACGCGAATCAGGTTGGCAAAACGATCAAGGAAAATCCCTCATCGGTCGAGCAGCGCAAGCACAACGAGGAAACTCAGGAGTTGATCCAGGAGGCATCCCGTTAAGCTTTTCGGGTTCGATTCGCCAAACCGTCCGATATAAGGTTAATCTATCGATTCCAAGCCTGAGCTTTTCAGTTTCGGATCGGTGACGCGGACAATACTTCCAAATTCCACTATCGGTGTTTTTGGCAGCGGCCAGCTAGGACGCATGTTCGCAATTGAGGCGCGCAAAATGGGCTATCGCGTCCATACGTTTTCGCCTGACAGCGACACGCCGACCGGTCAGGTAGCGGATATCGAAACGGTGGCCGAATACGGCAACATCGACGCAGTCAAGGAGTTCGCTCGGGCCGTCGATGTCGTGACGTTCGAATTCGAGAATGTGCCCTCGGCTACGATCGACGCGGCCGCCGAATTTGTCGCCGTTTATCCAAATGGCGGGACGCTTCACATTACTCAGAACCGTCTGCGCGAAAAGACATTTCTTGAAAAGAACGGCTATCCGATCGCCCGCTTCAAGCAAATTAAACTTATCGACGATCTCTACCGCGGTTGGGACGCGATCGGAGCGCCGTGCGTTCTGAAAACCGCCGGTTTCGGCTATGACGGAAAGGGTCAATCGACTATCTATGCTGTCGGCGAGATCGAATCGGCATTTTCGAAACTTAACGGGCAGGACGCCGTGCTGGAACAATTTGTTGAGTTCGAAAAGGAGGTTTCCGTCGTCTGCGCACGCGGGCAAGACGGCGATTTCGTTCATTATGGCGTGATCGAAAATTCTCACGCCCGACATATTCTCGACATCTCGTTTGCTCCGGCGATCGTTTCAGAAGTCACATTTTTGGCTGCGATCGACATGGCGCGGAGTATTGCCGAAGCTCTCGGTTATGTCGGCACACTTTGCATCGAGTTTTTCGTGACGGGTAACGGACAGCTTTTGGTAAACGAGTTGGCGCCGCGCCCGCATAATTCCGGACACGTCACGTTCGGCCCATGCGTGACCTCGCAATTTGAACAGCAGCTTCGGGCGGTTTGCGGTCTTGAGCTTGGATCGACGGCATTTTACCGGCCGGCGGCGATGGCGAATCTATTGGGCGATCTTTGGGAAAATGGCGAACCTGATTGGGCGGCGGCACTTTCGTCGGCCGATGTAAAACTCCATCTATACGGAAAGTCCGAGCCGCGTCCCGGACGTAAAATGGGCCATCTCACTGCGATGGCGGCGTGTGGTGAAGAGGCGGTTCGCTGCGTGGAAAAAGCTCGGTCGGCGCTTTGATACAAAATACTTTACCGATTCAAAATTTTCTTCCCACCTGAATTCCCGCCACAACCGCGACCAAACCAACCGTCACGCTGAACAGCATGTACGCGATCGCCGTTATAAAGAGCCGCTCCTTCATCAGCCCCAATAATTCGATCTCAAACGTCGAAAACGTGGTAAACGCTCCGAGAAACCCGACTATAAGCGCTATTCGCACGTTTTCTCCGAAGTCCAGCTTATCATTCAGCAATATAAACAACAGCCCGATCAGGAACGAGCCTGAAACGTTGATCAAAAACGTCGCAAAAGGGAATTTTCCGAATAGCGACGCGACCGGCGAGATGTTGATCAGGTAGCGTGCGACCGCTCCTGCGGCGCCGCCGAATGCCACGGATAAGATCTTTGCCAGGTAGTCCATTTTGTTAACCGGAGAAAGCGCGAAAACGGACAATTATATACACGCTTCAGCGATATTTGCACGGCGAAGTACCAAAGGCTAAACTCGACCTTTATGGCTGAGAGTATAGTTTTCACAAAGGCCGCAGACCGGAAAACCGTATACCGTGAGCTAACGCCGCAGATCGCCGCGCTGATCGACGGCGAGACGGACTTGGTGGCCAATCTTGCGAATGTGGCTGCCGTCCTAAAAGAAGCGTTTAGCTTCTTCTGGGTTGGTTTCTATATCGCAAAGGAAAGGCATCTCGTGCTCGGGCCGTTTCAGGGACCTCTCGCATGTACGCGCATCGATTTTGGTAAAGGCGTCTGCGGAGTGGCGTTCACCAAACGCCAGACGGAGATCGTTTCGAACGTAGATGAATTTCCCGGCCACATAGCGTGCAGCTCGGCTGCCCGGTCTGAGATCGTCGTTCCGATCTTTGATGTCGGCGGCGAAACGCGCGGCGTACTCGATGTCGACAGTGACCAACTTTCCAATTTCGGTCCGGACGACCGTGAAGGTCTGGAGGCGATCGCTGCACTGTTGAGCGACAAGTTCTAGACGGCGAACACTCCGAGATATGAATGGGAGCGAATACCCGCTATGGGTTTGGATACTTTTTTTCGCGATCGTTCTCGCGGCGCTCTTCGTCGATGTCGGCATTGTAAACAGGCGTTCGCACTCGCCGACGCGAAAAGAGACGTTTGTCTGGAGCGCCGTCTGGGTATCGCTTGCGCTCGCGTTCGACGCCTTTATCTTTTATCAATTCGGCGCATTCAAAGCGAAGGAGTTTGTCACCGGCTATCTGATCGAGATGTCGCTCTCGATCGACAATCTTTTCGTATTTCTTCTTATTTTCGGATACTTTCGCGTTCCAAAGAAATATCAGCACCGGGTCCTCTTCTGGGGAATTTTCATGGCACTCGTTTTGCGAATGGTGATGATATTCGCCGGTGCGCAGCTCGTCGAAAGCTTCAATTGGCTGCTCTACGTTTTCGGCGCGTTCCTCATCTACACGGGCATAAAAATGTTCGGCGAGGATGAGGCATTTGAGCCGGAAGACAGCTCGATCGTCCGCTTGACCACAAAATTCGTACGCATACGTCACGTTTACGACGGCGAAAAATTCTTTGTCATCGAGAACGGTGTTCGGTCGGGGACGCTGCTGTTGTTGGTACTGATGGTGATCAATTTTGCCGATCTGATCTTCGCAGTCGACTCGATTCCGGCCATATTCGGTATCACGACGGACCGCTTTATTGTATACACCTCTAACATTTTCGCGATACTCGGTCTCCGGACATTTTTTTTCCTTCTCGTTGACCTGGCCGAAAAGTTTCACTTGCTAAAGTACGGATTAGCGTTCGTACTAAGTTTTATCGGCCTCAAAATGCTCTTGCCTTTAATCGGCACAGGTCTGCTAAAATTGATGGGTGACGACAGCGCCTCTGCCTTCGGGGTATTCCTGCATAGGTTCGAAAATCATGACTTCGAGCATGCCGTTATCAATATTTCACTCGGCATCGTCATTCTGGCTCTGATCTGTTCCGTAATTCTATCGCTGATCTTTCCTCCTGCCCCCGGTGATGAAAAGGGCGACGACGACAGCTACCGCTAATTGGAGCCTCTTACGCTTTCCTGATGGAAAAAAAACCCCGCAAATATTACATCGACTGGTGGAAGATTCGAAAAAGTACGATCTGGTCACTTTCGGCCATCGTTGTCGTTGTCACGGTGATTACGGTCGGCGGATGGCTGGGCATCCGGCATGATTGGTTCTCACAGGTCGACGCAGGAGCGCCGCCAAAAGGCTCGGCTCGCATCATGTCGTTCGAAGGCGACGTACGCATTACCCGCGCCGCTACACGTGAGACGCTGGTCGTGCAAAAGCTAATGTATATCGCGCCCGGCGACACGATACAAACACAATCTGATGGCCGGGCGCTGGTTCAGATGGTCGATGGCTCGGTCTATTCCGTGCGTCCGAACAGTACGGTCGTCATTAGGGACAACTCGACGCTGTTTGGCGGCATGAACGTTCGTGTGGCTCTCGATGACGGCCAGCTCAACGTGCGAACCGACCAGCAGCCTGAAAACAGCGAGAACGTCGTGGAAATGATGGACTCCGAAACAAAGCTGCGATCCCAGACAGACGCGAGTTTTAATGCTGACGCCGTTGCAAAAGGCGGAGAGATACGCATCAGCCGCGGCAGCGTCGAAACGTCGATAGGCGGCGAGCACTCGACACTGAACGCAGACGAATACGCCGCTCTTTCGAACGGCAAGATAACATCCCGCGAAAAGCTGCTCGGGCCGCCGCATCCGGGATTCCCGGGAAATATGTCGCAGATAGTCGATGCGACCGGTGCGGGTCTGAACGTCACGTTCACGTGGCAGGACGACGTTGCCGCGGATACGACGTACTATCTGCAGGTTTCCAAATCGCCGACGTTCGCGTCCGACGCGGTAATGGTCGACCGCGGCGGTCTAACTTCACAGGAGTTTCGCCTCGCGGGACTGACGCCCGGCAATTATTACTGGCGTCTCAAAGCTTCAACACGATCCGGGCAGGTCAGCGAATGGAATGATCCCTGGAGATTCACGGTCACGCGGCGCGGGTCTAACCCGTCGATCGGCGTCGCTCAATGGAACGTCGAACGCGTCGGCGGAAACGTATATATCATTTCGGGATCAACACAGCCCGGTCTACGGGTGCGTGCACAGGACCGCGAGACCAATGCCGGCGGCGACGGACTCTTTCGTTTTCAAATAGCGACGCCGCTATCCGAGCTTGCGGTAGAATTAGCTGATGACCGGGGCACGCGTGCCGGCTTTGTTCTGTCTTTAAATTCCGGGAAAGTGCTGCGACGCTTTTGATTTGGCGGGGAGTCTTAATATCGGAACCGGACACACACACGCTCATGCCGAACGATCAGCCACAGGTATCTTCCGGCTGCGAATCGCGCTTGCGCTGACGTTTCTCTACATGCTCGCCGAGGTCGCCGGCGGATGGATAACGAATTCGCTGGCGTTGCTTGCCGACGCCGGTCATATGCTTACCGACGTCGGCGCCCTTGCGCTTACGCTGTTTGCTCTGTGGTTCGCGGCGCGTCCGGCGACATCGAAAAAAACGTACGGCTATTATCGCCTTGAGATCCTAACGGCGTTCGTCAACGGCATCGCGCTCGTGCTGATCTCGGTATGGATACTGATCGAAGCCTTCGGCAGATGGAGCCAACCTCCGCCGGTCGAAGGTGTTAAGCTGACCGTCATCGCCGCTGGCGGGCTCGTAGTCAATATCATCGCTGCTCTCCTCCTGCATTCGGAATCCGAACACAACCTGAACATACGGGGCGCATGGCTTCACGTCATCGGCGATATGCTGGGTTCGGTCGCGGCTATCGCCGCCGGCGTACTCATCGTCGCGTTCGGATGGACGTGGGCAGATACGGTGGGCAGTGCGCTGATCAGCCTGATAATCGTTTACGGCGCGTGGCGGCTGATACTCGAATCGGTCAACATTCTGCTCGAAGGTACGCCGTCACATATCGATCTATCGGCCGTCGAATCGGCGATCGTCGAGACCGACGGCGTCGACGGTGTGCACGATCTACACGTTTGGACGATCTCATCGGGACTCGAAGCTCTTTCTGCACATATAAGCCATGACAGCACCGTCCCGCATTCCCAACTACTCGCGGCTGTGCGGACGCGGCTTCACGAGCGTTTTGGGATCGACCATCTGACGATCCAAATGGAAACGCTCGACCGCGAAGCCGAAGCGGTCTACATTTGCGAAACGGGCACACGCTGTTTTGAGCCCGCGATGGGTAAAACTGCCCACCGTAGCGACGCCTGAACCCATGCAGACCATCGATCTAAAGTACGGGCGGACGACGATTCCTTTCAGCTTTGACCCGCAGCAATTTGAAGTCCTGCATTGTGCTGAAGCGCCGCCGCTATCCGACGCGTCGCTGGGGGAAAGGCTTGATACGCCAATCGGGTCGCCGCCTCTGGAGGAAATGGTCGCAGCGGGCGAAAGCGTGCTCATCGTCGTTCCGGATGCTACAAGGCAGGTCGGATGCGGGCAGGTCGTCAATCTTCTCGTCCGGCGGCTTATCGCTAGCGGTGTCGATGCTTTCGACATATCGATTATTTTCGCGACCGGCATCCATCGCGCCGTGACCGACGACGAGCGATCGGCGATCCTCACGCCTTTTATCGCACAACGGATAAAAACGATCGCCCACGCCCCGCGCGATCTGATGCAGATCTTGAACCTCGGCGAAACGTCGGACGGCATTCCCGTTCAGTTGAACCGGGCACTAGTCGAGCACGATCATGTAATGCTCATCGGCGGCATCAATTTTCATTACTTCGCTGGCTTTACGGGCGGCCGAAAACTGATCTGTCCGGGACTTGCCTCGTCCCAAACTATTTCTGCTACGCATAAACTGGCGTTTGACTGCGCCGCTCTCGATCGACGGATCGGCGTCGGCACCGGCCTTCTAGACGGAAATCCCGTTCACGACGCCTTCGCCGAGGCAGCGTCCAAGATCGGGTCCGTCTTCTGCGTCAGCACCCATGTGAACGAGTGCGGGGAAGCGTCCGAATTATTCAGCGGCGACCTGGTCACCTCTCACCGCGCGGCGTGCGAAGCATACGCAGCCGCTCACACCGTCGAGATCGCGGAAAAGCGGGATCTGGTGATTGTTAGCTGCGGCTTTCCGTTCGATATAAATATGATCCAGGCGCACAAAGCTCTCGATGCAGCCTCGCATGCCTGCACCGACGGCGGGACGATCATACTTCTCGCTGAATGCTCGGAAGGGCCCGGACGATCTGATTTTCTCAATTGGTTCCAATCCCGGAACAGCAGCGAACTTGCCATCAAGTTATGCGAAAAATATCAGGTGAACGGGCAGACGGCATGGAGTTTGCTAAAAAAGACGGAGCGCTTCGATGTGAAAATCGTGACGACTATTGCCGAATCGGACGTTTCCCAAATGCGAATGAGGAAGGTGGAACTTGAATCGTTGTACGCCGGAGCCAGCCGTTCGGGTTACATAATCCCGAAAGCGTCAGGCATAAATATCATATCGCCCGACTAAAGCGATCATTTCTTCTGTTTGATAGCGAACGTGCGCGCGATCGAATCCGTTTGGTTGCGGATGTATTTCAGCTTGTCGCTGTAGCCGTTAAATCGCAAAAGATAGATCGTACTGTCGCTCGTACGCAGAAAGTAGAACCGGCCGCTCATAGGCCGGCCCGCTTTAACATATTCGAAATTGAAGACAGAACCTCGCAGCGAACCGTTAAAATTCTCTTCGCGGCCTGCCACGTATCCGGGAAGAAACTGAAGTTTTTGTTCCTCGTCGCGAATCACGTCAGAGAGTATAGCGTCCTTGCCGGGCGAGAGTTTACGAACCTCGAGATGCCCGTCGTTGCGATCGGCAAACACATACTCGAGATTTGGGCTTGCAGCCGACGGCTTGACCGTCATCTTCCAACGCGGGTCGGGAACATCGAACGAATAATCGACGTTTGGATCGCTAAAAGAGTCGGTCTGTGCGAAAACCGAGAGTGCCGAGAGCGTCAAAATAAACGCAAACTGCAAAAGGCGGGTCATATCGAATCTCATTTTGGGGCGTCCTTTTCGAGTAGATACTTATTTTAGCTCAAAATCGTGCGAATTCGACAATTTAGATGAAAGCCGACGGCCGACTGTTGTATTTCGCGCAAGTGCCGCCCCCCGAGCACGACAAAAAGTTTCGCCCAATCGAGGCTCGGACGCGTCTAACAATGAAGCTAAGACCGTTATTTTGCAGAGGTCCCCATAATGAAGAAATACCAAGGCCTGATCACTAAGCTCCTTGCCGCTACGTCTATTTGCGTTCTGTTAATGCCGGGAGCGGCGCTCGCGGCGGGTCGTGAAAATGCAAACAAATCGCTTTCCGAGGAGCAAAAGATCGTTCACGTCCTGAATCGTCTAGGCTTCGGCGCGCGGCCCGGCGATGTGGCGCGCGTCAAAGCCATCGGGTTGCAAAAGTACATCGATCAGCAACTAGATCCGTCGTCGATCGATGACACAGTTGCGGAAAGCAAAGTAAAGCGTCTCGACATATTCAATATGTCGACCGCCGACCTTTTTGAAAAATATCCGAGTCCGGGCGCGTTGATCAGACAGCTCGATGGCGGCAAAGCCGCCGCGGCGGCCAAAGCTGCGAATACGGAAAAAGGCGACGGCATGATGACGCAGGAGAAGACACAGGATGCCGCTCAGCCACAGGCCGCGACGGATGCTCAACAGCGCGAACGCCGGGAGAAGCTGCAGGCTCTTTATCGTGAGTATGACCTCAAGCCTGCCGGGCAGCTAGTGCCGGAGATCGTCGCTAATCGAGTGCTCCGTGCTGTGTATTCCGAACGGCAGCTTCAGGAAGTAATGGTCGATTTTTGGCAAAACCATTTCAACGTTTATTCCGGAAAAGCCGCTGTCCGCTGGTACATTCCGAGCTACGAGCGCGACGTTCTTCGAAAATACGCGCTTGGAAACTTCAAAGATCTCCTCGTCGCCACGGCCGAGCATCCGGCGATGCTTTTCTACCTCGATAACTTTCAGTCGGTTTCGCCGAATGCACAGGCTAACCGCGGAAAGGGCGACGCGCTTCGCAGATTGGCACAAACGGGGAACGTGCCGCCGCGTATGCGTGAACGGCTGAAGCAGCAGTACGGCATAAGCGACGATCAGCTCGACAAGCGCCTCAACGAAATGCGTTCCGACCCGCAGCAAAATCAGAAGAAGCAACAAAGAGGAATTAACGAAAATTACGCCCGCGAACTGATGGAACTGCATACTCTTGGCGTCGACGGCGGTTATACGCAGAAAGACATTGTCGAGGTCGCAAAGGCGTTTACCGGATGGACGATCGCTGATCCGACGGGATATCGCAGAGCGGCCGCCGGGATGATCAAGGGCACCGAAGATCGCCGTCTTGCACGCCTTCAGCGGCAGCCAGGAGTTCCTGACGACATTGCCAGCGGCCAGTTCTATTTCAATGACCGCTGGCACGAAAAAGGTGCGAAAACGCTGCTCGGTCAAACGATCGACGAGGGCGGGGTCAAAGACGGCTTAAAGGTCATCGACATTCTCGTCAGCAGCCCGGCGACGGCGAAATTCATTGCACGCAAACTTTCCGTGAAATTCGTGAACGATAATCCAAGCGAAGCGCTGGTCGGCCGCGTCGCTGCCGCATTCACACAATCGAAGGGCGACATCAAGACCACGCTGCGGGCATTATTTAACGATAAGGAATTCTTCGCACCCGAAAACTATCGTGCAAAGATCAAAACGCCTTTCGAGCTTGCGGTCAGCTCGATCAGGGCTCTCGGCGGCGATACGAACGGAAGTCCGGCAATGGTCGCAATGCTGAATAAACTCGGTGAGGTTCCATATGGCTACCAGGCGCCGACCGGTTATCCGGATATGGCTGAAGATTGGGTAAATACCGGTGCTTTGCTCGAACGGCTGAACTTTGCAGTCGCAGTCGCAAGCAATCGTATTCCCGGAACGCATGTCGACCTTTCCGCATACAATGCAAAATCCAAATCGGCGATACTAGATCGGGCGGTGTCACAGATGCTGGATGGCGATATTTCCCCAAAAACAAGAGCGACGCTTTTAAAGCAGCTCGAGCAGCCGCTGCCCGAAGTGAAACCGGCTGCGGCGCCGCAGGAAGATATGGCGATGGCGCCGAACGTAAACGCCCCGGGCAAGCTCGGTGCGGCGGTTCGTCGTGCAGGATTGATGGAGGCAAGCGGCGATCCGGAAGTGTACAAGGTGGTCAGCCTTGTGCTCGGTTCGCCCGAGTTTCAGCGGCAGTAACGCGGTTATTGCCGTGACGCCGTAAGGCGTTCGTAAAGCTTTTTCAGCTCGCCCAGATGTGCGTCGATGCTGAATTTTTCGCGGGCTAGATCTCCGGCTTTCCGGGCGAGAGCGGCCCGCCTCTTTTTATCGTTCAAGAGAGCGAGCGTCTTTCGGGCAAGGACGTGAGCATCACCGACCGGAAAAATTTCCGCGAACTCGCCGTTTCTCGACACTTCGATGTGCGGTTCTATGTCCGACAAGACCATCGGAACTTCGGCAAGCATGGCCTCGAAGATCGCGATAGGCAATCCTTCCTGCAGCGATGACAATATAAAGATATCGAGCGAAGCCAGGATGTCTGCGACATCTCCTCGCCCGCCGAGAAAATGAACGCGGTCGACGATCTCGTTTTCTACGCAGAAGCTGAGGCAATCGGCGAATTTGCCCTCCGCTCCGTCTTCCACACGTCCTGCGAAGACGCATTGAACATCGGGAGAATTTCGAAAGATCTCCAACAGTGCTCGGCAGACGGTCAACTGATCCTTACGCGGATCGCGGTAAAAATTTCCGATCATTCCAACCAACAGGGATCTCGCAGGAACGTCCAATTCGTCGCGCAGCGATTTTCCGGTCGGACGCAGCCGTTCCCGATCGACGCCATTGTAGATTACTGAAAAATTTCTCGCGGTATCGAGCCTATCTTTATCGGCAAGCCATTTTTGCAGACCGCGGCTGACGACGATATTCGCGTCCATGCGCGTTATCAAAAAACGCGAGGTTATTCGGTTGCGTCGGTCGGCTATGAATCCGTGGAAGGTGAGCACTTTTCGGACTTTGCGAAGGCCGCGTGTCGCGAGGTAAAGGTGAAGGCCATCTACGGCTTGATGGCCGTGAACCACCTTGATCTCACGTTCGCGAATTATCCTGCGTAGCTGCGAAGCGAGATAGATATCGACCGGCAACCTTCTTTCGAGCTGAATAAATTCAACCCCGCAATCGGCGAATTCGGCTTCCAGAGCTCCGCCCCGGCCCGCGGCCATCGTCAGCTCAATTCCGAAACGCGCGGCATTTCGGCAGACGTCAAGCGCCTGCATTTCGGCGCCGCCGCGGCCAAGGGAATCGAGATAGAACAGTACACGCATACCTAAATCTGAAGCTGCGCTCGCCGACCAGCGGTTAACAATGGCCTGGCAATGAATTACAATCCCATTTGAATGTCCGCACTCTCGATCGTCGTTCCCTCGTACAATCACGCTCCGTTTGTCGAACGCACGCTTCGATCGATATTCGCGCAGACGCGGCCGCCGGAAAATCTGATTGTAATTGACGACGGTTCGGAAGACGAATCGGTTCGAGTCGTCGAACGCGTGTTGAAGGATTGTCCTTTCGCATGCGAACTGATCTCGCGGCCGAATTGCGGACTTAGCGCAACGCTCAACCAAGGGCTGGCGCTCTCGACCGGGGATCTTTTCGGATATATCGGATCGGATGATGTGTGGCTGCCGCAGTTTATTAGCGAGCAGATGGATCTTCTGGAAAGGCGGCCGTCGGCAGTGCTCGCATTCTGCCACGCATACTTGATCGATGAGAACGACCGCATAATTGACAGCACCGCCAACTGGACGGATTTTGCCGACGGCGACATGCTGCCGCACCTGCTGGGTGGAAAGATCTTTGCGAGTGCCGGCGTAATTTACCGTCGCGACAAGGTCGAAAAATACGGTTGGAACGAGGGCTCGATACTAGAAGATTATGAGTTGTACCTGCGGCTTTCCGCCGAAGGCGAGTTTGCCCGTAATCCGAAAATTCTGTGCGGCTGGCGCCAGCATTCGACGAATGTCAGCCGCGATTTTCCGCTGATGATGCGGGAGTGGATCGCCGCTCAGGACCGGGTCGCTGAGATTTTGCCCTTCAGCAGGAATGATCTGGATACGATGCAGGAAAGATTGCGTTTCGATTCGGTGGCTAGCTTTGTCCGCAGCGGCCGGAAACGTGGGGCCATGAACCTTTTTATTGAGAATCTCGGCGGCGCGAGAGGGCCGCGGCAGATCGCCGGGAACCTTTTACGCTTAAGTATTCCACGGCGACTTTTCGCCGCCAATCTTATGAGGAAACGAAACGCAGCGATAGCGAAGTACGGGTCGATCGATCAGTTTTCGATCTGAATGCACGAGACAGAAATAACCAAGATCGTTCCGGCAACAGCATGGCCAAGTCTCGAACTTGGCGAACTGTGGCGCAATCGCGAGCTGCTTTATTTCCTCACATGGCGTGACGTAAAGATCCGTTACAAGCAGACTGTGATCGGTATAGCCTGGGCCGTGCTGCAGCCGGTTTTGACGACGGCTGTATTCACGCTGATATTTAGCCGATTTGCTAAATTCGACACGGCGGACGTACCATATCCGCTCTTTGCTCTCAGCGGCCTAATGGTCTGGCTGTTCGTTCACACGTCGGTCACCATGGCGAGCGGCAGTTTTATCGGAAACACCAATCTTGTAACGAAGATTTATTTCCCGCGCATTATTTTGCCGCTGGCGGCAACATTCGCCGCACTTTTCGACCTTTTTTTCAGCCTCTTGATCCTCGTTCTGATGATGCTGTATTACGGTCGCGGCATCACGCGGGCGGCCGCTCTCGCTCCCGTATTTCTCGTCATCTCGCTGGTCCTCGCGGCTGCGTTCGGCATTCTTTTTTCGGCGCTCAACGTCCGTTTTCGCGATGTTAAGTTCGCCTTGCCGTTCTTGCTGCAAGTGTGGATGATCGCTTCGCCGATATTTTATCCGCTTTCGATCGTTTCGGGCAGCGCGAGACTTCTACTGGCGATCAATCCTCTGACTGGAATACTCGAAGGTTTTCGCTCGGCACTATTCGGTACCGAGTTTGACCTACCGGTGATCGCGATATCGTTGATCTCGACAGGCGTGATCGCACTGCTCTCGCTGTTCGTATTCAAATGGATGGAGGACGATTTCGCCGACATCGTATAGCGGATGAGAGCAGTCCACGCGGAAAATATCTCGAAGCTTTATTATCTCGGCGAACGCGCGCCTAACTCGCTGCGCGACGCGATCGGGAAGATAGCGAGCTTTGCCCGCAAGCCTGACGATGCCCATAAACTATGGGCGCTTCGCGATCTGACGTTTGACGTCGCCGATGGCGAAACTGTCGGGATAATCGGTCACAACGGCGCGGGCAAATCGACGCTGCTGAAAATATTGTCGCGGATCACCAAGCCGACGAGCGGGCGGGCCGAGATACGCGGACGCGTCGGCAGCCTGCTCGAGGTCGGTACGGGTTTTCACAAGGAGCTTACGGGGCGCGAGAATATCTTTCTGAACGGCGCGATACTCGGTATGAAACGAACTGAGATCCTCGCGAGATTCGACGAAATAGTCGCGTTTTCCGAGATAGAAAAATTTCTCGATACGCCCGTTAAACATTATTCGAGCGGCATGTACATGCGGCTGGCTTTTTCGGTTGCGGCCCATCTCGAGCCGGAAGTGCTCATCGTCGACGAAGTGCTCGCCGTCGGCGACGTGGGGTTTCAGAAAAAATGTCTCTCCAAGATGCGCGAGGTTGGAGCTTCCGGGCGAACGGTCCTCTTCGTATCACACGATATGAGCGCCATCACGCGTCTTTGCGAACGAGCGATCTGGCTCGAACACGGCAGGATGCGCGTCGATGGCGAAGCTACTGATGTCGTCAGCGCTTATCTCCACGAACAGTCGCAGACGGGATCGGAGCGTTCATGGACTGACCCATCTTCGGCGCCGGGAAACGAAGTGACCCGACTCCGCCACGTTCGTGTCATAAACGAGGCGGGCGTTACACAATCATCGGCGGATATTCGTAAGCCTGTCGGTGTCGAGATGACCTATGACGTTATAACAGACGGAAAGATCCTGGTTCCTAACCTGCATTTTTACAATGAGCAAGGTATTTGCATCTTTATTTCTCACGATTGGGACGGCGGCTGGCGCGACCGGCCACGTTCGTCAGGGACATACAAGAGCACGGTTTGGATACCGGGAAATTTTCTTGCCGAGGGCACCATTTTTGTTACCGCTGCCGTGTCGACATACAAGCCGCTGACCGTTCATTTCGTGGCGCGCGATGCCGTCACGTTCCGCATCATCGATAGTCTCGACGGCGATTCGGCGCGCGGCGATTACGCCGGATTGCTGCCCGGCATCGTACGGCCGAAATTGCATTGGGAAACGGAAAACCGGTAATTTCTAGATCAACGCCGGCGGAGGTAGAAGCAAGCTTGGTCGCCGCGTCTCTGAGTATTTAGTTCGTCTGCCTGGCGTTGCCACAGCTCGATCTGTGTTCGATCGAAAACGCTATTTTGATTATCGGGAATGTTTTCCGACCGCGAGTCGTTTAGCGGAATGTCCATAACATATTGCTCGCTGCCCCAGAACTGCATCGCGGTCGAATCATAGATAACCTCATCGACGACGAAACCGGCTTTTTCCGCAAGATCGATCAGCGCCTGTTCGGTGTAGAGAAACAGGTGGCGCGGGGGATCAAGCTGCACCCAATTGATCTCATATTTTTCCCACGCAAAATTGACGATCGGGATTCGGATCAAACAGTATTTTTCCGGCGCGATCAGCCTGTGAAGCTGCACGAGCGTCCCAAACGGATCGCTGACGTGCTCAAAGGCGTGGTGAAGCATGATCAGATCGTATGAAGGTTCGAGTTCGCTCAGCCTCTTCTTATACACCTTCACGCCCGTATCGTACTCGACATCATCCTGGATAAACGCATCGGCGCCGGAAAGATCGCGAAAGCCGAAATAGTGCAGCGTCTGCAAAAGGTGTCCGCCGCCGGAGCCGAAATCCAATATTCGAGAATCGCGATCGAGGCCGAGACACTTCGCACGCATCGACGGCGGAAAGTGATCGGCAATCCACGGCTTGTACTTCAGCATCAATTTACCGGCCAGTCCTTTTCCCTGTGTCAAATATCCACCGGCGAGCCGCGCTCCCATGCGGCGTCGGAGATTCGCAGCCAGCACTATCTCGCGATCCGCGTCGAACGAAAAATAATCCTTCGGGTAATAACGCGCAAGGTCCGGAACATCAGCGATCTGCACGGTACCGCAGGCCGCACATTCGATATACTCAAAAGGGTCGCGGGTACCGAACATCATTTCGCGAGCGATGTGTATTAGATTATTTGCGGAATTTTCGCAGATGCGGCATGCGGCTGACATATTGATCAATGGTGCGGCGAAAAAGTGATAACTCTCCGGACGACTGCTTACGGACACAACGGCTTACATGAATTCTAACTTCCGTCGAGCAAAACGTGTAGTGGCGACGTGGCGCGGCGGCGGGATCTCGGCCGTCAAGCAGGTCATTAAGCTCGCAGGGCAAAAGCGACGCGAAAGTGCAAAATATCGGGAATGGTTACTCGTACACGGGTCACTGACTGAGACCGAACGTTCGGAAATTCGCGGGTCGATCGAAGGGGTCGAACGTCATCCGCTGATCTCTGTAGTCCTTCCGGTTTATAACGTCGAAGAAAAATGGCTGCGAGCATGTATCGAATCTGTCATAGGTCAGATATATCCGAATTGGGAATTGTGCATCGCGGACGATTGGTCGAGCTCAAAGCACATTAGGCCCGTGCTTGCCGAATATGCTGCCAACGACAAGCGGATCAAGCTCGTCTTCCGCGATGTGAACGGCCATATTTCTGCAGCCTCGAATTCGGCACTTGATCTCGCGACCGGCGAATTCGTCGTGCTACTCGATCACGACGACGAGCTTTCGGAAGATGCCCTTTATTACGTCGCAAAAGAGATCAATGATCATCCGGACACGGAGATGATCTATAGCGACGAGGACCTGATCGACGAGGAAGGCGTGCGGTCGGAACCGAAATTCAAGCCTGATTTTGCCCGCGATCTTTTTTATTCTCTCAATCTCGTCACGCATCTGTCTGCCTATAAAAGTGAGGTTGCGAAACAGCTCGGCGGCTTTCGTGTCGGTTTCGAGGGCAGCCAGGATTACGACCTCGCTCTCCGCGTGATTGAAAATATTCCCGAAACGGCGATCCGTCACATTCCGCGCGTTCTCTATCACTGGCGTGCAATTAAAACCTCTGTCGCCCACAGTGGGGACGCAAAGCCGTACGCGTATGAAAAGGCGCGTGAAGCTCTTCGAGAACATTTTGTCAGGACGGGCGTCGCTGCAAAGGTTATACCAGCAGCGGAGAACCTCAATCGCGTGATCTACGAACTGCCGTCAGCGCAGCCCACCGTATCGCTCATCGTTTTCGGCGACGGCGACGTAACTCACAAATACGCCGATGATATAAAAGCTGCGACGTCATATCCGCCCATCCGTATCGTACCGACGGTCGTGAAGAATAATATCTCACCAGCGCTCAACGCCGCCGCGCGCGAGGGCGCGGGTGAGGTGATCTGTTTTGTCGATTCGCGCCTTCGTCCGTTGTCGCCCGATTGGCTTAATGAGTTAGTATCTTTCGCCGCTCGGCCCGAGATCGGCGCCGTGGGTGCAAAGATAATGAGTGCGTCCGGCCTGGTTCGTCACGCGGGCCTTGTAATCGGGACCGACGAGTTGGTCGCACCGGCGAGCAAGGATCTGCTGCCGGATTCGCCGGGGTATTTTTTTCGCAGCGGATTGATCGGTAATTTTTCGGCGATCTCAGTGGCCTGCATGGTGGTCCGTCGAGCCGCATTCGAGAGTGTGGGCGGATTTGACGCGGGCGCGTTCCCAAACAATTACTTCGACGCTGATCTTTGTCTGCGCCTGGGGCGCGCCGGCCTTCGCACCGTTTTTACGCCGTATGCGCAATTGATCGAGCGAGACGCGAAAATACCTGTAGATCTTCACAATTCAGGCTCGCTTGATGAAAGGCGCTCCTTTGAGCAAAAATGGGTCGCCCACCTAAAACGCGACCCGTTTTACAATCCAAATCTTTCCAGGCGATCTGCGGATTTCTCGATCGATATCTAGGCTGTGGGCCGCCCGATCGCGAAAACCTTTATAAGTACCACGCCTGCAATAAACCCGCCGAGATGCGCGGCGTACGCTACACCGCCGGTCCCTGGTGGAGTGAGATATCCAAGCACGAGCTGGTAAACGATCCAGATCCCGATCGCGAGGAATGCCGGGACAGTTGTAAAAAAATTAAAAATGATCGCGCGTACATTTCGTCGTGGAAACAGAAGAATGTAGCCGCCCAGCACGCCCGAGATCGCACCAGAGGCGCCGAGCATCGGGATCACAGACCCGGAATCCATAGCGATCTGTCCGATCGCAGCCGCAATGCCGCAAACGATATAAAAAAGAGCGTAGCGGATGTGCCCGAGAACGTTTTCGAGGTTGTCCCCGAAGATCCACAAAAACAGCATATTGCCGAAGATGTGTGCGACACTCCCATGCATGAACATCGAGCTCAGGAAATTGAAATACACCGGCAGCGACGTCGGGTAAAGCTCGATGCGTGCGGTATGTCCGACCGCGTCGCGGATGATCTGAACGCCAGAAATATCGATGCCCGTCGTGATCTCTTTCGGCACGAGAGAGTAGGCGTAGCTGAAGGAGTCGTTATTGCCCAGCTGCTGCAGCAGCACGAAGACCAAAATGTTTACACCAATGATCGCGTAATTTACGTACGGCGTGATCGTGCGGTCTGTATCGTCGTCGCCAATAGGAAACATCGAGATTCTCCTCTTCGGTTTAAGTTGCAGCGATCGGCCCGAGTCCAATCACTTCTTCTAACTCGGCTTCTTCGCGACGCCATTCCTCGTTGCGAAATGCGTCTTCCCATTTCGCGACTACGACCGTCGCCAGGCAATTGCCGATCACATTGATCGCCGTGCGGGCCATATCCATCAATTCGTCGACGCCGAGGATCAGGATCACGCCCTCGACCGGCAGCTTGAACGACGCGAGCGTTCCAAGCAGAACGACGAGCGATGCACGGGGCACACCGGCTACGCCTTTTGAGGTAAGCATGAGCACGGCGACCATCAATATCTGATCGCCCCATGACATCTGTACACCCGCGGCCTGCGCGACGAAAACCGAAGCAAGCGAGAGATAAAGGGTCGTGCCGTCGAGATTAAAACTATAGCCGGTCGGGAGAACAAAGCCGACGATCCGCCGCGGAACGCCCAACCGTGCGAGATTTTCCATCGCTTTCGGCAGAGCGGATTCGCTCGACGTTGTCGCAAACGCGATCGATGCAGGTGTTTTGACGGCATTGAAAAAATCGCGCAGCGGTACTTTGAAAACGAGTGCGATCGGCAGCAACACGATACCCGCAAACGCGAAGAGGGCGCCGTAAAGCGTCAGCACGAGAGCGCCTAGATTCTTCAAAATTCCAAGGCCCTGCTCGTTATGCCCGATCGTGTATGCCATCGCCGCTCCGACGCCGATCGGTGCAAACTTCATCACGTACTCCGTGAAACGAAACATTATATCGGCAAGCGACTGGCACCATTCGACAACCGGCCGGGCTTTTTCGCCGATAGCCGTCACTGCGAGAGCAAAGATCACGGTGAAGACAACGATCTGGAGCACATCGCCCTCGGCCATCGCCTTGATTATCGATGTCGGCGAAAGATGGGCGAGAATGTCGCCAAAAGACTGCGTTTTTCCCGGCGGATCGCCGGCGGTCAAACCACGCGTGATCGCGTCAAAGGCCTGCGTCGTCTTTTGTGCGGCGAGGGCAGCCTGCGCGTTCGCCTCGGCGGCCGATTCGGGATTGCCCGCACCTTGCGTGATCAGTTGGTCCGCTTTGAGTGAGGCGTCGCTCGCTTCTTTGGTAAGTGCCTTTGCACGTGCGCTCCAATCGGCCTTGTCGAAATCCTTTTCCTGCTTTACCGTGCCGGCAAGCGAGACGCCTTCGCCCGGCCGCGTGATGTTCACCGCGGCGAGCCCGATAAATAGCGCGAGCGTAGTGACGATCTCAAAATACAGCAACGCCTTTACGCCAATGCGACCGACCTGCTTGATGTCGCCGGTGCCGGCAATGCCGACGACGAGCGTAGCAAAGATAAGCGGTGCGATGATCGATTTGATCAGGTTCAAAAAGAGCGTCGATAACGACCGCGCAAAACTCAGGACGGTCTGTGTCTGGATGCCAAAAACGGTGTGTGCATCGCCTGAGCCGTGATCGAGCGTGTTTATCAGCCAGCCAAGGAAAATTCCCACGACGAGGCCGATCATGATCTTTGCGGTCAGAGAGATCTTGGGCAGATTCATATGATAATTGCCGGTCAGCCGGAAACAGATAGAGCAGGTTCGAGGAACGCGATTTTCGAGAGTTTAGCAGAAACGGCGTGGATTTGATAAATTTGCAGAAGTCAGCGGCGTAAACAATGTTTGAATCAATACATTTCAATTCGAAGGGCCGCACGACGACGAGTGCGTCAACTCCGGAAGTGATCGAGCGCCTTCGCGCGATAGTCGGCCGTGAGAACGTGATTGTCGATTCCGCAAAGGTCGAGCCTTACGGGGCCGATGCGGTGAAAGAAAAGTTTCCGCCCGAGGCCGTCGTTTTTCCGGAAATGACGGCGCAGATGGTCGAAATTCTTAAACTCGCGAATGAGTTTCTGTTTCCCGTGACCGCCCGCGGCGGCGGGGTTGGCTATACCGGAGGCGCGGTTCCCGTGGACGGCGGCATCGTCATTGGTACCGACCGGATGAACAAGATCATTGAGATCAATGTCGACGATCTGTACGCGATCTGCCAGCCGGGGATCACGACATACGAACTGCAGCAGGCGGTCGAGAAACAGGGATTGATGTTTGCGCCGGATCCGGCGAGTTATAAGGACTCGTTTATCGGCGGCAACATCGCCGAAAACGCGGGCGGAATGCGGACGCCGAAATACGGCGTGACGAAACATCACGTTTTGGGATTGGAAGTTGTGACCGCCACCGGCGAGGTCATTCGGACCGGCGGAAAGACGGTAAAAAACGTCGTCGGGTTCGACCTCACCGGCCTTATGTGCGGTTCAGAAGGAATGCTCGGGATAATTACCGAAGCGACCTTGAAACTGCTGCCGATGCCCGAAGCAACATCGACGGTTCGTGCGAATTTCACTTCCATGGAAGCCGCGTGCAAGGTGCTGACAAAGTTCACGCCGGAGGGCCTGCTGCCAATGGCGATGGAGGTGATCGACAAATTTTGCGTTGCGGCTGTTGAGGAAAATTTTGCGTTTGGTTTATCGAAAGATGCCGAAGCCATCTTGCTCGTCGCGGTGGACGGATCGAAGGAAGAAGTTGAAAAAAATGCTCAGACTATCGAACGCATTATCGGTGCGAATGGCGGGTTTGACATTCTGCGTGCCAAATCAAAAGAAGAGGAAGACAAGCTCTGGGACGTCCGCCGTGCCATATCGCCCAGCCTGATGAAGTACGGCACGCTTAAGATAAACGAAGACGTCGTTGTCCCGCGTTCTAAGGTTCCGGAACTTGTCGCGCGTATAGAACAGATCGGCAAAAAGCACGACACGTTCGTCGCCAATTTCGGCCACGCGGGCGATGGCAACATCCACGTTAATTTCGTCGTCGACCGCGACGACCCGGAAGCGATCGCCCGTGCCCGTGAGTGCGTTTCTGAAACATTTCAACTCTCAGTGAGCTTAGGCGGCACCATCTCCGGCGAACACGGCATCGGTTACGTGAAGTCGCAATACATGCACTACGCCATCGACAAACCCACACTGGAGATAATGAAGGCGATCAAAAAAGTCTTCGACCCGAATGGCATTTTGAATCCGGGAAAGATGTTTGTTTGAACCACCTCAAAGTTTCAAATACGAATAGGATCACGGACTGTGATCACTCGCGACTTTGCCCTGACCGCTATGAAAACTTACTGTTTCACTGTGACGTGGTTTATGCTTCTTATTATTTGTATCAGCAATGCCGCGGCTCAAAAAAAGACGATAATCCTGGTTCGCCACGCCGAAAAGGAGACCTCGGCGATGACCGACACAAGCGATCCGGTACTTTCGACGGACGGAGCTCAGCGGGCAGAGCGGCTTCGTAAATTGATCGATAAATACAGGCCGGGTGCGGTCTTTTCAACGGACTACAAACGCACTCGGGCGACGGCCGGGCCGATTGCGAAAACGCGGCGCGTCGTGGTCGAAATTTACGATCCGAAGAATAATGCCGATTTGATCGACCGGATAATGAAGAGCCGCACGAAGAGGTTCGTTGTCGTCGGTCATAGCAATACGATTCCCGACCTGGCGAATCTCCTTACGAAAAAAGAGCTTTTCAAGAATCTGGACGACGCGGAATACGGGGTGATCTGGGTGATCAGGTTGAAGGACGGCCGTGTCAAAAAAACGGAAATTCTGCAGTACTAGCAAATCTAAAAGCTATTGGGGCGGTTGACGGTGTGCCGATTTCGACGGTGACGGACATGCAGATCTGGCCGTTTTTAGGCCATGGGCCGGAAAGTTCGGCGAAGCCGGCGATCACGCAGTACCGGGAATTTTTGTGGAGCCGTAGTCGGAAACAAAACTGCGTTCGTCTTGACCTTCGATTTCCCGCGAATTATCATCTAAGGTTCGCACGCCGGAGTGGCGAAATCGGTATACGCACTAGACTCAAAATCTAGCGGGCTTAACGCCCATGTCGGTTCGAGTCCGACCTCCGGTACCAATTCCTTTAATATTCAAACGATCTGGTGACTCAAACGGATCGTTTTCGTTTTGGCTTGACGAGAAGTTTCGGTTGCGTTTCGTTCGGCAGCGACGCGAAGACGCCAAGCACGATCCACCATTTTTTGTTGCGAAGCTTCCAGACGTGAAGGCAGTTTCCCTTCCGCTGGCCTTCGTCCGTATTGTCGTATTCGCACGGATTCCACGTATACGCCATATCTGCCGCCTCAAATAGCGCGACCTTTTTAGGAAAGTCGACCGAGCGGTAATTGCGCGTTGCATTGACGACGTTTTTCTTTCCTGTCACCGGCGGTTCGCTGTCGAGCAGGACGCGAATGTCTTCGGCGGCAAATTCGTCATACGCGCCGCTGAGGGCGCTATTTGTCATACTCTTCCGCAAAAAGTTCATTGACGCATCGACCGCGGAACGTCCGCGCTTATTCGGATCGCGATCGCGATCGATCTTTACATCACGCTGCGTTTCGGGATTTTCAGGTTTATCGTGCGTGACGCCGATATCAAGCACGGCCCGAAAGGCGCCGCTTTGTTTTCGCTCCCAAATTGTCACAAATTGTCCGAATTGGGGCGACGGATCGATGTTGCCCTTTGGATAGTATTCCCAGCGGCCCGACGTGTATCCGAGCGTGCCATTCGCGGCAATGTCAGCGAATGAAGGGTGGCGGATCAGCAAAGCGGCAGACACATCGGCGGCGTTTCGCCAAAACTCTATTCCGTTAACGGCGTTAGGTTTAAAAATGATCGAATCGTCAGACAGGTAGGCGAGAAAGGCAGGTTTCATCCCGCTCTCGGCAGCTGCTTTATCAAAGGCCTTTTCTGCATCGATCATCCGATCGAGGTCGGATTGAGCAAAACCACACACCGTCATCAGCAATACCAAGGCGAATCCCGCTGTCGTTCTCATACCAAAAGTCTAACACACGAAAAATTGCTGCCGTGGGAAAAAAAGCTGGCAAAAGCCCGTAGTGTTGTGCCATCATAACTGCACTGGGGGTGATATTATGATAAATAATTCAAACGAGGTTTTTAATACCTAACCGGATCTTTTTGGAGTTCGAAAGGATCCGAAAAAAACAAAAGCAGCATACGTCTTCACATGTATGCTGCTTTTCCTTTGCCTAAAAAGGGCCGTGTGCTAGCGGTGGTAATTGATTCTTTCGCCATTATCGATACGCGTGGTGCGGATGCCGTCGCGGGTCCTGGCGATCGTCGCCGTTGCTCCGTTTATCGTAAGGCTGGTTCCGTAGATCGTGCCGTACGACGACTGCCCGTCCTGGAAATTGACGTAAACCTGGCCGTCCTGACGTATGGTAATGGCGATATTCGACCCGTCCTGCGGATTACGGGCATTGAACGTACCGATCGCCCAGCTGGGAACGTTTCCGCCGATCGGACCGTCGTATCGCGGGTTATTATTCGGATAGGTGCCGTTGTTTGGATAGTTATTGTTGTTGGGGTAGTTACCGTTGTTGGGGTAGTTACCGTTGTTATAACCCGGACCGCTGCCGCGATAGTAGTCGATCACTTCACCATTATCTTGCCTGCGCGTGCGGATTCCGTTGTTGATACGCGAAACGCGCGCAACGGCATCGCCCATATTAAGACTGTTGCCGTTCATCGTTCCGTAGGAAAGTGCGCCGTCAAAATCCACGGTGACGCGGCCGTTCCGGTCAACGTTAAGTTGTATAGTACCGCCTGTTTGCGGATTGCGTCCGTAAAACGTTCCGACAGCCCAGTTCGGTGCCGAGCCATTGCCGTATACGTCGCCTCGCCGTCCCTGCGCCGATGCATCGCCGTGGCCTGCAAATACGGCCGATAACGCGAAAATGGCCGTCAGAGCCATCGAAATTAGGTTTGTTCGTTTCATATTGTCCTCCGTAAAAACCGAGAATTCGCCGTCGGAAGGCGACACACATCTCGCCATCGTATTGCTTAGACTTCAAAATTGCGTTGGCGGTTGCTGAAAATTAGGACGATGAACCCTTAAGATTTACAATCAATAGAGTTATTCGTTCGCAAGCAATGATTATATTGCAAATATCCGCTCAATAATAGCTGTTTTTAATGCTCGTTTCCGAATTCGATTATCAACTCCCGGAGGAATTGATCGCACAGCAGCCGCTCGCGGAGCGTCAGGCCTCGCGGATGCTGACTGTTGATCGCGGCCGCGGCTTTTTCAGAGATTCGGAATTTCGCGATTTTCCGGCTCAGCTCCGAAAGGGCGATGTGCTAGTACTCAACAATACGAAAGTCTTTCCGGCTCGTCTCAATGGACAGCTTGAAACGGGAGCCGCGATCGAGCTTTTCCTGATCGAAGAGACGTCAGAGATGCATTGGACGACGCTAGCACGACCGGGCCGAAGGCTGAAGCCAGGCAAACATATCCACTTCGGAGATCAGCTTTCTGCCGAAGTTTTGGAAAAGCTCGCGGATGGACGCGTATTGGTAAAATTCACGGCACGCTTGCCGTTTGATGACGTGCTAGACCGCGCGGGCCAAACGCCGCTGCCGCCATACATCCGGCGGGGTGAGACATCGATCGACGCGGATCGCGAACGATATCAGACGGTCTACGCTGCCGAACGCGGTGCCATCGCCGCACCGACCGCCGGGCTGCATTTCACGCCGGAGATCCTCGAAAACATCCGCGAGCACGGTGTAAAGATTCTCGAGATCACCTTACATATCGGTTACGGAACGTTCGAGCCGGTCCGCGCCGACGATCTGGCGGATCACCGCGTTTCCACGGAGCGATTTGAAATATCGGAGCCGGTCGCCGCGGAACTCAATGCGGCGGCCGCCGACCGCCGCCGGATCGTCGCGGTCGGTACGACGACGACACGTGCACTCGAAACTTCGGCGTCACGCCATGGCAGATTCGCATCTGAGAGGTCGCTCGCTGACCTGACGATCCTTCCGGGCTATAAATTCAAAGCCGTCGGGGCACTGCTGACAAACTTTCATTTGCCAAAGAGCTCGCTGCTGGTTTTGGTTTCCACTTTCGGCGGCCACGAACTTATAATGGATGCATACCGACATGCTGTCGCATCGGCCTATCGATTTTACAGCTACGGAGATTGCATGTTCATCAGCTAAGGATCGAAGCGCACCAATCGATGGCCGTTTTCCAGACAATTCTCAATCTTTTTGTGCCGCTTCAGTCGCCTGAGCCTGAGATCGGAGCACCCGCCGCACCGACAACCTACCGCATTCATCAGCTCACGACTGGCCATCTCGACGAAGTGCTGCGGCTGAACCTTCGTTGTTTTCGTAACGGCGAGAATTACACAAAACACACTTTCGCGTACCTGCTCGAGGAACCAGGGACGTTGAGTTATCGAGCAGTTTCGGCAGAATCGGAGATGGTTGGTTTTGCCTTCGCGATGATCAATGACAACGGAGCGGCGCACCTAACCACCATCGGAGTCGCACCGGAACACCGCCGTCGCGGCGTTGCCGAGCAATTGCTGCAGCATCTCGAACGAAAACTCGCGTTAAAGAGCATCGAAACGATCGTGCTCGAGGTACGCGTTGGCAACGCGCCGGCACAGGATCTATATCGGCGCGGCGGCTACACGGTCGTCCAGCGCATAACAAACTACTATAACAATGGCGAAGACTGCTTTCTGATGATGAAGCCGGTGACGCCGAAGCCCGGGTGAGTCTTTTTGCTGATCGACCTTCCTTCAATCTATCCTATTACCGATACGCGGCTCGCCGGCATTTCACATGCAAGCCAGGTCGATCTTTTTGCCGACGGCGGAGCGCGGATCGCTCAGCTTCGCGACAAAACTGCGTCGGGCGCGGACTTCTATCGCGACGCTTGCGAGGCTGTTACGGTTGCGCGGGCGAGAGGCATTAAGTTATTGATCAACGATCGCGTCGATATTGCATTTGCTGCCGGAGCCGACGGCGTTCATCTTGGACAGGATGACCTGCCGCCCGCAGAAGCGAGGAGAATATTAGGCCCTAATGCGATCGTCGGCTATTCGACGCATACATTTGCCGAAGCACTTGCTGCAGCCGCACTGCCCATTGACTATCTCGCTGTGGGGCCTGTCTTTCCCACAACCACTAAGGAAGATCCGGACCGGGTCGTCGGGCTCGAACTGCTCCGAAAAGTGCGCCGGGCATTGCCGGATGCGTTGATCGTGGCTGTCGGCGGAATAAACGAGAGCAATCTGGCGGACGTCCTCGCGGCCGGAGCGAACTCTGCCGCCGCGATCAGCGCTCTTTTTGCGGGCGGCAATATTATCGAACGTACCCGATCTCTTATACAGACCGGTGGCTAAACGTTGTTGGTAAAATATCAAAATTGTCTTGCAATTGGCTGTAGTATTTGTTAAATCTATCTGTGGCGAGAATATTTCCCCGCCTGTCTAAACTCCGGTCTCGCTTTTTCTCACCTGCCTTTTCTCGTCTTCAGGAGTAATCCATCCAATGAGTTTGCTAGATATAGGGCCGATCATCGAGCAGATGCTTCTGGTCTCTGACAACGTAAGCGACCTTAATTTCTCGTGCGGCCAGCAGCCGCAGGTCGAGATCAGCGGTAAGCTTTACGCTTCGTCCCCGCTTGGCCTCGGTCGCCTCAGCGCTTATCAGACGGAGACGATCGCAATGTCGCTGCTCCGCGACAATCCTGACGCCGCCGTGCTTCTCGCAAAAAACCGGACTGCCGATCTCAGCTACGCGCTTCCGGGAAAATGCCGTTTTCGCGTCAATATCTTTCAGCAGCGAAACTCGTACTCGATAGTAATGCGAGTGATCCCGCACGATATCCCGACATTTGAATCGTTGTCGATCCCGCCGCAGCTCACGGATATCTGCAACATCCGCAACGGCGTAGTGCTGCTTACCTGGCCGACGGGGTCGGGCAAGAGTTCGACGCTGGCCGCGATCATCGACCGCATCAATGAAACGAAGGCGTATCACATCGTCACGATCGAAGACCCGATCGAATTTCTTCACAATCACAAGAAGAGCACGATCAACCAGCGTGAGGTCGGCGCCGATACAAAGGATTTCGCATCGGCCCTGCGCGCCGCGCTTCGCCAAGCACCGAAGGTCATCCTCGTCGGCGAGATGCGAGATCTCGAAACTGCTGAGATAGCACTCGAGGCCGCTGAAACCGGCCATCTCGTGCTCTCCACGCTGCACACTATCGATGCCTCGAAAACGATCGACCGTATCATCGGACTTTATCCGAAGAATGAAGAACGCATTATTCGTACGCGACTTGCACAGACGTTTCGCTATATTGTCTCGCAGCGTTTGATCCCGCGGGCCGATGGCAAGGGCCGAATTGCGGCGGTCGAGATACTGCGTTCGAATCCGCGAACTCGCGAGTACATCGAAAAAGGTGAAAGCGAGGGCAAGACACTGCTCGATGCCATTCGCGACGGGGAGATCGACGGAATGCAGGATTTCGATTCGGTTATTCGCCAGCTCGTCGAAAGCGAAGCGATCACGCTCGACGACGGATTATCTTACGCGACAAATCAGAACAATCTTCTTCTTCAGTTGAAAGGATTATCGTCCACCGAAGATTACGCCAATCCTACGTCACGGAATAAGCCGGCCATCGAACCGATCGCGCCGCCGCCGGCCGCCGCAGTGCCTGCAACATCAGTGCTCGACATGATGGAATAGCTTTTCTGACCGCCCGACCTCAGACCACCGCCATGATCATACGCTGCGACAATTGCTCAGTTTCTCTCCAACTGGACGAGTCAAAGATCCCGACCGGGAACTTTACCGTCCGATGTCCGCGATGCCAAAACATGCTTCGCGCAAACAAGGACCTAAAGGGCGGATCGTCGCCCGCGCGTCAGCTCGCGGAAAATAAACCCGCGGCGGCGGTGCCGCCGGGCGCTGGTGCCTTTGCGGAAAAGCAGTCGGAATTCGAGATCAATTCCGCGCTTCGCTCGCTCCTTACCGCTTTACAGGCGGGAAAGACCGTTCTCGACTCCGACGACGAAAAAACGGAGAGGCCCCGTCGAATTCTTTTATGTCTTGAAGAAAAAAGGGAAGAGGTCGCAAAGTTACTGACCGAAGCAGGCTATCGAGTTTATATCGCGCAGACGCCGGCCCAGGCGAACGAACGCCTTCGAGAAGGCAAGACCGAGCTAGTCATATTTTCACCTGACTTCGCTGCCGAATTCGGCGGCGCCGCGATCCTGCAGCAAAAAGCTAATGCGATGTATTCATCCGAACGACGCAGACTTTATCTCGTCTCGCTCGAAGACAGCGGGACGACCATGAACGCTCACGATGCTTTTCTGCGAAATCTGAACCTGATCGTCAACACCAGCGACATTCCGCAACTGCCGCTGATATTGAACCGTGCATTGCTCGATTTCAACGATCTTTACCACTACATGAACCGCGGACTCGGAGTGGAGCCGATCTAACGGGCCAACTAACTGCGTAGCGCTTTGCAGGCCTCGGCCTGCTCAATATTGTAGGGGCAGGGCGAGTCCCGGCCGTCTACCTTTCCCGGGTACTAGACATCGGGCAGCCGTAATTGCTGCCCCTACAATTCAATTTCAAACCGGCCGCTTATGCGGCAGTAATCTCACAAACCAGCATTTCCAATTGCATTCGCGAGGCCGCAGCGCCGCTGCCGCCGATCGAGGTTTTTATTAAGACATCGGTTTCCGCGAGACGAACCATTGTACGCGCAAGTCTCGACGCCTCCGCGCGTCGTGCGGCCGCGAGAAAGTTTTCCATTTCGCGCGTCGGCATTTTTGCGACTGATGCGACCGTCGAACGGTCGGCGCCTGAATCCATCAGGTCCTTGGCGGCAAGCATTCGTCGGTAATTCGAGGCGATCAGCCCGAGAAGGGCCAGTGGTTCAACTCCGTCATCGAGTATTTTTTTTAGCGATTCGAGAGCGCGAACCTTTCGGCCGGAGATCAAATGATCGGTCAATTCAAAATTCGACAACTCGCGTGTGTGCATAACTAGAGATTCGATCAGCGCGGCCGATATAACCTTTTCGGGAAGCGCCGCGGTCGATAATTTTTTTATCTCGTTCGTAAGTCTGCGAACGTCGGGCCCGATGCGTGAAATGAGTTGCTGCAGCGTTCTTTCGTCGATCTCCGACGAAACCTCGCGGATCTTTTCGCGTGCGTAGCGTATAAGTTCTGCGTCGCGCAATGGAGCGAATTCCACAGAGACCGTCTGTTCACGCAGGATCTTGCCCATACGGCGGCTTCCGTTCAGCTCGCCCGCGATGAAAATAAGTACCGTGGTCTCGGCCGGACGCTGAAGATATTTTACGAGCGCCATTTCATGCTCTTCTTTTATCGTGTCTTTAGCGGCGGACGATGCTACGCGCACGTCGGTGATGCAAACGACGCGCTTCGCGGACAACATCGGAAGCTGTTCGGCCGCAGCGAGAGCACTTTGGATTGTGTCGGATTCCGCAATGCTGAACTCTGTGTCGTTAAAATCGCGAAAATCGGTTTCCGAGAAGCTGCGGTCAACGATCGTCCGCGCCGCAATGTCGCGCAGATATGTCTCAGGACCGTAGAGCACATAGACCGGTGCGATGCGATACTGGCGTAATTCCTCTCTTAGCTGTTCGACGGTTAACTGCGGCATTTCAGGTGACGGTCATTTGTCGTCCTTTACACCCATGCCGTTGATGATGGTGGAAACGACAGATTCCGAAAAAGCGCGGGCCATGCGTTCGACCGCGGGGTCTTCTTCGTTAAAGAACGAACGCGGATCTTCGGAAAACTCAAACGAATCTCGAAACACGAAATTCTGATTATCGTAGAGTATTTTGTCGTCTTTAAGATCGCGTATCGTGACCGCGCAAACGATTGTCACCTCGTAAACGCGTGCCCGGCCCTGCGTATCGAGCAGCACGCCGCTAAAGGAAAAATCCCGAATGGTGCCTTCCACGACGGCGTCGGCTCCCTTTGGCGAACCTTGCACCTTGAGGCCATTTCCGCGGCGGATGATCTCTCTTGTTACTGCCTCGGTAAAACGAGTTTCTACGCGATAGCGTAGCCCTTTCGCCTCGAACTGAAAGGCCGGAACGGCAATCGTCTTAATGTGCTTCGGCAGGCCGGAGTTCGTCACCGGTTTGTAACAGTCGGTGAATCCGGACACGAGCAAGAAGACCCCAACTATTGAAATGGCTTTGAGATATTTCATTTTGATTCGCTAACCCTCAATTCTCGCTTAAAGACTCAACGCATGCAATGGATTGCTGTGGAATTGAGATCAGATGCTATCGGCCAGCGCATTCACTATTTTCAGAACGTCAGCCGTTTCTTTAACGTCGTGAACGCGCACGATCTTTGCGCCGTTCCAGGCGGCTATAGCTGCAGCAGCCAGAGAGCCGTGAAGCCTTTCGGATGCGGGAATATCGCCCAGTACCTTACCGATAAAAGATTTCCGGGAAGCCCCAACCAGTATCGGAAACAATGGAAACGTGGCGGTTATCCGCCGAAGTGCCGCGATCAGCTCCAGGTTATGCTCAAGCGTCTTTCCAAAGCCGACGCCGACATCGAGCACAAGCTGGTCGGAATGCATCCCCCGGCTTTCGGCAAGTGCGGACGATCGATGAAAATCGGCTACCACCTCGGCGAAAATATCTCCGGAAGGCGGCTGTGTGTGGATCGTCTGAAAATCGCCGCGCGAATGCATTAGCACGAAGCCGGTCTTGTGTTTCGCAGCAACCTCGGCGATCCGCTCGTCAAACCTTAGGCCTGAGATGTCGTTGACGATCTCCGCACCGGCTGCAATGGCCACGGCAGCTACTTCGGACTTCGATGTATCGACAGAGATCGGCACATCGAACCGAGCGCAAATCGCCTCGATCACCGGCACAACTCGTTCGATCTCGATCTCAGCAGAAACACGTCGGCTGCCCGGACGCGTCGATTCGCCGCCGATATCGATAATGTCCACTCCGTCGGCAATCATTTCGGCGGCCCGGGACACTGCTGATGAAATCTCCGTATAACGTCCGCCGTCGGAAAAGCTGTCGGGCGTAACATTGAGTATTCCCATCACAAGCGTTCGATCCAGTGCCATACGCCGGCGCGATGTTTGCCAAAATTTCATAAACTCAATGAAAAAAGGCAAAAGTAAAGCATTGCTCTACTTCTGCCCTTTTGAATATCCAAGTCCGGTCGCTGCCGCTTCCGGTTCTCAGAAAATGCTTACGCCGTTGCGGGATTGTTAGGCGTTATCGGCGGCAGGATCGGCTTTTTGAATCGACGTGTCGCTTTCTCTTCGGACTCAGGTGTACCGCCGTCATCCGTCGTTGCCGAGGGAGCGTCATCGCCGTCGAGCGGCAGACCTGCAGCCACGCGCCTTATCTGCACGCTGTCAAGCGTTTCAAGCTCAAGCAGCGCCTCGGCAATCCGGACCATCGCTTCGCTGTTCTCGGTGATCACGGCACGAGCCTTGTCGTACTGCTCCGCGATGATCTTTTTGACCTCTTTATCGATCTTTATCGCCGTATCTTCCGAATAATCGCGATGCTGCGATATCTCGCGGCCGAGAAAGATCTGCTCTTCCTTTTTGCCGAAGGTCAGCGGGCCGAGCTCCGACATACCGTATTCGCAAACCATTGCACGAGCAAGTTCGGTTGCTCGTTCGATGTCGTTTGAAGCGCCCGTAGTGACGAATTCTTCGCCAAGATATATCTCTTCGGCAATACGCCCGCCCATCAAAATGGCTATCTGGCTCGTCAAGTATTCCTTTGTGTAGCTGTGTCGATCAGCTTCGGGCAGCTGCTGCGTTACACCGAGAGCCATGCCGCGCGGAATGATCGAGACCTTATGTACCGGGTCGGCCGACGGCATTTTCAGCCCGACCAGCGTATGACCGGCTTCGTGATAAGCGGTCAAGCGTTTTTCGGCATCGGTCAGCACCATGCTCTTGCGCTCGGCGCCCATCATCACCTTATCTTTAGCGATCTCGAAATCCGACATCGCAACCACTTTTTTGTTGAAACGAGCGGCGTTCAATGCGGCTTCGTTAACGATATTCGCCAGATCCGCACCGGTGAAACCGGGAGTGCCGCGGGCAATGACGTTTACTTCGACGTTTTCGTCGAGGGGAATTTTTCGCGTGTGAACCTTAAGAATTCCTTCGCGTCCCTTCACATCCGGACGGCCGACCACCACACGGCGGTCAAAACGGCCCGGCCTGAGAAGCGCGGGGTCGAGAACATCCGGGCGGTTTGTCGATGCGACCAGAATAACGCCGTCGTTCGATTCGAAACCGTCCATTTCGACAAGGAGCTGATTAAGCGTCTGCTCGCGCTCGTCATGTCCGCCGCCGAGGCCGGCACCGCGGTGACGACCGACAGCGTCGATCTCGTCGATGAAAATTATGCACGGTGCGTTTTTCTTACCTTGTTCGAACAGATCGCGAACGCGGCTGGCGCCGACACCGACGAACATTTCGACGAAGTCTGAGCCCGAGATCGAAAAGAACGGAACGTTCGCTTCACCGGCGATCGCTTTAGCAAGAAGGGTTTTACCCGTTCCCGGAGGGCCCACCATGAGCACGCCCTTGGGAATCTTTCCGCCGAGCTTTTGAAACTTCTGGGGATCCTTTAAGAATTCGATTATTTCCTGCAATTCTTCTTTAGCTTCGTCAACGCCGGCGACGTCTTTGAACGTTACACGTTTCTGCTGATTGTTCAAAAGCTTAGCCTTGGATTTGCCGAAGCTGAGAGCTTTATTGCCGCCGGCCTGCATCTGGCGAAGCGTGAACGCGAGAAATCCGATCAGCAGTAAAAAAGGCAGAGCGTTGATCAAAACCAGCCAGCCAAGTCCGCTGGAAGCGGGTTCGAGATTGATCTTGGTATCGGTTTCGTTTGCCGCGGCGAAGATCTGATCGCGTGTCGAGTCGCTTGTGTCGAGCTTGGTCGAAGATTTTTCACCGGCTTTGCTGGTCAATTCAAGAGAATCGGCCTTGACGGTTAAATCCTTGGTCTCTTTATTTCTGATCTGCGTAAGGGCCTGATCAAACGACAGTTCCTGCGGCACTTTCGTCTGTTTGTTTTGCAAGAACCAGACGAACGCAAGCGCCGACGAAATGATCATCAACCACAAGAAGATCTGTTTTACTTTAGAACTCAATTTAAGCCTCCAAACTCAACTGTCACCTACGGATTCGCCGCCAACTCCGTATGATGAAAGTTTCAACGCGCACGTTGTTCCAAATGCTCGACCGGACAGTCCCCGACGTCAACCTTTGATTGTAGATGCGATAAGGTCATTTTTCAACCTCAATCTCGGTGAATACGAGCATTCCGCCGACGCGTGAAACATTTTGTTGACCCGGCAATTCGATCGTTTTTCCGCTTTTTGTGCTGCGGATTAAAGTTTCTATCGCCTGAATATGCCTCAAACCGATACTTCGAAGGTTGCCCCGGCGCATTTTTAGCCACTGTCGCAGAATTTCATACATATCGGAACCTTGGAGACGTTTGAGCTCACTGATCGACAGGTTTTGCGGCAAATTGTCTATCAGCGCCACATGGCGGGCACCTGGTGCCGCCATCAAGGCGGCCGTCGACGCAAGGTTCTCGACGATTTTTGGATTGAATCCGGCAAGCAACGGCAGAAGAGTTTTCCGCACACGTACACGTGTGAACGTTGTATCCTGATTCATCGCATCCAATCGAAACCCTATTCCCGAATCGCGACAAAACTCCTCGGTATCGGCGCGTTTCGTCCACCGAACCATTGGGCGCACGAGCAGCGGTGACCAAGAACCTTCTTTCATCGGCCGAATCGCCGGCATTGCCGCAAGACCGTCAGGACCGCTGCCGCGAATAAGGTTGATCAAAAAAGTCTCGGCCTGGTCGTTCATCGTGTGTCCGGTGAGCAGCATAACGGCTTTCGATTTCTTCACGACTTTTTCCAGGAATGCGTAACGAGCGTTTCGGGCGTTTTGTTCCAGATTGCCGCGTGTCGTAACATTGCCGGCCGTGTAAACGAATTCGACCTCCAACTGCTCGGCCAAATCCCGTACAAATTCGGCATCGCGAACACTCTGCTGTCCGCGAATACCGTGATCGAAATGCGCGCAGACGAGTCGGAGCGAATGTTTTTTTCGCACCTTTAGATCCTTCATTCCGGCAAGCAGAGCGCACGAATCGGCGCCGCCGGAAACGGCGACAACGGCAGTTCCCTCCAGTGGAAGGTCGAGCCTCCGCCACTCCGTTATCAGATTTCGTACGAACTTATGCATTCGGTGTGGGAAACGCGGGCCGACGCTGAAGAAGCACCGAGCAGCGTGACGTACAAACAAGCTTTTCGCGCGAATCGCGGATCTCGATATTCCATACGCTCATCGTCCGTCCGGAATAAAGTGGCGTCGCTTCGATCTTGATCACACCTTTGCTGACTGAGCGAAGATGGTTTGCGTTGATCTCGATGCCTACAGGCGTTATTTTACTGAGATCATTGGCGGAAACGGCCCCGATCGAAGCCGCGGTTTCGCACAGATAAAGCGAGACACCGCCGTTCATGATGCCGACATATTGATGCACCTTCGGCGTGACTTCCATCGAAAGGATGACGCGTTCTGCCGACGCCAGTTCGATCTTTACCCCGAGAAATTGCAGCAGCTCATTTTCCGCGGTCTTTTTGATCAACTCCGTCTTATCCATCGGCCCGCACCTCGGCGAGAAATGTCCTTGCCCGCGAGAGTTCGTCGCGAACACGGTCCGGCGACGTGCCGCCGATCGCGGATTTGCTGCCAACCGTTCGTTCCAGACTGAGTTGCTCGATCAGATCTTCTTGGGCGGCGGCGGAAAACTGTCTAAATTCGGCGACCGATAGGTCATTTAGCTCTTTACCTTTTGAAATGGCGTAGACAACCGTCTTTCCGGCCGCCTCGTGCGCCATCCGGAAAGGAACGCCCTTGCGTACGAGATAATCCGCAAGCTCGGTCGCATTCAAAAATCCTTTAACAGCCGCCGCCCTCGTTCGTTCCGAATTCACCGAAGTATTACTCATTACGATCGCCGCGACGCGAAGGCAGGATCGAAGCGTGTCGAGTGAGTCGAACACGGCTTGTTTGTCTTCCTGCATGTCCTTATTGTAAGCGAGCGGCAGGCCCTTGATCGTCGCGAGCAGCGCCATATTATTCCCAAAGACGCGCCCCGCTTTTCCACGGATCAACTCGAGCGAATCCGGGTTTTTCTTTTGCGGCATCAGGCTCGAACCGGTCGAAACGGCATCGCTTAGTTCTACAAATCCGAACTCAGCCGAACAATAAATAATTAGATCCTCTGCCAGACGCGAAAGGTGAACCATCGCGAGCGAGCACGCTCCCACAAATTCTATGGCGAAGTCGCGGTCGGATACTGCGTCAAGGCTGTTTCGCGCAATGCCTGAAAATCCAAGCTCCGCGGCCACTGCCTCGCGGTCGAGCAGAAACCCTGTGCCCGCTAGTGCGCCCGCGCCGAGGGGCAGCACATCGACGCGCGTCCTAAGCTGCGCCAGGCGCTGGCGGTCGCGCCTCAGCATTTCGAAATACGCCAGACACCAATGAGCCCAGAGCACCGGCTGTGCCCGCTGCAAATGCGTGTAGCCGGGCATGATCACTTCAAAATACCTTTCGCCCGATTCGACCAACGCACGCTGTAAATTTACGAGATCGGTGTCGAGAGCGTCTGCTTCATCACGAAGCCATAATCTGAACGCGGTGGCGACTTGATCATTTCTGCTGCGGCCGGCATGAAGCTTTTTTCCGGTTTCCCCTATGCGCTCGACGAGCTTGCTTTCAATAAACGAATGAACATCTTCGGCTGCCGAATCGCTAAAGAACGATGCGTCGCCCGCGGCTTCAGCATTAAGCTCGTCAAGAGCTCTCGCAATCGCCGACGTTTCGTCGGAGCTTAAAATTCCGGCAGCGGCGAGCGCATTTGCATGAGCGGCGCTTGCACGGACGTCCGCGGCGAAAAGCCGCTGATCGACGCCGAACGAGCGGTTAAATTCAGCGAACGTCTCATCAGTTTTACCGGTAAAACGTCCGCCCCAAAGATTTCCTTTTTCACTCATCGTTCCTTACTTTGCGAAGAGATCGATACCGAGTTTGTCGAGTATCTGCCCGATGATCATTACGGCGACGGCAAATGTAATTATCGCAAACGTTCCCCAGCCGAGGATATTATAGGTGCGCGTATTTTTCAGATCACCGACAAGCATCTCGTTGTTGACGAGGAGCAATATGAAAACGAGCACAATTGGCAGCAAGACGCCGTTTAGAACCTGAATTCCTACGAGAAGCGGAAAGATCGGGATGTTGGGGATCAGCGCGACCACGGCGCCGAGAACAATGAAGGCCGTGAACAGACCGAAGAATGTCTTGCCCCTACGGTAATCGAGATTAACGCCTTTCGGAATGCCGAAAGCTTCGCTGATCGCGTATGAGGTAGCGAGCGGCAGCACGCCGCCCGCAAGCAATGATGCGCCCAGCAGACCGACTGCAAACAACGCTCCGGCGGCGCTTCCGGCAACGGGCTCGAGCGCCTTGGCGGCATCAGCGGCACTTTCGATGTCATGCTGGCCGGCGATATACAGCGTCGCGGCTGTCGCGACGATCATCGAGACCGACATCAGATTGGAAAAGATGGAGCCGAAATATGCGTCGATGCGCTCTTGGCCGTAATGCTTTCGCGCGGCGCCGCGTTCGACAGTCGAGCTTTGCTGAAATATCTGGATGTACGGTGTAATGGTCGTGCCGAGCACGCCGACGAGCAGAAAAACATATTCGGATTCAAACCTAATCTTCGGGATCGTCGCGCCTTTCAGTACGTCGTGCCAGTTTGGGTGGCCGAGGATCGCGGCTATGGGATATGCGAAGAACACCAGTGTCATTAAAAGAAAGACCTTTTCGACCTTGGCGTACGATCCAAAGATCACCAGATACCAAAGCCCGACGGCGGCGATCGGCACCGATATATAGCGGCTGACACCAAGTAGTTCGGATGCGGCGCCGACACCGACGAATTCGCTGATAGTTACGCCGCCATTCGCGATCACGATTATTCCGACCGAGAACAATGTCCAGCCGATCCCGAATTTTTCGCGTATCAGATCGAGCAGTCCGCGGCCGGTTGCCGCGCCCAAACGCGTACACATCTCCTGCACGACGGCGAACGACAGCGTTAGCACGACCATCACCCAGATCATGTCGTAGCCGAATTTCGCGCCCGCTGAACTGTATGTTGCGATGCCGCCGGCGTCATTTCCGGCCGAAGTCGCGATCAGACCGGGACCAAGCACGAGCAGCCATTTCCAGATACCTTTTGGCGGCAGCCGCAGTCCCCGCAGCTTTATAGTGTGGCCCCGGTAATTTATTCTCAGGCCCGCGGGCGCAGGCACATGTTTCGGAATGTCGAGACCGCCGGCCGCGTCGATATCGGCGATCGGTTCGAGCCCTTCAACCCCTTCTTTCCTGTTTTTCATGAAAAGACCTTGATCGAACTGAGACCGCTTCCAGGCGAAACGATCTGGGAAATCGCTGAATCGATCGTCATTGCGCCGATCAATTCTCCCTCAGGGTCGGTAACGGCCATTGCGGCGATCTGCCCGGCGATCACCCTGTACGCCGCGTCTATTGCAGGGTCAAACGGATTCAACGTGACCAGATACGGATCCATCACATCTTTCAGCTTGTCCTCGTCGTCGGCATCCAGAAGATGCCGGATAGTTACAGCACCCGTCAAGACCTTTTTATCCTTGCTTTCCGTTATGAACACGACGGAGATAAAATCGCGTTCCTTTGAGTGGCTGCGGACCTGTTCCTGAGCGGACCTGACTGTTGTGCGTTCGCCTAGTGTCAGGAAATTATTGATCATAACGCCGCCGACGGAATCTTCGGGGTAACGTAGCAGATCAATTATCCGCTCTCTCTGCTTTTTCGGCACCCGGCTCAAATACCGCTTCATAGTTTCCGGATGCAGGCGTCCGATCAGATCGGTAGATCGGTCGGGGGACATCAGCGTAAGAAGATTAATAGCCTGTTCCTCATCAAACTCTTCGATCACCTGCAGCTGCCTTTCGATAGACATCGCTTGCAAAACGAGCGCCGCTTTATCGTCATTAATCAGCGTAAGCAATTCGGCGGCGTGCAGATAAGGGAGATAGTCGGCGATCTGTGCGATCTCGCCTGCGGGCAGGCGGCCGATACGCATATTGTAACCGGCGCCGCTTTCCACGGCTCGGGGATCGCCGCGGAGAAATTCGACATATTTCCAGTCGAACATATTGCGTTTTCGCGCGCCTTTGAAAAGGCCGCGCGTTATCCGCCGGAGCATCGCCGAGAGGCCCGCGTCCGCCGCACGAAGCCGCATTTCGCCGTCCGCTGTGGACAGAAGAAGATCGGCCGAGCGCGTGGTACCGCGCTGGAGCAGGTCGATGATCAAAGCATCGAGGATATCGCGTTTAAGCAATACTTCGCCGGCACGCTCGTCGTGGGAATCGGCCGCCCCGTCTTTCAGATCCTTTACTTTGAACTGCCGCGCGGCCTTGTCGATCTCGGTCACGTCCTTCCAATCGATACGCCGTTGTTCTTTTCCCTCCGAAAAATAGAGAGCGGTGACCGGCGGATAATCATCCCCTAGAATCTCAAGCGCGAAGTCCGACACGCGCGCCGACCGCCCTTTGGCGTCGACCACGTCGAACTTCAAAAGCTCTGAGAGCATTGCCATATTGCCATCCTCAAACAATCGCTGTAACTTAACTTACTTTAACGGTTTGCTGTTATAAAAGCATTTTGGCAACGTAAAATGAATGTCTAAAAAGATAAATAAGATCGTTCTGGCATACTCGGGCGGGCTTGACACGTCGGCTATGCTGCTCTGGCTGAAGGAAACCTACGGCTGCGAGGTCGTCTGCTATTGCGCGGACGTCGGCCAGGGCGATGAGCTGTCCGGCCTTTATGAAAAAGCGATCGCGACCGGTGCTTCGCGGCTCTACGTCGAGGATCTGCGGGAAGAATTCGTCAAGGATTTCGTTTGGATGGCGGTCAAAGCGAACGCTTTGTACGAAGGCGTCTACCTGCTCGGAACGTCACTTGCCCGACCCGTGATAGCCAAGAAGCAGATCGAGATCGCCCGCCATGAGAACGCCGATGCCGTAGCACACGGAGCCACGGGAAAGGGAAACGACCAGGTTCGTTTCGAACTGACATACTACGCCCTGCAGCCTGACATAAAAGTGATCGCTCCGTGGCGCGAATGGGAATTCAAGGGCCGCGCAGACCTAATCGCGTACTGCAGCCGCCACGGAATTCCTGTGACCGCGACGGCGGAAAAACCGTATTCGACTGACCGCAACCTGATGCACATCAGCTACGAAGGCGGCATTCTCGAAGATCCGTGGACAGCACCGCCCGAAAATATCTTTCTCCTTTCAAAGTCGCCCGAAAATGCAAAGGACCAAGCCAAAGAGATAACTCTTTCTTTCGAAAAGGGCGAGCCGGTCGCGATCGACGACGAGCGATACGGAGCGGTCGACTTGCTGACGAAACTTAATCATCTGGGCGGCGAGCACGGCATCGGCCGCGTCGACCTGGTCGAGAATCGCTTCGTCGGTATGAAGTCGCGCGGCGTGTACGAAACGCCCGGCGTAACCGTCTTGATGGCCGCCCACCGAGCGCTCGAATCGATAACGATGGACCGCGAGGTGATGCGGCTTCGCGACGGCCTCGGCACCAAGTTTTCCGAATCGGTCTATTACGGATTTTGGTATGCGCCGGAATTCGAGATACTTCGCTCGATGATCGACCAGACGCAGGAAACCGTCTCCGGCGACGTACGGATAAAACTATATAAAGGCAACGTCATCGTCACCGGCCGCAAATCACCCAACTCGCTATACCGCGAACGCGTAGTTACCTTCGAAGACGACGCCGGCGCCTACGACCAGCACGACGCGGAAGGCTTCATCAAGCTGCAAGCTCTGCGGTTGAGATTGCGAAAGATGGATTAGGATGCCGTCGAACAATTTTCCCGCTGCGTCTAAGCGACGATACCTGTGTTTTTGGGCGAGAGCGACGCAGCGTTTAGGTGGTTGGAGCGCGGACTCGAGAAACGAGATGTTAGAATGGCTCTGCTGAAAGTAGAGCCGATATGGAATAACCTGCACGACGACCCGCGCTTTCAGGATATATTGCGGCGAACTGGCTTGCAGCAATGATGTCGAAATAAATCGTTAGGCGAATTGCATCTAAGTTAACTTACGTCCAATCAGTTTCGCCCCCAAACCAACTCCGATGTTTAGTCGGCTTCCTGCGTTTTGATGCGGTGAGTGTGATCCTGAATGGAGCTACTCTCTCGACTTTCCCCGACCCAAATCCCGCTGTATCAGAGAAACTTCTGAATTCCTCCGGCGTGAACGCTCTCAATACTGACAGCAGCCCGTCTTCGCGAACCAGCGGCGAGATGCGGAAGACGAAACAGAACACTTTATAAAGAACGTACGCCGCAGGATGCCGATGAAGGTCGATCACGTAGATGCCACGGCGAGAGACGCGGCTCATCTCGCGTAGCGCGGCGATGATCTGTTGGTCGTTCAGGTGGTGCGTGAACAGCGAGCACATCGCGTAATCGAACGCGTCGTCGCGAAACGGTAATCGAAGAGCGTCGCCGCGGACGGTACTGATGTCGTCGCAGTCTGCTGAATCGGCCGCTATCGTTCTAGCGGAAATTTCGTTGAGGTCGAGGCCGACCGAAAACACCTTGCTTCCCGATCTCGCCGCATGTTTCGAGATGGTCTTCAACAGATAACCCGAACCCGCGCCAACATCGAGAACGGTAAACCTGTCGAGGCCGGCAGCCGCGACGTCAGACAACAAGGTCTTTTTGAGAGCGCGGCGGTCGCCCAAATGGCGATTGATAAACGCGATCTCCTTCAGAAAACGCGCGTACTCGGCCGGCGTGTAATCGCCAGTATCGATCCGTTCGAGTTTTAGACTGCGGGTTTTGAACACGAAGCGAGAATATCAGGTCAGAACCAACTGCGGTAGCGGGTGGTTTACCGTGAAGTGCGTTATCGCCCGCGTTGACGAGTGGGTCTCTGCGTTTACCCGAGAAATCCGCGAAAGCTCGCCGCATCTGCCGAAAAATTAGGAAACAGTTTCGCGAGGTCGCGCGTGCCCATGTGTCGCGCCGCTACTTCCGAAAAAACCGTGCGGAAATCGGTCGTGACCGCGACGTCGCGGCCCTCGTTAAGCTGGTCGGGTTTGAGACCCTTCCAATCGCCGTAGACCCTTCCGCCTTTGACGGAATTGCCGAGCACCATCATCGCGTTGCCGTGTCCGTGATCGGTTCCGCGTGAACCGTTCTCGCGTGCCGTTCGGCCAAATTCCGACATCGTCAATACGACGACGTCATCCATCCGTTTGCCGAGGTCAATGGCAAAGGCCGCGATCGCGAGTCCAAAGTCCCGGAAAAGGTTTGCAAGCTGTCCCTGGCCGCCGCCTTCGTTGACGTGCGTGTCCCATATCTGACTCGTATCGACGAATGCGACCTCGAGCCCGACACCGGCCTTTATCATCTGGGCGACCTGCATCAACGAACGGCCCACCTGCGTATTCGGATAAACGGCTCCGTTCTCCGGCTTGAACTGCGACGGATCCGATGTTTTCAGAAAATTGACCGCTTCGAATGTCTCCTTGCCCATCGCACCTAGCGAATCCTTGGAATTCTGTTCGTAAACGCCCTCGAATCCGCCTTTGAAATCCTGGCTGTAGACGCCCGCCTTGATAGCAAAGTCGGCCAGATTCGTCATCGCGACCGACGGCGCGCGACCGTACAGCGAACGCGGTAATTGCTGCGTCATCGAAACGGCACGAAAGGGCGACTCGGCCTTGTTCGCGGTGGTCTGCAGAACGCGGTTGAGCCACCCGTCACGCGTCGATTTCACGCCCGGCGTTCCCGATTCCATATAATCCTGAGCGTCGAAGTGCGACCGGGTATTGTCGGGCGAGCCGGCGGAATGGATTACCGCGAGCTGCTTGGACTGCCAGAAAGATTCGAGCGGTTTGAGCGAAGGGTGAAGGCCGAAAAATCCGTCAAGGTCGACCGCTCCGTTTGTGTTTTTCGGCGGCGGCACCGCGATATTCGGCCGCAAATTGTAGTATTCGCTTTCGCCGTGCGGGACGATCATATTCAGACCGTCGACAGCACCTCGCTGAAAGATGGTGACGAGCACCTTTTTCTTGCCCGCCGCGTTATTTACAGCCGCATTCGCGAACTGATGCAGAAATTCCGGCGCGGCGGCCATTAGACCAAAGCTCGCAACCCCGATACCGCCCGTTTTTAGAAAATACCTTCTGTCCATCAAAAATACCTCGTAAGAAACATTGTCCGACGCTTTATTAGACGCATCGCGCCGTTGGATGGTCAATTTTTCTTTGTTCCATGTTGTCGCCGGCTTTTCCGGAACACGTGCGCAGTGCGGGATGCTTCGCGGCGACCGCATTGACACCGCTCCGGTTCGGTGTAGAGTATTCGAATGCCATATATCATCGCGGTCTTAGTGATAGTTGCGTTCGCTCTTTCGGGAATTCGCATAGCCCAGGAATACCAGCGGGCGGTCGTTTTTCGGCTCGGGCGTTTTACCGGGATCAAAGGCCCGGGCCTTTACTATCTCGTTCCGCTCATCGACCGCCAGCAAAAGATAGACACCCGCACGGCGACGGTCAATCTCGAACAGCAGGAAACCATCACGAAAGACAGCGTAACCATCAAAGTGAATGCAGTGTTGTGGTTCCGCATCGTCGAGGCCTCGAAAGCGATTCTAGAGGTCGTGGACTATCAGCAAGCGGTTTATCAATTTTCGGTGACGGCTCTGAGAAATATTATCGGGCAGCATTCGCTCGACGAGGTGTTGAAAGGACGCGAGGAGATCAATCAAACTCTGCAGTCCATTGTGGACGCCACCACAGAGCCGTGGGGAATCAAGATAGAAATGGTCGAGATGAAGGACGTCGAGATACCGGAATCAATGCAGCGTGCGATGGCCCGCGAAGCTGAGGCGATCCGCGAAAAACGCGCCCGAATCGTTAAGGCCGAAGCCGAACTAGAAGCTTCGATAAAATTAACGCAAGGCGCAAAACAGATGGAAGCGAGCCCAATCGCACTCGAGCTTCGCAGAATGCAGATGTTGTCCGAAATCGGCATCGACAACAATACGACGACGATCGTACTCATACCGTCGGAATTTTCTCAGGCCGCGAAGGGTATCGCGAAAATGGGAAAGATCGAAGAATAGATCGTTATCGAATAATAATCTCGTCTACGAAAATGAAGGCATCATCGCCCGCACCCGGATGCCACGACGGGATCTTGCCGAGGTTGTAGGCGTGGACGCGAACGTATCTTGCCTTGACGGGAGCGATCGACTTGGTGTAATCGCGGACCTTGCTTTCCATATCGGTCGCGGCGATGTCGGTTTTGATATCGGCGACCTTTGTGAAGTTAATGCCGTCAACGGACGTTTCAAACTCGATGTGCGTCGGCATCCAGATCCACGAACCGGCGTTCTGCAGGAAGCCGCCGCTGACCTTTTTGATCTCGGTCTCTTTTTGTAGATCGACCGTCGCCACGAAGTCCTGCCCCTGATAACCCTGCCACTCGCCGCTCGCAAAGCTTGTCGTCCCGCGAATGCCGTCTATCAACCCTTCGTCGCCGCCGCCGGTGTATTGGCGGTTGTATTTTGAATCGATCTTGACCGTCCAGTTGTTGGGTTTTTTGAGAAAACTCCCTTCGGCGACAAGACTACTTCGACTCAAAAAATCTTCTGTGATCGCCTTAACGGTCGTCGTTGAGCTGATCGTAATGGGCCCTCCGTAAGTCGGAGACTTTATGGTAGGTGTTGAGCCATCGGTAGTGAAATGGATTTTTGAGTCCGCATTAAGTGTTGATAGTGAAACGGTTATCCTTTCATCGAATACCTGGCCGCCACCACTTATCAACGGAACTGGGACGGCGTTCCCAGGAAGAGTCGAAACCGGACCGCTTGTACTCGTAAAAGCTTTGATTTCTGGCTTATCGGTCATGTCGAATTCGAGCACCCCGCCTTTCATGATGTCTTCGTGCGGAAGTATCGGGGCATCAAGAACGGCTCCATTGAGTTTGACGGAGCGTATGTATTTGTTAGTCGTAGAGACGTTATTTGCTCGAATCGTAAATATCTTTCTATTCTCAAGGTGATATTTCACTTCAGGAAAAAGAGGTGTTCCAAAAACATAAATGCCGCCGCCGGGCGTCACGGGATAGAATCCGCTCGCACTAAGCACGTACCACGCGGACATTTGGCCGCAGTCTTCGTTGCCGATGAGGCCGTCGGGTTCGGGTTTGTAGAATTCGTCCATGATCTGACGAACCAGTTTTTGCGTTTTCCACGGCTGGCCGGCGTAATCATACAGATACGCGATGTGATGCGAAGGCTCGTTTCCGTGAGCGTATTGCCCGATCAGGCCCGTAATGTCGGGCTGCTCGCGGCCGGCCAGTTTGTCTTTGGTCGTAAAGAGTTCGTCGAGTTTTGCGGCAAATTTTTCCTTTCCTCCGTAATGGCGAATCAAATGAAGCAAATCGTGGGGAACAAAGAACGAATAGACCCAACTATTGCCCTCGGTAAAGTTAAAAGTCACCTCGTTCGGTGCAAATGGAGTGACAAAGCCTCCATTCTTCTTTGGCCGCATGAAGCCGGTTTCGGGGTCAAAAAGGTTCTGGTAGTTTCCCGCCCGTGCGGAGTAATAGTCGCCCTCTTTCTCATATCGTTGTAAGACGGGATCCTTATTTGCCTGCTCAGCGGTGTAGTTATATTTTTCGGCCCGTTGAGTATAAAGGACGCTTATCATCTGAGCGATGCACCAATCGTCATACGCATACTCAAGCGTCTTTGAGACCGATTCGTTTTCGTCCTCCATTGAGATGTAGCCGCGTTTTTTGTAGGCGGCTAGGCCGAAGTGGTCGAGTTCGGCGGAGTGTTTGGCGGCGGCGTAGGCTTTTTCGTAGTCAAAGCCCTTAATGCCTTTTGCCATCGCGTCGGCGATGACCGACACGGCGTGGTAGCCGATCATCGTGTCGGTCTCGTTGCCCGCCAATTCCCAAACCGGCAGCCGCCCGCCCTGTTCGTACTGGCGGATAAACGTGTTGATAAAATCGACCGTCCGCTTTTGCTCTATGATCGTATACAGCGGATGCGCGGCACGGAACGTGTCCCAGAGCGAGAAAACGGTATATTGCTCCGATTGCGGATCGCCGATCGCCGATCGCGGATTCTTTGGGCTTTGCCCATCGATGTGCGGAAAAGCTGTGCTTTTCCTTGGTGCCATAGAATTATTTTTGCGGCTTTGCCGCCCATCCGAACCTGCGACGGAGCCGCTAGGAGCTATTTTGCTCGTCGGCGAAGCCGCATATCCTGGCAGCTGATGAATTTTCCCGTCGAGGCCTTTGTACTGGCCGTCAACATCATTAAAAATATTCGGCTGGATCATCGTGTGATACAGCGCGGTGTAAAAGGTTGTCGTCTGTGCGTCCGTACCGCCCGAGACCGCGATCTTCGACAGCTCTTTGTTCCAGGCGGCTTTTGCATCAGCCCGGACCTTATCAAAATCCCAGCCGGGAAGCTCGGCGGCGAGGTTTTTACGGGCACCTTCGATAGAGACCGAGGAAATAGCAACTTTGACCAGCAGCTTTGCTCCCTTCTTCAAATCGAAGTGATAGGTACCGCCGTAATAGCCACCGTGACTAGTCGAACTTCCCATAGAACCATTGACGGGTTGGGAGAATTCAGCGACAAAGTAAACCGTTTGATCTTTCGCCCACGAGGATGAGCGTCGAAATCCTTCCACCCTTCTGTCGCCGACAAGGTCTGCTTTCGCATCGAGCTTTTTATCTCGCCAAGCGAGGTCAAGAAAAACATATGCATCACCCGACCTTGGAAATGAGTAGCGCTGAAGACCAACTCTCGAGCTCGAGGTTAATTCAACAGAAATGCCATCACTCATTTTAACTGAATAGAATCCAGGGCTAGCCGATTCATCTGCGTGTGAGAATTTTTTCGTCGAGCCTTGCTGTACCATCGACGGCATGAACAAAATATCGCAGTAATCCGGTATGCCTGTACCTGAAAGATGTGTGTGCGAAAAGCCGTAGATGATGTCGTCCGAGTAGTGATAGCCGGATGAGCCGTCCCAGTTGTCGGTCCGCGTGTCGGGCGAGAGCTGCACCATTCCGAACGGCATCGTCGCCCCCGGAAACGTGTGCCCGTGCCCGCCGGTTCCGATAAACGGGTTGACCCAATGTGTGAGGTCTTTCGTCTGCCCGACTGCCGTAGACAGCCAGTATGGAACGGTGAGCAATAGGAAAAACAGAATCGGCAGCCTGGAATTCTTCATATTCTTAGATGATGCGCGCCACCTGGGTCGTTTCCTGGTCGCTGGCCAGAGTCGAAACGCAATTGAGTCGACGCGTGCGGACCAATCGGCGTCAGTGATAGAATTCGCCGCCATTGGCTTGGCGAAGGCCTTGCCCTTTGATGCCGTAGCGAAGACGGAAATTAAGATCGCCGCCACGGTGGTTGTACCGAAGGGATATTTTATGCAGGCCGGCCTTTAGCGGCACGACGGCTGAGCGAACTTTGCGGTCTCTTGTGCCGGTGTCGTCAATCAACCTTTGCCCGTCGAAGATAAGCGAAGCGTTCCAGGTTGAGTCGATCTGCAGCTCATAAATACCGTCGGCTGGTATATCTAGATAGCCGTCGAATGTCGCCGAGAACGGCTGCTTGAGATCGATGACCTTTGCGAACTGATTGATCTGGATCGATTTCGTCTCGCCGGTCTGCTTCGAACTCTCGGACGTTTCATCGCCCCTTATCAAGGTAAAATTCACGCCAGGCTTCCTTTCCGCAAGCACCGTTGGCTCGAGCAACGGACTGCGAATGATGGTGGCGGCATAGATCGAACTGCGTCGGCCGCTGGGCAGTTCGACAACGGTTTTGAGGTCGACGCGCTTGCCGGGTTTTACATCGAGGGTGATCGGGCCGCGGTAAACTGCCATCTGGTCCGGTATATCAGTCTCGATCGAGTACAGGACCCTTGCGCCGGTGATCGGCGTGCTCAGTTCGATCGACGCTTTTTCGTCCGGGCCCAGGATCATATTTCTCAGACCGACCGGTTCCGGGATTCGATAGTTGACATTCTGCTTATCGAGCCGTGGAAACTGCGAAGCGAGTCGCCGCGAAAAATCGGCAAAGTCGGCTGCGTCGGCCGGCGACCAAAGCTTTTCGGCAAGCGCGAGCATCCGCGGAAAGACCATGTACTCGACCTTTTCGGGCGATGCCATATATTCCGTCCAGACATTTCCCTGACCGCCGATGATATATTTTGTTTCGTCCGGCGAGAGCTCTTTCGGCACCGGATCGAAGCTGTAAACCTTGCTAAGCGGCACGTAGCTGCCGATATTCAGCGGCTCGTACGCCGGGTCGCCCTGTCCGTAATCAAGATACACGAAATCGCTCGGCGTCATTATCACATCGTGATGCGATCTCGCGGCTTCGATCCCGCCTTTCATTCCGCGCCACGACATGACGGTCGCATTCGGCGCGAGTCCGCCTTCGAGAATCTCGTCCCAGCCGATGATCTTTTTGCCTTTTGAGTTGATGAACTTTTCCATTCGGCGAACGAAGTAACTTTGCACTTCGTGCTCGTCTTTGAGGTTTTCCTTCGTCATCAGCTCTTTTACCTCGTGCGAGTCCTTCCAAAAATCTTTCAGCACTTCGTCGCCGCCGATGTGAATATACGGCGAGTCGGGAAACAGAGCGATCGTCTCGGTCAGCACATCTTCGAGAAACTGGAACGTCTTTTCGGTCGGGCAATAAACCTCTTTGAAGATGCCCCACGTGGTCTGTACCTTGTATTTGTAATCCTGCTTGCAGCCGAGCTCAGGATAGGCCGCAAGGGCCGCGGACGAATGGCCGGGCAATTCGATCTCGGGAATGACCGTGATGTATCTTGCTTTGGCGTAGGCCACTACGTCGCGGATCTCGTCCTGCGTGTAAAAACCTTCGACCGGCACGCCGTCGCCGATGTAGGGTGAAAGATTGCGCTCCTTTACCGATTCGGGCCGCTTCGATCCGATCTCCGTCAGCTTGGGATATTTTTTGATCTCGATCCGCCAGCCCTGATCCTCCGTCAGGTGCCAGTGAAAATAGTTAAACTTATACTGCGACATCAGATCGATGTATTTCTTGACGAATGACATCGGCATGAAATGACGCCCGACATCGAGATGCATACCGCGGTA
>JBBSGG010000008.1:0-81950 GCA_038254305.1 Pyrinomonadales bacterium
CTGCAAAAGAAAATTCCGGCCGGCGGCCCGAGCGACGATGAACGTGCGAAAGGCAAGACTCTGCTCTGGGGCGAAGCATCCGACCTCAACGGCAACCGCGTCGAATCGCGTATGCAGGGACCGGAAGGCTATACGCTAACCACTCTCGCATCATTGACCATCGCTCAAAAGATCCTCGACGGCAACTTCACGCCCGGCTACCAGACGCCTGCCAAAGCCTACGGCGCAGATCTGGTTCTCGAGATCGAAGGCACCTCTCGACAGGACGAAGGAGAAGTTTTCAATCCACTTCGCGGGTAATACATTGTTGGGAATGCGAGACTTCGGCAAATATGCGAAACCGATTATACGGGAGTATTCTGCTCGCGTTTTTCGATGCGGACCTGATTCTAGTCGCTTGTAAGGCAAAGAGGCTGAATTTCCCCGAGTTGCGAGCTTCGTTGAGAGCAGTACATGCAATCTCCTTAAGTTTGTCGGTTTGGAAGATCGGCAGCCGGTCGTGCGTGACCGACGTGAAAAAGTAGCTAGGAGTGTCTATCGAAATTCTCGTCATTCCGAAAGCTTATGGAGGCGAAGCCTCCGAGGATATAGGTGGAGACCGCACGAAAAGGCACAGCCTTTCCGCTTATCGGGCGGCACAGCCGCTATTTCGAAAACCAAATTTATTATCATGAAAAAATTTTCTCGAGTACCTCAAGTTCGTCGTAGTCACGATTAAAGGTTTTTAGTATTTGTCGCTTTCTCTTCATAGCTGAAGCTTCGTCAAAGAATATCTGCGGTTATTCGATTAGGCCACGCTAAGAGCGCCCGTACTTCATCGCCTCTGGCGACGTAGATAAGGAACCTGGTCGCTACCGCTCGCGGTTCTGACATGCATCCCGGGCGGCGGCGGGTAGAGCGGGTCCGAGTTGAGTTAGGAACCTTTTTTCTTGTGGGTACAGTATTAAATCTAAACATCCAGGTTTTTTACGTCGAGAGCGTTGTCCTCGATGAACTTACGACGCGGTTCGACGTTGTCGCCCATCAGGACGGTGAAGATGCCGTCGGTTTCGATGGCGTCTTCGACGAGTACCTGGAGCATCGTCCGTTTTTCGGGGTCCATCGTCGTTTCCCAAAGCTGCTCGGGGTTCATTTCGCCGAGTCCTTTATAACGCTGGATCGTAAGATCTTTCTTCGCCATTCCGGTAACGCGTTCGAGCAGTTCTGCTCGAGAATTGATCGTTTCGCTAGCGCCGTTTTCGCCGACGACGAAGGGTGCGGGAAAGTCGTTTTCGAGCGTTCGAGTCAGATCGATGGCCTTTTGAAATTCGACATAGCTGGCGAGATTCCAGTCGACCATGTATTTCTGGCCATGCGGAAATGTTATCTCGAATTCGGACAGGCCGTGTTCCTCGTCGCTCATCAGCTCGGTCTTGTAACCCGCGGCGGCAACCTTTCCTTCGATCTCGGCGATCAGGTTTTCCTGGTCAAATATCTTGCGAAGCTTGATGTTGTTCTTAGCGAGAACGCCGTCCTTTCCGGCGAATGCCTCAAGCACGACGGTCACCAAGCGGAGGTCGTTTCCGAGACGGCGGGCAAGGCGGCCGGAATATTTTATATATTCCGTCGTCTGTTCAAGCACCTTTGAAAGCTCGCGGCCCTCGAGCATGCGGTCGCCCATCTGTATCTTGACGTCGTTCGTTCCCATCCGCATCAGATAGCGGAACATCGCCTTTTCATCCTTGATGTACTCTTCCTTTTTGCCGCGTTTCACTTTGTAAAGCGGCGGCTGCGCGATATAGATGTAACCGTTTTCGAGCAGCTGCGGCATCTGCCGGTAAAAGAACGTCAGGAGCAGCGTGCGAATATGACTGCCGTCGACGTCGGCATCGGTCATCAGGCATATTTTGTGATAGCGCAGCTTGCTGACATCGAAATCGTCTTTTCCAATGCCCGTGCCGAGTGCGGTGATCAAAGCTTTGATCTCGCCGTGGCCGAGCATCTTATCGAAACGCGCCTTTTCGACGTTCAAGATCTTGCCCTTAAGCGGAAGCACTGCCTGGTTCTTTCGGTCACGGCCCTGCTTCGCCGAGCCGCCGGCCGAATCTCCCTCGACGATGTAGATCTCCGACAACGCAGGATCTTTTTCCTGACAATCGGCGAGCTTTCCCGGCAGTGTCGATGAGCCGAGAGCACTCTTGCGGACGATCTCGCGGGCCTTACGGGCCGCTTCGCGTGCACGCGCGGCATCTACAGCCTTGCCGACTATCTTTTTCGCTACGTTAGGATTCTGCTCGAAAAATTCGCCTAAGCGTTCGTTGAGAAACGATTCGACAGGGCCTTTGACGGGCGAATTGAGCTTACCCTTGGTCTGGCCTTCGAACTGCGGCTGCGGGATCTTCACGCTGATTATCGCCACAAGCCCTTCGCGAACATCGTCGCCTGTGAGAACAACTTTTGCGTTTTTCGTAAGCCCCGAACTTTCGGCGTAATTGTTGATCGTACGCGTTATGGCGCCGCGAAAGCCCGACAGATGCGTGCCGCCATCCACGGTGTTGATGTTGTTGGCGAATGAAAAGATCTTTTCGTCGTAGCTGTCGTTGTACTGCATCGACACTTCGATCGAAAGATCGTCATCGATCAACTCGAAATAAAGCGGTTCATCATGAAGCGGACTCTTGTTTTTGTTCAAGTGCTTTACGAACTCTGCGATACCTCCTTTATAATAAAACTCATGCGCCTTTTCCGGCTCTTCGCGTTCATCCTTAATGAAGATGCGGATTCCTTTGTTGAGAAATGCCTTTTCGCGTAATCGTTCCGAAAGCTTTTCAAAGCTGTAAACCGTCGTTTCGAAGATGGTCGAATCGGGTCGAAACGTGATCTTCGTACCCCGCTTTGTCGTCGTGCCGGTTTGCTTTAGCGGAGCAACCGGAATGCCGGCAGCAAATTCCATCTCATGCGTCTTGCCGTCGCGCCAGATCTCGAGCCGCAGATATTCGCTCAAAAAGTTGACACAGCTCACACCCACGCCGTGTAGGCCGCCCGACACCTTGTAGGAATTCGAATCGAATTTGCCGCCCGCGTGCAGGATGGTCATTACGACCTCGGCCGCCGAACGTCCTTCCTGCTTGTGAATGTCGGTCGGAATACCGCGGCCGTTATCGATCACCGTGATCGAATTGTCCATATGAATGGCAACCTCGATCGTATCGCAGTAACCCGCAAGCGCTTCGTCAACCGAATTATCGACGACTTCGTAAACCAGGTGGTGCAGCCCGATCTCGCCGGTCGAACCGATATACATGGCCGGTCGCTTGCGCACCGCATCGCGCCCTTCCAAAACTGTGATCGAATCTGCCCCGTATTCTGTCTTCGCTTTAGCCAATTTTATGTCCTCGTAAAATCATGTCGCCTTGCTCTTTTATTGCTTATTTAGTGTTTGGGAAGCTACTGGTGGACGGAGTGAAAATCTGCATAGAATCCAATAGAACATATTACCATTTTTCCGCCGAATATTACAGCCAAACGGGTGTTTTCGGGACTGTCGGTAGGAGGTTTTAAACCGTCGCGAGCGAAGCAGAAATATCGTCGCCACGTATCAAAAAGGCCAGAAAACCGGCACGAGAACGATCGAAACGACGAAGACGATGATGGTTAATATTGTGCCGATCTTGACGAAATCCATGAAGCGGTAGCGGCCGGGTGTGTAAACGAGTACGCACGCGGGCTCGAGCGGGGTGATAAAGGAAAAGGAAGCTGCGTAAGTGACGGCGACGATAAAGGTTCTCGGATTTAGCCCAAGCCCGATGGCCGTCTTTACCGCGACCGGAAGGACGACAAGCGCCGCGGCCTGATTCGACATTGGCTGCGTCAGCGAAACCGTCAGTAGGAAAAATCCGGCAAGCACGGCCGTTGGGCCATATTGCCCGAAGTACTGCTGGATAAGGCCGGCAAGAAAAACGTCCGCGCCTGTTTGTTCCATGGCTGCGCCGAAGCTGATCATGCAGGCGATCATCACCAGAAGGCGAAAATCGATCAGCGAATACATTTCGCTGTGCCGGACCGTCTTTGTCGCCAGCAGAAGCAGCACACCAGACAATACGCATATTACGAGAGGTATCTCGACGCCGATCACGAGCTTTGACAGCGACAACGTGAGAAATAGCAAAAAAGCCGCTATCGCCCACTTTCGCCGCTCGATCCGCATTCCGCCGGATGATACATCTTCGAGCAGCAGCAGCTCGCCGTCCACAACCAGCGGATCAATGCCGCGCCGCGGCCCCTGAACCAGAAGGACGTCGCCGAGCTTCAGCTCGATGTTGCTCAGTTTTGACGCAAACCTTTCGCCGTGGCGGTTTATTGCCAGAACGGTAAGATCGAAACGCTGTCTGAATTTGACGCTCTTCAGTGTGCGGCCGGCGAGGCTCGAATTAGGCATCACCATAACCTCGAAAAGCTCTACGCCGCCGCCTTCGAGCACCCCGTCGTTTAACATAAAGTCAGGGTTGATCTCTAGTCCGACCTCTTCCTTTACGCGGAGCAGGTTCTCCATACGTCCTTCGACGATCAGCAGATCCCGTCGCCGCAATCGTTCGAACTGGCTAAACGCCGTCATCGACGCTCCGTCACGGACAATGGCCAGAACCGTCAGTTCGAGATTGCTTTGAATATTCGCTTCGCCGAGCGTTTTCCCGACGAGGCTCGAATCCGGCAGGACGAGAAGCTCCGAAATATATTCGCGAATACCGTATCGCTCGGTCAGCGAATCATCCATGCCGCGGCTCGGCAGCATTTTGCGGCCGACGAACAGCATGTAAATGATGCCCGCGCAAAGCGTAAAGATTCCGACGGGCGCAAGCTCGAACATCGAGAACGCCGGCTGGCCGTATTTCTGGATAGCGCCGCTGACGGCGAGATTCGTCGACGTGCCGATCAGAGTACAACTGCCGCCGAGGATAGCGCCGAAGGCTAGTGGCATCAGCAATTTCGATGGCGGTATTTTCGACTTCGCTGCGAGTCCGATCACGACGGGCAGAAACATCGCAGTCGTCGTGGTATTTTTCAGCACGGCCGCGCTCAGCGCAGCTGTCGCCATAACGAGCGCGGTCAGAACGAACTCGCTGTCACCGGCAAGGCGGTAAAGCCGGCGCCCGATGACATCGATCAATCCTGTTTTTCGAAGCCCACCGACTAGAATGAACAGGCCGCCGATCGTGATAACAACATCGTTGCCGAATCCGTCGAGCGCCTGGCCCACGGTCAAAATGCCCGTCAGCACCATCGCCATCACGAGCAGTATGCCGACGATGTCTACGGGAACGCGTTCGCTCGCAAACAAAACGATCGCGGCTAAAAGCAGCAGGAGAGTTACGGCAATTGGCGACATTCGGCGCAAGAATAGCTAAATTTCCGCGCTTTGGAAAGTCGATTTTATGTTGTGTCGGTATTCTTGGTATGGTGAAACAAAACATTTCGGGAGGTTTGCCGTAAAACACTCATATGAAGAGACTTCTTAGTGTTATCGTTATTGTCCTTGCTTTTCAGCTGAGCGCACTTTCCCAAACGCTCGACGAAAAGCTGCAAGAGATCAATACCTACGCAGCCGCCGTTGGGGCCGACTGGCCGAACGGAGCCGGTATGGCGATAGGTGTAGTAAAAGACGACAAACTGGTATTCGCGAAAGGCTACGGCGTTCGCGAGGTCGGCAAGCCGGAAAAGGTCGACCCTGACACGCTCTTTGCGATCGCCTCGAATTCTAAAGCGTTTACCGCGGCGTGCCTTGCAATACTCGTGGATGAAAAGAAGCTTGCGTGGGACGACAAGGTTATCAAATATCTCCCGGATTTCCAGATGTATGATCCGTGGGTGACAAGCGAGATCACGATCCGTGACCTCGTATCGCATCGCGTAGGACTCGATACGTTCAGCGGCGATCTGCTGTGGTACGAAAATACGAATAGCGAGGACGAGATCCTCTCACGGCTCCATTATTTGAAACCAGTTTCGAGTTTTCGCACGCGATTTGGTTATCAGAATCTAATGTTTATCGCCGCGGGACGTGTGCTTGAAAAGGTCTCCGGCATGAAGTGGGCAGAGTTTGTAAAGGCGCGCATCCTGACGCCGCTCGGAATGAATCGCACCGCCACGAGCATTCGCGAACTTCCTGACAACGCCGCTTTCCCACACAACGAATCCGGCGGAAAGCTTCGCGTTCTGCCACGCGGTAATGTCGACGGTGCCGCCGCCGCCGCCGGCCTCAATTCATCGGTCAATGACCTTTCGAAATGGCTCAGGCTACAGCTCGGCCGCGGTAAATTCGACGGCAAGCAAATATTCAGCGAGGCCCGGTCGTGGGAAATGTGGCAGCCGAATATTATGCTTCCCATCTCCGAAGCGGCTGCCAAAAACAATCCGACCCGGCATTTCAATGCATACGGGATGGGCTGGTTTCTTTACGATTATTACGGCCGTAAGATCATCAATCATAGCGGCGGGCTCGACGGTATGCTCTCGTATACAGTACTTATTCCCGAAGAGAATGTTGGATTTGTGGTGCTGACAAACAGCGAATCGCCGCAGTTCGGGATAATGATGAACAAGATCCGCGACGTTTTCGTCAATGCGCCGAAACGTGACTGGAATGCCGAAGCCAAAGGTCAGGCCGCGCGGGGCAAAGCGGCAGCCGAAGCGAATGACCAGAAGATCGATGAGGCACGCACTTTGAACACCCAACCGACGTTGTCGATCGAAAAATACGCCGGAACGTACGCAGATAAGCTCTACGGCGGTGTTACGATCTCGGCCGAGGATGGAAAGCTGGTCATGCGATTCGGCCCGTCACCGCATTTCGTTGCCGACCTTGAACACTGGCATTATGACACCTTTCGCATACGCTGGCGCCCGTCAACGCCCTACAATTTCCCGCGTGGTTTTGTAACCTTCACGATAGATAAGAACGGAAAAACGGACGAATTGAAGATCGATCAGCCGAACAATGACTTTTGGTTCTATGAGCTGACGCCGCATCGGGTTCGCGACAAATAACCTCGACAACAAAGTGCCTTGTGTGTAGAATTCTGATACGATTTGTCGATCAATGTCAGTATTTCGTGAAGGAGCGATAGAATGGCGAAAAAAGAGGCCAAATTCAGAGACGGCAACAAGACAATGACCGTTACGATCGACGATGTCGTGGCAGCAGACGAAGAATCACCTGCACCAGACGTCGAAGCCTATCAGGAAGCTGCTTCATCGGAAACATTCTCAATAACTAATCCCGACGGACGTGTTTTAACTATCACGATCGCCGAATAAGACGAAACTGGGCGGCCTCCGCCGCTAGGAAACTAACGTGGGAGTTACCTCAAAAATGTCAGACGAAACGACGAAAGATGGCGAAGAACTCGACGCCGAAGCTAAACCGACAATAACGATCGCTGAAAAGCAGGGTGGGAACACCGCGCCTGAACTGGCCGAAAAACCCACGATCACGATCGCCGAAAAAAACGGCAACTAATCGTACACAAAGATAGATCCAGGAGATTTTTGGAATAAATGTCAGAAGAAGCAGTAAAAGCGGCCGAATCAGCCGGTGAGACCGGTGTTAAGCCAACCACAACGATCGCTGAAAAACAGGGCGAAACTCCCACTGCGGCAGAACCGGTCGTCTCGGGAGCTCCGGCAACCGCCGAAGACGTCTCCTATCAAGCCGTCGAAAAAGAAGGTTCGGTTACGGCGATCTGGGAAATGCAGGGCCAAAAGCATCTGCGTACCATAGATCCGCGGTCGCACGAAGGCAAGCAGATCCTCGCGTTGTTCGAAACCGCGGGTTAAGCTTTTGGGGCGCTGAATTTGCACGGAATTTACGCGAACATGTCGCGTCGTTTCGTGTTTTAAACGGCGGCCGGTATCAGACGCATTATCTCGTGATCGATCGGCTCAAAAGACCTCTCTTCGAACCCCGAAATTTGGATGACGCCGAGGCCGGCAGACGACAGGAAAATCGCGTCCGCGTCCGCTATCCGGCCGATCTTTACATCGACTTCTTCGCATTTCAAGCTTTCCATCACCCATTCTCGAGTGGTTCCCGCGAGACAGCCCGTCCCAAGGCCGGGCGTAAAAAGCTTTTCTTTCTCCAGCCAAAATACATTCGCCATACAGGCCGAAGTGACAAACGACCTCTCGTTCAGCACGATACATTCGTCGAAACCTCGGGATTTCGCCTCTTCGATTGCAAGGATCTCCTCTAAATAATTGCAGGATTTCACGCCTGAGAGCGGTGAGAGCGAGTTGGCGGCGAACGGCGAGACCGCTAACCTAAGCCTTTGAGGCCTCGGACCAATTTCAGCAGTCGTTATCAAAAGCCGGGTCCGGGCACCACCAGGTCGATACGGCCATAAGGGGGTCGGCGAGTTGTCGAAAAGAGTGATCCGAGCTCTGCCGTTCTCGACTTTGTTCGCCAAAATGAGCTTCGAAAGCGATTTCCTGATGGCCGATTCCGGATACTCAACAAGATCCATCCTCAGCTTCAACGAATTCGCGCACAGACGCCGCCAGTGTTTTTCCCACAAGAACGGCTGGCCGGCGTAGATCGCGATAGTGGTAAACACACCGCGTCCGTAAAGAGCGGCTGCCGAGAGCGCGTCGATTTCGCATTCTTCCGGCTCGATCAACCGAAGGTCCTGTATGCTTTGACGATGCATCGTATACATTATTGACGAATTTCAATAAAATCTCGTGTGAGCAATGAACTACACATGCAATGCCGGTTATGAGCTAAATATTATTAGTTGTTGAATCATGAAATCGTGCCTTGTTGGATTCCTTGGCGTTCTTTGTTTTGTAGCCTGCCGCGCTCCTTCCAGCCTAGCCCAGTCGGACGCAATGGAAATTCCGGCGATAATCGAAATCCGCTCGGCTCCCATTCGGGAACTTTTGGTAAGCTCCGAGGAACAAATCAACCTCACCCGCAACTATTCACAAAGCTATTTCCCGATCCCGTAACCCAACGGGGACCTGCCGATCTCCACCGGAGCATGCACGGATGTAGTGATCCGGGCCTTTAGACGAGCCGGCGTCGATCTCCAAAAGAGGTACACGAGGATATGGTCGCGAATTTTCGCGGAATACCCTAAAAAATGGGGCGCACAAAAACCGATACCAGTACTTTTAGGTTCGCATTGGCGGCAAAGCGCTAGCTATCGCTACTTTGTCTGCCGGCGTCCTTTTGGGTCGTTCGAAAATTCGATTACGAGATGTGTGAAGATCTCAGGCTTTTCTTCCATCGGCACGTGCCCGCAATCGCGCAGAACGGCCATACGCGAATTTAGTATCGACCGATGCAGAGCATGACCGTCCTCGATCGGCGTGACCGTATCTTCCTGACCCCAGATTATCAGCGTCGGCTGTCGGATCAGGTGCGCGTCCTCTGCGATTCGGTCGGCGTGCCAATTCCTCGATGTCGCCAGCAAGCTGTGATGTCCGTCTGCGGCTCGAAGCGGCCGGAGCACGGCATCGATACGTTCGTCGGTTATCAATCTGTAATTCGCCCCGGCAAGCGTGCCGTGCATCCGCCGGCGCAGGAGAATCCTCGAATCGGCGAGAAACGGCGTAAGGGCTTCGCCGAGACCGCGGATCGACACGAGCCGGATTATCGGGTGGTTTTTCACCCTGTCGTTGCAGACGGTATCGACGAGCACGAGCCTGTCGACGCGCTCGGGATAATCGAGAGCGATAGTCGCCGCGACCGCGCCGCCGTATGAACTGCCGACGATAGTTGCGCGTCCAATTCCGAGCCTGTCCATAAACCGTGCGATCATCCGCGCCTGCGATTGAATCGAGTAATCGAACCATCGCGGCTTTTCCGAATATCCAAATCCGACCATATCGATCGCGAACACATGAAAGCCACTTTCCGCGAGATCCGGCGCCGTCGATCTCCACACGTACGACGAAGCAGTGTACCCGTGGATCAGCAGGATGGTTGGTTTGGTTATATCGCCGAATTCCTGAAAATGGATCCGCGCGCCGTCAATGCGGACGAAATGAGAACGCTCCGAATGCGGTACGCGATCCGAGACGTCGTTCCATTCGACGCCTTTCGCACGCGTAAGCATTTTTAGCGCGACGGCCGCACCGATCGCACCGCCAATGCCCAAAGCAAGATTTCGTTTTTTCATACTTCGACGTTAGTGGTTCCGTGACATTCTATATCAAAACAATTTTCGGCTGCACGCAGTTTTCTTCAACATCGTACGTACCGATCGCAATTAATTCCGAGTCGACGTCAAACATCGCGACATGCTCTCCGTCCGCGAAGGTTTCGTCGAATATGCGTGTTGAGAGTCCGCATCGTGTTTTCTCGATGCGATCTGCCTGTAACAACAGTTTTGGAAGATGCACCACCGCCGATTCGATAGGAAACAAATTCGGTCCCGTGTGATCAGGTTCGGCAAGATCCTCCAGCGTTACGGCATCGTGAATGGAATATGCGCCCGCACGCGTTCGACGGAGTTGAGTGAGATGGGCACCGACACCGATCTCTCGCCCTATGTCTTCTGCCAGCGTGCGAATATAGGTGCCGGCCGAGCAGACGACGTGAAGTTTTGCTTCGTTTTTGGAAATTGAGCCGTGGATTATTTCAAGCGTTCGGATATTGACGAATGCGCCGGCCCGTTCGATCTCGACGCCCTGCCTGGCGAGTTCATACAGCTTTTTCCCGCCGATCTTTTTTGCTGAGTGCATTGGCGGTATCTGCATGATCGTTCCCCGAAAGCGGCCCAAAATATCTTCCCAATCGACGTATGAAAGCCCCGATAAGACCTCTGCTGCGTCCGCGGTTTCCGACTTGATGGTTCCGGTTCGATCGCCGCTGTCTGTCTCGCTTCCAAATTTCACCGTGGCTTCGTATTCTTTCTCGTCCTTGTCGATGAACTGTGCCAGCCGCGTCGCTCGTCCGATCAGCATCACGAGAACACCGGTCGCGAAAGGGTCGAGCGTTCCGGTATGGCCGACGCGTTTTGTCTTAAGCAATCTGCGAACGCGCGAGACGACGTCGTGTGACGTCAGACCTTCTGGCTTATCGATGATCAGGATTCCGTCCATTTGCTTGATATTCACATTAGCTTGCGAGCGTTCCTTCATCAAATCCATCTTTCGATGGCGAGGCTGTATAATTTGATATAAATGCGGCGAAACAGTTGGCGGTACAACAACGGCGAAGAAAAGCAACGAGTAGTGACCGATCGCGACCGTTCACGCGAGCGGACGATGAGCCGCGCGGTAAAACTTCTCGCTGCGAAGCCGCGATCCGTGCTCGAGCTGCGCGAACGCCTTTTGGAGAAGTTATGGACTGACGAGGAGATCGTCGACTCGGTCATCGAAAAACTGAAGGAGTATAAGTATCTAGACGATCAGCAATATGCGCAAAACCTTGCCGCGTCGAGGCTGCGGCAAAAGCCGCAAGGCAAGCGCCGGCTGCAACAAACAATGTCGCAGAAGAAACTCGACCGCGAAACGGTCGATATGGCGATCGCGTCTGCATTCGAAAAAATGCCGGAGGCCGAGTTGATCGATCGCGCTATTGAAAAACGGCTTCGGTTAAAGGGAAACCCTGAAAACCGTGACGATCTGAAGAAGTTTTACGACCATCTGCTGCGGCAGGGCTTCGCATTCGATCTTATTCGCGACAAGATGAAGGTTGTCGGCACGACTCGGGATGAAACAGGAGATGAATAGCAAAGGCCTGCAAAGAACGGCTTCCTGCCGCTGCTTCTCGATGCATGCGGCCGCGGCCTGAATCCATATCGCAGTTCTCGGCGAAATCCAAGTCAAGGGAAGAATCGTCCCTCAAAATCTAACTTGGAGATCTTATGAAGAAATTATTTTTTGGTATTTTCGCGATGGCATTGATGGCTATGGCGACATCCGCTGTTTCGGCTCAGATGGCAATGAAGAAAGGTGATAATCCGATGGTCGGCGGAGCGGCGATGTACAAGACGAAAAATATCGTCGAAAACGCAGTAAATTCCGCGGACCATACGACGCTCGTCGCCGCTGTAAAGGCCGCGGGCCTCGTCGGCACACTAAGCGGCAAAGGACCTTTTACGGTTTTCGCTCCCGTAAACTCAGCTTTTGATGCACTACCTGCCGGAACGGTAGCAATGCTGTTAAAACCCGAAAATAAAGCGATGCTTACAAAAATTCTTACGTATCACGTCGTCGCGGGAAACATGGATTCGAAAGCGATCGCAAAGGCTATCAAGAAAGGAAAAGGTACGGCGACGTTCGTTACAGTTTCAGGCGGCAAATTGTCGGCAATGATGGATGGCGGCACACTCGTGCTTACAGATGAGAAGGGCGGCAAATCGCGCGTAACTATCGCGGACGTCCGTCAGTCGAACGGCGTCATCCACGTCGTCGACACGGTTTTGATGCCGAACTAGTTATAAATTCGAAAAGGCCCCGGGGATCTCTCTGGGCCTTTCTTTCTCGATCGCGCATCTTTCTTGGCCTTTCTTTCTCGATCGCGCATCTTAAGGATTAGTATAGGAAGGACCGTTTTTAGGAAATAGGTGAGTCTCATGAGTTTGTTAAAAGTCGCTTTCGTGTCGGCCGCATGGATTTCCATCGCTTTCATCGGCCGCCCGCTCCTTATTGCCAATGCTTCCGCTTCAAACGAAGCGCAGCTGCCCATGGCGGCTCCTACGCCGCGAAAAGTGAAATCGAAACCTGCGGTTCCGGTTGCTGCCAACGACCCATTGTTCCAATACTCAGAAGTTTTCGACGGCAAAACTATCACGAGGCCCGATTCGGAATGGAAGAAACTGCTGAAGCCGGCCCAGTATCATGTACTTCGCGACGAAGGAACGGAACCGGCATTCACCGGTGAATACGCCAATAATCACAGGCACGGCACATACTATTGCGCGGCCTGCGGCCTGGCGGTTTTTAGCTCGAGGGCGAAATTCGAATCAGGTACCGGATGGCCGAGCTTTTTTGAGCCGATCGTGAAAGGAAACGTGACCGAAAAGGTAGACAATTTATTGGGCTCGACGCGCACCGAGATCGAATGCAGCCGTTGCGGATCGCACCTCGGGCACGTTTTCGATGACGGCCCAAAGCCCACAGGACTGCGCTATTGCATGAACTCGGTTGCGCTGAAATTTCGTCCCGAAAAATAAACCGCGCAGTTTGATCGAAAAGCCGGATGCTAAAGCCGTCCGGCTTTTTCTGCGCCCATTCTCGGTGCGGCGGCGGCGTGTTAGAATTCGTTTATATGACCGGTGACCAGATCAGACAAAAATTTCTCGATTATTTCGAGCAAAACGGCCATAAAGTTGTGCATTCTTCGCCGTTGCTCCCGGCTAACGACCCGACACTTCTGTTCATAAACGCCGGGATGAACCAATTTAAGGACGTATTCCTTGGCAACGAAAAACGCGACTACAAACGCGCAGTCTCGGCGCAAAAATGCCTCCGCGCCGGCGGGAAACACAACGATCTGGATGAGGTCGGCAAGACAGCCCGGCACCACACGTTTTTCGAGATGCTGGGAAATTTTTCATTTGGCGATTACTTTAAAGAAGACGCGATCAAGTTCGCGTGGGACCTCCTTGTCAACGAATTCAAACTCGACCCGGAAAGGCTCTGGTTCTCCGTTTTCGAAGGCGACGACGAGGTGCCGCCCGACGACGAGGCCCGCGCGTTATGGGAAACGGTCGGTGCGAGGCCGGAGCGGATCATCGGTTTCGGCCGCAAAGATAACTTCTGGCAAATGGGCGACACGGGACCGTGCGGTGCTAGCTCGGAAATATTCCATTACATGGGGAACGATCCGCTCGATCCGGAAAAGAACTCGGCACACTGGGTAAACGGCCCTGGCGACACCACAATCGAAATCTGGAACCTGGTCTTCATGCAGTTCAGCCGCACGCAAGAACCGGACGGCTCATTCAGGCTCGCGCCGCTTCCCGCTCCATCTGTTGACACCGGGATGGGCCTCGAACGAATGACTGCGGTAATGCAGCACGTTCCGACCAATTACGACACCGACCTGGTGCGGCCGATCGTCGAATTTGCGGCGTCGCTTTCGGCGGAATCGCCGACCCGGTAGGAGGTGGATGGTACTTGCTCGAAACATTTTGGCGGTGGTTGCCGGTTATCTCATCTTCGCGGTCAGTGCGGTGCTTCTGTTCAAGATGGGCGACTTCGATCCGCATGCCGAGGCAAGTGTCGGGATGATAGTTTTGGTGGTTGTCTTTGGATCGGTCTTTTCGTTTATTGGCGGCTATATCGCTAAGAGGATCGCAGCGTCCGATTCACTTGGCGTTAACGCGGCGCTCGCGGTCTTGATGTTCAGTTTTGCCGCGTTTTCGAGCGTTCAGTCATCCGGCAGCCATTACACTCAATTCGCCGCGATGGCCATTTTCGCTCCCGTTTCGTTTCTCGCAGGCTACGTCGGTAGGCGAACGCTTTCACAGCACTGAAAATGTCTGCAACAACTCGAATTCTTTTGATCGAAAACCAACCGCTTACGCGGATCGGTATTCGCACTGTGCTGCAGAATGTCGAAGGAATCGAGATCGTCGGCGAAACCGACAATGGCGTGACGGGTGTCGAGATGTTCCGCAAGCTGAGGCCTGATGTGACGATACTCGGCCTCAGGCTCCCCGATTCGTGTTCGATAGATAATCTCGACAACTACTTTATCGAAGCCCCAGGGGCTCGAATAATCGTTCTTGCCGAACATGCCGGCGACGCTGAGATCAAAAAGGCGCTGGAAAAAGGCGCGCTTGGTTACGTCTGCAAAGACGAAGCCCCCGAAGAACTCGTGAAAGCGATCCGAACCGTTAATGCCGGCCGAAAATTCATTCCCGCAGACATCGCGGCAATTCTTTCGGAGAATCTCGGCCAGGAAAACCTGACGCGGGCGGAGACTAACGTGTTGCAGATGATCGTTGGCGGGATGTCGAACAAAGAGATCGCCTTTGCAATGGATGTTTCGGAAAACACAGCAAAGACACATGTGAAAAATATCTTCGATAAGATCGGCGTTTCCGATCGCATATCCGCCGCGACCACTGCCATCAAACGAGGACTTGTGAGAGTAGACTTATGAACGACGATTGGATCAAATACGCCGAAGATTTCACATCCGGTGAAAGCCCCGTTTTGCAGGAACTTCGACGCGAGTGTTACGAGCATTACGAAGATTCGACCATGCTGTCCGGCTTTTTTCAAGGACGTGTGCTCTCGATGCTGTCACGAATGATACGTCCGAAAGTCGTGCTCGAGATCGGGACGTATCTCGGCTATTCGGCACTCTGCTTTGCCGAAGGCCTTGCCGACGGCGGAAAGGTGATCACGCTTGACGTGCAGCAAGATACCAATCAAGTCGCACGATCTTTCGTAGCTAGGACCGAATACAAGGATCAGATTGAATTTCATCTGGGCAATGCCGTGGATATCATTCCCACTCTGCCCGAAATGTTCGATCTCGTTTTTATCGACGCCGACAAGCCGAATTATGCGAACTACTACAAACTCGTTTTCGATCACGTCCGTCCCGGTGGTTTTATCATCGCCGACAACGTCCTTTGGAGCGGGAAGGTCCTGCTCGACGATAAGGACGAGAACACGAAGGCCCTTCACGAATTCAACCAGATAGTGCTTGCGGACAGGCGCGTCACCAACGTTTTGCTGCCCATTCGTGACGGTTTGATGGTCATCAACAAGACGTAGGACTGGAGTTTCTCGGCCTGATCGTCTCACCCGAATTGGTGATTACAAACCGCTTTCTCCAATTGTAAAGTCTAATTAACGATTACGATTTACCAGGAGAAAACAATGATCAAGATCAGACGTTCTGACGAACGCGGCAAGGCCAACTACGGCTGGCTCGATACAAACTACACATTTTCATTCGGCGATTACTACGACCCGAAGTCTATGGGATTTCGCGACTTGCGCGTCATCAACGAAGATTTTATTGAGCCCTCACAGGGCTTTCCGCAACACGGACACCGCGATATGGAGATCATCACGTATATGATCGACGGGGAACTGTCGCATCGCGACTCAATGGGAAACGGCGAGACGATCCGACCGAACGAGATTCAGCGGATGACGGCCGGAACCGGCATTCTGCACAGCGAGTACAGTTCGCCGACCGATCGAACGCACCTTCTGCAGATCTGGATAATGCCCGAAAAAAACGGACTCACGCCGAGCTATGAGCAAAAGCTTTTTGCTCCCGAAGAAAAGCACGGCAAGCTTCGGCTGGTCGCATCACGCGGCGGTGACGACGGCTCGGTGTCTATCAACCAGGATGTAAACCTGTTCGCTTCGATCCTCAAAGAGGATCAGCAGGTCACGCGGTCGATCGCGCCCGGGAGGCATGCTTGGGTTCAGCTAATAAGCGGATCGCTCGATGTGAACGGCGAAATGCTTAGCGCGGGTGACGGCGCGGCGATCAGCGATGAAGCAACGGTCGCGATCAGGGCTATGGACGATGCTTCCGAGTTTCTGCTTTTCGATCTCAACTGAGTGCTTCATTTGCAGATCGGGATAAGACCGCCGCGCTGTCCTTCCTCGGTCAGTGCCGCGGAAGGATGCCGTTCGGCAATGGATCAATCTCGCTCGAAGAGGTGATCGTAGAACCTATACGCGACCCGCTGATCCCGGCCTTCGACGATCTTAAGGCCGCTTGTATCGACGCCGGATCGCTCGCCGGCGGCATTTCAGGCTACGGCGCGTCGGTCTTTATGCTCGCGGAGAGCGAAAGCAAGGCTCATGACATCGCAATGGCGATGAATAACATCTATTCTCTGACCGGAATATCATTTTTCAACTATGTTTCGCCGATTCGTGCATATGGCGTTAGCCGGAATAAGTAAACGCCCAGCGGCAGTTTCATTACACCGCAGACCTGATAAAATATATTTCCAATGCTGACCAGAGAATTAGAAGAGACTCTCCGACTTGCGGTTGATGAAGCCGTAAAATATCGGCATGAATTCGTCACGCTCGAACATTTGCTTTTTGCACTGCTCGAAGACCGTTCGGCGCGCGATATCCTTTTTAATTGCGGTGCGCAGATCGAAGATCTGGGCCACTCACTGGAAGAGTATTTTCGCGACACGCTCGAAAAGATGCCCGAGGGCGTAAAGCATATGCCCGAGCTGACCGCGACGTTTCAGTCGACGATTCAGTACGCAGTGCTACAAGCCGAGGGCAGCGGTCAGGAAGCGGTCAACGGCGGCAACATACTCGCTGCCTTTTATCAAGCCGAGCAGTCGTACGCCGTCTATTTGCTGCTGCAGCAAGGCGTGACACGGCTCGATATTCTCAATTACATTTCACACGGCATTTCGAAGATCGAAGCCGGCGAGCCATTTTTCGGCGATCCTCTTGATGATGATGAATTCGGGGGATTCGGCGGTGGCGAGCGCAAGAAACCGCTTGAAAGTTTTACCGTCGAGCTGGTGGAAAAGGCTGCGAACGGACAGATCGATCCGATCGTTGGCCGCACTGCGGAAATCGAACGTACTATTCAGGTGCTGTGCCGTCGCAAGAAAAACAATCCGCTATATGTAGGAGAGCCGGGCGTCGGAAAGACCGCCCTAGCCGAAGGGCTCGCGCTCAAGATAAGCCAGGGCGACGTGCCGGGAATTCTCAAGGATGCGAAAGTCTTCGCGCTTGACATGGGCGCGGTTCTAGCGGGAACTCGCTATCGCGGTGATTTCGAGCAGCGATTCAAGGCGATCATCAATGACCTTAAAAAACAGCCGGGCGCCATCCTTTTTATCGACGAGATCCATACGATCGTCGGTGCGGGCTCTGTACAGGGCGGATCGATGGATGCATCGAATATTTTGAAACCAGCGCTCGCCTCCGGCGAACTTCGGTGTATTGGATCGACGACCTACGCCGAATATAAAGCGGCATTCGAACGCGACCGCGCACTTGCGCGACGTTTTCAAAAGATCGAGATCAACGAGCCGACCATAGACGAAACCTACGAGATCCTCAAGGGCCTGAAAAGATTTTACGAATCCTATCACGGAGTTCGTTATTCGAATGAGGCACTGCGAACCGCAGCAGAGCTCGCCGGCAAATATATCGGTGATCGCTTTTTACCCGACAAGGCCATCGACGTTATCGACGAAGTAGGCGCCGCGGTAAAGCTTTTACCCGCGAGCCGCCGCCCGAAGAAAGTATCGGTGCAGATGGTCGAAAATACGATCGCGCGAATGGCAAAAATACCGCCGAAAACTGTTGTCGCCGACGAACGCATGCGGCTTCGTACGCTTCGCGACGATATCAAGCGTTCGATCTTTGGCCAGGACGCGGCGGTCGACCTGATCGTCGATGCGATTCAGATATCGCGTGCCGGCCTTGGACATCAAACGAAACCGGTCGGGTCATTTCTTTTTTCCGGACCGACCGGCGTGGGCAAAACGGAAGTTTCCAAACAGCTTGCTGAAACGCTCGGCGTCGAATTTCTGCGATTCGACATGAGCGAGTACGCAGAACCGCATACCGTTTCGCGGTTGATCGGCGCTCCTCCCGGATATGTCGGTTTCGATCAGGGCGGATTGCTGACCGAAGCGATCATGAAAACACCGCACGCCGTGCTCGTGCTCGACGAGATCGAAAAGGCGCATCCAAATCTCTTCAATCTGCTTTTGCAGGTGATGGATTCGGCAACGCTGACGGATAACAACGGCAAGAAAGCCGATTTCCGCAATGTGATTGTGATCATGACGACAAATGCCGGTGCGCGCGAATTGTCGTCCGGCGGCGTTGGTTTCCGGAACAGCTCTGATACCAAGGGAAACGCCAAGGGCGCCATCGAGCGGACCTTTACGCCCGAGTTTCGGAACCGTCTCGACGCGTGGGTTCCGTTCCGACCGCTCGATCTCGAAAACATAAAACTGATCGTCGATAAATTCATCAACGAATTGAACGGTCAGCTTGTGGAAAAGAGAGTATTAGTGCGGTTGGATGAAGCGGCCCGCGAGTGGCTGTCGGTCCACGGATTTGATGCGCGTTACGGCGCACGGCCGATGGCAAGATTGATCCACGAGAAGATAAAACAACCGCTGGCGAATGAAATATTGTTCGGAAGACTTGCGGATGGCGGAAGCGTGAATGTTGTCGGAAAGGAAGGCGAAATCGTACTCGAATTCTAACCGCGAAATTACAGTTCAAACAGAAAGGCCCGACTATTACAGTCGGGCCTTTCTGTTTACTAGCCAGGCAAAAGGCTTGCGTTAAATCGGGTTCCTACTTCTTGGCCTTGCCGGACTTGGCAGCCGTTTTAGCTTTCGCTTTAGCGGCCGGTTTCTTTGCAGCCGACTTTGCTTTCGGTGCAGCTTTCCTCGCCATCGGAGCTTTAGCTTTTGCAGAAGCCTTAGCCTTCGGTGCAGCCTTTTTAGCGGCCGGTTTTTTTGCAGCAGACTTGGCCTTCGGCGCGGCTTTCTTAGCTGCCGGTGCTTTGGCTTTCGACGCAGCTTTTTTCGCTGCGGGTTTAGCGGCGGATTTCTTCACCGCCGATCCGTTTCCTTTAGCGGCCGATTTTTTCGCCGCCGGTTTTTTTGCGGCAGCACTTTTCGCGGCCGGTTTTTTTGTCGATGATTTTGAACTTGATTTTGTAACTGGCATTCGGGATCCTCCAAAAGGTATTTGATTGGTGTGTAGGAACTACCAATCGCACTGTAACATGAATATAAAAAGAAATGTCAAAAAAATTTAACACAAAAAAATAAATTTAGTATTTCAGCGCGCCTAGAATTTACGCATGTACTAATTGTTTTTCCGCTCACGCGTGAACGAGAAAAAATATTGATCACGGAATAGTAAATTCTTTTGGCGAAATATCACAGGAGAATTTGCGCGATCGCTGACGAAAACTAATTCATTAAATTTACGACCGCGAAATTTTAAAGACAAAAAAGCCCGACGAAAATTTTCATCGGGCTTCACATATTTGCGTCCGACTTACTTCGCTCCGCTTCCGCGTTTGGAACCGGTCGCGCTCGAAGGCCTCTTCGGCGTCGATGAACCGCTTTTATTCGCGGGCGTTTTCGATCCCGAACTTTTCGAAACGGATCTGCCAGTAGAACCCGTTTTCGATCCCGTATTTGCTGCTCTTCCAGGCGACGAGGATTTTCCCGCGGATTTAGTAGCCGTGGATTTGCCCGTCGATTTCGTGCCGCTGTTCTTGGTACTTCCGGAGCTTTTCGCTCCTCCGGATTTCGCCGCGGAAGGTTTTGTTCCGCTTGCGCGCGAGGTCGAAGACGATTTAGCACCAGAAGATTTTCCGGTGGACTTGCTTGCGCCCGAGCGTACCGCCGTTCCGCCTGTCGAAGAAGATTTCGACGATGAAGATTTTTTTGTTGACGAACCGGAAGTGCGACCACTTTTTCGCGACGTTCCGCTTTTACTTCGTTGCGTAGTTCCGGCAACACTCTCGGCTGCTGCGCCGATCGCACCGGCTGCCGCGCCGCTCGCTGCCCCGCCGAGTATGTCAGACGCCACATCGATCACCTTGTTGATGATCGTTGCCGCTGTGCCGCGCGATCGCGAACTTTTCGATGAAGATGATTTTGAACCCGACGAAGCGCCTGATCGGCCGCTGGATTTTGAGCTGCTTTTTTTACCTGCCATTTTCATTTCTCCCAAAGATCGTATTAGAACGTTTTGTTCACTTCAAAATTATCACAATCGCACGCTGTTGCAATATATATTTTTCCGCGCTTGCGCATATAATTCTGTAAGTGTGACAACCAACATAATCATCGTCGGTGCCGGCCCGACAGGTTTGGCCCTTGCAGCGCAATTAGTTCGATTCGGGATCGACTTTATCATTGTCGATAGCAAGGAAGGTACGACGCCATTTTCGAAAGCGATCGGTGTGCAGGCGCGGACTTTGGAAATCTACGAGCAGTTCGGGATCGGGGAGAATTTGATTGCGGCGGGAGCGATCGCCCACAGAGCCCAGTTTGTCGTCGGCGGCGAAGTGCGCGGCGAAGCTACTTTCTCGGATAAAGGTATGACGGCGTACCCGTATGTTCTCTTGGTCGAACAAGGGATACACGAGCGCATACTCTTCGACTTTTTGCGCGCGCGCGGAAAGGACGTGATGTGGCGTACCAAACTCGAAAGCTTCACGCAGGACGAGGCGGGCGTCACGGCCACCGTCAGGGACCCGGACGGGAAGGTGGAAACGATTGAAGCCAAGTTCATGATCGGCTGTGACGGTGCGCACAGTCTGGTCCGGCGGACGCTCGGGCTGGAATTCGAGGGCGGAACATTTGAGCGTTTGTTTTATGTGGCGGACGTAGAGATCGATTGGGAATTCAGCCACGACGCGCTGACGGCGTGCCTGGCCGAGCATTCCGTCACGGCCTTCTTCCCGATGGCGGGCGGCGATAAGCACTACCGGATCGTCGGCACGTTCCCCGAGTGCCACGAAAAGGATCCCGCGGAAATTTTGTACGACGAGATCGAGCGCCAGATCGCGGTCGACACCGGAATGAAGCTCGACATCACGAACGTGAATTGGTTTTCGGTCTACAAAGTGCACACGCGGCATGTTAACAAGTTCTCGGTTGGACGCTGTTTTCTGGCGGGCGATTCGGCACACATACACACGCCGGTAGGTGCGCAGGGCATGAACACCGGCATACAAGACGGGTACAATCTAGCGTGGAAGCTGGCTCTCGTCCTGAATGCCAACGCGAGCACTGAGATCTTGAACACCTACAACGAAGAGCGGCTGCCGAATGCAAGGCAGCTTGTGCAAACCACCGACCGGTTCTTCCAGCTGGGCGCAAACCAAAACTGGCTCGCTGCATTTCTGCGTACCAGTGTTTTCCCGTATGTCGCGCATTTCGCTTTTCGCTTCCGTCCGTTCACCCGGCGGTTGTTCCCGGTCGTTTCGCAGATCGGCATCAATTACCGGAAGAGTTCACTGAGCCGGACGAACGGATCGTTCAGTGTGACGGCGGGCGATCGGATGCCGTATTTTTTGATCGACGGCTCCAGCGTTTATGATCGTCTTCGCGATCCGACGTTCCATCTGCTGGTGTTTGCCGACGGGACGGCTCCGATCAGGGGAAACACCGCCGACCTCGGCGGCCGCGCGGACTTTCACGTGTTTCCGCTTTACCCGAATATCGCGGAAATATTCGACACCACGAAAACGTTCACGGTCCTGCTGCGGCCGGACAATTACATCGGATATCTGGGGGTGGGATACTCTGTCGAGGATTTTAGAGATTACTGGGACAAGGTTCGATGATCTATTTCTTCCTGACAGTGACTATGAGAGCGTCGCTGACCTTTCGCTCACCTTCTTTGTCCGATGGATGATTCACGACCTTTCCATCGAGATACATCGTCGTTGATCCGCCGCCGTCAAGGTTCATCGCGTCGACCGCGCCCAATTCCAACAGCAGATTCGCCAGATCGTAAAGTCCGATCCCGCCGCTCGATTCGCTGCGCCCGTCGACGGTTATCATCAAAAATTTACCGTCGTTCAATTTGGCAACTGCCGTCCGTGGATGGCGAGTTTCGACGAACGACTGACTTGATTTTTCCGCCTGCCACGTGACGTCTACTCTGCCGTTCATTATAAGCCGCGGGACACCGGCAACGGCGTCTTCGACAGGAAAATGACTGCCGTCGTTAGTATGGATGTCCCAGATGAACCGGATGCGATCGCCGATCTTCAGCTGTTTGAGAAAAGCCGCTCCGCTTCCGCTTCCCGATAGGACGAATCCGTTTGACGGAATTTCGCAATTCTTCTCACACACAGCTTTTACCCGATTTCTCCGAACGATCACCTGAGTCTCGCCCGCTTTCTGAGGCATCACGTTCCCGAATGCCGGCGTATACGCTATAACTTCGTTCTCCTTCACTTCACGGTTAAATCCCTTTAAAATATTCGGACGATCGCTCGATCGCCAACGCAGAAATCCGGAAAAGATCCAGCGGTCGAAAGAAACTTTTGTTTCTTTTCGTCCATTCGTTACAGCAAGAGCGGTACGGTAGAGCGAAGGCTCGCTCAAAAGGAATTTGTCGATCATTAACAAACCTACGTCCTCGCCCGCGAATTCGCTTTTGTCGAGCCTGAAGAATCCCGCGTTTATCGCCGCTACGCCGCCGTGGCGGCTTGCAATCGCCGATGTTGTTTCAACCCCGATCGCTTTGTCGAACGCATGATGCACATCGAGACGAACCTTCCTGAGATCCAGCCGCAGCAGGTTCATCCTGACCGGTTGGCCGGCGATCTCGCGGGTGAGTTCGGCGTATTCGACGCCGTCATGGGCCGATTTGAATTCCTGCGCCGCGACGTTCACCACAAAGGTATAAAGAACGCAAAGTAGAGAAACCAGAACGCAAGCGGGCGCGAATCTATTATTCGATGGCGGATAGAAACTTCTATTCATAACTTTGTTTCCTCTGTGTCTCCGTGATGAAATTCTTTTACGTGAGAATCAATACTACTTTCTTACACACTCTTTTATGAAGCGGATCGACGAACGAGTCTTACAGATGAACGATGCCGAGATCAATGGAAAGGCGCGTTATGTCCTGTACTGGATGCAGATGTTCAAGCGCGTCGACAACAACCATGCATTGATCTTTGCGATACGAAAAGCAAATGAGTTGAAACTGCCGCTCGCCGTTTACGAAGGTCTAAAATATTATTACCCGTGGGCCAATGATCGCATTCATACATTCATTCTCGAAGGCGTCGAAGAAAAACGGGCAGCATTCGAAAAGCTTGGCATCCGCTACGTTTTCTATCTGCAGAAAGACAAAGAATCACCGAAACAAACTGTGGCTCGTCTCGCTAAGGACGCCGCTCTGATCGTTACCGACGATTTTCCGTGTTTCATCATTCCCGGTCACAACAAGACGATCGCAGAAAAGACGAACGTACCCGTCTTCGCCGTCGATTCGAATGGCATAATTCCGCTCTCGAAATTCGACAAAGAAGAGTACGGTGCATACACGATCCGGCCGAAGATAAAAAAGCTGCTGCCCGAATCTCTGACGCCCTTGCGAGAAGAAAAGATCTCGGTCAGATCGCCGGACATCGACGTCGACTGTCCCGAAACATTCATAAGGGACGATAACATTTCGAAGCTAGTGTCCGAATGTGATATCGACCATTCCGTACCTCCGTCTACGATCTATCGCGGCGGCACTGCGAACGGGCGCGAACGTCTGAACAAATTCGTCGATGCGATCTTGCCTGACTATGAGCATGCGAGAAACAAACCCGACCGCGACGGCTCATCACGGCTTTCTTCATATCTTCATTTCGGCTTCCTATCGCCCCTCGAGATCGCTCTTGCCGTCCGGGACGCGGTCGCACCGCAAGCATCAAAGGACGCGTATCTTGAAGAATTGATCGTCCGCCGTGAGCTTTCGTACAACTTCACGTCCCACAATGCAAAATATGATTCTCTCGAATCGCTCCCGACCTGGGCTCACAAAACGATGCGCGAGCATATCGACGACGAGCGGCCGATAATTTATTCCTTGGAGCAACTGGAAAACGGCGAGACGCACGACGGACTTTGGAATGCTGCACAGCGTGAAATGGTCGCGACCGGCGAAATGCACAACTATGTACGAATGCTCTGGGGCAAGAACGTCGTCGCCTGGACGCGAAGTTACGAAGAAGCCTTCGCAATTCTCGCACACCTCAACAATAAGTACTGCCTTGACGGCCGCGATCCTAATTCGTACGCCGGCATCCTCTGGTGCTTCGGCAAACACGACCGTCCTTGGATGAACCGGCCGATCTTTGGAATGATGCGTTATATGACATCCGGCAGCACCGGCAAGAAATTCGATGCGAAGAAATATATCGAATGGACAAGAACGCTTTGACGGGAACGCCCGCATCCGTGCCGGCAAACGCGTTTTCGATAACACCGAACTTGGCATCGACGAGATCGGTGCGATCGGCAAACGCGAAAGCTGGCGAACGCTCGTGTGCAATCGTGCTCAGGGACTAATTTATTCCGGCTCATCGAGCTTTGGATCGAAGATAACTTTATGCTTGAGACAATACGCTTGCGCTTCTACATCAGAATCCGTTAGCACCTGAATTCGGCACGGTGGACGCTCGAAAGTGTTTCCCGTTTCGTATTTTTAATTGTCCGCATCGAACGGCTGCCAGCCGCCTTGCCAATCGAAGACTTCGGTCGCGCGAAAGCGTTTTTTGTAATCGTAAAACGAATTTCCCTCGTACGCGTAACCGAGATAATAAAATTCTTTGTTGTTATCTTTAGCGAGTTCGATCTCCTGCAGCATCGTGAAGATGCCAAGACCGAGGGCCGCGGCATGCGGTTCGAACATTGCGTAAACACCCGAAATACAAGCGTCGCCGACATCGAAATAACTGACGGCGGCGAGTTGGTTATTTTCAAGCACGCGCAATTCGCGAGTATCGACGGGCGACGGCCCTGATCCTAGAAAATCGGTTATCGAATTCGGCACATCGCCCTTGAACCGCATTTTGTGGCGATGAAAAAGCTCTTCCGCACTGCTGTCGATCGCCAGTACGCTGATCTCAATTCTGAGGTTGTCATTCTTTCGCAGAACGCGCCGCTGACTTTTTGACAACGAAAAATCGGCGAGCCTTATCCGCAACGGGATGACGCGCCTAATATCCAACTCGTAAAATCCTAAATTGTAACGGAAAAAATGGGTCCCGAAGTGCCGCCAACCATCGGCGAGAAGCAGATCCAGCTGCCTGGGCGAAACGCTCTCGGCGTAGAACTCTTCGTTAATAAAAGAAAAGCCTTCGTCGAGCATCTATATGTCCGCGCCGGTTCGCACATTACCAGTTAACGCTGCCCTCTTTCGACGTGTCGATCTGCGTCAGGTCGACCCCTTCGTCGTAGAAGAAGATCTTCATATTGTCAAAGAGAAACTGGTGCGAGTCCGGGTTCGAAACGTCCAAGCCGAAATGGTTGATCAGCTGCTTCTGCTTCTGCTGCCACTCCGCCCAGCATTCCTTGCACATCTCGGCACCGATCTTCTGCCCAAGCTCAGTCGGAATCGGAGCGTAGCCGATGGGTTCGTTTTTCTGCCCGCACCGCGCGCATTTAAATTTGTCATTTCCAAATAATGCCATATTCAGATATTACCAAATTCGCAAGAGAGAAACATGGAGAAACACGACCGGTAGGGAGTGTGTCGTATTGTCGAGACACAGACTCCCTACCGGTCGTGTTTCTGCCTTTACTGTCCGGCTGCTTTGATTGCCGCGAGCACATCGTCATCCTTCGGCTTGAACAGACTGATCGCTTCGGCCTTTTTGTATGCGACCTTGCCGTGTTTATCGATGACAACGATCCCGCGGGCCGAGCGGCCGGGCAGCCACGATTTCATGTCGTACATCTCGGAAACCTTCCGATCCGCGTCCGACAAAAGCCGGAGCGGCAATTGGTTCTTTTCCGCGAATCCCTTGTGCGACTCGGCCGTGTCCGTCGATATCCCGACAACCTCCGCACCCGTCGCCTGATACTCTGACCAGTGGTCGCGCACCGAGCAAAGCTGCGCCGTGCACACCGGCGTGTTATCGCCCGGATAAAACATCAGCACAACAGTCCTGCCGCGATGGTCGCTTACCGACCAAGCATTGCCGTCACCATCGCTCAATGTAAAGTCGGGAGCATTTTCGCCCTTATTCATAAATTTATATCTAACCCCAACCGATCCTTTTGTTTGCTCTGCCAATTTCTATACCAACCTAAAAGAACCGCAGCGTCGGCGAGAACACCAGCAATGAAAAAGAATTTCACCAATCTTGCCCAGCGCTGCCCATATACCTGCATACCGACGTCGTACGACACCAGCTTAGATTCTGGAAAAAGTTGGTAAGCTTTATCATGTTCGTACCCGACTGCATAAATCGCTATTATCGCCGTCGTGAAAATGATGTTCGCAAGAATCAATAAGGCAACTTTCTTTAACATAAAGCCCATAACATGCACTATGTGAAGTCACGAATGTCTTTAAACGGCTTCTTCGGGTCGTTAAAATCCGGCCGGTAATAATGCGAGGCGCTTTCATATTCCTGCATAAAGCCTTCTTCCATCCCGATCTCGTCGAGCAGCGAGACCGCTTCGAACCATTCACCCTCGGAGATGCGCCTGGACAACAAAATGTATCGCTGATCGGTCGCAGCTTTGTTGGTGGCGTAGTATTGGGCCATCAGCGAGATCGCGGTTTTTGGTGAAAGCTCGTGGCGTATCCAGCGCAGGTTTTCTTCGATATCGGCGATGCCGTTCGGCAGGACGAGCAAGCGGATCATCAGACCGCGTCGCAGCAAACCGTTCTCGTCGAACACGAGTTCGTCGCCCGTCTGCCGGTGCATTTCCTTTATCGCGGCACGGGCGTGTTCCTTGTAATCGCGGACTTTCGAATATTGAAAACCTGCATCGGAGTCCGCGTATTTGAGATCGGGCAGATAGATGTCAATGATGCCGTCGAGCAGCCGCAAAACTTCGACCGAATCGTACGCGTTGGTGTTGTAAACGATCGGAAGTTTTAAGCCTTTTTCCGCCGCGATCAAGATCGCACGCGCCATTTGCGGTGCAAAGTGGGTTGGCGAAACGAAGCCTATGTTATGGCACCCGCGTTGCTGCAGCTCGATCATCATCTCAGCGAGTCGTTCGTGCGTGATCTCGTTTTTCTTTTGCGTCTTCCAGGTCTGTGAGATCTGGTAATTCTGGCAATAGACGCAACGCAGGTTGCAGTTGCCGAAAAAGATATTTCCCGCACCGTTCGTCCCCGACAAACAAGGTTCCTCGCCGAAATGCGCGGTGTAGCTCGACACGATCGGCAGGCGTCCCGAATAGCACGCGGCGATCTCGTCGTTCAGACGATCGTTACCGCAATCCTTCGGGCAGACGGTGCATGAGCCGAGCAATCTTTCGAGAGCCTCGACGCGTTCGGCCAGCTTATTCTCCGCCAAGAGTGTTAGATACCTTGCGGCCATTCGTTCCCTTTTTCTTTCCTTTTCGGTCGTATTTGCTGGCGATCTCTTTCGGCGCGACCTTGCGGGCCAACTCCCACGTGAAATCCATTTCCGCGTTGATCGTCGCTGTCGCCATACGCGTTTCCATGAGCATCAAAACGCTCCCGTAAAACAGAAACATTATTCCCACGACGCCCACAGGTATCGGCAGGAGGCGATAGCTGCTGAAAAAGCCCGCGACCGCGATGGTAACGCTGGTCAAAATGAACAAACACAACCCGTAATAAAACGCTGCCATCGCACGCTGGAGCAGCCGCGAGCGGCTCGTGACCTTATCGATTAGGTCGACGATCACCTCGACGCGCTTTTCGTAAAGCGGTACTTCAGATTTGTCCTCTACATATATCATCTCGCCGAGCCGCTTTTCGAGGTCCCGGGCACGGTCGACAACGCGGCCGAGTCGCGTAGAGGTCGAAAGCACAAGCGAACCCGTCGCCGATATCAGCAGCGTCGGCGTGACCATCGCCGTCAGGAATTCGATCGTCGAGCTGAGAGCGTTAGGATTTACACTTACGAGATCAGACGCCATGAATTTTTTCCGGCGGAAACATTTTGAGATCGGTACAGTACTAAAGCTCGTGTTTCGGCATATTTCGCCTTAAACTTGAATATATGACCGATGCCGTGACAAAACAAGGAACAGTCCATTTTTTGAAACACGAAAGCGCCGTTCTGAGGGGAAACGCGCCCGGCGATCCGCACGTTCGCGACCTGATCGTGTATACGCCGCCGGGTTACGAATCGAGCAGCGAGCGTTACGCGGCGGTCTTCTGCCTGACCGGTTTTACCGGCCGCGGCAAAATGCTGCTCAACGACAACGCGTTCTCACCGAACCTGGCCGAGCGAATGGACCAGTTGATAGCCTCCGAAGTGATAAGGCCCATGATCGCGGTGATGCCCGACTGTTTCACCTACTACGGCGGTTCGCAGTATATCAACTCAACGGCGACGGGCAATTACGAAAATTATTTGACGCAGGAGATCGTGCCCTTCGTCGATGCAAATTTTCGCACGACCGCCGAAAGAGATTCGCGTGCTGTGATGGGAAAATCGTCGGGCGGTTATGGTGCGCTGATAATGGGCCTTCGTCATGCCGACATTTTCGGCCTCGTTTGTTCGACGGCGGGCGACGCCTATTTCGAGCTCTGTTATCCGGGCGATTTCGCAAAAGCGTTCCGCGCGATCAAAGAAGATCCGGCAGGCTTTATGAAAAATTTCTGGGCCGAAGAGAAAAAGAGCAAAGACTTTCACGCCGCGCTTAACGTGATCGGCATGAGCGCGTGTTACTCGCCGAACGGTATCCATTTCGATCTGCCGTTCGATCTCGCAACCGGCGAGATTCGCGAAGACGTTTGGAAACGCTGGCTGGCACACGATCCGGTACGGCTTGTGGAAAAGTATGTGGAAAACCTGATGAGTCTGAGATTACTTTATTTAGACGCAGGCACGCGTGACGAATACGCGCTCGATATCGGCGCTCGCGTTCTTTCCAAACGCCTCAGCTATTTCGCCATTCCGCATTTTCACGAAGAATTCGACGACGGCCACGGCGGTATCGCATATAGATACGACCGGTCGCTTGAATTGATCTCAGAAAGGGTTTCAATCTGAGAAGAAAAACTAGCTTAAATTTCCTGTTTGTAGGTGCCTCCGCGTCTCGGCGTCGTGGCGGCTGATCTGCCCGCCGATACTCGCTCGACTTCGGCGCGCATTCGACCGGTCACCATAAACCAGATCATCTTGAAATCGCTGATGAATGACCATAACGGATAACGGAAACTCGCCGGTTTGTTCTTCTCGACCACGAAATGAGCGAACCACGCAAACGCGTAGCCCACGACGAAAAATAGTGGAAAGAAATACCAACGTCCGGTGTAGAGGAAATAGGTAAGCAGAATGGTACCGAGCGCGGTGCCGGCGAAGTGTAGAGCTCGTGTCAGAGGAAGGCTGTGCTCTGCGACGTAAAAGTCCCAAAACTCGGAATAATTTCCCGCATCGGTATTCATCTAAGGAATCCTCCGACCCGCATCTTATGCCGTTAGGCGGCCCGTTTCAATTCGGGAATAGTCTTGCCAAGTTCAGGCAAGCGAATATTTGCGGCCCAGCCGAGTTTTTCGAAAAGTCGGATCGCGAGCCAATTCATGTCGAACTGGTACCAGCTCAGCCCGTGCCGTGCGGACGTTGGAAAAGCATGATGATTGTTGTGCCAGCCTTCGCCGAAGGTCAGCAGTGCGACGAACCAGTTGTTGGTCGAATCGTCATTCGTTTCATGCGGCCGCGAGCCGTAGATATGCGATAGCGAGTTGACGAACCACGTCGTGTGCCATCCGACGACGACACGTGCGAACACGCCCCAGACGACCATCGTCCAACCGCCGATCACAAACAAAATGATCGCCGAGATAATGATCGGAACGTAATAGAAGCGCGAGATCAGCACCTGACCTTTGTCCTTCAAAAGATCCGGCACGTATTTTTGCAGCGTCTTTCGATCGTGGTCCTGTGCCGTGCCCCACACGATCCAGCCGATCTGCGCCCACCAAAATCCCGGTCGGGTCGAGTGCGGATCGCCTTTCTGCTCGGTGAATTTGTGATGAATGCGGTGCGTCGCGACCCATTTATCGGGCGAGTCCTGAACCGACATTGTCGCCAGCGTAGTCAGCGTATATTCCAGCCACTTTGGCGCCTTAAAACTCCGATGCGTCAGCAAACGGTGCCAACCTAACCCGACGCCGAGGCTGCCAACGATCCAGTTCCCGATGACCAATGCCGCGAAATTCTGCCAGCTGAACGTGAAAAACGCGGGAATGGCGAGAAGATGAAACGACGCGATGATCGTGACGTTTTTCCAGTTGATACCTTTGTGCGACTGCCCGAATTCGAGAACGTTTTGCATTAAGAATGGTGAATACTAAATTAAGACACTCTCAGCGTATCAGTTTGGGCCCGCATTGAATGTAATAGTTGGGTAATTGTAAACTGTTTGCTCAGCGTGCATGAGGCAGCGGTGAAGCAGATTTCGCTTCGGCGATCTTTTTGAGGCGAGTGTTCCGCATCGAGACGAGATCTCGCAGATGTCGCTCGATCACGAGTTTGTCGGCGATCTCTCCCAATACTCCGAGGGGCGACGCCCAGATCAGCGTGTCACGCATCAGCGTTCCGCCTTGTACATCGATAAACTCGTGAAAATGCTTGAAAGACTTGAACGCTCCTTCGATCATCTCATCGACAAAAACGCGTGCCCTCTCATATTTGACGACCTTGACCGTCAGCCTCTGCCGCGTTCCAAAATACGTCCCTTCGAACGTCATCTTCTGCCCTAAACCGATCCTTCCGTTGATCTCTCCGGTGATCGTTTTTTCATTCGTCTGGGGCATTGTCTGCGTATGTAGACGCACGTCCCGCATCAGATCGAAGCAGATTTCCGGCGATGCATTTATTATAGTTTCGAGAATGATCGTCGGCATTGGTTTCAGCCGCGAGCGGGCCGGGTGTAGATATACGCCCAGAGTATTAATACGGCCTGAAGGGGCAGGCGAAGCCAGAGCGCGACGACCGGAATGTCCGGAAAAAGCTCCGAGTGCTGCACCATATACACATTTGCCGGGAAAACGGCGATCAAAAGTGAGATCAGGCCCCACGCCGCCCATCGCTCGAAGCGCCGCATCAGAAGCATCACACCTAGCAACGATTCGGCGGCACCGCTGATCAGCACAAGGGCTACATGCCAAGGCAAATACGGCGGCATTATTTTCAGATAAAAAGCAGGATCGATGAAATGATTCAGCCCGGCAAGGATAAAAAGCACTCCGAAAATAACCCGGCTGGCCGTTCTTATTTTTCCCATGCAACCCTCGATCTGCCAGCCTGTGAAACAAGACACAGCCCGGTACCGATCAGCCAAATCGGAAACGTGTAGGCCGCAACGCGTTCCATCCCGCCAATGCCGATTCCTAAGTGATTTCCGGTCGGGAAAAGCACTGTCGCCGCGAGCCCGAGTGATCCGAGGGCTATTGAAGCCGCCGAAAACCATTTTGCTGTTGCCCGTATTATCCGCGTTATTCCAATGATCACCAATGCGAGATTGCCAGTCACGAACTGGAGCGCCGCCGAGAAAACGTGAGCATTGTTGTCCACATTTTCTGGAAACATGCCGACACCGAGCATTCCTGCTCCGGTCAAAATGAGCAGTGCGAGAACCCATATTTTCGCCCGGTGCCGTCGCAAGAAAGGTGCGATGAGAAGCGCGCCCGCTATAATAATGACGCCTTGCAGAAAAAACGAGATGTTCATTACCGCGTGCCACGGCGAGCATACGTACGTCACGGAGTCCGCCGGGTAATTTGCGCACGCTGTATTACCTAGATCGCTTATGTAATTTGTCGCGAGGCTGAACGGCGTCGTCCACGCCGCCTGCACAACCACTTGGGCCACAAAGAACTGGATCGCACACATCCACACCACAGCGCCCGTCAGAATGCGCAGATCCGCTGGTCCGCGACTCCCGAATTCTTGGCCCTCATTCATGTAATCAAAAAACTGAAGGTACCTATTGTTTATTCGAGGAGCGTCGTCCATTTCAGACGGCCATTATCCACTTTGAATCTATCAGGGCGAAAAGAGTCATTTCCAAAGCAGTTTCAACCCATCCGGAATAAATCGTGAATATTCCGGATCACCGCTTACCAATACCATTTTTCGCGAGATCGCCTGCCAGATCAATATTCGGTCGAATGGATCGAAGTGCGTATCTTCAGCGAGTTGACCCATGGAAGCTGTTTCTTCCGGCAAAAGGCCTATAAGTAGGAGTCCCATGTCTAAAGCCCGCGCAGGAAGCTCGCCGGGTTTGTTTTTTCCTATATCAAGCTTGCCGGTTCTAACCTTGATCGCTATCTCCCAGAAGCTAACCGCACTTACAAAAACATCATTTTTAAAGTCAGATATAGTTGCTGCGACGCTTGACGGCAACCGTTTGGATTGGCCGGTCGCCCAAAGGAAAATGTGCGTATCAAGGAGATACGTCATCGTCAGACCTTAAGATTGATGAATTCTTCCTCGGTCATTTTGAAATCGTCAGCAAAAACAACCTTCATCTTGCCATCAAGAATTCCAAGCTTTCGCTTCCCTTTCACTATCTTTTTCTTTGGAGGATTGATCTCAGCGACCAGCTTTTTGCTTTTTCCGTAAGTTATCCCAAAACTCTCGCCCTGCTGCACCTTTTCAAGCACATCCGAGAATTGAGATTTGATTTCACCGACCGATAGGCTTTTCATACACTTGATTATACGTGGTTCTTGACAAGTTGACAAGAATTTTCAACTTGTCCAAAGTTATTGGTTTTCGTTCATGATCTTGAATTTGTTCAGTTCTTGGGCGTTTACTGGTCCTTTAGTGTTTGATCGATCTTCTACCGGGATTGGCGTCGCGACCGTCGTGGTTTCAACATTCTCCAGAAATTGATAAACGGATGGGTAGTTCCTTATCCGCTCTCGTACATCGTTCTTTTCCATTTCCGTGGCTTCGGATCTAAATGAAAAAACGATAACTTCGTGGCCATTTTCGGGGCCAGGTCTAAAACACCTCCGCGCCCCGCACGCAACCAACTGCTGGTAGCACCCGTTGGATATCCAATGACGTGTGACCAAAACCGTTCTATCTCTTCGTGTGATGCTTCCTTCTTGAATATAACCTTGTTGGCAATCGGCGGAACGATTGGCCGCATCGGTTCCTGGTAATAGGCTCCGATTTCAAGTTGCTTGGCGATGATCGCTGAACCTAGAAATGCGATCGGAACCAACACCGAAGAAAGAAATATATGGCCCGACCTTGACCTTTGAAGCGAGCAATAATATCCCAACGACCGACGTGATCAAAGATGCTCTGCCATGAGGATCATCCAAGGCATAACAAAGTATCCGGCAACATAACCATTTGAACTATTAATGATCGGTGTTAACGCCAGAGCTCCGATCACCATCGAGACAAAAATGGTTATAAGCAGGTTACGAAGAATTACTTTGTTCATGGCTTCAATCCGCAAACGCCACGGTGAGTTGTTTCAGCTTTATCGAGTCGCTTTTGTCTACGTCGTCTATCTCGGGTCGGTCGATGTAGTTGTAGACGATGTCGCGTTGCTGGGGGCGAAAGCCGGCTTCGCGGATCTGGTAGCGGAGTTCGCGTTCGTTGGCTTCGTTGTTGGCGCCGGCGGCTGAAACGACGTTTTCTTCGATCATGATCGAGCCCATGTCGTCGGCGCCGAAGCGGAGGGCGGTTTGGCCGAGTTTTAGGCCTTGGGTGAGCCATGAGGCCTGGATGTGCTGGACGTTATCGAGGAATAGACGCGAGACGGCAAGCATCTTTAGGTAATCGATGCCGGTCGGTTCCTCGGTAATCTTGCGGCCGAGGGCCGTGTTCTCGCGTTGGAATGTCCATGGGATAAAGGCGGTGAATTCGCCTCCTTTGCCGTTTTCGGCTTTTAATGCGAGAGATTCGTCTTGAACGTCGCGGATGCGCTGTAGATGCCGCACGCGGTGCTCGACACGATCGCCGATGCCGAACATCATCGTCGCGGTCGAGATCAGCCCGACTTTGTGGACGGCACGCATCACGTCGAGCCATTCCTGCGTGTTGCATTTGGTCGAGACTCTTGCACGAACTTCGTCATCGAGTATCTCGCCGCCTCCGCCGGGCATTGAGTTGAGGCCAGCGTCCTTGAGCCGCTGCATGATGGTGACGTAATCGAGATTTGAGATCAGCGAGATGTTGTGGATCTCGGGCGGTGAGAAGCAGTGGAGCTGGAATTTGGGATATTTGGCGTGGAGCGTCGAGAGCAAATTCTCATACCACTCGATATTAAAATCCGGGTGCAAACCGCCCTGCATCAGCACCCCGGTGCCGCCGAGTGCGATCGCTTCGTCGATGCGTTTCTCGATCTCCTCGATCGAGTGTACATACGTGTCGGGCTTTCCCGGTCGCCGATAGAACGCGCAGAATGTGCAGACGACGTTGCAGACGTTCGTGTAGTTGATGTTCCGGTCGATGATGTACGTGACGACATGGGACGGATTCTTCCGCATCCGGATCTCGTGCGCGACGAGTCCGATGCGGACGAAATCGTTCGACTCAAGCAAGGCAGTGCAGTCGTCGCTCGTTAAACGCTCACCGCCGAGCGCCCTGTCCAAAATAGGTTGAATATTGTTTTCCATTCCCGACTTCGACTTTCCTTTGCACCTTTGCGGGAGCCGGAAATTTTCCCGCAAAGTCGCAAAGAAGAAACAATGCAAGTGCGTCGACGTTCCGTTTTTGAGCGAACCGCATCTTGCAATATAATTTTATCAGAAGCTTTACACGTTTAATATCCGGTACGGATGGCGAAAACCTCTAATCCTGTTAAATTTACCGCTCCGCTCGAGACGTCCGAGTACGCCGCCGGGTGGCATTTTATATCTGTTTCGCGTGAGATCGGCGAGCGGTTTCAGACCGACGGACGGACGCGCCGTGTCGTCTGCACGCTGAACGGCAAACTGTCTATCCAGTGCGCGTTGATGCCGAGCGGTGGCAGTTTTTTCATCCTAGTGAGCAAAAAGGTACGCACCGCGGTCGGCATTGAGGCCGGCGATACGGTCAAGCTTTCCCTCGTGCCCGATACAAGTAAGTACGGCTTGCCGATGCCGGAAGAATTTGCAGAAGCTCTCGCCCAGGACCTCGACGGAGACAGGCTTTTCCACATTCTGACGCCAGGCAAACAACGTTCTCTCATTTTCGCCGTTACCTCCGGCAAAGATGTCGACCGCCGCATTCACCGTGCCCTCATCATCGTCGAACACCTCAAAGACAACGACGGAAAGATCGACAACAAAAAGCTCTATCACGAACTTCAGCGTCCGCTAATGTAAAGCACTCGACTTGCCTCACCGGCCCCGATCTCGTCATCCTCGCAAAAAAAATCTTCATCCGGCGTAATACTTTTTGCCGAACTAATACTCGTTTTATGTTGAAGGGACGCTCTTTGCATTGGTGAAAAACGATGGAAAACCGCGAAACACATTTTACGGCCAATGATCTCGGGCTTTTGGTATTCCTGCTGGCTGCGGGTTGGCTGCTGCTGTTCAGTCGGGCTTGTTAAGATAGCGGGGGAGATTGCCATACTTCCTGCGTGAAAATAATAAAAAATGCCGACGAAGAAGGCGGCCATCGCCAGAAACAGAAGGCTTGCACGATAATCCGCCGGTATTTCGACGCCGCTTGCGCCGATGTGCCCGCCAAACGCGATATTAAGCAGCGAGAACAAAAAACCGAACGCGCATACCCATTGCGATCACTCGGCACCGCCATACAATTATATCTTTAATATCTGCAAAAAAGTGTTCGGAAAAGCGGGCCTAGCGTCGTGCAGTCTGCTTTTACCTTGGGTCACACATAGGTCAATTTGCGATAATTTTCGATCAAGCCGTGTTTGGCTGCAAGTTCGAAATACAGGTTCATGCCGGCGAGCATCGATTCGTCCGGCTTGTATGAGATGCTTTCGGAGAGGTATTGCCTCATCTGCTCACGCGGCAGCGTGATATGCGACTGATAATTCGAAATGATGTCATCGAGGTGGGCGACACCTTCGTCGCGGGCGGCAGCAAAATCCACCGTGTAATTTTCGAGCCGTGTCATCCACACCGCGAAGATGAAACCAAAACCGGTGTACCGCCGCCACAGCTCTGCAAGATCGTGCTTTCTAACGACAACGCCGTCCGGCAGCGTGTATTCGGCGGGCAGCATCAACGCCGGATCGCCAATAAGAACTGCGGCGTCCGCATCTGCCAGCATCTTAGCGAGATCGGGTGCAGCATCGTGCCAAAGCGGCTCCGAACCGATGAATTCGCGAAAGATGATCTTTGTCAGGGCGACGGATGTCCTCGACGAAATATCGAGCGCGACCGAACGCACTTTTTCGAGCTCGCATTTCGACACGATGCAGACGCTCTTGACCTGTTGTTTTGCGCCAACGCAAACGTTTGGGATGAGGAGAACGTCGTCGATAAATTGGTAAGCAATTACCGGAACGAGCGCGGCGTCAACGTGCCTGTCGCTCAAAAGCTGCGCCGATCGTGCCGGTGCGTTATCGAGTATAATCTCAACCTTTCCGTGATTGGAACCGTAAAGAAAGCTCCAGATCAGCGGCGCCGTGTTTGAATAGCTCGAAGCCGAGATACGGGGCGTGTTCATCGAGTTGCCGAAGCCGACACTATTGCGAGGGCGAAATATTCAAGCGAGGTCCACCATACACGAAAAGAACGCAAGAACCGCTTGCCGGCCTTTGCGTTCTTCGGTCAAATAACAAATCTCTCAGCTTGCCAGAACGTCCTGATAGTCCGGCGTTTCGTCGATTACCTTTTTTGCGAATTTACAGACCGGCTTGATCTTGAGCTTATTCGAGCGGGCGTATTCGACCGCTGCCTTTATCAGGTTTTCACCTATGCCCTGGCCCTTTAACTTGGGATCGACCTCGGTGTGATCGATAGTGATCTCACCGTCGCCGGAACGCACGTACGTCAGTTCCGCGATCCATTCGCCGTCTTCTTCAATGAAAAAGGCGCCCTTCTTCCCGTGTTCGTCTCTTTGAATTTCCATGCTCAGTTTGCTCTTTACCGTTGCCATATAGTTTATCAAATATTGCTCAAATTTTCCGCCTCAATTATTCTAATTGGATGAAGTTATACGACGTTACGGTGCCCATAAGCTCGAATGTGCCCATATATTCCGGCGATCCCAAAGTAAAGATCGACACGCCTTCGACGATCGCGGCGGACGATCCTGCCAACGTATCGCACCTCTGTTTCGGTGCCCACACCGGAACGCACGTCGACGCTCCCAGCCATTTTATCGAAGGCTCGCGACGTGTCGACCAGTTGGATATCGAAAAATTGATCGGTCCGTGCACGATCGTCGAGATCGACGACACGGTAGACGCGATCGAGCCGCAACATCTGCCGATGAATACCAATATTGAGCGAATATTGTTCAAAACGCGCAATTCGGCATTTTGGAATCAGCCGGAAAAAGGTTTTCGCGAGGATTTCACTTACATTTCGCCGCAAGCCGCGGCGATCATGGCGGAGCGCGGGCTGAAACTGGTCGGTATCGACTATCTATCGGTCGAGAAATTTGCCTCGACGGATTTCGGAGCGCATATCGCGCTTCTGAGCAAGGAAGTCATCATACTCGAAGGGCTCGATCTTCGTGGAATTACTGCCGGCGAATATGAGCTGATCTGCATGCCGCTCAAATGGATCGGCGGCACGGGCGACGGAGCTCCCGCACGCACGATCTTAAAACAAGGCTAGCTTTAATTAAATCACGATGAGAGTCGATGAAAAAGGCTATCGGGACCAGGTATTCGAGCTGGTAAAAAAGATACCTCGCGGCAAGGTCATGACGTACGGGCAGATCTCCGCGATCCTCGGCCAAGGCTACACGCCGCGAACCGTCGGCTACGTAATGCACGGCGCGGATGAAAAAAAGGTGCCGTGGCAGCGTGTGGTAAATTCCCAGGGAAAATGTTCGACGGGACGAATAACACTTCCGCTTGATCTGCAAAAACAGATCCTCGAATCCGAAGGTGTGATTTTCAGCAGCACCGGCAAATGCGCCCTGCGTGAATATCAATGGTTTCCCCAAGGCTTCCGCCCCGACGACGACATGCAGACGTCGCTTTTCGAATAGATCTTCATAAACAGAATTATAGAAGTTTTGAAAGTGTCGACCGTTAATGGCCTATAATCAATTGACGACTGGTCAATCCATTTGGAGGAATTGCAACTGTGAGTATACGGGATCTCGGCCTTCGTCTGCTTATCGCAATTCTGACTTTTACGTTGGGATTAGGAGTTGCGTCCATTTATTTCGTTCGGTCCGATCAAGCTATCGTCAAATCGAACGAAATTCGGGAAGGCTCTAAATTCGCAATTCAAGCCCCAGCGCCCGCCGATAAAACCGATACGGGAGCGCAGCTTTCCTGCTGTGCGCGAATCCATAACAACCGTCGCGGGGACGCTCGACGTCATTGAAACGGACTTTCTTGTCTGGAAGGTTGTGCTAAATGGAAAGGTGATTTTGGCCGACAGCGGCGAATTTCCTCCCCACATTGATTTTCAAGAACAAAAACGCATTTTCCCGTTTGATGAGGTCATTGTGTTGTCGGCAGAAGGCGGCAACTGTTGCGAGTTCATCCGCTTTTGGTTCATCGGGGTTAAGTATGACGGCGGTTTTTTTATTTCAAAGCCCATCGGCGACGGGTTTGCACATCAACCAACGTTTTCCTCGGGCGAGGGCTTCGTCAAAGTAAAAATCGGCGGCGGACCCGACAGTCACCGATGGAGCTATCTGTCGGGCGGCGAGTGGGTTTTTCGAAAAGGAAAAGTGTTTCGATTGAAATAAGCCAACGTATGACCCTGCTCTTTCCTGGCAATCTATAACGTCCAAGCATGTGACTTTCGCATCAATTTTTTATCTTCCCCATTTCAGCTTGTTTCTTAGGACATCGAAATAATTCCGGTTCGTCGGCTGCACGAGGTTAAATGTCGTCCGGCTTTTTCGTATTCTGACGCGGTCGTTCGCGAGCAGGGGGTAGCCGATCTGCCCGTCGAGCGTGAGGACGACGCCTTCGTTTTCGTTCTCTAACTTTAGCTCGATCAAGGCATCATCCGGTACGACTATCGGGCGGTTTGTGAGCGTGAACGGGCAGATCGGCGTTAGGACGACTGCGTTCATGGACGGATAAACGATCGGGCCGCCCGCCGAGAGGTTGTATGCGGTCGAACCGGTCGGTGTCGCGACGATCAGGCCATCTGCGCGAAAGGAATTTACGAAAAGAGAATTCAGGCTGACCTCGATCTCGATTATTCGGGCGAGTGCCGACTTGTTGATAACGACGTCGTTCAGCACACGGCCCTTCTCGATCATCCTACCGTCACGCCAGTGTTCGGCGTGGAGCATCACGCGGCGGTCGATCTCGTAATTGCCCTCGAAAATCGATTCGAGCGCGGGAAACATTTCCTCGATCCGGAAATCCGTCAGGTAACCCAGGCTGCCGTAGTTGATTCCGAGCACGAGCACTTCTTCGTCGCCGATCAGACGCGCGGTCGAGATCATTGTGCCGTCGCCGCCAAGCACGACGATCAGGTCCGCACCCGCAGCCAGATCTTCGGCCTGCTGGATGTCGCAGCCGGCCGCTCGCGACTGCGAGAGCGGCTCGCCGACAAGCGTGATGCCCCGCTTGCGCAGACGCTCCGACAGCTCGCACGCGGTCTTCCACGCCTCGTCATGATTCGGCTTGACGACGACACCGACCTTTTTGATCTCTCTTTCGGGCATTACGAAGTGATAATCGGCGAATACCGCCCAAACCGCAACTGTAAAGTTCACACATCGAGCGGAATTTGTCTGTCAAACTCCGGCGGACAGGACGCATCGTAATTGCAGCGTGCCAAGTCGCGGCTGCCTTCACGGCCATTACATTGGATTTCGCTTCCTATTTTGTTAGAATCGCAGTTTGTCCGTCTTGGCAACAACACTCCAGTTTCTATAGGTACAACAGATGTTAAAGTTTTTCAGCCGACTTGAGAAGACCCGTAATTTCTTTATTTTGATCTTCGCCATCATCATGGTCGCGAGTCTTGTGCTTTTTTATTCACCGACCCGAGGCGGCCTGGCCGTAAGTCCTGCACGAAGTGAGGAATTGGTCGCGAATGTCAACGGCGAGAAGATAAGCCTCGGCGAACTATACCGTCAGCGTGAACGCTACAGCCAGTACACGCAGGGACGAGCGTACCCGGCGAACCTTGTCCTGCGGGGTCTTATCGATAGCCGCGTCACGCGTCTTGAGGCTCAACGGCTCGGCCTGACCGCATCGAACGCCGAGGTTGCCGCCGCGCTTCGCGAACAGCTAAAAAATCCCGACGGCACCGTCGTCGATCAGGCTCGCTACGAGCAATATGCGATCGACCAAGCCGGCAGTGTCCCCGCGTACGAACAGCAGCTTCGTGACAGCCTCAGCGGCGATAAACTGCGTGCATTTATCACGTCGGGCGTGACCGTATCCGAAGCGGACGTTCTTAATGATTTTCAGCGGAAAAATACAAAGTTCGACCTTACCTACGTAGCCGTCACGGGTGATGAGCTTTCGAAAGCGATCACGCCAACCGATGCCGAGCTACACGATTATTTTGAAAAGAACAAAGCCAGTTATTACATCAGCGAACCCCAGAAAAAGATCAAATATCTATTCGTGAACACCGCTAAGATCGGCGAAAAGCTGCCGATAAGTGATGCAGACCTGAAAGCCGAATACGACAAATTGCCAGACGACAAAAAAAAGGCCGGCGTTCTTGGACAGGAGATCGTCCTTCGCGTACCGAAACCCGATTTCGATTCGCAGGTTCAGGAAAAGGCCAATCAGATCGTTCAACGCCTGAAAAAGGACGGTGAAAACGTTTCGGAAGCGGCGTTCGCCGAGATCGCCAAAGGACAGTCGGAAAATGCCGCCAGCGCGTCGCAAGGCGGTAAGCTGAAGGGTCCGGTCAGGGAAAACCCGAACAATCCGACCGACCCGTATCAGCGTCTGATCAAGATGCAGCCGGGCGAAGTGAGTGAGCCGATCAGTTATAAGGGAAGTTATTTCATTCTCCGCCGCGGCGAAGATGTCCCGAAGCCATTCGAAGACGCAAAGAAAGAACTCGAGGTCAGTCTTCGTAATCGACGAGCGTACGCGGTCGCCGCGGAGCTCGCAGGCAAGGTTGCCGAAACACTGAAGCAGAACAAGGATGCTGCGAAGACGGCACAGCAGTTTGCGGTACAGGCCAACACCACGCCCGCCGACATGGTCAAGGAAACGGCCTACATCAAGACGGGCGACGACGTCCCGAATATCGGCATTTCGCCGCAGTTTGAGGACGGCATCAAACCGCTCGAGAATGTCGGTGACGTTGGTGACAAGATCCCGGTAACGAACGGCTTTGCGATCCCGATACTCGCCGATAAAAAGGAACCGCGTGATGCCGATTTCGAAGATGTAAAGGCTCAGCTTATCGATGTCGTAAAACTCGACAAGGCACGCGGCATGACGGAAGAAACCGCCAAACAGATCGCGGCCGGCGCTTCGAACGCCGCTGGACTTTCGGCTGCCGCCTCCGCAAAGGGTTTGAAGGCCGCGGATCAGAAGGCGTTCATTCTCGGGTCGCCGCTCGGTCAGGGAACTGCGGCCTCAACAAGCGACGAGCTTGAAAACGCGATCTATTCGATGAAGCCGGGCGAGACGACCAAGACGCCGATCAAGGTAGGCGAGAGCTGGTATATCGTCGGCGTGACGGGACGCACCGATGCGAATATGGATGATTTCGCGAAACAGCGTGACAGTCTCAGGGAACAAATACTGATGCGGAAACGCGGTGAGATCTTCGCCGACTATCTCGCCTCGGCACGGCAGAAACTCGAGGCGGCAGGCGATATCAAGATCTACAACGACGTCGTTGCGAAAATCGAAGAACCGACGCAGCCCGGCGGGCCGGAGGGGGAATAGAGATTTCGACCAAACAGAAAAGCGGCGGGCAGTTGTAATGACTGTCCGCCGCTTAATTTTTTTGAAACTTCCTATTCACCGAGGTACGCTTCCTTGACACGCGGATCTTCCGCAAGCTGTCGCGAATTACCCTCCATCACGATGCGGCCGGTTTCGAGCACATACGCCCTGTCCGAATGATGCAGGGCGGCGTTCGCGTTTTGCTCGACCAGCAGAATTGTCGTGCCTTCGCCCTTGATCTGATCGATCGCCTCGAAAATGGAATGCACGACCAGCGGAGCGAGGCCGAGCGAGGGTTCGTCGAGCAGCAGGAGACGCGGTTTCGACATTAGCGCTCGCGCCATAGCAAGCATTTGCTGTTCACCGCCTGAGAGAGTGCCGGCTTTTTGCTGCTCGCGTTCCTTTAGCCGCGGAAATAGCGTAAATCCGCGTTCCATATCGTCGGCGATTCCTTTCTTGTCTTTGCGAATGAAGGCACCCATTTCAAGATTTTCGCGAACACTCAGATTGGCGAATACGCCGCGGCCCTCGGGCGACATTGCGATGCCCATCGGAACGAGCTTGTGCGTCGGCATTCCACTGATCTGCTTTCCCTCGTACATAACGCGGCCTTCCTTCGGTTCAAGCAAGCCGGTGATCGTCCGCAGCGTGGTCGTCTTGCCCGCACCGTTTGCACCGATCAACGTCACGACCTCGCCCTGTTCGACGTGCAGATCGATACCGGTTAGGGCTTCGATAGCTCCGTAATTTACCGAAACATTTTCTAAAATGAGCATGTTCTATCTAAAACGAAAGAAGTTTACGCAGCTCGAAAATTCGTAAAGTCATAAGCAATGCCGCGTGCGAAGTATTAGTGAAATCTCTCAGTCTCCGAGGTAAGCTTCAATCACCTTCGGGTCGTTCTTGATGTCCTGCGGCAGGCCGAGGGCGATCGATTTTCCATAGTCGATCACCTGGATACGGTCGCAAACGCCCATGACGACGCGCATGTTGTGTTCCACGAGCACGACCGTCAGATTGAACTTGTCGCGGATCTCCTTTATCAGATCGGTGAGGTCCTGTTGCTCCGACGGGTTCATTCCCGCCGCCGGTTCGTCCAGAAGAAGAAGTTGCGGGCGCGTTGCGAGAGCACGAACTATCTCAAGCCGCCGCTGGTTGCCGTACGGCAGTGACGTGCCGCCCTCGTCCTTGTATTTCTCCAGGTCGAAAATTCGAAGCAGCTCGAGCGCAAATTCGCGATGCTCGGCTTCATCCTTTTTGAATCGCGGCAGGCGAAACACAGCATCGGTAAGGCTCTGCTTAGAGTGCCGATGACAGGCCGTAATGACATTTTCCAAAACCGTCATGCTCGGAAACAGGCGAATGTTCTGAAAGGTGCGCGAAACGCCGAGACGCGATATCTCGTACGGACGCAGGCCGTTGACGCGCGTGCCGACGATCCGGATATCGCCTGAGGTCGGTTCATATACGCCGGTCAGAAGATTAAAGATCGTCGTCTTTCCGGCGCCGTTCGGGCCGATAAGTCCGTATATCTCGCCCCGCGAGACATCCATCGTTAGTTCGTTCACCGCTATCAGCCCGCCGAACCGGATCGTCGCCTTATCGGTTTGCAATATATGCGTGCCGTTGGTTTCAGCCATTTATTTCAGGCCTCCTGTCGGCTTGTCCGCACGGCGAAAACGCTTGAAAAAACTGCCGATCTCCGCCGTTCCCAAAATGCCCTGCGGGCGCAGGATCATCGTCAGTATCAGGATCAGAGCGAAGATCACAAGCCGCAGATCGGCGAATCTGAACACAGTCGCGCCGACCTGAAGGTCCGGCAAGCCGCGAAGGAGTTCGGGTAAAAGCGTGACGATGATCGCACCGAGGATCGCTCCGGTCATCGAGCCCATTCCGCCGATAACGATCATGATGATGATCTCGAACGACTTGATGAACTGAAAATCGTTAGTACTCAGAAACTTGTTGTAATGTGCAAAAAGTACGCCCGCGATTCCCGCGAACGCCGAACCGATCACAAACGACGTTACCTTATAACGCGTCGTATTTACGCCCATCGCCTCGGCGGCAAGCTCGTCTTCGCGTATGGATATAAGGGCACGGCCAACGTTCGATTTGACGATGTTATGAATTACGACAACTGTAATGATCGTGAATATGCCGATCCATAGAAAGTTTGCATAGCCCGGGACCTGATAACCGGTCGCACCGCCCACAGCGTCGATATTTAGAATGACAATGCGAATGATCTCGGCAAATCCGAGCGTGACGATCGCCAGATAGTCGCCTTTTAGCCGCAGGCTCGGAATCCCGACGATCAGGCCGGCAATGGCCGCGACCACAGCGCCGATCACGACCGCAAAAAGCAGAACGACTCCCGCAGCTACCGACGGACCCAGCCCGGCAAGCGAAGCCTCGATGCCTTTGCCATACGTAACCGAAAAATAGGCGGACGAATATGCACCGACCGCCATGAATCCGGCGTGGCCGATCGAAAACTGACCTGTGAATCCGTTGATCAGGTTTAGCGATGTCGCCAGGATGATATTAATGCAAATAAAAACCAGCAGCCGCGACTGGTAATCGTCGATACCGATGCCAAAAAATCCGGTGCTGCTCATCATTGCGTTGATGAAATAGAGCACGGCTATCAGGACGGCGCCGATAATTATGCTTTTCAGCAAAGAGCTCATAGATCTCTAAACTTTTTCTTGAACGTTTGAGCCGAGCAGGCCGGCCGGCCGGACCAATAAAACAAGGATCAGTATCGCGAAGGCAACCGCATCGCGGTAGGTCGACGGAATGCCGATATAGCTGCCGTAGCCGACAACGAGCGTTTCCGCCGCACCGATCAACAGGCCGCCGAGGACAGCTCCGGGAATGTTGCCGATTCCGCCGAGGACGGCTGCGACAAAGGCCTTGAGGCCCGTGATGATCCCCATTAGCGGTTCGATCTTTGGATTATATTGCGCCGTCAACACGCCGCCGGCCGCGGCAAGCGCAGAGCCCAGTGCGAACGTGAAAGCGATAACGAAATTGGTATTGATACCCATCAGCTTTGCCGATGTGATATTCCATGAAACGGCACGCATCGCCTTGCCGATCTTTGTCTTAAAGATGATCCACTGCAGAAGGACCATGAGTAGAATTCCGACTATGAATATAAGAATCTGGGACGTTGAGATCGTTGCGTTCCCGAAAAGCGTTATGTTGTCGTTTGGCAGGAGCTGCGGGAAGGACTTGGGAGTGCCGCCAAAGACAAAGACCGCAAGGTTCTCGATCAACAGCGACATGCCAATTGCGGTAATGAGCGTCGTCATCTTCGAGAACTTCCTGACCGGTCGGTATGCAAACCGTTCGATGGCCACGCCAATTCCCGCGGCGATCACCATCGAGCCGCCGAGCGTTACGACAAATCCAATGACCGACGGTTCCGGTGACTCAGGCCTGAAACCCATTGCCAACGCGATCATCCAGCCGGCGTAAGCGCCGACCATATAGATATCCCCGTGCGCGAAATTTATCAGCCTTAGTATGCCGTAAACCATCGTGTATCCCAGTGCTATGAGCGCGTAGATAGAGCCGATGGTCAGGCCGTTGATTAGCTGCTGAACAAAAGTGTCCATAGATCGAAACTCGGCGTTCCGGGTGCAAAGTTCCGGGTCCCGGCGTTTATGCCAAAGACCTGGAACCAAGCCACCAGACAACTACAATCCTATTTTGTCGTGTTCGAATTTACCGAGGTACTGGAATTAGACATTCCGCTTGCGTTCGAATTCACTGACGAGTTCATATTCGAACTCGACATGCCGGTCGAGTTTGAATTCGACATCATCGAATTCGTATTCGAATTGGAATTCATCATCCCGGTCGACGAAGCAGAGCCCTCCGGCGCGATGGTTTCTTTGTACTTAAACTTGCCCGCCGCAGGATCGAGTTCCAGGACGACCGCCGGCTTTACAGCGTTGCGGCTTGCGTCGATGGTGATCCGTCCGGTTACGCCGGGGAAATTCGACGTGGAGTTGATCGCATCCTTCAGCTTCGCACTGTCGGTGCCGCCGGCACGCTTGATCGCATCCGCCAGGACCTTTGCCGCGTCGTATGCAAGAGCCGCCAGCGAATCGGGATCGACATTGTATTTGGCTTTATAGGCCTTCACAAAATTCTGGATCTCGGGTGCCGGATTCTCTGCCGAATAGTGGTTCGAGATATAGGTGTTCTTGAGGGCCGCACCGCCCAACTTCCAAAGCTCGGGCGAATCCCAGCCGTCGCCGCCGAGAAGCGGCATGTTCATGTCGAGCTCGCGGGCCTGCTTGGCGATGATTCCTACCTGGCCGTAGTAACCCGGGATGTAAATGACATCGGGATTGAGGTTACGGATCTTGGTGAGCTGGCCCTTAAAGTCGGGGTCGTTCTGCGTGTATGCTTCTTTTGCGACGACCTTGCCGCCGAGTTTGGTGAATTCCTCTTCGAAGAACTGCGTCAGGCCTTTGCTGTAATCGGAATTGACATCACCTAGGATCGCAGCGGTTTTCGCTTTGAGCGTGTTCGCCGCAAATTTGGCCATCACCGAACCTTGAAAGGGATCGATAAAACAAACGCGGGATATGTAGTCGCCCACTTCCGTGACTTTCGGATTTGTCGACGAAGGCGTTATCATCGGGATCTTCGCTTCCTGTGCGACGGGCGCGGCGGCAAGACTGTTTGTCGATGCGACCTCGCCCAGCACAGCCTGCACCTTGTCTTGATTGATCAGCTTGGAAACGACCGTTTTTGCCTGTTCCGGGCGCCCTTGATCATCCTCGACGATAAGCTCGATCTTTTTGCCGTTAACGCCGCCGGCGTTATTGATCTCTTCGACGGCAAGCTCGATGCCGTTCTTGGTCGACTGGCCGAAGCTGGACGTCTGGCCCGTAAGATCGGCATAAACGCCTACCTTAATAGTATCGCCGGTATTCGATGCGGCCTCGTTACCGCCTTTTTGCACACAGGCGAACGAGGTGCAGATCGATAATATCAGCGCGAAAGTCAAAAAAGCTCTTGTCATAAATATCTCTCCGATTATTTTTGCGTTTGGAAAGGAATCAAACTGCGCAGTATGCGTATCTCGAGGGGAAAGTATTTTACGCCTGCACTCGATAATTCCGTGAAATTCGATACAAACCTGCATTATACCTGATTGAAACGCGGTGTCGAGTATATATCCGCCGTAAAACAGTGCGTTCAGACAACACGGTGGCGCCATTTGCTCGGAAATATCGCCGCGCTATCGGGGCTGGCGTCTCGTAAGACCGAACCGATCGGTCACGCTCGCTCGTCCGCAATTTGCGCGGCATTCTTGCTCGTTTCCTCACAGCAATGCGTTATCATTAAGAAAAATATGAAACCATCAGGCGCGCTTGGCGATATGCCGGTCGACGAATTTAGGAAGCATGGCTACGCGGTTGTGGACCGGATAGCAACATATTTCGAAGAGATCGAAGAACTTCCGGTGCTCTCGCAGGTAGAACCCGGTTGGCTGACAAGCAAACTTCCCGGTTCGCCGCCGGAGAACGGCGAGGGTTTCGGCGCGGTGCTCGACGACGTCGAGAAACTAATTATGCCCGCCGTAACTCATTGGAATCATCCGAACTTTCACGGCTTGTTTGCGACCTCGACCAGTAGCGTCGGCGTTTTCGCCGAGATGTTCGCGGCAGCTTTCGACATGAAAGCAATGCTCTGGCGAACGGCACCTGCGTCGACCGAGCTCGAAGACGTCATTCTCGGTTGGGTTAGGCAGATGATGGGTTTGCCGGCGAGCTTCGAAGGAATTATCTACGACACGGCAAGTGTCTCGACGATGCACGCGATCGCCGCCGCACGCGAGCGTGCCGGCCTCGACATTCGCGAACGCGGCATGAGCGGCCGCAAGGACCTGCCGCTGCTACGCGTCTACTGTTCCGAACATGTTCACTCCTCGATAGACAAGGCGGTGATCACACTCGGCCTCGGGCAGCAGAGTCTGCGGAAGATCGCCGTCAACGGTCGTTTTGAAATGATCGCGGAGAAACTCGGCGAAGCGATCGAGGAAGATATAGCGGCCGGGTACGTCCCGATCTGCGTCGTACCGACGGTTGGCACGACCTCGACATCAAGCGTTGATCCGGTCGATGCCGTCGCAGATATCTGCGAAAAGTTCGGACTGTGGCTTCACGTCGACGCGGCGTATGCCGGTTCGGCGGCGATCGTCCCGGAAATCCAGTACCTTTTCAAAGGCTGGGAACGCGCCGATTCGATCGTGACGAACCCGCACAAATGGCTTTTTACCCCGTTCGATCTTTCGATACTGTATTGTCGCGACATGCCGTTGCTAAAACAGGCGTTCTCGCTCGTGCCGGAATACTTAAAAACCAGCGACGAGAGCACTGTCAAAAACGGCATGGATTACGGCGTCCAGCTCGGCCGGCGATTCCGAGCGTTAAAACTCTGGTTCGTAATCAGGTATTTCGGCCGTGAAGGAATGATCGCGCGGCTGCGCGAACACTGCCGACTCGCACGCCTCTTTGAATCGTGGATAAACGAATCGCGAAATTTCGAGATGATGGCGCCTGTTCCATTTGCCTTGGTGTGTTTTCGCATCGCGCCGGCAGGCGTTCCGGAAAGCGAACTGGACGAGCTCAACGAAACGATAATGAACGAAATCAATTCGTCGGGCGATGCTTACCTCTCGCATACGAAACTAAACGGCAAATTCACGATCCGCCTCTCTGTCGGCAGCATCCGCGTCGAGGAACGTCACCTGGTCAAAGTCTGGGAACTGCTGAACTCGGAGCTCGATAAGGCCCGGAAGTAGACGTATGCGCTTTGTAAAGGAATCGATCATCCACTGCGCGCCGGAGAAGGTGTTCGCTTTTCACCGGCTGCCTGATGCTTTTGAGCGTCTGGTGCCTCCGTTCGAAAAGGTCAAGATAATTCAGCGGGCAGATATTTCAAAAATTGGTTCACGCACGATATTGGAAAGTAGGATCTTCGGTCCGATCAAGGTGCGTTGGGTGGCCGAGCACACGGCGTATGATCCGCCGCGGATGTTTGAGGACACGCAGATCTCGGGGCCGTTCAAAAGCTGGCGGCACCGCCATATCGTCTTGCCGCACGTTGACGGAGCGGTCCTGCGGGACGAGGTCGAATACGAACCACCCGGCGGTTTTCTCGGCAGGCTTGCGGCGCCCGCCGCCGTACTTCCGCGAATGGAGAAAATGTTTGCGTACCGTCATGAAGTGACGCGTAAATGGTGCGAATCAGGCGCTGCCGCCGATTGACCGCAGAACTTGTCGGCCGCATTATCGAATCTGTGATTTTGTTTTAGATCCAATTATGTTGACTCATATCGTTTGCTGGAAATACCGACCGGAAACGTCCGAAGCGGCACGTCTTGAACACATCGCGCGGCTACAGGCGTTGCCCGGAATCATTCCCAATATCATTAGCTTTAATGTCGGAAGCGACATTCTGCATCTGGAACGATCGTTCGACACGGGACTCGTCGCCGTTTATCCTGACCGCGAAGCTCTCGACCACTACAACGAGCACTCTGAGCATCAAAAGGTCGTAGCCTTGGGCAGAGCGATTTCCGAAAAGGTAGTATCGGTCGACTTTCTTTCGCAACCACCTTCGTAAGAGTTACGCGTTTGAAAGCGACGGCCATCGGGCGTGGTTAATTTTTAAAAGAGTATGCTGACAACGCGGCTTCACGCCTAAAGGCGAAACTCGTATACAACGTGAAGATTCTCAAACGAATTCTCCTGGCTTTGCTGGCCATCGTTTTGGTGGTCCAGATACCGTTTATCTACAGAAGGTACAAGATCGGCCAGGTCGCGGAAAAGATCGCCCAGTCGAACGCCAACCGCACCGTCCGCGAAGACCCGAAATATAAAGAATACAAAGGAATAATCCACGCCCACACCGGCCTCGGCGGGCACAGCACCGGCGGTTTCGACGAAATCATCAACGCCGCGAACGCCAACGGCCTCGATTTCGTCCTGATGACCGAGCATTGGTCCGACACATACGATACTTCGGCGTTGACCCTAAATGGCATCTACGGCAAAACGCTTTTCGTCGGCGGCAACGAGATAGATACGGCCGGCGGCGACCGGTTCTTAATGATCCCGGGAAGTGCGGACGCGGCGGGCCTGAGGAACATACCGACCACCGCCGTCCTCGAAAAACTCCACGCCGAAAACCGCCTCGCACTCATTACCTATCCCGAAAAATTCAAAAGCTGGGATTCAAATTTCGACGGCGACGAAGTGTTCAGCCTCCATACCGAATCCAAGCAAATGAACCCGTTCACTGCGCTCGGCGACCTGCTGTGGTCGTACCCCGCGTATCCGCAGTTGACGCTTGCGACGCATCTGAGACGCCCCGACGCTAACCTGCAAAAATTTGACGAGATCTCGGCGAAGCGTCCGATCTCACTTTTTGCCGGCACGGACGCTCATTCGAATATCGGAGTTCATCTTTTCGGCGACGACGCCGGTCACAAGCTGATAAATATAAAGCTCGACCCATATTCGGTCATCTTCCGCCTCGCCCGCGAACATGTGCTGATCGACAACAACTCACCGCTGACGCGCGAATCCGTTGTCGAGGCTTTCAAAAAAGGGCATTTCTTTACAGGATTCGACGCCTTTGGGGATACGTCGGGCTTTTCTTTCACCGCAGGTTCCGATCAAGGCACCGTCGCGATGGGCGGCGACACCGCGAGCGCGACAGATATTACACTTCAAGCTGCAGCGCCCGTTTCTGTTCGGATCGTCGTGCTCAAAAACGGCTCAAGGTTCGCCGAGGTAACGGCGGCAGAAATTTCAGTACGAGCCGACGGCCCGGGCACTTACCGCGTCGAGGTTTACCGCGACGACCTCGGGCCGCCCTTCGATACTATGCCATGGATACTCTCTAACCCTATTTACGTGCGATAGGGCAAACTGTTTCCGCCTTCAATACATCATAGAAACGCAGCATTTAAGGGTTTAGTTTATCGAAAATCGAATGAAGAAATTTCTCCGTGTTTCTGTTAGTTTTGCCGGAATTTTTGTCTTTTTGCTTACGAACGCGTTCGCACAGCAGATCAAGCGGGCAGCTTTTGATGTGTCTTCATACAAGATCGACGCCGATCTCGTCCCGAGCGACAACAAGCTTTCGGCCACTGCCGACGTCACTTTTACACCGCTGGAAGATACACATGTCGTCACTTTCGAGCTAAATGGCTCGTTGAAGGTCGAAAGTATTACTCGCGTCGGCGTCTCCGCCATTGCCCGACCTCGGCCGGTCCGCAGTTCGCCGACTGCACCGGGGACGACAAGCGGCGGCACCATCACGTTTGTTCAGGATCAGGTCGGTGTTTCCGATCTCGGCCCGAGCGTTCGCGTGGAAATTCCCGATAACCTCGTGAAAGGCGTACCGGTCACGCTTCGATTTAAATACAGCGGCACCTTGAATTCAGCAAGCGGCGGCCCTTTGCTTACGAAACGCCTGGCTTCGGTCGGAACAGATCAAGGTTATCTAATGTATGCATCGCGGTGGTTTCCGTTTCACGATTATGCCGCCGACCTTGCAAGCTCCGACATCACGATCGGCGTTGCAGGCGGTTTGCAGATCGTCGGTTACAGCGATTCGCCTGTTGCAAGCTCGGGCGGAAAATATCATTTTGTGCAGTCGAAACCAGGCCTCGTCGGCAATTTCGCATTTGGCAAATTTTCGACGAAGACGATGCGGGTCGGAAATTACGACCTGCAGTTTTATACGCGCCCCGGAAATGATCAGCAGGTCGCCAGCTTTGGCGAAACGATAGGAAAAGCGCTCGAATTTTACACTGCGAAGTTCGGCGCGCCCGACATGGGCAAGCGTCTCATCGTCGCCGAGATCGATGATGAGAGCCTGGATCTTTATTCGTCCCTCGGAATGCTCTTTATCTCAAGCCGCGAATTTGAACAGGCCCGCGACATAACACTCGAACGGCTGCAGCGTGAGGCGGCGTTTCAATGGTGGGGTCTGACCGTCGGCCTGAAATCTTTTGACGACGCCTGGCTTTCACAGGGCCTGGCGGAGTACAGCGCGTTCACGCTGCGCGAGAGTACGGCGAACGCCTCGCAGCTCGACGCCCTCCGCCGCGAACTGCTCGAGAAATCGCTGACCTTTGAACAGACGGCGTCCTTGCTCCGGGCTCCTTCAAATCTGGACGACCAGTCTACCGCGTATCAATATATCATGTACGCGAAGGGTGCGTTCGTTTATAAGCTGCTTCGCGACACCCTGGGCGACCAGAAATTTACAAAACTGATGCGGACATTCCTGCAGGAGTATCGCGGAAAGAACGCGTCGATCGACGACTTTGAAAAACTGACGACGCGCGTTGCCGACCAGAACATGCGTTACTTTTTCGCACGCTGGGTCGAGAGCACCGGTGTGCCGGAATTTGCGACGGACTATCTGATACTTCGCACAAAAGGCGGAAAGTTCGTAGCTCGCGGCACGATCAAGCAGAACTACGATAATCTTCGCCTGCCGGTCGATATCCAGCTTCGCTCCGAAGGCGAAGGCGGACTGAAAACGCAGACGGTGCAGATGGACGAAGCGACTGCCGATTTTAATATCGAAACGGACGGAAAGCCTCTGGACGTCGTCGTTGATCCGGGTTATAAACTGCTGCGAATATCGCCGGATCTGCGTGTCTCTTCCATCGCCCGCCGCGGCATCGAGCAGTTCAAGGAAGGCAATTACGTCGAAGCGCAGCAGCAGTTCGAAGCCGCGCTCAAACTCGATCGCTCCAACTCGTGGATCTACTACCACCTCGGCCTGCTCTTTCTCGAGCAGCGAAATTACGATCTCGCGATCGATAATTTCAAAGCCGTGCAAAGCGGCAGTCTAAGCCCCGTGTGGCTTTCGGTGTGGTCGAATATCAAGATGGGCAACGCCTACGACGCTAAGGGCGACCGGACGCGTGCAATGGCCGCTTATAAGCGGGCTCAAGACCTCGGCGACGATTACGACAACGCGCAGGACGCGGTCAAACGATATCAGGCGACTCCGTATGATCCCAAAGAAAAACAGGTGACGGCCGTACGTTGAACATGAAAAAAGGCGGGCCATCGCGGTCCGCCTTTTTTTTCGGTTTCTATCGATCAGAAATTGAACTTGAACGCGAATTGGATCTGACGGTTCGTTCCCAATCCTACTGTTCGGCCGACTGTCGACCGGAGCAGTCCGAAAGTCGATCCGGCAGAGCTCTGCGTGAATGACTGTCCGGGCTCGATTCCGCTGCTGATGTTGTATGCCGTTCCGCTCGTCGGTACGGTCAGGGTCGGCAGGGCATTGTTGAGTGTCGTCGACGGGTTGGCAAAATTCGCCGTGTTGAAGACGTTGAATACCTCGGTGCGAAACTCGACATTCATCTTCTCGTTGAAGTAGAAACGCTTCGACAAGACGAGATCTAATTGCTTGGACGTCGGCCCTGAAAGTTCATTACGCTTAAAGTTTCCGAACGTTCCCGCTCCCGGTATCGCAAAAGCGGCGGGGTTGAGGAAGCTTCGATCGTTGTTAAGGTACGGGTTAACACCACCGATCAGGTCGGGCCGGCGAATGTTTCGCGAGTTGCCGCCGCCAGGCGTATTCACCACGACCGAGAAACCTGTCGGCAACGGTGCCGTTCCCGACGGATTTGTTCCCAGATTTGCCGTGAAGCCCTGCGTGACCGATACGGTTTGACCGCTCGCATTCAGCCAGCTGCAGCCGCCGGTTTGCTGGCAAACAGCGACGGTATCGGGGCGAACCACAAGCACCTCGACGGGTACGCCGCTGCGTGCGTTAAGTATGCCGCCGACTTCCCAGCCGCCGAGGAAAAGATTCCCCGCCTTTCCGAGATTATACGCCCGGCCTTTACCGAACGGCAGTTCGTAAAGAGCACTAAGATTGAACGTGTGCCGCACGTCGAAGTTGTTGCGGCCGCGGTCGGCTTCGAAATTGTCTAATTGTGCCGATGTTCGTGCCTCGTTCGACCCGGCGGTCAGGCCATTGCTCTTGGCCAGCGTGTACTGCATGTTCATCGTCAGCCCGGTGTTGAAATTTCGAACGAGCGACACCTGAAGCGCGTTGTACTTGTCGTCGCCGCCGGACGTTTTATAATCGACCTCGGCGAACGGTTTGCATACGGGGTTTGTGGCCGCGACGCCGCAGGCGGCCGCGTTGTTGACGATGTCGAATTCGCGTACGGTCGTTACGCCAGTGACCTGGCCGGCGGAGTTGACGCGGTTGATCACGCCTACGCCGGTCGGAAACGCTGTCGCCGTGTTAAGCACGCTCGCACTTCCCGGCAATATTTTATTGGCCACACTCCGGAGAAACAAATTGGTACCCTTGCTGCCGACATAAGCGACAGTCGAGACGATGTTGTACGGCAGTCGCTGCTGCAGCGAGAAAGTGTACTGGTAGACGCGCTCCGGTATTGTGTAGTTCGGCGAGTATGCACGCGGCTGATACTGCCGGTTGAGCGGATTGCCGTTAAAGTTGGCGATGATTCCCGCGGTGTTTGCCGGAAACGCAAGCAGCGAACCGCTCGTGATCGTAGAGGATATTCGATCACTCTCGATTGCCTGGATCTGGTCCTCGGTCTGTCCCGGCCCGTAATAGATGCCAAAACCGCCGCGCAGCACAGTGCGCCCGCCCGCGAAAAATCCATCCTTGGATTGCCGCGGCGACCACGTCAGAGCGACGCGTGGCCCAAAATTGTTTCTCGCCGAGTGGAACGCCGCCTGATCTGACGGACGCAATGTGCCGTTCGTGATATCGAACAGGATCTGCGCGTTGTTTTTTTCGCGAAGCGGAGCATAGTATTCGTAACGCAGGCCGTAATTTAATGTCAGACCCGGACGGATCTTCCATTCGTCCTGGCCGTAGCCAATGTAATATTCCTGCTCGGCCAGACGCTGGCCGGTTATGCCGTTGTTGAAGGGACTTGGCGCGCTGACATCACCGAGGTACTGCACGGACGCCGGCGAATTGGTCAGAAATGACCCGAGGTTCGAGAATGTGTATGTAGTCCCGCCGAGACGATCGGTGTACAGGCGGATGAGACGGATCTCGCCGCCCACCTTTACGTTGTGTTTGCCTTGTATCCAGCTCAGGCTGTCGATGAACCCGAGCGAATACGGCGTGTACGGCGCGCCTCGACCGTTGGTCGCGCTGTTTGTACGAACGAGGCCGCCCGGAATCGAAATGCCGGACGAGGTTCCCTGACCCGCGATTCCGGTGTTTGCGACGCTGCCCGAAATATTCAGTATCAGATTCGAAAAATCGAGGCCGGCAACGGCGGGCGCGGAGCCGTTGATGCGAGTGCGTGCGCCGTTGTAGCCTAGCTTGAATTCGTTGATCAGCGAGCCGTCCTTTTTGAGGAGAGCCTGATAGCCCAAAACGCCGTTTTGCGGAACGGCCTCTATCGATACGCTTCGGCCGGAAACGCCCTCAGGCGCGACGTCGCTTCCCTGATCGCGAAAGAATCGTACATAAAAACTATTGTAATCACTCGGCTTGTAGTCGAAGCGGGCGGCGAAGCTTTTTTCATTCGTCTTTTCGTTAGCCTGCAGTTGCAGGATATCGAAACCCGCGGTCGCCGATGCATTCGGTACGACGACAGCGTTAGGCGAGCGAAAGCCGGCGATGAACGGCTGGATCGCGGGATTAACCGAAGTGCCGTTCGGGTTCTGGGTAGTAACAGATCCCGGAATTACCGCTCCCGGCTGGGCGAGGCTCAGGCTGGGCGCGGCTTCGACGAACGTCAGGCCGAATCGCCCGCGATACTGCTCGTAACTCCCGAAAAAGAAAAGCTTGTTCTTGATGATCGGGCCGCCGATCGAACCGCCGAACTGATCCAGCTGTAGTTTGCTTTTCGGTATTCCCGGCGTAATGTTGTCGAAATAGTTGCGTGCGTCGAGAGCTCCGCGACGCAGAAACTCGAACGCCGAGCCGTGAAACTGATTACTGCCGGATTTTGTTACGACACTCACCTGGCCGCCGGTCCCGGTGCCGAGCTCGGCCGGAAAATTGTTCGATTCGACGCGGAATTCCTGCACATTCTCAAGGCTCGACTGCAGCCGGAAAGGCGACGGAACCTCGCCGTTGAGATTGCCCGGACTGGCATCGATTATCGCCGTTCCCTCAACGCCGTCATAACGTATGACGTTCTGCTGATTGGCGCGACCGGAAAATCTGATATCAGCAAAAGTGCCGGTGCCGGTGTTCTGCGCTCCCGGCGCCTGCAATTCGAGCTGCGAAAGCTGGCGGCTGTTAACCGGCAATCCCTGGATCTCCCGAGGATTGACGTTGACGCTCATACTTGCGGAGGAGGTGTTCACGACGTTGTCCTCACCGGAAACCACGTCAACTTGAGCCGCGACGCCTTTTGCGGGAAGAGCGAGGTCGAGACTCAGCCCCTGGCCCACCAACAGTGTCACGCCCTTTTTCGTTAAAGGTTCGAAATTGGCCGCCGTCGCTATGATCGTGTATGCGGAAGGTTTGAGCGCGACGATCAGAAACGATCCGTCAGGTTTTGCCGTTACGATTCGGGCTTCGCCTGTCCGTTCGTTAGTGACGGAAACACTCGCTCCGGGGATCAAAGCTCCATTAACGTCTGTAACGGTGCCGGTAAGGCGTGCCTGATCGGACTGGGCCGAAACGCCAATAGTAAACGCTGCGGAAATTGTAAAAAATAACGAGATCGCTCTGAACAGTAAACTCGGTTTCATCATTACTCCTCGAAGGGAAAGATTTTAAAAATTGGCGAGAATCGATCTTTCGAAGGACCACTCAAAAAGTCAAGATTAGTAAATTTTCCGGTTAGCAAAGAGAAGAATAGACAGACGAGGTTAACCCAGAGTGAACGGCAAGTTAATTGGCTGTTAAATTTGGGGCGGTTCTGATGACAGGGTTTTCCTGCAAATGCGGAAGCCTGCACAAACGTGAGGGCGAAAGTGCAGAGTTGAGCGTCGGCCTTTACGTGGCGCGGGCGTTCCGCACCAACGCGAGCTATCTTATGAGCGTGTAGACGCGCACGTCAGAGTCTCTTGCTAAGTGCTCTTTGACGAGCTCGCGTCCCATTTTGATATGTTCCGACACGGCATGTCGGTCCAAGTCCGCCTTGCTGTCCCACTCTTCGACAAACGTAAAATCGGTCGGGTCGGCGGAGTTCTGCAAAAGCTCGTAAGTTATGCAGCCGTCTTCGGCGCGCGTCGGATCGATCATGTCAGTCAAGATCCGCTTGACGTCCTCGACGCTGCTTGGTTTCGCGACGAACCGCGCGACGACTCTTTCTCCGTTCTCCGCCATATTAAATAATGGTCGTTACGATCTCGCGAATGCTGCGCTGCAGTTCGCGGTCGTCAGTGATCGGCGAGCAGATGGCGACCTCGGCCGCGGCCACAGGCGAAATGCCTTTCGCGATCATCTGGGCCGCGTAGATGAGAAGGCGAGTCGATACGCCTTCTTCCAGACCGTGCCCGCGAAGGTTACGCACCTTTTGCCCGATCTTGACGAGGTCGGCCGCGACGGAAGTATCGATACCGCCTTCTTTTGCGACGATCTCGGTTTCAGATTCGGCATCCGGATAATCGAATTCCATCGCGACGAAACGCTGGCGCGTCGACTGTTTAAGATCTTTCAGGATCGATTGATATCCCGGATTGTACGAGACGACGAGCATGAATTCGTCAGGCGCATCTAGAACGGTGCCGCGTTTTTCTATCGGCAGGCGGCGCCGGTCGTCGGTCAGCGGGTGGATAATAACGACGGTATCTTTCCGGGCTTCGACGACTTCGTCAAGATAGCAGATCGCACCGGCGCGTACTGCCGAAGTAAGCGGCCCGTCATGCCAGACCGTTTCTTCGCCCTCGAGCAAAAAACGTCCGACGAGATCGGTCGACGAGAGGTCTTCGTGACACGCGACCGTGATCAAAGGCCGGTTCAGCCGATGCGCCATATATTCGACGAAGCGAGTTTTGCCGCAGCCTGTCGGGCCTTTCAGCATTGCCGGAAGCCGTGCCGCGTACGCCGCTTCGAAAAGCTCGACCTCTTGTCCGATGGGCAGATAGAAAGGCTCGCTGGCCACCTTGTACTTTTCAACCGCAAGTTCCATTACCTCAGTATAAGAGAACCGAAACCGCTCGTGCACGCGGGCGCGCGACATTTCGGCGGAGCTTGCACTTCTTTTGAGCGCAATGCGAATATCGAGAACGTGTTCGATATAATTCACGCCGAAAATTCGGATCAGATAGGCGAAGCGCGGAAACTCTTTCGCGAATATCAAGCGTGGCTCGGGCTCGACCTTTGTTTTCAGGGTTTTGAGGAAGAGATGAGCTCCCTTCCCGGCCGCTACGCCACACCAGACGGAAGGCTTTTGATAGCGTATTCCGATGCCCGCGAACCGGCTGGTGTGATCGCCCTCCGGTCGATCGGCGATAGAATTTGCGAGATGAAACGCCTTTTTGTCCGCCCGCGTTTTCGGGGCGACGGCCTTGGAAAGATTTTGATCGAAACACTGATCGCTGACGCGAAAGAGATCGGTTACAAGAAAATGCGTCTCGATACCTACGCGCCGAAAATGGCAAAAGCCCTGAAACTCTACGGATCTCACGGCTTCAGCTTGATACCGCCGTACTATGAAAATCCTTACAACGAGATCTTGTTCATGGAACTTGATCTGTAATACACAAAAAAATGACGGCTGCACCTCGTGTTTAGAGAAATTTCAAAATTTCTATTTCATCATTTTCCGCGGCATTTTTTCGTCCATCATTGCGGTCTGATAGACGAATGCGGCCATGATCGTTGCGGCCTGTTCCAGATCTTTCGCCTGGATACGGTCGAAGACATCTTGATTCGAGTGATGCGTGAGCGTGTCATACTCGATCTCGTCCTGTATGAACTGAAAGCCCGGCAGGCCGATCGCATCGAATGAAAGGTGATCGGTGCCGCCTGTGTTCGAGAGCGTCAGCGTCTTTGCGTCAAAGTCGCCGAACGGCGCGAGCCACGATTCGAAATAGGGACGAACGCCGGCGTTCCCCTGCATGTGAACGCCCCGGATCTTTCCCGTGCCGTTGTCGAGATTGTAATATGCCGAGAGTTTCTCGTAATCAGCGCCTTTAACAAGTTCCGGCTTTGGAGCGTTCGGATCCGGCGGCCCAAAGTTGTTCTGCGCGTTCTTCATTTCGCCGAAGTGCTGTTTCACATAGGCACGCGATCCGAGCAGGCCCTGCTCCTCGCCCGTCCACAACGCAACGCGGATCGTCCGTCGCGGCTTCAGGCCAAGTGTCTGGATGATGCGGGCGGCTTCCATCGCAACGGCGACCCCCGCTCCGTTATCCGTCGCTCCCGTACCCGCATGCCATGAATCCATATGACCGCCGAGCATTACGATCTCGTCCTTCAATTTCGGATCGGTGCCCGGAATTTCCGCGATCGTATTATTGATCATACCGTCGCCGTCGATGTACTGAGCATCGACGTTGACCATCATTTTCAGTTTCTCGCCCTGTTGGATCATACGAATCATGCGGTTGTAATTTTCGGTCGCGAGCGTTACCTGCGGCAGAACCTTTGACGCGTCTTCTTTTTGCCATGCGCTCATACGGCGTGCACCCGCCGCCGGTGGGCCGTTTGTGGGTTCCTGCGCGACAGCGGCCTGCTGCACGAAAATGGTTCCGTCGGCGCCGCCGCGGCTGTTATCGATAAGCATTGCCGCGCCTTCGTTGTAAGCGAACCACAGTTTCTTGGCTGCCATTATCTGCGCCTGACGGCGGGCAAGTTGGTCTGGCGCCGGCTGCTGATTCGGATTCCGTACAATGGTCGCGGGATCGGGGGCCTCGGCAAGTTTAGTTAGCTCTTCGTCGGTAACGCGTTTTGCAAGGCCTTTGAAATCGGCGGGCGTTTCACGCGGATCCGAGATCATTACGATCTTGCCCTTGAGCTGGCCCTTATATTTTTCCAGTGCGGCGTCGTCTTTCGCGTCCAGATAAACGACATCGGCATTGAGCACGCCGTTGGTTCCCGGTGCCCACGCTTTCGGATAGGCGATGAGCGGCACGTCATACGGTTCGGAGATCTGTGCCGAAAAGCCTTTCAGTATCCAGCCGCGTCCGAACGGTCCCCAGGCTTCGAGGTGAGCATTCTGCATTCCCCATTTCGTCATCGTGTCGCGCGTCCATTGATTGGCACGAACCAGATTGGGCGAGCCGGTCAGGCGTGCTCCGATCACGTCAGAGAGATAGCTGAGCGTCTGCATGACCTGGGAATGGTTCATTCCCTCGTCGCGTATCTTGTCGATCACTTCTTTGGGTGCGGAATAGACCTTGCTCGCAGATGAGGCCGTCATGCCCTTCTCGGCGACTACCGCAGTTTGAGCTCGAAGCGCCGCAGTCGGCAGCAAAAACGCGTAAACTGCCAATACGCCTAAAAACCTGCGTCGTAACATTCTTTTTTTCTCCTAAGGACGTGCTTTGATCGGCTGATCTTTCGGGTTAATACAGCCAGGATGGCAGAAAGGTTTCACGCCGGGCGAGCAGAGAATTATTTCGTCGACCAGGTCAGCGTATAAGCGGGCGGAACGTTTTTTACAACAAGGCGGCTGCGTTTTGATTTGCCGTAGCGGTCGCGCATGTATTCACGCAGCTTGATCGCCGAAGGAAAATAATAGCCGTGCGCATATTGAAAAGTGCGAAATGTGCAGCCTTTCCGCATGAATTTATCGATTTGCTGGAAGATCTTTTCGCCGGTCTCATTTGGCAGCGATACGAACGGAAGACAGCAAATTATGTAGCCGACATGCCCGAGGCCGGACTTACTGTGGATCTTCGCCGCGTCGAGCGCGTTTCCGCGGACGATCTCAAGATCGGGATAATTTCGTTTCAGCGAACGAACGAGATCGCGGTCGAGTTCGATCCCGAGATATGAGGTGTCGTCTCGTACGATCTCCTGCAGAAACTTCGTGATGGCGCCGGTGCCGACGCCAAGTTCCATGACGACCTGCTCGCTTGACGGTACGATGCCGGCGATCATTCGCTGTGCAAGCTCCGGTGAGCTTGGCGTAATCGATCCGACTTTGCCGGGATTTTTTAGAAAAGCCTGTAGGAACTGTATGTTTTCGTTCATCCGTACCTAGGCCGTCGTGACGGTGCTGTCCGTCCCCTTGTCCGATTCCGAAGCTAAAGCGCTAACCGCCATTTTATAATCACAGTCTTCGTTTTTGCAATAACGGACGGTTCCGTCCTTTTTGGTCGTTTTCTCTAATAGATAAGGTTCGGTACACTTAGGACAGGCCTCGGCGACCGGTTTGTCCCAATAGACGACATCGCATTTCGGATAGTTGGCGCACCCGTAGAATGCTTTTCCGCGCCGCGATTTCTTGACCACGATGTCGCCGCCGTCTTTCGGGCACGTCAAACCGATGGTCTCGCGTTTGATGTAGTCGCATTTCGGGTAGTTCGAGCAAGAGACGAATTCGCCGAATCGGCCATGCCGCCGGACTAGATTGGCACCATCCTTTGGACATATCTCGTCAAGAATGACCGGAGGAGGCGCAGGTTTTGCATCGCCTTTCGCGATCTTGCGAATATTTTTGCATTCCGGATAGCCGGTACAGCCGTAAAATGAACCAAAACGGCCTTTCTTGAGCGCCACTTCGCGGCCGCACAATTCGCAAACGGGTATTTCTTCTGCCTCTACGGCGGTACCGTCGGCGTTCACTTCACCGTCGGATTTTTTGGCGACCTCGCGGGTATTCTTGCACTCGGGATAGTTGGCACACGCCAGGAACTGCCCGAATCTGCCGAACTTGATCACCATTCCGGCGCCGCATTTTTCGCAGATCTCGTCGGTCGGAATTTCCATCTTTTTCATGTTCTTGATGGTTTCCGTCGCGGTCAGAAGATCCTTTGAAAATTTTCCGTAGAAATCACGAAGAGCGTCCTGCCATGGGATTTTCCCGTCCTCGATATTGTCGAGCTCCTCTTCCATCTTTGCCGTGTATGTTTCGTTGAAGATGTCGTCAAAGCTCGCGACCAAAAGGTCATTTACCGTCATGCCGAGCGGCGTCGGGTGAAATCGGCTTTCAATCTTTTCGACATACTCGCGGTCCTGTATCGTCGACATAATCGCCGCATACGTTGACGGCCGCCCGATGCCTTTTTCTTCCAGAGCTTTCACGAGGGTCGCTTCGGAATAGCGTGGCGGCGGCTCGGTGAAATGCTGTTCGGGCGTTATCGAATTGAGCTTCAGCGTTTCGCCCTTCTCGACGCGCGGCAAGGTCAGTTCGGCGTCTTCGTCCTCGCCGTCCTGCGGTTTGTCGTCGCGGCCTTCCTGATAGACCTTCAAAAATCCGTCGAATTTCTGTACCGAGCCGGTCGAGCGGAATGTTAAGCGGCCCGCCTGGATATCGATCGTCGTCTGGTCAAAAACGGCGGGCATCATCTGCGAAGCGACGAACCGCTGCCATATCAACCGGTAAAGTTTCAGCTCGTCGGGGCCAAGTTTGCTGGCGAGACTTTCGGGCGTGCGGTTTACGTCGGTAGGGCGGATCGCTTCGTGGCCGTCCTGCGCGCCTTTTTTGGTTTTGTAAAAATTCGCGTTTTCCGGCAGGTACGAATTTCCGTACGTTCCGCCGATAAAGCCGCGGACCTCGTCTAGCGCCGCGTCTGAGACACGCGTCGAATCGGTACGCATATAGGTGATCAGACCGACGGCGCCCTCGCTGCCGAGCTCGATACCTTCATATAGCTTCTGTGCGATCATCATCGCTTTTTTTACCGGAAACCCGAATTTTCTCGCGGCTTCCTGCTGCAGCTTCGACGTAATGAACGGCGGCGTTGCATTTCGCTTTCTTTCTTTTTTCGAAACGGAATCTACGACGAATGTCTCTTTCCCCGCTTCGCTCACTATAGCGGCGGCGTCTGCCTCGGTCTTTACATGGATCTCGCCGGCCTTCGCGTCCTCGTCAAACTTCGCCGTCTTGACCGTTTTTTCATCTACCTTATATAGACGCGAATCGAAATTCGGCGGCAGGCCTGCGGCAAGGTTGGCGATGATCGTCCAATATTCCGTTTTCGAAAATGCTTCGATCTCGCGTTCGCGTTCAACCACAAGACGCACGGCGACCGTCTGAACGCGTCCGGCGGATAATTTACCGCCGATCGTTTTCCAAAGGATCGGGGAAACCTTGTAACCGACCAATCGGTCGAGAATGCGACGCGCCTGCTGAGCATCGACGAGGTTTTTATTCACCTGCATCGGAACCTTGAACGCATCTTGTATAGCCTTTTTCGTAATCTCGTTGAACATCACGCGAAAGACCTGCTGCTTACCCTTTTTCGGAACGATCTCCTCGGCAAGATGTTGGCAGATCGCTTCGCCTTCGCGATCGGGATCGGCCGCGAGAAATATCGACTCGCTCGCTTTCGCCGCCTTTTTCAGTTCGGAGACGATCTTTTTATTGTTCCGCTTTTTCGTGTCAGGGATGACCTCATAACTTGGCTCGAAATTATTATCAACATCGACGCCGAGATCCTTCATCGGCAGATCTTTAATGTGGCCGATCGATGCGAGCACGGTGTAATCGGAACCGAGATATTTGTTTATCGTTTTCGCCTTCGCGGGCGATTCGACTATGACCAGATTTTTCGACATTATAATTACCCTTGGTTTGATCTTGCCGCGATTAATTCCTTGGATTCCGGCATCGTGAGCGAAAGAAATTCGCCCTCAAACCATTTCTCTTCGGCCGCATCGAATTCATGTATTTCGTGCGGCGCCTCATTATCTATATATACGACTATCTTTAACCTGCCGGATTCGTCCGCCTCGACGATGCGAGCTTCCGAGATCCGCTCCTGCCTTTCAACACCGAAGAGACCGTTGAGTGCGACCGCGATCTCGAGATCATTCAACTGCTGCTCGAAACCGTATACTCTGCGATATTCGTGGCACCGGTCGCTGCCGGCTTCAAAATCGCGACAAACTTTCGGCCTTTCCCTGTAGATCGTGCAGCCGATCTCGTCGCCTAATCGTCCGGCGAGATGCGTGCAGTAACCGTTATCGATGTTTCGCGGCAGAACGCGATCGATGGTTATTGCATCATCATCGTCGCCGAGCGTCACGTCGACGAACTCTTTAAGCAGGAGGCTGTCATCCATCGTCACCGGTACATATAAAAGTAATGCGCAGCATGCACCGCAGGTCGTACACTCCGGAACCGGAGCGTCATGCAGCGTTGCGACACGCTCGGACAAAAACTTTGACAACATGTGCAGCGGCAGCTGGGGCGGCTGCACATCTTTCTTCGTCGCGTCGCTAAGCTCAAGAAGGTTTTGGTAGAACATCTCACGCGGAATTCGCGTGATGCGAACCAGGTTTTCCAAGGCCGGCATTTAATTTTCAAATCCGAAAAAAATAGTCAGACGCAAAATTACGCCTGACATTCTGACTTCTAACACCTTAAAAACCCAGTGTCAAATACGGTCTTCAACGGTGACTATCGTTGGATGCTTATAGAAACCCGTGTTGATCACATCCGTTTTGCGTACTGTTTTCCCGGCAAAGTACGAATCAGATCTCGCAGGTCGAGAGCGACCAGGGCAGCATTCAGATCGCCGAATGAAAGCCGGCTTGCCTCAAGCAATTCATCGATTTGCACGGGATCGTCGGCCGATAGCAGAGGCCAAATCTTTCGCTCGTTTTCGCTAAGATCGGCGGGCATAATCTGAGAATTTATTCCGCGGCCGTTCGACATAGTTTCGTCGATCTTCGGCGGCAAAATTGACGCCGCTATCTCGCTCGGCAATTCCGCGGCTACGTCCTGCCACTGCTGGACCAATTTCGCCCCGGCCTTGATCAGGTAATTCGTCCCGAACGAATTTCGCGACGTGATATTTCCGGGAACGGCCATTACCTCGCGGTTCTGCTCGGTGGCAAGCCGCGCGGTTATCAAAGACCCGCTCCGCTCCGATGCTTCGATTATCAATACACCCAAGCTTAGCCCGCTTATGATTCGATTGCGGTACGGAAAGTTGTCTTTTAGCGGCGGCGTGCCCAGCGGGAACTGTGTGACGACCGCTCCGCCAGCATCGAGGATCTCGTTCACAAGCCGCGTGTTCTCTTTAGGATAGACACTGTCGAGGCCTGTGCCGAGCACCGCGATCGTCTTACCTTTTCCCGCTATCGCGCCTCGATGGGCAGACGTATCGATTCCTCGTGCCAGCCCCGAAACAACGCAGATACCGCGGGACGCGAGATCGCGTGCCAGCATCTCCGACGCGTTCGCCCCGTATGTCGAACACTGCCGCGAACCGATCACCGCAACGCACGGCTGATCGAAACACGCCTGCCAATCGCCGCGGACATAGAGCGTGATCGGCGGATCCGCGATCTCGCGAAGCAGCCGCGGATAACTGCCGTCGTCGAGGATCAAGATATCGCCTCCGGCATTTTTGACCCGTTCGAGTTCGACGTCCGCGACATCTTCAAACTCACGCTTGATAATGCTCTCGATCGTTGCCGGCTTTATCCGCAGCGACTCTAATTCATTCCTCCGCGCGTTAAACACACCGTCCGGCGATCCGAACGCCTCGAGAAGCTTCGTCGCAATTCTCGGACCTACACCGGGCGTCATGTTAAGAGCTATCCAATCTTTCATCGTTCTAACCGACCACTGGCAACGAACAACCGCCCACTGTTATTGGCGGAGGCGTGTGGGAGTCGAACCCACCCAGGTTTGCTCTCGCAAACCCACAAACGGTTTTGAAGACCGCGCCCATCACCGGACAAGTTGCGCCTCCGAGTCTTTAGCCAAATCAATTAATGCGTATCGTCGTTTTTCTTCTCAAAAATAAAATGATGGCTCCGATCAAAAGGCTCGGCGCCCATATCCACATTAACTCATTCATAATTACGTTAACGCCCGCCTGACTAAAAAACCCAACTCCGATCGGTGACGCTTCTATCGGCCGCCACGGGGAATAGAACCTTGCGTCCGTGAAGGGCTCAAATAGAGCGACTCCTAAACCACCATTAGTGAACATGTCCAGAATTGGATGCGTGAACGTAATCGCGGCAAAATAAAAGAATAATTTTGTAACTTGAGCACTGACTGTTCCTAAATGCCGAAAACCAAACCACAACCCCAATTAACAAGCCGAAAACAAGCGAATGAGTAAAGCCGCGATGTCCGAACATACTTCCGTAAGGCACATCGAAGAGAAAACCGACCACGTCGGCGTCCGGTAACATTGCGCATACCGCGGTCAATATCCAAAAGCGCGGCTTAGACTGCGACGGCGAAAATAATGTTCCTAAAGAAACTGCAGCGGCTGCGTGTGAAAATATTGTCGGCATTCTTTCTAAACTACTGCCAGCATCATCGTCATCAACGCCGCGCGTTTCGGAATGTCATCTATATATATGTATTCATTCAGCGTGTGGGCACCGTCGCCTGCGATTCCTACGCCGTCCAATAACGGCACGCCGAGGGCGCCGACGAAGTTGCCGTCGGATGCGCCGCCTACTTGCGTTTCGCCGAGTTCGTAATAGAACGATGTGGCGATCGCGCGAGCCCTTTCATATAGCGCGACCACTGCATCCGTGCGTTCGAGCGGGGGACGGTTTACGCCGCCGAGGATCTCGAGCGACACGCGTTCGTTCGTCGACGCGAGTCCGCGTATCGCCGCGTCGATCCGCGTCGCTTCCGCCATCGTCGAAAAGCGAACATCGACCGTGCACTCAGCGTGTTCCGGAATTACGTTCGTCGCGGTGCCGCCTTTGATCGTGCAGACGTTGACGGTCGTGCCGATCGACGCGTTATTCAGCGATTGCAGCTGCTCGATCTGGCCAGCCAGTTCTACTATCGCGCTGGCGCCTTTTTCGGGTTCAAGGCCGGCATGGGCGGGAACGCCGTGAGCCTTTACGGTAAACATTCCGGTGCCTTTGCGTCCCGTTTTTACGCGGCCGTTTGACGACGGTTCGCACACGAGACAGAACTCGGAAAGTGCTGCTTCGCGTTCGACATGTTCGCGGCCCGTAAAGCTGCCCACCTCTTCGTCGCAAGAAAGCAATATCGTGATCGGACGAGCGGGCGTCGTTCCGGTTTCAGCGAAATACCGCAGAGCTTCGAGCATGAGCACGACATTCGATTTCATATCGAAGACGCCGGGCCCATATAAGCGGCCGTCCTCATTTCGAATGTTATTCAGTTCGAGCGTTCCCGCCGGATGCACGGTGTCGGTGTGGCCAAGCAGCAAAACGCCTTTTGCTTCTGACTGAAACGCACGGATTATCAAATGATCGCCAAAATCGTCAGCCGCTTTTCTTTCGATCTCGAGATCAATGCCGATCTTTCGGGCCTCGTTCTCGACCCACGACGAGACGGCGCGATTTCGTTCGGCATCACGCGATGGCGATTCCAGCTCGACGATCTCGCGTATCGAGCCGGTTATGCGATCGAGCCTGTTTTCAAAAAAATCGAGAATTACCGATCGCTCCATTTCTTATTTATATACGCCATCGGGTATGGCTATCTCGCGGGTACCGCTGCGCCGAATATCGAATTAAGCGTTTCACCAAGTCTGTATCCGGCAAGAGCGAGCTGTTGTTCGGCAACGCGGTATGCGTTCTTGCGATACTGCGCCGATGGCATTTCGAAGCGTTTGAGATCAGGCGTGTAAACGTCCGTGTTGTTAAAGGCGAAGGTCTCAGTTTCCCACTGCGTGTATTGGCCAAGTTCGAGCCGACCCCGAAAATCCGCGAAAGGATACTTTTTCATCATTTTATTGGCAGTTGATTCGATATAATCGCGTCCGCACGATTCGCCCTGAAGCGGAAAGTTGCGTCCCACGATCGAATCCCAAAACCAGTGAAGATTGAGCTGGTCGGCACGCGGCGTTCCCTGCGGTGTTAGCAGGAAAAGGTTTGCTCCCTGGTCGCCCTTCGGTTCGAGGTCAGTCACGCGGCCGGACGTATGCAGCGGCTGATGGATATCACCGGCGAGGTGCATTAACCACGCGATCGCGATCGCCTTTTCTTTGTCGGGCGCCGCCGGATCGCGAATTACTTTCTCGAATGCCGTCAATCGTTCGAGTGCCTGGCCGTTATCCTCGACAGCGGGAAGTAATTCCACCTTTCCGTTTACCTGCTTCCAGAACGTGTCGGCGTAGTGCCAGGTAGCTTTGTGATATTTCTTATAACGCGTATCGAATTTTCGGTCGCGAATGATATCTGCCCATGTCGCCACCAATTCAAAATACTCGCGCTGCCGAACGGCTTCGGGCTCAGGGCCGCTGCTCATATAAAACGTTGCGAGGTCGGAATCCTCAGGAGCTTCGCGCAGAATGCGGATAACATTGTTACGCGCCTGCTGCGACATACGCGTCCAGGCGATATATGCGGTGATCTTGTGGCCGACATCGTCCCAAGCGAAAGCGGGAAGGGCCGAAAGAACGATCATCAAGGCGGCGAAGGCGGACCAGCGAAATTTGCGAAACATTTATTTCTCCCTAAAGTTTTGGTTGATTTTAGCCGAATAGTCAGTTTATCGAAAGCCGCCATTTCACGGGGGCGATATGCGACCTCATGCGGATGTAAAACATTGTTTACAAATTCGCGTGAAACATTTGCAAAATTTTTGTCATCATTCGTTCTCTAATACATACGCGGTCCACATTGAAAGTTGTGAGGTATAACAAATGCAATTGATTTTGGAACAGGACGGAATAGCACCGGCCCTCACGGCACATAAGGACGTCCCGCGGGGCAGGAAGATAGGCATTTTTGGAGCCGTCTTCGGCTGCTGGCATAAGCGGATCACACGGCCCTTCGCGGACAGCCGAAATTCGTATGTGGCATGTCTGGAATGCGGAGCACGGCGCGATTTCGATACCGAGAATTTCCGCCTTACACGCTCTTTCTATTATCCGTCATCAACCGATATTTACGCTTGAAGAAGATAGTCGGCCTAGACATTCTGCAATATCAGGGCGGAGTTCTTTGAACCGAAGCCAATACAGTTGCAGAGCGCTACGTTGACCTTAACAACCCGCGCGATATTGGGAACATAGTCCAGATCACATAACGGATCGCTTTCGTCGAGATTTATCGTCGGCGGAACGATCCCTTCGTTTAGCGCCAGCAGCGCGGCGCCGATGCCGGCGGAACCGGTCGCGCCCTGCGGATGCCCTATCTGTGATTTCGTGCCTGACATCGGCATCTCGTACGCGTGTTTTCCAAAAGCACGCTTAACGGCCTGTGTTTCGATGCGGTCATTGAGCTGCGTCGATGTTCCGTGAAGGTTAACGTAGCCGATATCTTCGGGCGAAATGCCGGCGTCGTTCATCGCAAGCGTCATCGCACGTGCCGGCTCGACACCGTTCTCTTCGAGCCGCACGCGGTGATACGCATCGCACGTAACGCCGTAACCGGTGATCTCGGCGTATATATCGGCGCCGCGGGCGACGGCCTTGTCATATTCCTCGAGCACGTATATCCACGAACCCTCGCCGATGACGATGCCGGAGCGGTCCTTCGAAAAGGGGCGGCACGCACGTTCGGGTTCGTCATTCCATTCTTTTGTGCAGACGGTCATCACCTCGAACCCCTTCAGAATTCCGGGTGATATCGGCGCATCGACGCCGCCGGCTAGCATCGTATCGGTGCGGCCGAGCGCGATATGCTGGGCCGCGTAAAAGATGGCGTCGGTCGAGCTGGTGCAGCCGGTCGAGATCACATGCGAGAGACCGTGCAGGCCGAAAACCATCGAAAGCTCGGACGAAAGGCCGCCGTGCGTCGATGCCGGAATCGTGTAGATGCTGCCTTTGCCGGCATTCCCGGAAAACCAGTAGCCGAACTGCTTTTCGGTGAATGCCAGGCCGCCCCCGCCGGTTCCAAGCACAACACCGAACCGGCCTTTTTCGTCAGCGGAAAGTTTCTCGGTATCGATCTTTGCATCGGCGACCGCCTGTCGCGCGGCAGCGAGAGCGAGCGGTACCGTCCGCGGGACGTGCTGGCGGTCTTTGGGATTTAGCTCGGCTTCCCAGTCGAAATCAGCTATTTCGCCGGCAATCTGAACACTAAAAGCCGACGGATCGAAACTCTCGATTCGCCGGACTCCGCTCTTTCCGCTCTTTAACGACTCCCAATAACGCTCGCGGCCGACACCGATCGGCGTAACGCAGCCAAAACCTGTAATGACCACGCGATGCGGGCGGGTAAAACCACTCAACATATATTTCTTTCGCCGAGCGGCCGTTAAGAATCTCTGATCGTCTTCATAGCTTTGCTCCAAACCACGACCTGATCGAGCATCGCGTTTACCTCCTGCGCATGGCGTTTTTGAGGCTTGAAGACGCTATAGTTTTCGAAATCTTCAGATAAGGAAAGCATGACCTGAAGACGCACATCGGCGATCATTAACTCGCCCATTACGAGCCGCAAACTTTCGACCGCTCGCGCGCCGCCCGCACTGCCGTAGCCGACAAATCCCGCGGCCTTATTGTTCCATTCGGCAAACAGGAAATCGATCGCGTTCTTTAATGCGGCTGACGTCCCGTGATTGTACTCCGGCGTGACAAAAACAAAACCGTCGAAGGACGCGATCTTTGCCGCCCATTGCTTCGTATGTTCCTTTGAGTATTGTCCCATCGACGGCGGCACCGGTTCGTCGAGCAGCGGCAGATCGTATTCGGCAATATCAACCAGCTCGTATTCGGCGTCCGTGCGGTTGGCGGCGATGTCGCGTGTCCATTTCGCAACCGCCTCACCATTGCGGCCGGGCCGCGTGCTTCCCAAAATGATTCCGATCCTCATTCGAATCCCCCGTTCGTATAAATATGCAGGCAGCAGAAAAATAAAATGCATTCGTGCATAACGCGGTCAACTCCGCACTCAAGACAAGTGCATGCCTATTTTTCGTCGCCAGATCCAATAATTATGACGTTTGCCCGAATTATTGCAAAGTTTAACCTGTAATAAAGCGACAAAAAAGGCCGCCCGCTATCGGCGGGCGGCAAGACTGGTGAACATTAAATTGGGAGAATCCTCTAACCGATGTCAGGACGATGGCACAGGGTCCGAAAGATCGGCGCGAACGAGGCTGCCGTCGTCAAAAACGGAAGTGGAAATTTTCTCTTCGTTCGCCTCCGTTTCACGGTTTGGCATCGAGGCATTCAAAGCGACACCGCCCATGCCGCCGCCGACCATTCCAAACCACTCACGCCGCGTCCAATTCTGAACAGGGCCTTCGTCCCTGCCTGCACTCATGTTTCACCTCTAATAGCGGACGGTCTGGCCGCCAAAGATTTGCGAAAGTGATCCCTACAAGAGTGAGCTTTTGCCCTTGGCCGCATCCTCGGCCGTCTTGGCTTCGAGCGGCTGCGTCGTATTCTCCGGCAGTTTTTCGAAACTCGCAACGGCCTCGGCCTCGGTGTCGAAGATCTCGAAAACCGTAAAGAGCTTGGTGATCGTCATCAGTTCGGTTACGCGCGGAGAAAGGTTAACCAGCTTTAAGGTACCGCCGTTTCTCTCAAGCGTGGCGTAACCGGCGATCAGGGAGCCGAGCCCGCTCGAATCTATCGCCGTCACTTTCGCAAGATCGATCACCAGATGGCGCTTTCCTTCGTCGACAAGCGTCTTGAGATTCTGGTGAAGCTTTGCGCTGCTTTCGCCAAGCTGAATGGCGCCCTCGAGGCTGATTATTGTTACGCCGTCGGCGGAATGTGTCGTGATATTTAGATCACCCATAATTTTCCTTTTAAAAAGCTGTAAGCATCAGCAAATGCGGCGAATTCGGCAAGTGCGTGAAACGAGAGCGAGCTGGACTCCGGATGCTTCGTAGCATACGCCCGTCGAATCTGTTTTACAAGAGTTTTTTCGCTGTGCCGTAGCCCTGTAGAATACATTTGACACGGCGAATTTCATATGTTACTTTACCATTTAGTTATTTAACCAATAAGTATAATGCAAACCCAGACAGACCGTCTCAGTTCAACATTTGCGGCACTCGGCGACCCGACGCGGCGTGCGATCCTGACACGCTTGTCCTCGGGCGAAGCATCTGTCGGCGACATTGCAAAGCCCTTTCGCATGACGTTGCCCGCGGTAACGAAACATTTGAAGGTGCTGCAGCGCGCCGGGCTTGTCACACAGCGTCGCGAAGCGCAATGGCGCCCGTGCGCGTTAGAAGCCGAGCCGCTGCGAGAAGCCTCCGACTGGGTCGATCAATACCGTAAATTTTGGGAAGAAAGTTTTGACCGTCTCGACGAGTATCTCAGAGTGCTTCAATCAAAACAGACCGAGACCACCGCACCGCCGAAAGAGAAACGCCGTAAGAAAAAAGGAGACAAAGATGAACGATAGTGTTTCCGAAACTGCGGACCGCGAGATCTCGACCACACCGGTTTTTAACGCTCCGCGACACGTAGTGTGGAAGGCGTGGACAGACCCGATGCCGATCGCACGATGGTGGGGCTCGTACGGTTTCACGACCACCACAAGAGAATACGCCCCCGGCGGAGCATGGCTGTTCACGATGCACGGGCCGGACGGAACCGATCACCGTAACGATGTTTTGTTCGCTGCGGTCGTCGCACCGGAGATGATCGAGTACGACCACGGCTCGAGCCCGGTTTTCCACGTACGATCAAATTCGAGGAGGAAGGCGAACGTCAAACAAGACTGTTGATGCAGATGCTGTTCCCAGCCGTCGCCGAACGCAACCGCACCGTCGATAAATTCGGCGCACTAGAGGGTCAGAAAAACAGACGCTCAATTGTCTCGAAGAATATCTCGCGAACTTGTAAATATGTACGCAAACCAACTCACGGCAAAGTAATTTCGGAGGAAACATCATGGCAAACAAAACCGTAGTAATAGCGGAACCTGGCAAGCAGGAACTTTTCATAATTCGCGAATTCGACGCTAAGCGCGACCAGGTTTTCAAGGCACACATCGACCCGGAGATCTTCGTGAAATGGGTCGGCCCGCGTGACCTGACAATGACGATCGAAAAATGGGAGCTATATGCGGGCGGGTCGTATCACTTCACCCATGAACGCGGCGGCAAAACTTACGCGTTTTTTGGCGTCTACCACGAGGTGCTCGCACCGGAACGCATCATCGGAACGTTCGAGTTCGACGGTCTGCCCGAACGCGGCCACGTCATACTCGGCATAACGACGTTTGAAGAACTGCCTGGCAGCCGCACGCGTCTCACCCATCACTCTGTGTTCCGGTCCGCCAACGACCGAGACGGCATGATCCAGTCCGGCATGGAACGCGGCGTTAGCGAGGGCTACGAAAAGCTAGACGACCTTCTCGCAAACGCAACATCGCCCGCCTGTTCCAACTAAAAAGGAGCGTCCAAGAAATGCAAAAAATAACTACGTTTTTCATGTTCAACGACCGGGCTGGCGAGGCGATGAACTTTTACACGTCGATCTTCAAAAATTCCAAGATCGTCAGTTCGATGCCCGGCCCCGGCGGGACCGTGATGGGCGGTACATTCGAGCTCGAAGGCCAGCGTTTCAACGCATTTAACGGCGGGCCGAGTTTTGCGTTTTCGCAGGGCGTTTCTCAGTTCGTCGCCTGCAACACGCAGGAAGAGATCGACCATTTTTACAATTCGCTTTCCGAGGGCGGTCAGAAACAGCCGTGCGGTTGGCTGACTGACAAATTCGGAGTCTCATGGCAGATCGTGCCGCCGATCCTCGGCCAGCTTCTCGGTGATCCGGATCGCGAAAAAGCTAACCGCGTCATGCAGGCAATGATGAAGATGCAAAAGCTCGATATTCAGACCCTCGAGGACGCGGCGAATGCCTAATATTATGCAGCCGAAGATCGTACAACTCGCCGAGAGAAAGCTGGTCGGGATCTAGGTCCCTGTCAGGGAAAAAGAAAAACAAAAAGTATGAATGAAATGAAGCACGAGATCGTCATAACGCGCGAGTTTGATGCGCCGCGGCAGCTTCTTTGGGACGCCTGGACGCAGACGGAGCATATCGAAAAATGGTGGGGTCCGCGCGGCTTTACGACCCGCGTAACGTCGATCGACATGCGCGTCGGTGGCAAGTGGAATTATGTAATGATCGGTCCTGATGGCGCGGAATATCCGGTCAATGGAATATTCACCGAGATCACCCCGCCTGAGCGGATAGTCACCACGGACGAATTCGGCGAAAATTATGACGAGATAATGCCGAATGTTGATCTGCCGAAAGGGCTGATCGCAACCGCCGTTTTCGATGATCTAGGACAACGCAGCCGTCTTACTATTACGGTTTCGCATCCGACCGAGGCCGATCGCAAGAAGCACGAAGACATGGGCGTCGTCGCCGGTTGGAACTCGAGCCTGGACAAAATGGAAGAATATCTGGCCGAGGTTCAGTCAAAAGTGTAGATCTTTTGCGCCGCCGACGTGGGTTGTGTTATTCAGAATGCAGTGGAAGCCGAAAACCCTAAAACAAAAAGGCCATGGGCTGGGTATATAATCAGCACGTTGCCGGGCCTTTTCCTCTTGATGGATGCGGTCGGAAAATTCGTCCGGCCGCGTGCGGTTGTAGAGGCGACCGTTGCCCTCGGCTACAGCGGAAACGTTATTCTGCCGCTCGGGATAATTTTGTTGATCGCGGTAGTGCTTTACGCGGTGCCGAAGACATCGCTTCTAGGAGCGATTCTTTTGACCGGTTACCTTGGCGGCGCGGTGGCGACGCACGTTCGGATCGGAAATCCGCTTTTCACGCATATTCTTGTACCGGTCTATCTGGGTATTATGATATGGCTCGGCCTATATCTTCGTTACGCTCGGCTTCGGGAACTGCTGCCGATACGTAAATAGCTTACTCAAGAGAAGGAGAAAATATACGATGAATTACCTTTTGTGGGCACTTCAGATCCTTTTGGGGATTTTGTTCATATTTTCCGGCGGGACGAAATTTCTGATGCCGTACGAAGACATGATCAAAGGTTCGCCCGTCATTCTTCCGCACTGGTTTTTTCTCTTCATCGGCGCTTGCGAAATTCTGGGCGGGCTGGGATTGATCCTTCCCTGGCTTCTAGGTATTCGCCGGGGCTTGACGCCGCTTGCCGCAGCTCTTCTGATCGTAGTAATGATCGGAGCAACCGTGATAACAGCTATGGGCTCGGTTCCGTTGGCGCTCATTCCTTTCGTATTCGGACTGCTGCTTGCGTTTATTGCCTATAAACGTCGCAGCGATCTCGCGGCCCTATAATGATCGATAATATCGATGATCGGGTGGGATTTATACGTCTCTCAAAAGTTCACGGAGGTGGTCAATGTTCAAGGATACAAAAGCATTCAGCAGTTTTTCAGTGAATGATCTCGATGCTGCTAAGAGATTTTATGCCGAGACTCTTGGCGTGGTCGTACGGCGATCGCCGGAAGGTCTTGCCCTCATGATCGCCGGCGGCGGTAAGGTATTCATCTATCCGAAGGAAGATCACACGCCCGCCACCTTCACCGTTCTGAATTTTACCGTTGACGACATTGACGCCGCGGTTCGCGAACTGAAGTCGCAGGGCGTGGAATTCGAATCATACGATGGTGAAATGCAGACCGATGCGAACAACATATTTCGCGGTACTGAAAAGGGCGAAGCCGCCGGTCCCAACATTGCCTGGTTCAAAGATCCGGCCGGTAACTTTCTGTCTGTGATCGAAGACAAAGAATAAGCGCCGCAAAAAAGGCGTTCGACCTTTCGATCGAACGCCCGGGCCCAAAAATCTAACTCAGCGGGTTACCGCGAGAGCTGAAGAATGCCATTCAGAATTGTTCCTAAAATGTTGTAATTACTACCTGAGCGGTATCCGTATGTCGACTGACGACTGTAACCGTCCTGATAGCCGCGCTGGAAACCTTGCTGGAAATAATACTGATATTGGTTCCGGTCGACGTACGAATCGTATCCGTACGAACCGCTTGAATAGACATTATTTCCGTAGTAATTACTTCCTCTTCCATAACCGCGATCGGCCTGGCCCTGGCGATAACCCTGCTGGTAACCGCTATTTATAGCCTGCCTCAGCGAATTCACGCCGCGTTGATCGGTCTGGTAATAAGCCCCGTTGTTATAGACGCGGTAATACTGTCCCGTCCGCTGACTGTAGACCGTATTCCCGTTGTTATAAACGCCGGTGTTGTTGTAGGAACGATTGTAGCGGTAGCTCCTGTTGTAGGTGCGGCCCGAACGCTGATAATCCATGTACTCGTCCTGAGCTTTAGCCTGGGCTTTCTGCCACTCCCGATAATCGCTCCGGCTACCCGACCGCTGATAATCCCTATACTCGCGTTGAGCCTTCGACTGGGCCTCCTGCCACTGCCGATATTCACGATTCGAGTTCTGCGCATTGACGACTGCAACGCTTCCTACTAATGCGATCAGTCCTACGCAGGACGCAACCATCGCATTTTTCATTCTTGATAATCTCATTTGTCTTTCTCCCTTCTGTAAATCGAGCCCGAGCGATGAAAAGGAGAGACGCCCTCTAGCTCCGCAAATTTTAGTGATTGGAAACGATTCACAATCGCTATACTGTTGATGAAGCAATGACCGTGCCATATAGTTAATTATTCTAGCTTAGCGAGTTAGTACCAATACACTCGCCCCAAAAGGTGTTAAGTTCGCCGGAATGAGGCGAAACATAGGTTAGTTTTAGACGAAGGGGACCGGCAACAAAAGGTGTTGTAGAACCGGTATTCGATTTTGGGGTCTTCACTTTTTTCATCCGAAGATCGAGATTTCTGCTATTATTTAAGAGCATTTACAAAAAGGAGAAAACTATATGCTTTGGACCATTGTTGTTGTCCTCGTAGTATTATGGGCACTCGGCTTTATCGGCGGCGTCGGCGGTGCAGCCGTCGGCGGCTTTATCCACATCCTTCTGGTGCTTGCGATCATTATCTTGATCGTACAACTGGTTACCGGCCGTCGCGGAGGCATCTAACCGTAAGCTCTGACGGACAGTGCTCCACGCTGACCGGGAATCTCCCGCGTTTTCGGTCGGCGCGGTGCACTTAATTCAGAATTTCTTTTTAGATTCGCTGGGATCTCTCGCTCGCGGCGATCAATTTCTCGAGACGCGCCCGGCGCGTCTTTTCCTGTTTTGGGGACATTATACGGTGGGCATTTAGGCGTTGGTATCCGGTCGGCTGTGCGGTGAGTTACCCCACGCATTCTTATTATTTTGGAATATCTTTTCGTATTTCTCGCTCAGTTTCGAAGCATTTTCGTAGGCGTAAATCTGTGATCGAGCTTCGTCACGTTTTTCAAACGCTACGATGCCCGCTTTGTCCATCAAGCCTTTCTTTTTCAGTTCGGCGACTTTCGCAAAATTTATGGCACCAAGACCGCGACCATTGCGATCAGCGCCGCTGGTTTTCCGACCGACAAATTTCGCTTGCTTTGCGAAGGGTTGATATTCGCCGGCAACACAGCGGTCTCGTTGGTAGTGTTTATTTGCCGTCTAGTCGGCGAGTCACCTGACAAGCCAATGCCTGACAAAATAGCCGTCGCAGGCTCATCTTGACCAAGCGTTGCCGGCCCATCGAGCAGAGCATTTCCATCGTCGAGACAGTACAGCAGTGTGTCGTCCGTATAATCCCGCCTGCATTCAGGGCATCGTTTCATAAATTCATTCCGGCAGATTCATCCGTTTCAGCAGGTCCTTGAAACGCGGGTCAAAAGCGCAACTCAATCCATCTTTGCCGCTTCGACGCGGCGCACCAGTTCGGCGAAACGCGGGTCGTCGCGCAAATCGTCCCAGATCGGATTGATTGAAAACACCTGCGGGCGTGAGGCGCGTTCGGCGACATCTTTTTCCAAAAAGGCAAAGGCTTTGTCCTTTTCGCCGAGCGAGCCGTAGGCGATGGCAAGAGCCGAACTCGAAACGTAGTGGCGGGCGGATTCCGCTTGTAATTCATTGAGCAGTCTGACGGCTTCCTGACGTTCGCCCGTTCTCGCCAATGAATGGATAAGCAAGGCTTTGAGCCACGGATTATCACTCAACGCCATTGCTTTTCGGCAAGCCGCAACAGCTTCCGCATACTGACCTTTGCCGTGATAAGCTATTCCTAAAAACCAATAAGTGACCCAGAAATTCTGATCGAGCGCGAGAACGCGATTGAGCTGCGCGATAGACTCGTCGTATCGTCTGGCTCTGACCAAGACAAGTCCCAAATCTGCGCCGATTATCGGCGAAAGCGGGTCGAGTTCTTCGGCGCGTTTTGCTTCGGCGACAGCTTCGTCGAATCTGCCCATCGCGCTCAGGCATTCGCCAGCGAATTGCTGATGCGCGGTCGCGTAGTTCGGATTGAGTTCAATGGCTCGGCGAAATTCCTTTTCGGCGGCAAGCTGATTCCACGCGAAGTTTGAATAATAAATTCCGAGCGCAACGCGCGTTTCCGCCAGCGAATCATCCAGTTCAATCGCCCGCAGAGCAGCCGCCTTCGCTTTCGGCATCGTGTCGAGCGGCGGCGCGATGTTGTAAGTCCCAAACAGCGTATAACTTTCCGCCAAGCCCGAATAGGCGAGCGCGTAATTCGGGTCTTTTTCGATTGCCTGATTGAAATATTCAACCGCCTGTTTGAGCGATTCGCCCGTGCGCTTGTTCCATTGATAGCGACCTTTCAGATAAAGCTGAAATGCTTCGGGATCGCTCGTGGCGGATTTAGTCATTCTGGCTTCATCTACGCCCGAAAGTTTCGCTTTCAGCTTGGACGAAACATCTTTGGCAATTTCGCCCTGCAAAGACACGAGGTCGGATTGTTTGCGATTATAGCTTTCCGTCCAAATCACATTTTCCGTCTGCGCGTCGATCAATTCCAAATTGAGCGTCAACTGCTCGCCGCGCTGAGCAACTCGCCCGTTCAGGACGGCTTGCACGTTCAATTCCGTCCCGATAGATTTCGCATCAGTGTCCTTGCCCTTGTAACGAAAAACGGACGACCGAGCCTTAACATTCAAATTCGGCAGATTGGACAAACTCTTAATCAACGTCTCGGTCATTCCGTCTGAAAGATATTCGGCCTCAGCATTGCCGCTCTCGTTAACAAATGGCATCACGGCGATCGATTCGATCTGTTTGCCGCTCGAACCAAGGTATCGATAGCCAAAGTAACCACCGATCAAAAGTACGAGAACAATGCCAGCTATCATCAGCGGCTTCGCCGCCCGATGAGCGGACGGTTGCGGCGTTCCCGCAACACTGGCACGCTTTCTGTGCCAGAACCGATGCCTTTCCGTCAGATCACCCAAATTTCTTTGAGGCTCCGCTTCCGCTCCGGTATGGAGACTCGCGGTTTGGTCGGTTGTGTTTATCTGCGGGCGGGTCTGATCCTCACCGCCTCGGAACCCAGTCGCTAACGCTCCCGGTTCTGACAGGATCGCGGTCGCCGGTTCGTCGTCAGACAGGCCATAGACAAGCTCGGTCCCGTCCGCAAGGCAGAAGCTCAGCGTGTCGTCGTAATCGCGTCTGCATTCAGGGCATCGTTTCATAATTCAATTATTCCGCTTGCTGCAAAGCGTCAATCCATTTTTGACGCCTCTACTCGGCGGATGAGATCGGCAAAACGCCGATCGTCGCGCAGATCATCCCACACCGGACTGACCGAAAATGTCGTAGGACGCGATGTGCGCTCGGCAACCTCTTTTTCCAGCCACGCAAAGGCTTTATCCTTATCGCCAAGCGCCCCGTAGACCAGCGCGAGACTCACACTCGAAACATAGCGATGCGTCGATTCCGATTGCAATTCGCCGAGCAATTTTACCGCTTCGTCACGCTGTCCCATAGAGAAGTTCCGATCCGTCATCGAGACAGAAGCTCATGCTGAGATCGTATTCACGACTGCACTGCGGACATTTCTTCATAAAATTCTATTCCGGCAGATTCAGCCGTTTCAATAGATCCTTGAAACGAGGGTCGTCACGCAGCGAGTCCATGAGCGGGTCAACCTTCAGCATCGTAAAAAACCAATCGCGTTCCTTATAAGCTTTTTCAAGCTCGGCGAAGGCTTTATCCTTGTTACCAAGAGCAGCATAGATTGTGGCAACGAGGGAGGGGGCGACATACGTCGTTTTTTCAATGTCCTCGAATCTATTTATTATTTCTTCCGCCTTGTCACGCCGACCGGATCTCGCATATGCGTATCCGGCATTCTGAAGCATATGTTGACTCGTAGGATCGTTTTGTAATGCTTTTTCACTGATGTCAATGGCCTCAACGTACATTCCGTTAGCATTGTAAACAAGGGCAAGATTATAAACCGCTACCGGGTGGCTTCGTTCAAGTTCGTAAGTTTTTTTGCCTTGCTCTAGCGCCTTGTCATTCTGCCGCGCGTCTAAATAGATTCGTGCAAGGTAGGCGCCCATAGTAATATCGAGCGGTTCCAGTTCCAGAGCTCGCTTTACTTCGGCGATCGCTTCGTCGGAGCGTCCAACTGTCGTAAGATACTGCCCATACCGAAAATGCGCGGCAGTACTATTCGGGTCGAGTTCGATGGCACGCTTGAATTCGCGTTCAACGTCCGTCCAGTTCCAGTCATAACCCACCAGAGAAGTGGCCATTGCTGTGTGAGCTTCGGCCAGTGTAGGATCGATCTCCAAGGCTCTCTGCGCGGCAGCTTTTGCGTTCGGAATCGCCTCTTTTGGTGAAAGGTAGGGATAAAGTGGCATTACCCCATATGCCTCGGAGATCCTCGCATAAGCCAACGCAAAATTCGGGTCAAGAGCTATCGCTTGTTGGTAAAACCCTATGCTTCGCTGAATGTCGTCCTTCGTGCGCTTGGCAAAATGGAAACGGCCTTTCAGATAAAGCTGGTACGCCTCGTTGCTGTCTGTGTACCGTTTGGTAATTCCCTTCGTCTCGGCTCCGGCAAGTTTTAGCTGTAATTTTTCCGTTATTGCGGTTGCAATCTCGCGTTGGGTGGCCAAAAGGTCTGACATTTTACGGTCGTATTGTTCAGCCCAGATCAGTTTCTCGGTCCTAGCGTCGATCAGTTGGACGCTGATATTTAGGCTGTCACCCCGCTGGACCAATCGGCCTGACATGATCGCATCGACGTTTAGTGTTTTCGCGATCTGAGACAGTTCGGAACTGCTGCCTTTATATCGCATGACCGAGCTGGTTGGGCTGACCTTTAAATTTGGAAGTTGGGATAGACGGTAGATCAGCGAATCGGCAAGGCCATCCGAAAGATAATCAGTATCCGTACTGCCGCTGCTGTTCTCGAACGGCAGGACTGCAACCGAGTTTATTTGCTCGCCACCC
>JBBSGG010000009.1:0-75621 GCA_038254305.1 Pyrinomonadales bacterium
ACCGATTCGAAAGAATGGCGGCTCTTGTTCGACAACGCGGATTGCGGACAATTTGTCCAAATGAAAGTTTCGGCCGCGGACAATACGCGCAGGACCCGTACTCCTGATATGCTTCGGTTCTTAGGGGCGCGGGGTCCGTATATGAATGACATAGATGAGTTGGTCTCGGTGGGCTGGATCGAGTCGCGAGCGGCGGAGGCTCCGCCGATTCGGTCGAGCTTCTCGTAACGCCTAGCCGGGGCCGGCCGCTTTTATATGCGCGGCTGCGGCGTCGTGGGCGGGAGCGAACGCGCCAACGGGCGCTCGACACCGTCTACGACGACCTGCGACTGCTGGCCGGGGTGAGTGTCCATCACTTCGGTGTAATGGATAAAAGCAAGTCGTTAAGGACATCGCCTCAGATCGCGACGTTAAAGGTTTTTCGGCTGATAATTTCAAGTATGTGATGCTCGACAAAGACGCGGCCCGGTTAAACTACGCGGCAATGTAGGACACGGTGTTCGATTTGAAACGAAGTTGGTTAAAGGCTTGAAAGGTCCTAAATGAAGGCAATTCCCGCGCCGAGGGCAGATGTTCCCATTTTTTCGCAGTTAAATTGTTTATCGCGGATTCGCGCCGATTTCGATTTCGGCGGTCAATTGCACCTGCGAATTTATTTCCAGCGTTCCGACCTCAATCGGCGTGTCGGCGGCGCCAACTTTGGCAAAAGATTCCTGCTGCGCGTAAATCACAGGGCGCGGAAGATTCGTGCCGCCTTCCTGCACCGCGACGACTCGCACGACGCGCCCGCCGAGAGTTTGCGCGAGCGTGTTCGCTTTGCCGATCGCTTCGCGCGTCGCTTCCGCCAAGGCTCTGCCGCGCGCCGTCCGGTCTCGCCGCAAAGTAAAACTAACGCCGTCAATGTTATTAGCTCCGGCTTCGGTCGCCGCGTCAATCGCCGCGCCGACTTTCGTTAAATCGCTCAGCGTTACGCTGATGCTGTTGCGGGCTTCGTAGCTGGTAATCGTCGGCGGCTGGCCTTCTTTATAAACTCTCTGCGGAACAAGAGCGTAACCGCTCGTCTTGATTTCCGCGCCGCTGCCCGCCGCCCGCTTCAAGGCGTTGATAACGGCGGTCGTTTGACTCGCGTTTTGCTGCTGAGCTTCGAGCGCGAGGCGATTTTGCGTGACGACTGAAACCGAAATAATCGCCGTGTCTGGCTGCGCCGTTACTCGGGCATCGCCCGTCACCGTCACGGTTGTAAATTGATTGACGTTTGCCGAATTTTCAATCGGGCGCAGCGTGCGGGCTTCAAATGGAACGCCCTCCTGATAAATTGTCACAGTGCCCGGCTTGATTTCGCCCGTTGCGGCGACCTCGATGCCGTTTCCAAACCATTTTTCCTGGTCGAATTTTCCGGCATTGAGCAACAGGTATTTTTCGTTTTCGCCGACAATCAGCCAGCCGCCCACTTCGACCGTCGGCGCCAGCTTGCCGCTGACGCTTCGTGGGTAAGAAACCCGTTGCGCCATAGTTGAAATAGAACAAAAAACCGAGATCGCAAAAATAATCGCAGCCAATCGAAAATGCATTACGGATTTCCTCCACGAATTGAACCTAGTAACTTTCTACCAAATCCACAGGCTTACACCTTAGTAAGTCAAGAAACAGGGAACTCATGATTGAGCGGAATGGTTAGGCATAATCAACGAATTATTGTGTATTATCCCGAATCATTCTTGATAATAACACTCAAGGCGGACGGACATCATCACGAGATAGGCGTCCGGTCGCCGAAGTAACGCTCGTTACGCCGGTCGTAAAAGTGAATAACCGCGAGGATTGCTACTCGTTGCCTGTAATTTATTAAGTTTGAGGCGTCTGATATCGCCGCTGAAACGAATTGTGATTGCCGAAAATGCGTGTCCAGTTATTGACGATGTTGAAACTGTTTTCGGTGATGTCGAACGGCAGAGTGGTGGCACTGCCACGCGATGTATAACCGCTAATGGCAATTGCGGGATGCCCGTCGCGCTGAAAAAATCGTCTATGTTTGTTCCGGGAATATCGAGCGAATTTCCCAAACCCTCTTTTGAAGGGTTACTTCGCGTGATGTGAACGCGCAACTAGCCGAAGCGAAATTCCGTAATAAGTTTCGGCGAAAATATATGCGTTGCATTTGCAGAAACGCTGTCGTTTCTGCCCGGTCCGATTGAAGCGGACGCCCCGCCGCTGCTATTTGTAACGCCGAGATCCCGAAAACGGGCAGGTCGGAAGTCACCGCTTTGAAATAACTGTAACGGACAAAAAGCGGTGGTGTTTTGGCTAAAATTGTGATTGACTTTCACGTCAAACGAATCGCGGTCTTGGTCGAATGTGCCAGTCGCTTCATAGTTATTGACGATTCACGAAAGATTCGGAAGCGGCAGCAAATCGCTTTCGCCGCTGGATTGATTTCGCTCATCGGAATCATATTATTGGCGTAAGCGACGCGCGTCGTCGAACTCGTTAGCGACTCTCCGGAAAAGCGGTTGGATCGGGGTTTGTGTCAAAAGACTCGTGCGCGATAAATCGGGCATTCAAATCGGCAAGCGCGATAGTAGTGTCGGTCGGACGAACATTGACTCCGATAATGCCGGCACGGTCGACGTTTAAATTCAAAAATCGTGGCTTTCGTCCAAGCGGAAGATGTCCGAGTGCTCCTTGCGTAATCCACTGTTCAGCGAATAACTGTTCGGCAATAAGCTAAATCGTGCTGCGCTGCAACCCGGAAAGCCGCGCCAAGTCAGCCCTTGAGACGGGCTGTTGGGTGCGGATGAGGTCGAGAATAATGCGGCGGTTAATATTTCGAACCGTGTCGCTAGTCGCTACATTAAAACTCGTCAGATCTATTTTTCGCATTTAACAAAATTACCTGATGGTAATTGATAAATTTGTTCGGGACTCAAATTATATGTTTGTGAATGGTTTTCCGGTCAAGGGGTTTCTTCGTGCTCAGTAAACTCCACGATCTCGTCAAAGATGCTCTTGGCTACGGTGATCTCGTCGCGGTCTTTTTTCGGCAGACAGTTGACGACCCGTTCCCCCAAGCCTCTACGTCCGAAACGACTTTGCTAAGCTAATAGCAACGAACCAATGCTGGAACAGGGTCAATTCGATTGTACTATAGTCGCAATAAATCCTTATTTCGGCTAACACCACAGGATTGGGACGCAGGGAGGTTCGGCAGAGGTTCCGTAGCCGACGGAAGTGATTGCTTATTTTTTCCCAGCAAGCTTTTTCGGCGAAGTAATGTTTGAAATTGGATCCCGATAACAAAGATTCGCTAGTCAAAACGATATGAAGAAAATAATTGTAGTTGTAACGTTAATCTTATCCTGCGCGTCGGCCGGTTTGGCGCAGGAAAAAATGTCTGAGCCGAAAAAAGGCAGCGCGGGACGAAAAGCCGTGGTTGACGCAATTCGCGTTTATGACGTTTCCCGCAACCGACATTTTGAAGGTGAGATCTTCAAGATTAACGCATTGAGAGTTCAGGGAAACTGGGCTTTTGTCAGCGTTGAACGCACCAATCTCCTTGAAGCGGATGAAGGAACTCATTTGGCGTTTCTGCAGAAATCCGGTTCCGGCTGGAAAGTAAGGTGGAGCAATTACAACGACAATACTAACGAGGTGGGCGTGGACGCGCTAAAAAGATTGCGAAAAAAACACAAAGATTTTTATAAAGAATTGGCGGATTTTGCCGAAAACGGTTTTCTAGCCGGTTAAGAGTATAGGAGAAATTATCGCGCTCGATCTGTATCCAACGCCGATCGATTCCAGAGCGGCCACTACCATCAAGTCAGTCAAGTTACAGTGGTCCGTCGTCGACGGACGCGGGCTGGTTCGATCCGAGTACGATCTTGACCTCGTGGATCTGCTCATCGTCACTTAGGATTATCTCGTTTTTCTCAAGTACTGCGCCGTCGAGCCGCATTTCTTCAATTCCCTGACAGACACCGGTCGGATTTTCCACTCGAATATGATACTCGGTCCGTTCGCGGCGGTAGATCATCTCGAATTCGCGCCAGCTTCGCGGAATGCAGGGTGTTATCTGCAGGATCTTTCCTCCGATCAAGGTAAAACCCAGAATATTTTCGATCGCTGACCGATACATCCACCCTGCCGAACCCGTATACCATGTCCAGCCGCCGCGCCCGAGGTGAGAGGCGATCCCATAAACATCGCCCGCTGCAACGTACGGTTCGACCTTGTATTTATGGAGACCGGCGCGGGTGGACGCATGGTTTATCGGGTTGAGCAAGGCGAATAATTCGCCGGCGCGATCCCCGTCGCCTAAGATCGTATAGGCGATAACGGTCCATATGGCAGCATGGGTATATTGCCCGCCGTTTTCACGGACGCCCGGCAAGTAGCCTTTGATGTATCCGGGATCGAGTAGTCCCGTATCGAAGGGTGGGGTGAACAACAAAACAAGGCCATCTCCGCGCCTGATCAGGTACTCCTCGACCGATGCCATTGCGTACGCGGCTCTTTCACGATCTGCGAAACCTGATATCAAGCCCCAGGATTGCGGAATTGAATCGATCCGGCATTCTTCGTTTTGTGCCGAGCCCAGCGGCGTTCCGTCGTCAAAAAACGCCCGGCGATACCATTGCCCGTCCCAACCGTCCTTTTCCATTGCTGCCGCGAGATCTTTCTGATAGGCACGATAGGTTTTTCGCCGTTTGTGCTCCTCTTTTGAAACGCAAAACTGCAAAAACTCTTCGATCACCATCAGCAGAAACCATCCTAACCAGACACTTTCGCCCTTTCCTTTATTGCCCACGCTGCTCATCCCGTCATTCCAATCGCCGGAACCCATTAGTGGCAGGCCGTGCTCGCCCGTGGTCAAACTTCGATCAACCGCTCTTGAGCAATGCTCAAGGACCGTCCCTTCATCGGAGGAGATCGTGGGTTGAGTATAAAGATCATCCTGACCCTCATTGAGCAGCGGCGCGTCGATGAACGGTACGATCTCGTCCAGGACGGACCTGTCGCCCGTGACGCGAACATAGAACGCCGTAACAAAAGGAAGCCACAACAGATCATCGGAGAATCGCGTGCGGACGCCGCGTCCTGTAGGCGGATGCCACCAGTGCTGAACGTCTCCCTCTTTGAATTGATGGGCGGCCGCGGTCAGGATCTGGTCACGCGTGATCTCCGGATGTGAGTAGACCAACGCCATTACATCTTGTAATTGATCGCGGAAACCTATTGCTCCGCCCGATTGGTAGAACGCCGTTCTCGCCCAAACCCTGCAGGCCAGCGACTGATACAAAAGCCAGCGGTTCACGATGATATCCAGCGCGGGGTCGGGAGTCTTGACCTCGATCGCGCCAAGCAGTTCGTCCCAATAATCTTTGACCTCCGCGAAGGAATTTCTGACGGTTTGCCGATCGCTGAATTTTGCGGCGACTGCGGCCGCTCTTTCCTTCGATGACTCTTCGCCAAGCAGGATAATGATCTCCCGCTCCTCGTCGGGTTGGAGTTCGATCAAAGTTTTAATGGCCGCACACGGGTCGAGTCCCGCTCCATCGCGTCCAGACAGACTCCTGCGGAACATCGCGGCGGGTTTGGCTCGGCTGCCGTTTCGACCGAAAAATTCTTTTCGATCACACGTTGCCGAATCGATCTTTCCCGCGATAGTTGCGAATGCCACTCTTTCTGAAAATTCGTTATTGAACGGATTGCGGGCGAATATGGTGCCGGTTTTCGGATCGATCTCAGTAATTAGAAACGGAGCACTTCGTTCGCGAAACGTTCCCAATACGAGTTCGCTGTAGCTGGTTACAGAGATCCGCCGCTTGCGGCCAGTCTTGTTGCGGAGTCGAAGCCGAGAGATCTTCACCTGATCTTCGGTTGGAACAAACATTAGAAGTTCCTGCTCGATGCCGTGGCTCTGGTGCTGAAAAACGGAATATCCTTGTCCGTGTCGGATCAGATACGGCTCTACCTCGCGGATCGGAAGAGGCGTCGGCGACCATACGGTTCCGGTATCCTCGTCACGTAAGTAAATAGCTTCGCCGGGCGGATCGCTGACGGCATCGTTGGACCACGGCGTTAAACGGTTTTCCCGGCTATTGATCGACCACGTGTAGCCCGCACCCGTTTCTGAGACCTGAAAGCCGAAGTCGTTTTTATTGGCGACAATGTTCGACCACGGTGCAGGCGTCCACTGGTCTTCCCCAAGCATGGTGACATATTCCTTACCGTCCGCTTTAAATCCGCCGAGGCCATTAGAGAACAATAGCTCGGGGAATTCGATCGTGCTTTCGGGATAGCTGCGAGTCGGGTATTCCGGAACGAACTCGCCGGGCAAATTCGACGTTATCGGCCTTAGCAGTAGCTGATCTTCGATCGATCCGCGATCAGTCACGATCACAGCGCGTGCGATCGTATGCAGCAAAATTCGATCTCTGTCGGGCATTTGGTCTGCTCTCAGGAGAAAGATCCCACCGTTTTGGCCCAACAGACCGGCCTCACTGCTTGTTTTGACGATTGCAAGTAATTCGTCGTGCAAGGACTGGACATAGCCCGAAGGATGGTCGTTCATTATCACCAGATCGAATTTCAGCCCTTTAAGACGCAAATATTCATGACCGTGCAAGAGGCGACGTATCGACGATAGATCTTCGACCCGCGCGATCCGTACCAATACCAAAGGAAGATCCCCGCTTATTCCGTATGCCCAGATATCGGACTGCCTGCCGCTGTTCAATTCCAAGACACGGGGCCGAGGCCGGAGCGAAGGATCAGAATAAAGGATACGAGCGCCAAGCCGCTGATAAAGATATGCTTCGCCAGCGTCGATATTCAGATGCCTCATCTCTACGTGCGACCGAGTCCAGGCAAGTGCAACCTCGCGCTCAAAGGTGCTTGGATTGTGGTACTTGTCGGCGAGTGCCAGGGCTTCGTTCCGTGATTCGGCGATACCGGTCGAAAAGAAAATGCGGACAGTTTCCCGGGGATCGACCGATACTTGGCAGCGAAGAGAAAAAATTGGATCGAGCACTGCTCCGACCGTGTTCGAAAGCGGACGATTTTCCATCACCGCCACCGGATTCGACACGTCATGTCCGCGGCCTAAAAATCGCGCCCGATCAGTCTCATAGCTGACAGAGCCTACGATCTCGGAATCAGTGGTTAGCGTATGAATGGCCCAGACTGGTGCATCCTTTGCGGAACGCGGGCGGCGTCTCGCAAGAAGCGAGTTATTGGCGTGGATAAATTCGGTCTCTATAAAGAGATTACTAAAGGCCGGATGCGCCTTGTCGGCTTCCTGCGCAGCGATCACGACCTCCAAATAGCTGGTCAGATGAAAGTCGCGCGGTTTGGATGAGTGATTTGTGATCGAAACGCACCGAATTTCGGCGTTGTCCTCGGGCGAAACAATTATCTCCGTCTTTGTGAAGATCTCACCGTCGAGACGCGATAGGACGATCCGGTCCTCTGAAAAAGCTGCTTCGTATTCGTCAGGTTCCTGTCTCGTCGGCTGAAAGCCGGCCGACCACACTTTACCGCTGCCGATGTCACGTATATAGCAAAAACTTCCCCACGGATCGCATGTCGTATCCTCGCGCCAGCGAGTGACCGCAATGCCTCCGCATTGAGAAAAGCCCGATCCGGCGTTTGTCATCATCACCGAATACTTTCCATTGGATAAGATCTGCGTTCGCGGCGTCGGTAAGAACGGCGTGTCAAAGACGCTCGTAATGCGTCCTGTCATTGTGCGTACCACTTTGCCTGTCAACACTTCTTCAGCATGGGGCCGGGTCGCTGCCACACCTTTCGGAATACGTTCCTGCAGCAGCATCTGTGTCGCCTGGACAATAGGTTCATCATGAAACCTCTGCTGCATTATGCCGTCGTTCAGAATATTGTCGAGGGCGACGAGGATCATTCCTTGATGGTGTGCCATATAAGCATGAACCACCGCCTTTTTTTGGGTCGGTGGGACGCGCTCGGGCGTGTAGTCAATGGATTCGTAAAACCCATATTGCCCCAGGGCTTCTTCGCGTTCTAGATGTCTGAAATTCCGCAATGCTGATCGAGGATCGATCATCCCGGCAAGAGCTGTTGCATACGGCGCGACGACCAATTCTTCGCTTAAGCCTCTTTTTAGGCCGAGTCCCGGAACACCGAAGGGACCATACTGATAGTTAAGCTGAAGATCGCGAGCGTTATATGCAGCTTCCGAAATCCCCCATGGGACGTTATTGCTATTGCCGTAGTTGATCTGCCGTTCGACTACCGCTTTGTAGGTCTGGCCTAACAGCGACGGATTATAATCACGCATTACCAGAAGCGGCATCAGATATTCGAACATTGAGGCCGTCCAGGAAACCAGAGCGTGGGTCGAGTCAACCGGCGTCTGAGGACGTCCGAGCCGAAACCAATGTTCCTCTGTCGCGTCACCTTTGGCGATGGCGACGAAGCTCGCCAGCCGTGCTTCTGAGGCTAGAAGGTCATAGAACGAATTATCAAGTCTTTCATCCTGAACATTGTATCCAATTGCGAAGACTTTGCGTTCGTTATCCATCAGGCATCGGAAATCCATGCTGTCAAAGATCCGATCGCATTTCAAAACCAAGCTTTGTATCCGGCCTATCGTCCTGATAGCTTCCCCAACTCCATTTCTGACACTCCCGATATTTTGTTTGATAGCTTTACGGCTATCGTCGCGGGGGTCGGAATTTTGCGGATAAATTTTAACTAGATCCGCTTCAAATGTGTTCAGTCGGCGACCGATCTCGTCCGCCGATTCCGCTGTTTCTGCCAAGGTTTGTATCGACTCCAGCTCTTCGGTGATCTCTCGCCACTCTCTATCAAGTGGTTCCGGCAGTTTAGGTCGCGGCCGCAACGAGTGAGGTCCGGATCTGTGCTTCCACGGCGATAGGGATAGGTGGTCACGGCTGATCGCTTCCGTCTGATGCAGCAAACTGTGCGACCAAAACCTGATCTCGAAAAAATGAGCTTCGCCGTGTTCCTGTATAAGAACGGCGACAATGTCGTTTATGGTCCTAGCATGCTTAGCTAGTGAGGCGGCGATGCCATCGACCTCAACGACGTCCGGATCGGTTCCTTTACCGAACAGGTCGACGCAGGCCCTGACCTCGTTTCGCAGATGCTTGACCGTAACCGCTTCTGTCCGTTTGCGGGTCACCGCAAGTCGATCGACCTCGTCACTGATTATTTTTACCGTGTCGATTAGCCCATTCACCAGCTGCCGGCCAAAGATCGGGGACCGAGGAAGTTCGACGAGAGCCTGCTTCAAAGCAATTATGTGTCCTGCGAGATTTCCGCTATCCACCGTAGAGATATACTCCGGTTTGAGCGGCTCCAGGGTTCTAGTGTCGTACCAATTCAAAAACTGCCCGTTGTATGTTTTTAGCTTGTCCAGTGTATCTAAAGTCATCTCTACACGGTCGACAACTTCCAATACACCGAGATAGCCAAGATCACGCGCGGCGATGGTCGATAGCAGCGAAAGCCCGATATTTGTAGGTGATGTGCGATGCGCGATAACCGGTTCAGGTTCTACCTGAAAGTTATCGGGAGGCAGCCAGTTATTCTCGTCATTTACGAAATCCTCAAAAAAACGCCAGGTCCGGCGGGCGATTAGACGAAGCTCTTCCTGATCGTGGTTACTGAGTTTTATCTTTTTAGACGTGCTCCGGCGGCTGATCTGATATGCGATAAGCGGAGCACAGACCCACAAGAGCAGAAACGGCAAGGCTACGAATATCGCCTCGGGTCGGAATCTTAAGATCGCGCCGAGAGTCATCACGGCTATGAAAGGTGACGGCCACATCAAACGTAGGAACGATCGGAGGTCGTGTTCGTTTCCGAACTCGGCCTGGGCGGCAGTCGTCCACTCCAACAGATCACGCCGGGATATCATCATCCGGTAAAGCGTTCTAAGAATGGCGTCGGTTTTCAAGTAAGCCTGGTGAGCCATACAGACGGTCGAGAAAGCGACTCTAGCCGTATTCGTTCTAAAGTCGGTCAAGACTCCCAGAAAATGACTTTTCCAGGTTATCTTCCGAGGCTGGTTCAGCAGAAGATTCGTGTGCAGATGAGCATACACAGGGAAGCCGAGCAGAAAGATCGTAAATAGCGTCCACCAAAAGGGCGAGCCGGGAACAAGTGTCCAGACCGAAATAAGCCATAACAAAACCGACGGCGCGACCAAGCTCCGGCGAAGATTATCGAAGATCTTCCAGCGGGAAATGATCGGCAAGTGATTTCGAACCGTCCGTTTGGAGCCGTCGGGAACATGTGGAAGGATCCATCTTGCAATTTGCCAATCGCCGCGAACCCACCGGTGCGCCCGTAGCGAAAAACTATCGTAGAAGCTCGGAAAATCATCGATCAATTCGATGTTTGTAACCAGACCGCATCGGGCATAGAGCCCTTCGAACAGGTCGTGGCTCAAAATCGCGTTTTCAGGAACTCGCCCTTCGAGAGCCGCTCCAAAAATGTCGACATCGTAGATGCCCTTTCCCGTAAAGATGCCTTCGCCGAACAAGTCTTGATAAACGTCTGAAGACGCTGTCGAATATGGATCGACGCCTACATTTCCTGAGAAAATATTTGAAAAATTTGACTGTCCCGCGCTTGTTGGCGAGATCGCGATACGCGGCTGGAGCACGCTGTAACCCTTTGTAACCCGCCTTGATCTCGGGTCGAAATGCGGCCGGTTCAGCGGATGAGACGCGATTCCGACCAGCCTACGGGCGGCATCCCGCGGCAGTTGTGTATCCGCATCCAAGGTGATCACATATCGGATGGAAGCCAGGAAGTTTTTCCCGGCGGTCGCGACGTCGAAACTTGTATCGTCGGATCCGCGAAGCAGCCTGTTGAATTCGTGAAGTTTTCCGCGTTTTCGTTCCCAACCCATCCACTTGTGCTCGTTGGGATTCCACAGGCGTCGACGACAAAATAAGTAAAATCGAGCCCGCTTTCCGCCCGTGTATTGGTTATTCAAATTTTCGATCTGTTCTAACGCCGCATCTATGATCTCCGGATCGTTTTCGGTTTCTGCGACATCACTATCTGAAAGATCGCCCAGAAGCGAAAAATAAATGTTCTCGTCCCGATTGGCCAGATAATATACCTCGAGGTCATCCAGCAATTTTCTAACGGCCTCTTTGCTCGAGAAAAAGGTCGGAACGACAACCATCGTCGACGCTTCGCTTGGAATTCCCGGGTCGGTATCCAAAGACGGGAGCAAATTCGGTTTTAGAAGCAGGGTAATATTCCAGTTCAAGAGGCTGAGCGCAAAATCGCTCGCTGGAATGATAGAAATCATCCAAAAGCCGATCAGTAAATACGTGCTTGCGCCGAGCCGAGCGGCTGCCGTTACGAGGATAGCGACGACCGCAGCCGTCAACGCCGCGAGGCATCCCAGATACACCAACGTCGGATGTTGAAGAACGACACGGGTCGCGCGTTCCGACAACGGCCGCTTGTAGTTGAACTGATTCTCTAGAGTCTCTAATCCATCGTCGATAAGGTAAAAGCCGATGTGGGTTTCGCGTAGATTTTCCGGGTGTGCAGAGGCAGCATTTTCGGAAAGCTTTACGACGCCTTCTGCCACCTCTAGTTCGCTGGCGGCGGATCGCTTGGAAAGCTGCTCGATCTCGTTGCGATACCGATCCCGAGTGTCGAAATCCATTTTCTTGTAGGCATTTGCCGGATCACGGCCAAGGATCGATTCGGTCAAACTTACACTTTCGAAAAAGTTTTGCCAGCTGCCGGTCGAAAGAAGACGCATGCTGGTAATAATGTTTCCAATTGTTACTTGTGTCGCCGCCTGTCGTTGATGTTCGGTCTGGATGACGTCGGCGAGGTTTTCGCCTTGGGATCGAAGTCGGGTCTCGATCAATTTCAGAGCCTCCGCGACGACGGGATCATGCTCGCGGAGCTGACGTGTGACCTGAACAACAAAAGCAGGCCCTAGAAGTTCTCGCTGCTCTATCTCCGCCTTAAAAACAGGTAAGACAAGCTCGGGGGACTTTTCCGCAAGTTCGAGCAGATTGCGGGCTATCGTGTCGGCCTCTTCTCGTTCTAGCCGTGAAATTATCAACCTCGCGGCGATCCGGCGAAGATTCTCAACCAGAACTATTCGCAGCGTAATTACAAGCGCCCATAATTCGCCGATATTCAGTGGCGTTTTCGTTTGGTACGCAACCAAAAAGCGCCTGAGCGTTTCGATATCGAAACGGCTGTCCGTATGAGCGGTCAGCGCATAAGCGATAGCGTAGATCCGGGGATAACCTTCGAACACACCGCTTTTCAGTTTGGGCAATTCCTTGTAAAAGCCATCAGGTAGATCTTCGCGGATCTCTCTGATCTGTTCTTCAATGATGTGAAAATTATCGACCAGCCATTCGGCTGCGGGTGAGATCGGCCTTTTGCGGCGGATGGCATCGGCCAAGTTCTTATAGGTTTCTAGTAAGATTTTCCCGTTTTCTTCCAAACGAGGTCGGAGTTTCCGAAACTTCTTTGGCTGGTGTGTTTCTTTATGCTGTTCGGCGAGTGAGACGGCATATTGCTCGAGCCGTTCGACGCTATATAGCTCCGCGCGGATCGGCTGATGGACATCATGTGAGGTTACTTTGGTTTTCGAAAACGCGGATAGAGTTGATTCAAATTGCGGCATGTCCCTGCTTATTCTGTATGAACATTTAATTATACCCTACGTGCGGGGTTCGGCTATCCTAACCACCCGCCCGCAAAACCTGCTCGTTTCAATCCGGCTATAATGTAAGGACTTTTCCGCATCAAATTCCACAGTAAACCCGTTTGATAATTTTCGGTCATTAAAACGATGGGACCTTGATTGAGAGCGAAATACCTCTGTGAAACCCATCCTTTTTTATTTTGAGCCTTATCTTGAAAAGTCGGATTAAAACTGCATTTCAAACCATAGACTCGAGTCATTTCAGGATAATTATCGTTAAAATGTTTGATCGCCGCTAAAACGATCTCCGGTGCAAACGGAAGCGACGCGATCGCCGCCCACGGTGCGATCGTGCCGTCGTCAGGTCCGTAGGGAACTGACCTCGCACGGTAATCATAAAATTTGATTTTTTCTCCCTTAATAGCTTTCGTCGCCGGACCTGGACCGTCGCACGCCGTTATTCCCCAGCAATATTCACTGTAACCTTCGAAATTTCGGGGATTTCGCGCGGCATATTTTTGCTGAATATAAGTGGCTCGGCGGCTGTTTTCAAAATAATCAATCGCCTTTGAACGCATATAATCATCCTGAATTCCGCGAAAATCGATCCAGATGTGCGAAAGCTGATGAATGAAAAGCGGTCCGGCGTAGAGAAATTCGATGTCGTAGAGTTTTTTCCATTTATACGTTTTCGTCCACGCCGCGTAGCATTTTTCGGGAATCGGAAACGTCGGCGATCCCGATGCGAGAACGTATAGAAGCAAAGCTTCGCTGTAACCTTCCCAGCGATATTTCAGGAAACCGCCTTCTGGGTTCCAGCCCATCGAAACCGTGTCGCCGCCGTTTAACGCCCAATTCCAATCGGCACGGCGGTAAAGCGCGTCAGCCAAAGTGCGGATCTCCTTTTCTTCCTTACTATTTCCGCTAAAATATTCGGCGGCGGTCAAAGCTCCGGCGAGAAAAAACGTCGTGTCAATCGTAGAAATTTCCGAGTTCCACACCCGTTTTCCGGTTTTTACATCGAGAAAATGATAAAAAAAACCTTTATAACCGAGATCGTTTCCACTCGTCCCCTGCGAACCTTCCCAAAAAAAACGCAGCTTTGTCAGCGTCCGTTTTAGTGCTTCTTCGCGTGTTAGCCAACCGTGGGAAACGGCAACCGGATAAGTAGAGAGCGCCAGTCCGACGGCGGTTATCGAAGACGGCGAACCCTTTTTCGTGTTGTCGGCAGTCAGCCCGTTTTCGGCATTGAATTCTTTTACGAAGTAATCGAAAGTATCTTTTTGAAGTTTCACCAGGTCTTTATTTGTTAGAAGTTCTGCATCCATCAATTATTTTTCTCCGATCGTTTTATCAAATTCCGCGGTCAATGCAACGACCGAGTGCGGCGGCATCTTAAATTCAAAAATCGCCGTATTATCGACATAATGAGAGGAAATCGGCTCACGAATAAGACGCGAAGCCGCTTCCAAATCTTCAACTTGTTCCCGACTCAAATAATCAGGCTTGCCCATTTCCCGCCAGAGTTTTTTCGGGTTGGCGTGATCTTCGTCAATCCTTTCGAGATGTGCTTTGCACTTTTTCGGTGCGTTTTTTATCGTAAATTTTATATTTTCCGTTTCGATCCGGTGCTTCGGCAAAGCGTGGTTAATCAGTAAACACGTGATTGATTTATCTTTCCGAATCGCCCAAGCGTCAACCGTCGCGTGCAGACCGTCAACGAGTAAAAGCTCGTTTCCCAAATGATGCAGAAGTTCAAACGCCCGATATGTCGGCTTCGGAATGCCGTGAATATTCAGCAGTCCGAAACCGCCCTGAAACGGCACGGACGGGAAATAATTTTCCTCGAAAATATCCGAAAAAGTCCAGAAACTGAAACAGTCCACTAAGCCGTTCGCTTCTAAAATAGTTTTAGCGACAAACGCTGCCGCGTAAGGTTCATCGTGCAGCGGATCACGCGGATTGGACGACGAATTCCATTCGGTGTAGAAAACGGGTTTGCCGTTCGCCTGACGGAAAACATCTTGCTCATTTTCACGCATAATGCTTCGGCGGCTCGCGGCAAGCTGGTCAATCGTTTTATCGCTGACCTCTCCGAAAGCGTCCGTCGGATATTGATGGGTTGAAATAAAATCGTATTCGACCTTGTTTTTATCGCAATAGTCGACAAATTCTGCAATCCACGCGTTTTGCGACGTAACGGGACCTCCGACCTTTATTTCTTTATCAATCTGTTTGAGCGCTTTCGCCGTTACCCCAAAAAATTTGAAATAATCTTCCTGGCTTCCAGTCCAGAATTGCGGCTGATTCGGCTCGTTCCACACCTCAAAGAACCATTGGCGAACTTCCTCGATGCCGTAACGCTCAGCCCAATGCGACACAATTTTTTTGATAAAATTAGCCCATTTTTTATAATCGGCGGGCGGCGTAACATTTGCCGCGTAATGAAAAACTCTCGTATCGCCCGAAGACAGCGAAAGCGGCATAAAACTAAGTTCAACAAGCGGTTTCATTCCTATCCGCAGAAGAAAATCAAAAATCTGATCGGCATTGAAAAACGAATAGAGCGGCTTCTCGTTCTGAGTGATCAATGTGTCCATCGGATAAGACAAAATCCCGTGAAAGCGGACATGCTGAAAGCCCAGTTCGTCGTGCGATTTCTTCAACTGATTTTGCCAATCCGACCGAAGTGCGAGCGGTGCGTGTCCGCTCCCTACCGTATGCTCCCAAAAATGGTCGAGCGAAGCCACCGCCGCCGACGTTAAATCACAAATAAAAGTAATGCTCATTTTATCTTTCCCTTATTCGTTTTCCGTAATTCCAAATCATTTATTTCTTGAATTTATTCCACAGCAAACCGATTCCAGCAGCCGCTCCAACTGCCGCCAAAGCGACTTTGCCGCGATTTTCATCAATCCAGAGTTGCGGACTGTAATCTTTCGAACGGGCATCAAACGAGCCGTGTGCGCCGTGATCGCCCGGCACCGGTTGGTATAGATTATTTTTCCTGTCCTGGGACACAGGTTCGTCGGTTTGCTGGGCTTTGTATCCGCCTTTTGCCAGATACCAGTCTCCGAGCGACGGCACAATTTTGTTCCCGACAATTGCTTCCACCGTTGGATAGCCAACATACATTTCGCGGCGGTCATTGTGGGCGACAAAATAGATAGCTTCGGCTCCGACTTCCGGCTGATAGATCGGCGGAACGGGTTGCGGTTTGTTTGGTAGTCGAGATTTTACCCACCCGAACTGAGGCGTGTTCATCGCCGGCATCTGCACCATCGACGCCCGAACGTTGGACTTGTCATGGATCAATTCGCTACGCAAAGAGTCCATGAAACCCTGAATGGCATGTTTTGACGCGCAGTAGGCTGACTGCAGCGGAATTCCGCGGTAGGCAAGTGCGGAACCGACCTGTACGATAACCCCACGGTCGCGAGGAAGCATTCTCTTTAGCGCGGCGAGAGTACCGTACACAAAACCGAGATAGGTAACCTCGGTTACGCGCTTGTACTCCTCCGGCTTCATATCCTTGACCGGTGAAAAGACGGAAACCATCGCGTCGTTGATCCAGATATCGATCTCGCCGAAAGCCTTTTCGGTTTCAGCCGCCGCGCGTTCGGTCGTCTCGGGATCGGCGACATCACCCTCAATAATAATCGCCTGTCCGCCGAGTTCTTCAACATCGCGTTTAGCTCCTTCGAGGCCATCTTTCCCACGTGCCACGAGTCCAATACACGCTCCTTCCTGGGCAAATCTTCTTACAATCGCCCGTCCGAGTCCCGCCGAAGCACCTGTAATTACGACAACTTCCCGTTTTTTATCCTTCGCACCCGAAGTTTCTTCAACTTCAATTGGTTCTTCATCGCCATTTAATTTTACTTTCATTTTTTTTGCCTCTTAATATTTCGTTTCATCAAGAATACATTTCCTGTTAGCTTTGGATTTCAAAAAACCATTCGAGCCGTTTTCCACTAAATCACTTACCTTTCATCAAATATTTTCCCGCCTCAAACGCCTCGGGCAAACTGATTGCCGCAATTCCGAAATTTGCTAACGCACCGACTATGCAATAACCGCACAAAGCTTTTTGTTTGGCGACCATCTGGTAAAAATACCAACCCGCCGCCGCCGCTTCAACAACCGATTTACCCGCCGCGAGAATTGGCAAAAGCGGCTGTTGTTCGTGCCGATTTTCGCCCCCAAATGCCGCTATCGGAATGTTTGCGGCAAGCGACGCAAGCGAGACCGTGCCGTCTGGAACGCCCATTGCGTAAGCCGTGTCGGACGAATTCACCTTGTCCGAATCAAAACCTTCAATCGGCGGATCGGGCAGATGTTTGACGATTCCCGTCTGTAAAAGCGTTACTGCCGCCATCGCTCCGATTCCAAGCAACGACAACCCAATTATCGCCCGCCGTCGCTTCAAACTCTGCGTTTTCCCGTCCTGCAATTCACTCCGCAACTCCTGCGGTTTTTTATCGAAAAACGTTTTCGTTATTTTATCCGACATAAATTTCCCCCTTTTCAATTATCAAATCCTGTAAAAAACAATCGCAAATCGCGAACTGCAAATCTCTTACGGCGTTACATAGAAAAACGCCACTCCCAAGATCGCATACACCGCCAAAAGCAAAACGCCCTCGAACCATGTGGTCTCGCCGTCCAAAGCGATCGCATTTACGATAAAGGCAGCGGCTGCGATCGCGATCAGTTCGATCGGATTGGCAAAAACCAAATTCATCGGCGATCCGATCGCGTATGAAATCAGCACAAGGAGCGGAGCGATCAGAAGCGCAACCTGAATTGTGGAGCCGATCGTGATCCCGATAACCGTGGTCATCTCGTTCTCGTGTGCAAAGTACAGCGCGGCCACGTATTCGGCGGCGTTACCGATAACGGCGAGTACCATGACACCGAGGAAAAATATCGAGACGCCCAGGGTATCTGCCGCCGATTCGAGTCCGCCCGCCACGATCTTCGCCTCCCACGCAGTTAACGCCGTCCCGACGACCAAGACGCCGATCGCCGTCCAGATCGACCATGACCTTTTATTTTTATGCTGACTCTTTCCGGCCCTATTCTCATTTGCGCATTCAAAAGCGTCGCGGTGCGTGATCAGGGTATAGAAAAGGTTTGCGAGATAAACGCAGATCAGAATACACGAGACGCCTAGGCTCAATTTTTCATCCAGTGCACTGGCGGTCGCCGGAGCGACGGCACCGCGCTCCGTATAACTGAAAAGCGCCGGCAACAGCAGGGCGATAACCGAAAGGACCAGCAAGCTCGAAAGCCTGCCGGCTCTTTGTTTGTTGAATGTTTGCTTTTCGCGTCCCCAACTCCCGACGAGAACCGCGACCCCTAACCCGAGCAGCGAGTTGCCAATTATCGAACCTGTGATCTGGCCTTTAACGACCGTCGAATGTCCCTGTAGCAAGACGAAGACGGCAAGCAGCAGTTCCGCCATATTGCCGAAGGTCACATTTAGCAAGCCACCGATCGTCGATCCCAGTTTTTCGGCAAGCTGTTCCGTCGCCCGCCTTATCCATTCGGCAAGCGGAACAATAGCCGCGATCGCCGCCGAAAAAACAACGAGCGGCGGAAATCCGAAAAAATACCTCATCGCGAGCGAGATCGGAATTAACAGCAACAGCCACCGAAATATCATTCATTCACACAATTTCTATTTCGCGGATCACACGTCCAGGTCGATCAGGGCCAAACCAAATTCGTCGCGATAGGTCTTTCGCAAATGAGTCGGACTTTCCGTCAGAATAAGTTCGAGGGTCGGACGCACAAACGCTTCGAGCAAATGTCCTCCGTGTGCCGTGCCGTCGCGTTTCGCCACAACGCAATGAGCGTGAACTTTCGGGTTGCCGTCTGAACCTGTCGCCACATCGCCGATCAATGAAATAACTTCGACCTGTTCATTAAACGGAATTTTTTCATATTCCTGTTTTTCAATGTCAAAATAGCCGAGCGTCGCCCGTTCAAAAGCCCCGATCGCCGTGAAACTGCTCGCACTCAGGCCGTGTTTCTTGGCGAAATCCATAAGGCCGCTTTTCACTTCGTCGCCCGCATCGAAGATGATCGCGTATGTTTTTCCGTTCTCTTCGGCGATTAATTTGCTTTTCATAATGCTGCCTTCCACTTATGAGCCTCGTAGTTTCCCACTTCGCATATTTTCTGGTCGGCCTTATCCGCATTGATCCGCCGCCTCGTTCCGCCGTTCTCTTTGCATCGCTTCCATGGTCTTTTTCGTCATCAGAAATTCAATTGACGGGATAGCTCGTCAGAAAGCAAAAGAGCATCGACATCTGCCTCATGAATCAGAAGATCGGACAATGAAATTATCGATATCCTGTGAAGCACAGTAACTATGCAGCGCGTATTCCGTTCTTGTTTGAATTTTCAAACTGCCCCTTTGCCAGGCAAAGCCCCAAGACCGCCTCGGCCGCAAATACAACGCGCATGATCTCGGGATTGTCGACGGCCTTCTGTTTAAGTTGTTCGATCGGCCCGAAACCGATCTTCCAAAACATCGAATATCTTTTTGGATAAAAGAATCCGACGACCCCCTCACCCACCATTGCTAAGCCTATGATCTCTTTAAGATTTTTGAAATTCATCATTTTTACTTCCGTTAAACCGCTTGAATGCCCAATACGCCGCTCCGCCTATCGCCAATGCACCGACACCCGCTATCGTGGCCGTTTTAACGATCTCCGAAGCAGGAGTTTCGGCGTATAGAAATTTCTCTTCGGGGTAGTCACCCAGCGTACCTTTCTCACCCTCGTCGAGGGCCATCTTGATGACCTGGGCGAGGTGCAGACCTTTCCGATCAGTTGTCTGCGAGATCTGTTCTCGGCAGCTAAAACCGTCTGTGATAACCAGGATGTCCTTCGCAACTTTTCTCGTTTCGGGCAGTAAAACCCGCTCACCGCATTTGATGGAAACATCGTAGTGCTCGCCTTTTTCAAACCCGAACGCCCCCGCCATTCCGCAGCATCCGGTATCGGGCATTTCGAAATCGAGTTCCATTTTTTTCAGGATCTCTTTCTCGTCATCCATTTTCATCAGCGATTTGTGATGACAATGCCCGTGAACAAGTGCTTTGCGATGCAGTTTGGGTAACTCGAAATCTTTGGCGTATTTGATTAAAAACTCGCTAAGTAAAAATGTCTGTTTATTGAGGCGTTTCGCATCTTCGTCATTAGGCAACAGGTTAATAAGTTCATCCCGAAAAACGGCGGCACAACTCGGTTCTAACACTACAACGGGCGTTCCCGCTTCGATTTCTTTACGTAAAGCGTCCAAGGTATTTTTCAAATAAGCTTTCGCCTCATCCAAAAACCCGTAATCGTAAAGCGGACGACCGCAGCAAAGCTTCTGACGCGGAACTTTCACGTGAAAACCCGCCGCTTCCAAGACCTCAACCGCCGCCTGCGCTGTCGTCGGATGAAAATGATTATTAAATGTATCCGCCCAAAGTATTACTTCCGGTTTGGACTTTGGACTTTGGACTTTGGACTTTGGACTTCGCAGTTCAAACCAGTCGCGGAAAGTTTGCGGCGCAAATTGCGGGACGCTTCTTTCGGGTGCGACGCCGGCGGTCAATTTTGCAAGATTCCGTAGGATCGGTGTCGATGTAAAAAAATTTGCGACAAGCGGAGCAATTGAAGCGAGATTTGCCCATTTGTTGATAAAACCGAAAGCAAAAGCGTGTCGCGGGCGGATCTTACCTTCGTAATAATGCGATAAGAATTCGGCTTTGTATGTCGCCATATCAACGTTTACGGGACAATCGCCTTTGCATCCTTTGCAGGCCAGACACAGATCGAGTGCATCCTTTACGGCTTCATCACGCCAGCCGTCTTTTCCGATCGCATCACCTTCGAGCATTTCAAAAAGCAATCTTGCTCGTCCGCGAGTCGAATCTTTTTCCTCGAACGTAACCATATAACTCGGACACATCGTTCCTTCGCCGCTTCCCCGGCGGCATTTGCCGACCCCAACACAACGCAACGTCGCATTAGCAAAACTGCCTTTATCGTCGGGATATTTGAAGTGCGTTTCCGGCTGCCAAGGCTCGTATTTGTTGCTGACGCGAAGATTTACGTCAATTGGAAACGGATCGACAACTTTGCCTGGATTCATCTTCCAATCGGGATCGAAAATGGACTTGAATTCCTGAAACGCTGCGACGATTTCATTGCCGAACATTTTCGGCAAAAGTTCGGCTCGTGCCTGCCCGTCGCCGTGTTCGCCCGACAGTGAGCCGCCGAGAGATACGACCAGGTCGGCGGCTTCATTCATAAAAGATTTAAATTGTTCGATGCCGTCGGCGGTAAATAAATCAAACGGAATGCGGCAATGAATACAGCCCTGCCCGAAATGTCCGTAGAGCGAAGCCTTGTAGTTATATTTGTGAAAAAGTGCTTTTAATTTCCGCAAATAATCGCCCACCTTATCGGGCGGAACGGCGGAATCTTCCCAGCCCGGATGCGACATCGGTTCCCCCGGAATATGCGCTGTTGCCCCCAAACCCGATTCGCGGACCTGCCAGAGCATTTTTTCTTCATCATCATCGTCAAACAGTTTGAACGTCGGTGCTTTGTCACCCCGCTTTTTTAGTTCCGACATCAGATTTTTGGCTTTTGCGTCCGCATCCTCTTTAGACTCACCCCCGAATTCGACTAGAAGCCAGCCGTTTCCATCGGGCAAAAGTTTGACATCAGCGGGATGCAACCCTTTCTTCTTCATAAACTCGATAAGCAGATCGTCCATTCCTTCGAGTCCGATCGGTTTATGCTTCATGATTTCCGGAACATCATCGCCCGCCGCGAACACATCCGTGTATCCCAAAACGAGCAACGTCCGCTCCTTAGGATTCGGCACGAGTTTCATCGTCGCTTCGAGGACCGTAATGCAAGTTCCTTCCGTTCCGACGAGTGCCGCGGCCAGATTGAATCCGTTTTCTGGCAAAAGATACGGCAAGTTAAAACCCGACACTCGGCGTGGAATGTCCACGAATTTTTCGCGGATCTGGTCGGCGTGCTTGTCGCGTAGATCCCTCAATCTTTTATAAATATCGCCGCGCCTGCCGCCTTGTTGAATTATTTTTTCTAGTTCCTCTTCGCTTGTCGCGCCGACACGCAGAATCGTGCCGTCGTAAAGCAAGATCTCCATTTCCGCTATATTATCGGCGGTTCTCGCCCCGTCGCCTTCGAGTGCCGCCATTATTGAATGAATCCCGCACGAATCGTTCCCGATCATTCCACCGAGCGTGTTATGGTCGTGCGTCGCGGGGTCGGGTCCGAACGTGATGCCCGATTTTTCAGCCTCGCCGCGAAAATTATCGAGCACGCATCCCGGCTGAACCCCACCGAGTCGGCGTTCGGGATCGATCCACAAGACTTCGTTGTAATATTTGGAATAATCAATAATCACCGCGACATTGCATCCTTGGCCGGCAAGCGAAGTTCCGCCGCCGCGTGAAACGATCGGAGCTCCGTATTTTCTACACGCTGCTATCGTCGCGATAACGTCTCGTTTTGTTTTCGGGACGACAAGGCCGATGGGGATTTGTCTATAGTTCGACGCGTCCGTCGCGTATAGCGCCCGGCTTCCGTCATCAAACCGAACCTCGCCTTCGACATTTGCTTTTAATTCGGCAATCAGCGATTCCAAATCAACTTCCAGAGTCCCATTTGTGCCGATCTGATCTCCGTTCCCAAACTGCGTCGGCGGTTGTTTTGTGTGTATCCGAATCAGCGGCGAATTTTTTTTTCTATCTTCAGTATATGCAGCCATTTTTTACCCCAAAACCAGCTAAATGAAACTAGAGCAACGCGATCAACCTTCCCCCATTTCCTGCCCTCGCTGAGCCTTTGCGGGAGACGAGCTGTGATGTAGAGGCGCCGAAGATCGCCGGAAAATACGCTTGAAATAGAGAATCGTGTTTCGACTATTATGCGACGGTGCTCGGCACTACGCGCTAGCCGGAAACCGAATCACCCCGCTAGTTTTTCAGCTTGCTCGCCGTTCTTCGCGATGTCGCCGTCTTTAAAAAGGATGTTTTGAAGCATAGTGCGCCAGACGGATTTCTTTCGCAGCAAAAACTCCAAATCCATTCCGAAATGCTTAAATTCTTCCGTTTGTGCGCTCTTATGATCGCTTTTGCTTCGTCGTCTTTCTCGACGGACATGCGCTGCTCATACCAGTCGATCGCTTCGGCTTCTTCGGTCAGCGAAGCCATCATTCGCGCAAAAGTTCGTGATTCCGCCGACAATTCGTGTGCCGGTTCATGGTATTGGTCAAAACCCATTTTAATTTCTCCTTTTCACTGCGCCCATTTTTCCATACTTATTTTTGCAGACGACCGCACGTTAGTAAGGACGCAGTCATTAAGACAGACTTAATAACGTGCGAGCTTCTGCATCTGAGAACTCAGTGCTCCGACAGGCGAACTTCGATTTGCCCGTTATTAATTCGAACTTCAAGCTTCGGCTGCGGCTCGGTCGCCGGACCCTTTAAAACGCTGCCATCTTCTAAAGAGAAAATCGAGCCGTGCCAGGGACAACGGACGCTGCAATCATCCAATAACTCGCCTTCGGAAAGTGGTCCGCCGAGATGTGAACAAGTGTGCGCGATGGCGAAGATCTCGCCGTTTTTTCGTGCCAGCAAAACCGGAACTTCTCCCGCGTCGACTCGTCGCATAGTGTTTTCCGCCAAATCATTTTGCGACAGAACCGCGGTAAAATCCTTCGGATATTGCGCCGCCGTCGCCGTGTGGTCAACGCCGGTTTGCTCGCTGAAGACGAGATGCCCGCCCAAGTAAGCCGCCGCGCCCGCCACGCCATAACCGAGCATTGACAAACCGATTGCCGTGTTGCGAGAATTTTCGCGCCGCCGCAGGAAAAATGAAGTAGCGTAAAGAGCGGTTGCGCCGACATTCAATAACCCGTGCATCAAACCGACTTTGCGTCTTTCTCCTGTCGTTCCAGTCCAGTCCGTCAGTCCGGTAACAGCCGCACCGAGCGCTCCGACTAATCCGACGGCAATTGCCGCATCTGCCCCGGGCGCGTATTTTTCTTCACCGAGTAATTCCAAACCATCCAGCACAGCGGCGGTCGTCCACGCGCCAATCGGAACATCCGTTATAGCCGGATGAAGCGGATGACCGAGCCACGTTCCGTGCAGAAAATTTTTGATCTTCTGTCCGGTTTCGCCGCCCGCTTTAAAGGTATCGAGAATGGCGGGCTGAATCACATCGCCAGCCGTATCTAACCAATCTTGTCGTGCGATCACGTCAATCGCGATTTGTTGATTCATAAAGATGCTCCTTTTTCTTCAACGTAAGATCATCTATTTGCGAACTACCTTTTCTTCAAATTTATCAAGCATTTCCTCGTCAAACTCGATACCGTGACCGGGCGTGTCAGACGGAATTGCGAAACCATCCTTCATCTCCACAGTCTTTTTCAAAACGGGCGACATCTGCGGAATATATTCGACAAACATGCTGTTTGTAACCGCCGCCGCAATCGTTACCGAAAGTTCGGGCGAAACGTGCGGAGCGACCCGCAAATCCGCCGCTTTTGCGAGATGGCAGACCTTCATAGCGTTAGTGATTCCGCCGATCCGTGCCGCGTCGGGCTGCAAAATATCAAGAGCACCTTCCCGTACGTAATGGTAAAAATCGGCTACCGCGTAGAGACTTTCACCGCCCGCCCGCGAAGTGTTTATGTGAAATCCGAGTTTCTTAAAACTCTGTATGTCGGTTGCTAAAAATGGTTCTTCGATCCAGACGAGATCGAATTTTTCCAAAAGCAAAAGACGCGGGACGGCTTCATCAAAAGTCCACGATTGATTAGCGTCAATCATCAAACTGATGTCTCTGCCGACGGCTTCGCGGACTTTTCCGACACGCTCTTCGTCTTCAAATTTATCGTCTTTGCCAACCTTTAATTTCAACGACTTAAAACCATCTTTCTTCACAGCTTCCTTGCACAGTTCGACCATTTCATCGAGCGAACGATTGAGCCAGCCGACATTTGTGTTGTAAATCGGAACTTTGTCTTTCGCACCGCCGAGCAGGATATAAAGCGGCGTGTTGGTTCGTTTTCCCGCCAAATCCCAGAGTGCAATATCGATCGCGGCAAATGCCGTCGAAGAAATACACCCAGGCGTTAAAGCGTGGACGCTTTTGTAAAGTTTGTCGTAAATATATGTGATCCGGCGCGAGTCTTCGCCGTCGAGTTTCGGCAGCAGTTCTTTATTGATAAGTTCTAGAATCGCCGTCCCGCCCGTGCCGATCGTGTAGCCGAAACCAACACCGAAATTTCCGGCTTGATCGGTGATGGTTACAATCGGAATTTCGAGCGCATCAAATTTCTGGATCGCATCACCGCGCGGCGGATCGACCGGCACGCGAATCAGCCGCGCCTCGGCTTTAACTACCTCCGAATTATTCCTGCTCACTTCACTTCCCCTTGTTCGCTACGCACTGATAGAATTTTTTAAGTTCTAACAAATGCTTTATAGACCCCGGCCGTTACCGCTCCGAAAGCAATATGCGTAAAAATAGTGACGCCGTTTCTTGCCATCTCAAACCACGGAAAAACGGCGGTGAATCCATAAAAATTTACGAAATAAAGCACTAAACCAAAAATGGCTCCAACTAAAACGGCAATTCCCAAACCGAGGCGGTTGATGATAAAAGCGAGAATTATTCCAAAAATCATCGAAAGGATGAAATGAATAATCATCGCTACCATGACCGGCACTAAGGCAAAATCGGCGGGCGGCGGTAAAACGTCTTTGCCCAATCCGATTGCCGCAATCATTCGCGGCGGTCCCCACGGACTTCCACCGCCGATGAGCGGCACAAGCATCATTTCCAGCGCCATAAAAAATCGCGCCGCCAATCAACCCCGCCAAAATCGCTTTTGACCAATTGATTCCGGTGTTTGCCGTAATTACTGTTTCTTCTGTCATCGTTTCTCCTTGTACTTATAACTCATTAGCGAAAAAGTCGTTGATGTACGGAGCGCCGCAGATGTCGAACGATTTATTCGCCCTCGTCGCTTTCGTTGAAGCGATGAGGACTCCGCGCTTCAATCATTAAATCAACTCATTCAGTTTATCTCTGAACAAAGTCAAGGCAATTTTCCCGCCGTGGGGCTGACCTTTGATTAACGCTTCGGCGAAACCTTTGGCTTGTTTAAAAGTTACTTTCGACGGCATCGGCGGTTCATTTGGATCAACGTAAACCTCGACGACACACGGTTTGCCCGAAGCCATCGCTCTCTCCAGAGTCGGTGCGATGTCGTCCGGTTCGCGAACAGTAAAACCGAGTCCGCCGCACGCGTCGGCGTATTTTGCAAAATCAATGTCCTGTAGCTCCACGCCATATTCCGGGTTGCCCAGAAACACGATCTGTTCCCATTTTATCTGACCCAAAACATTATTTTTGATGATCACCACGATAATTGGCAGATCGTATTTGCAAGCTGTGGCAAATTCGCCCATCAACATCGTAAAACCGCCGTCGCCGACAAACGCGATCGATTGACGATCGGGAAAAGCGACCTGTGCGGCAATCGAATAAGGCAAGCCCGGAGCCATCGTCGCGAGCGTTCCCGAACACGAAAATTTTTGATTTTGTTTGATCTTAAATTGCCGTGCGATCCAGGTTGTATTCGTGCCGGAATCGCCCGAAATGATCGCGTCGTCTTTTGCCAGTTTCGACAATTCCCAGGCGACACGCTGAGGCTTTATCGGCACGCCATCCTGCATCGCCCGCGTTTCCATTAATTCCCACCAATCCTTCATTCCGTCCTGTGCTTCTTCCAAAAATGAACGGTCTTCTTTGCGCTCAATGAACGGCAACAAGGCCGCAACCGTCGGTTTCGCATCACCGAGTAAGCCGACATCGATCGGAAAACGCAAACCCAGACGGTCCGCTTTGTCGTCAATCTGAATGCCTTTTGCCTGATCGTGTTCGGGCAAAAATTCCGCGTAAGGAAAACTAGTGCCGATCATCAAGATCGCATCGCAATTTTCCATCGCATTTTGCGAAGGCGTTGTGCCAAGAAGTCCGATTCCGCCCGTTGTTAATGGGTGATCGTCAGGAACGACAGCTTTTCCGAGAAGCGCCTTGATGATCGGCGAACCCAATTTTTCGGCGAGTTCGATCACTTCTTCGCTCGCATCCAACGCACCACGTCCAACCAATAAAACGGGTTTTTTAGCGTCATTCAAAATCTGTGCGGCGATTCGTAGTTCGCTTTCTGGTGGAATGACAACGGGCCTCGTCCAAGTCCCGTCAGTTTCACCTCTGACCTTGTGCATCGAGGTTTTGCCGGTCGGTTCGACGGTTTGATAATCAACGGGAAAAGTAATGTGCGAAACGCCGCGATGATTCAGAGCGTGGCGGCAGGCTTCATTCGCCAGCATTGCAACTTGATTCGGATTGATAACTTCCTCGTTGTAAACGGTCACATCCGAAAAAAGCTGAGTCATATTGACTTCCTGCTGGAATTTACTACCCTTAAGATCGGAAAAAGTTTGCCCCGTGATCGCTAGGACCGGAGCTTGATCCATTTTCGCGTCATACAATCCATTTAAAAGATGAATGCCGCCCGGTCCCGAAGTCGCCAGACAGCACCCAAGTTTCCCCGTATATTTCGCATAAGCACACGCCATAAACGCCGCCGCTTCTTCGTGCCGAACCTGGATAAATCGAATTTTATCCTGCCGTTCGCGCAGAGATTCCATGATCCCGTTGATACCGTCGCCCGGAAATCCGAAAACCACATCCACGCCCCAAGCCATAATGCCTTCAATCAAAACATCCGCCGCATTTTTTGCCATATTCCCCCTCGTCATTTATGAAACCGCGGGCGCGATCCGACTTAAGATCGCTGCCTGATCATTCCTCTGTTTCCAATTCTTCCAATCCCTGCTTACCTTTTATTCAACAACAAAAGTTTTCTTCACTGTAATGCTTCTATCGTATATCCTAAAAGAGCAAAGATAAAGTTTTTGTTTCCGATCCAGAAGATCAGCTTTCCGGCGATGGAGGAATTTTGGGGAACGAACACAGATTTTTCGGTCCTTCCGCAAACGAAATTATGCGACTGTGCATAATTTTCGCCTTCTTAGCCCTTGTAGGCGGCTGTTGGGCTCTTATCGAGATCTTCGGCTCGTCGTATATAACACGACAGCATATCGTTCAGCCCCAACCTATGCCGTTTTCGCACAAACATCACGTCGGTGAAGAAGGGATCGATTGCCGATATTGTCATACGAGCGTGGAACGGTCGGCCTCCGCGGGAATGCCGGAGACGCAGACCTGTATCAACTGCCATTCCCAGATCTACACCACCGACCCAGTACTCGAACCGGTTCGGGCCAGCTTCATTTCGGGTAATCCCATTCAATGGACTCGCGTCCATAACTTACCCGGATATGTCTATTTCGACCATTCGATACATCTTTCTAAAGGCGTCGGATGTGCCACTTGCCATGGCCGTGTCGATCAGATGAATCTCACCGAACAGGCCGCTCCGTTGACGATGGAATGGTGCTTGAAATGTCATCGTGATCCTGAATTGCAGATCCGGCCACGGGATGAAGTTTTTAACATGGAATACAAGCAACCGAAAGACCAACCACGGCTCGGGGCAGATCTGGTTACCAGTTATCACGTCAAAGACCGGCAGGCTCTGACAAATTGTTCGACCTGCCACAGGTGATCGGCAAGTACTGAGTTTATGAAGACGCGGAACGATACCTACCTTAAAGATCTGCCGGAAGGTTTCCTGCACCGCCGGGATTTTCTGCGGTTGATGGGCGCGTCGATCGCCCTGGCCGGACTTTCAGGCTGCGGCCTCCGTCAACCTGTCGAGCAGATCGTCCCTTACGTTAGCGGTCCCGAAGATCGGACTGAGGGGGCACCCCTATTTTACGCAACGGCAACGACTCACGGCGGATATGCTCTCGGAACGCTCGTAGAAAGCCACGAATTTCGTCCGACAAAGGTTGAGGGCAATCCGCTTCATCCGGCGAGTTTGGGGGCTTCGGACATTTTTTCGCAAGCATCGGTCTTAACGCTCTATGATCCGGACCGTTCAAACAATGTCCTGTATCAGGGCCAGATCGACACCTACGAAAATTTTCTGATAGACCTGCGGCGGAAGCGTGGGAATCAGCAGACGAAAAACGGCTCTGGTTTGCGGATCCTGACCGAAAACATCACTTCGCCGACCCTTGCGTCCCAGATCGAAGGTTTGCTGAAAGACTTCCCCGCTGCCGGTTGGCATCAGTATGAACCTGTCAACCGAGACAACGAGCGGGACGGTTCGATGCTTGCGTTTGGCGAAGCCGTGGAAACGATATACCGATTCGATCAAGCCGACGTGATCTTGTTGCTCGACGCTGATCCGTTCGCCGACGGTCCCGGACGCGTTCGCTATGCGAGGGACTTCAGTAAAAAGCGGCGAGTACGGAAAGGCATAGACAGCGGCATGAATCGACTCTACGCGGTCGAATCGTCCCCGACTGTCACGGGTTCGATGGCAGACCATCGGCTAGCCGTAAGATCGGCTGATATCGAAGGTTTGGCGGGAAGGCTTTTGCTCGAGCTGACGGGAAATTCATCCTTGCCCACCTCTGCGCCTGAGACAAAGATCAGCGAGTTCATCGGACTTGTCGGACGTGACCTAATTAGGAATCGCGGAAGCTCCCTCGTTATCGCCGGACGCAGTCAGCCGGCGTCGGTCCATGCCATCGCACATTCGTTAAACGCCCTGCTCGGCAACGTCGGGAACACCGTTATTTACACGGAACCGGTTTTGGCGAATACGGTCAACAATGTGGAATCTCTTCGCTCACTCGTCGCCGATATTAACGCCGGCAAAGTTGAAATGCTCGCCATCGTTGGCGGAAACCCGGCGTATGATGCACCCAGCGACTTTTTCTTTTCGGAGAGTTTGAGCAACGTGGCGTGGACATCTCATTTGAGCCTATATGAGGACGAGACCTCGGCTCGCTGTTCGTGGCATATTCCGCTGGCACACGAACTCGAATCGTGGGGCGATGCACGCTGTTTTGACGGTACCGCTTCGATAATTCAACCGCTTATCGCACCCCTGTATGACGGCAGATCGCCGCATGAATTTCTAGCTGCATTTACCGAAAATTACGTCGCGACTGGCTATGAGATAGTTCGTGGGTATTGGAAAACCCAAAATCAGGATGCGAATTCAAACAACGCCCGAGACACTAACTCGAAGACAGATCGATCATCGAAGTTGCCGGATAGTCGCGCCAATTCCGCGAAAGCTGCCGACGGTTTCGAAGAAGGCTGGCAAGCGTCCCTGCGCAATGGCTTGGTAGCCAACACGGCATTCCAAACGAAAACAGTTTCTGTCAAAGCCGACCTATGGGGTCAATACTTACCCCCTCCGGCCGCCGATCCGGGATCGATCGAGATAAATTTCCGTCCCGATCCGAGTATCTATGACGGACGTTATTCAAATAACGCATGGCTTCAGGAATTGCCGAAGCCGCTGACAAAGCTGACTTGGGATAACGCGGTCCTCATGAGTCCCAACCTTGCGCTGCAGTTGGGTGTGAATCAGGAAGTAGGCAGCACGGGCGGTTCACACGGAACGTCGATCGTCGAAATTGTGGAATTGAAGTTTGACGGGAAAACGGTTCGTGCTCCCGTTTTTGCTGTCAGAGGCCACGCCGACGAGTCCGTTACGATCCATCTTGGCTACGGGCGGACAAATGCGGGTGAGGCGGGCAGCGGGCCGGGATTTAACGCTTATGCTCTGCGAAGTTCCGGCGCGATGTGGTCGGCTTCAGGTTTGGAAATAACAAAAACAGGAGAAACATTTTCCCTTGCCTGCACGCAGGCTCATCATTCGATGGAAGGCCGGGAACTTGTCCGCCACGCATCGCTAAAGGAGTACAAGCGGGATCCCACGTTTGCAAAGCGCGAAGCCGACGATCCGGCTAAACAGATATCGCTTTATCCCGGATGGACATATGAGGGGCACGCTTGGGCAATGTCGATCGATACAAGCATTTGCAACGGCTGCAGTGCATGCGTCGTTGCCTGCCAGGCGGAAAACAACATTCCGGTCGTCGGGAAAGAAGAGGTTTTGCGAGCAAGGGAAATGCACTGGATCCGGGTCGACACTTACTTCGAAGATAATGCTGAAAATAGTAGAACGCTTCATCAACCGGTTCCGTGTCAGCACTGCGAAAACGCCCCGTGCGAGATCGTCTGTCCGGTCGGCGCAACGACCCACAGCGCCGAAGGATTGAACGAGATGACCTATAACCGGTGCGTCGGCACCCGCTATTGTTCGAACAATTGTCCTTATAAGGTCAGGCGTTTTAACTTCTTTGGCTACGCAGACCTTGAAACGCCGGTAGCTCAACTCCAGCGAAATCCCCAAGTCACGACGCGAAGCCGCGGCGTGATGGAGAAATGCACCTACTGCGTGCAGCGTATTCAATATGCAAAGATCAACGCCGAAACCGAAGGACGCGAGTTGCTCGATGGCGAGATCGTAACCGCGTGCCAGCAAGCATGTCCGACGGAAGCTATCGTTTTCGGTGACAAGAACGACAAAAGTAGCCGCGTCGCTAAATTAAAGGCCGAACCAACTGACTACGGCTTGCTGGCCGATCTGAACACTCGGCCGCGGACCACATACTTAGCGACGATAAAAAATCCGAATGAGGACGCGCAAAAGGAGTGACAGGGACACCCAAACTCGAACGATACCGTTCTCAACCGGACGAACGGCTTGCAATATTAAATGCAAAAGGAGACGAACAACTTAGGTTCCGATCCCGTTGTTGAAGGCCAACACAGCTACGACGAGATCTCCCGGCGGATCAGCGATATCACGCTTGTGCGCAAGACGCATTTGATGTGGTTCGCCGGGTTCGGCGTGATGTTCCTGTTCGTGATGCTTTTATGCTACGCCATTGCCAAATTGCTCTTTGACGGTATCGGCATCTGGGGCGTCAACATTCCGGTCGCGTGGGGATTCGCGATCGCTAACTTCGTCTGGTGGATCGGGATCGGACACGCGGGAACTCTTATCTCGGCGATCCTTTTGCTGATGAACCAAAAATGGCGAACTTCGATCAACAGATTTGCCGAGGCAATGACGCTTTTTGCGGTTGCTTGTGCGGGGCTGTTTCCGCTGCTGCATCTGGGGCGTCCGTATTATTTCTACTGGCTTCTTCCATATCCCAACACAATGGTGCTTTGGCCGCAGTTTCGTTCGCCGCTTGTTTGGGACGTTTTTGCTGTTTTTACATATCTGGCAGTGTCAGTTGTTTTTTGGTATATCGGGATGATCCCCGATCTTGCAACATTGCGCGACCGTGCGAGGAGCAATTTTACATTTAGGATCTTCGGCATTTTGTCGCTCGGCTGGCGCGGTTCAGCAGAACATTGGCACCATTACGAGAGGCTTTATCTGATCCTCGCCGGACTGGCTACACCGCTTGTAGTTTCGGTTCACACCGTCGTTAGCTTCGACTTTGCGGTGGCGATAGTTCCGGGATGGCATTCTACGATCTTTCCGCCGTACTTCGTCGCTGGTGCTATTTTTTCAGGTTTCGCAATGGTTCTAACACTTGCGATACCGATCCGCGCCGCTTTTCGGCTTAAGGATCTGATCACAATGCACCATCTGGAAAATATGGCGAAAGTACTTATCGCGACGGGCCTGATAATTCTCTACAGTTACCTGTCCGAATTCTTTTTCGCCTATTACAGCGGTGACCGGTTCGAACGCTACATCGTGCTCGATCGCATGTTCGGTGGATACGCTTTTATGTATTGGCTTCTGATCGCCTGCAATATTGTCGCTCCGCAACTACTGTGGTTCAGGCGCTTGCGAAGGAATGTCGGATTTCTTTTTGTTTTGTCCCTTCTTGTAAATGTCGGTATGTGGACCGAGCGCTACGTCATCGTAGTCACGAGCCTCCATCATGATTTTATGCCGTCGGCTTGGGGAATGTATTCCGGAACTTGGTGGGACTACGCGACTCTCGCGGGAACCGTCGGACTATTCTTCGCACTTATGTTCTTGTTTGTGCGTTTGCTTCCGGTAATTTCGATGGCCGAGATGCGAAAGCTTATTGCTCCGCCCAACGCAAAGAAAGAAGAAGCGTAACGAGATCTTACTTTTTGGATCATTGGATTGGCAGTGAAATGAGTTCGATAAGAGAACCACAAATTTTCGCTCTGTTGGCCGAATTTGACCGTGCCGAGGGGATCATCGCGGCGGCAAACGCGGCTCGCGCCGCAGGATTCACGGACCTGCACGCCTACACTCCGTTCGCGATCGAAGAACTTTCACAGATCTTAAAGACCAGACGGCGCGACTGGATACCGGCTATCGTTTTGGCGGGAGCCATATTAGGCGGTTTAACAGGATTTTTTCTTCAGTATTATGCGGCGGCGATCTCGTACCCCGTCAACATAGGCGGGCGGCCGCCAAACAGTTGGGAAGTTTTTATTCCGATCACATTTGAGCTGACCATCTTGGGAGGCGCAATGATCGGAGCACTGGGTTTGTTTATTATCAGCGGACTCCCTCAGCTTTATCATCCGGTTTTTACGGCCCCGGAATTTCGCCGGGCGACTCAGGACGCTTTCTTTTTAAGCATCGAGGCAAGCGATCCCAATTTTAACGAAACCAGTACACAGGATTTTCTCCGAACGCTCCAGCCGGTGAATGTCATCGGCATACTGGACAGTCGAACGTGGCGTCGTCCGAATATTCAACATGAGGATCAAAATTAGGAGGGTCAAACTGTTAGCTGCAATGCTCTCTCTCGCGGTGCTGGTAAATTGCGCCCAAAAAATGGGTAACCAAACCGGTCACCATTCCTTTGGGACAAGCACGTTCTTTCCTAATAATCAACTCGCACAAAAGCCGGTAAAGGGCACAATTCCCAGCGGGTTTACGCGGACAAATCAACGTGTCCAGATACAGGAAACTTTTGACAAGAACTCGAATGGATTGCCTTTTCCATTGACCGAAGCCGTCTTAAAGCGCGGTCGAGAAAGATTCGAGATCAATTGCGCCGTTTGCCACGGTCTGACCGGCGACGGCAATGGCAGGGTGCCCCAACGGGGATTTTCACGCCCCCCGTCTTTTCATGAGCAGCGTCTTCGTGACGCACCCCTAGGACATTTCTACGACGTTACGTCCAACGGTTTCGGGGCGATGGGGAGCTATTCGACACAGGTCGAAAGCGCGGATCGCTGGGCGATCGCGGCTTATATTCGTGCGCTGCAGTTGAGCCAGAACGCCGCTGTCGCAGATGTTCCCCCAGAGAAGTTGAGCAGTCTCGAAGGCGAAAAGTAGTTCGGTTAGGTCATACAAGTAAATGAAGCGGGACGCAAAAGAAAACGAAAATGGCAGCCTGCGGCGGTGGCAGTTGACCTTCCTCGTCGTAGGCGTTGTCGCCCTGGCCGCATGCACCGTTGGCTTTGCTGTCGAACCGCTTCAATTTTTTCGCTCATATCTTCTCGCGTTCATTTTTTGGATATGTCTTGTGGTAGGTGCTTTGGGCATTTTGATGATGGGCTTTGTCACGGGCGGCCGGTGGCAGCTGATCTTGCGCCGTCCTCTTTTCGCCGCGACGAAAACTTTACCTCTGCTATTTGGTTTTTTCTTACCGGTATTGCTCGGACTGCGCTGGATCTACAGTTGGACGGACCCGGCCGTCGTGGCCATCGATGAAACCCTCCAAAAAAAGCAGGGCTACCTAAATGAACCCTTTTTTATCGCGCGGGCGGTCGCGTATTTCGTTATTTGGACAGCGGTCACGTATTTTTTGGCCCGGTGGTCGAAGAAGAAAGGAACGGCTGACGATCCGGCGAAATTTGATTGGCGGCTCGAACATTTGAGCGGCTGGGGAATGTTTGTCGTCGGCATAACCTTTTCTCTCGCGTTGGTCGACTGGGTCATGTCGCTTGAGCCTGACTGGTATTCGACGATCTATGCCGTCTCTTTCATTTCGGGCAGCATGCTTTCGGCCTATGCATTCTCGATCGGTTTTACGGCTCTCTTTGTGCTTCGCGACCCGGTGGCCGACCTGATCACACGCGAACAAATGCGAGGCCTTGGCAACCTGCTGCTGGCATTTGTAATGCTTTGGGCTTACTGCTCCTATTCTCAATTCCTGCTCATCTGGTCGGGCAATTTACGGGAGGAAATAACCTGGTACATTCCCCGAATTCAGACCGAGTGGGGTTGGATCGCGATCGCGTTGATTCTCTTTCATTTTTTCCTGCCATTTTTTTTGCTGCTTTCGAGAGATCTGAAACAAAAACGAAAGGCCCTATTTGCGGTCGCTTTGGTCGTCTTTGTCATGCGTTTTGTAGATGTTTTTTGGCTAGTAAAACCTGCGTTTTCGCCGCAAAGTTTGTGGATCAGTTGGCTCGATCTGGCGGCGACTATCGGACTCGGCGGCGTTTGGCTGGCGTGTTTTTTGTGGATTTACGAGCGTGAACCGCTTCCCGTATTTGAGATTTTACAAGATGAGCGAAAAGGAAACGATTAACCCTGACGTAAAATACGAACCAACCGATGCTAATGCTGAAACGCTCGGTTTTATCGGTGCGGGAATTCTGATTACGGCGATTGTTCTTCCGTTTCTTTTGTGGGGACTTTACGGGTTTTTAGAGCAGACGGCGGCGAAAGGTTCGCCAATTCCCGAAGCTGTCAGCAAGCAGAGTTTTGAAACGCAGAAATCTCTGCCGCTCGAACCGAATCCGGTGGCGAATTATGAGAAATTTCGCCAGTCGGAAAACGAAAAGTTAAACGGTTACGGTTGGGTTGATAAACAAAACGGCGTTGTCCATATTCCGATTGAACAGGCGATGCAGAAATTGGCCCGACAGGGTTTACCCGACGTTCAGCAGAATTCAAACGCTAATTTATCGAATGAAAAAACGCAAACTAACAGCGCAAACATGACGCAGCAAAATACGACGAAAAAATGATCTTAACCGCGATAAACATAGTATTTGTTCAAATCGGGCTTTTGCCTGAAGCGGCTTCGTCGGAGGCGGGCGGCGTAGATTCGTTGTTTTATTTTATGTTGGCGGTTTGCGGTTCGGTGGCGGCTTTGATCTTTGTTTTGTTGGCGTATTTTTCGATTCGATACCGCCGCATCGAAGGAAATTTAGTGGCGAAAGGCTATAAGATGCCGAAATTCGTCGAAATAGTTTGGATGGTGGTGCCATTCGTCATCTTTTTAGGAATGTTTTATTGGGGTGCTCGGATCTATTTCAGCGTTTTCCGCCCCCCGGAAAAGGCTTTGGAAATAAATGTTATCGCGAAACAGTGGATGTGGAAATTTCAACATCTGGGTGGGCAGCGTGAGATCAATGAGTTGCACGTACCGGTCGATCAGCCTATAAAAATCACGGTTGCGTCCGAGGACGTGATCCATTCATTTTTTGTTCCGGCGTTTCGACTGCATTTTGATGTTGTCCCTGGACGTTACCGAACGACGTGGTTCAATCCAACCAAGGTCGGTGAGTACCAACTTGAATGTTCGCAGTACTGCGGAACGGATCACTCAAAGATGAGGGGAACAATAATCGTGATGTCGCGATCAGATTATGATAACTGGCTCACACTCGGGGCGGACAACTCGCTCGCCTCGAACGGGCAAAAGCTGTTTCGCCAAACCGGCTGTATCGCCTGTCACACGCGCGGCGCCCAAGCACGAGCTCCGATGCTGGCGGGTCTTTATGGGACCGAAGCCATAATGCAGGACGGCTCCCGCGTAAAGGTTGACGATAATTATATTCGAAACTCTATCATGAATCCCGAAGGGCAGATCGTCGCCGGGTATAAACCCATAATGCCCACCTTTCAAGGCCAGATGAATGAGGAACAGCTCCTCGAACTCGTAGCCTATATCAGATCGCTCGCCGCGGGACGGGAAGAAATTCCGCCGAATTTTTCGCCCTCTGCACCGCAGCCTTCACCGGTTGGGGATGCTTTACGGAAAAGTGAGTCGACAAGCCCGTCGCCCATGAGCCCGTAAGAGGTCGAGACCGCTTAAAATAGCAATGAAGAGCGAAACGCATATTAGCGAGCTGAGGCCGCCACCGATCGAACCGGCAAACTATCTGAACGCCGATCACGGTGTAAAATCGTGGCTGTTTACGACCGATCACAAGCGGATCGGCCTGCTTTTTCTAGCTTCGATCACGCTTATGTTCACGCTCGGCGGCGTTTTTGCCATGCTGATCCGCCTGGAACTGCTTACGCCGAAGGGCGATCTCGTTTCTGCCGACACTTACAACAAGCTGTTCACGATGCACGGCGTGATCATGGTCTTCTTCTTTCTGATCCCGTCGATACCCGCCGTCCTTGGAAACTTTCTAATACCGCTTATGATCGGCGCCCGTGATCTGGCGTTTCCGCGTCTGAATCTACTGAGTTGGTACATTTATTTGGCCGGCGCCGCATTCACACTTTGGGCAATAGTCAGCGGCGGCGTAGATACCGGTTGGACATTTTATACGCCTTTCAGTACGGCCGCATCGAACACCGAAGTGATCAAAACCGGTTGCGGGATCATGATAATGGGCTTTTCATCGATCCTTACCGGATTGAATTTCATCGTTACGACCCACAAACTGCGAGCACCCGGCATGACGTGGTTCCGCCTGCCGCTCTTCGTGTGGGCAATTTATGCGACAAGTATGATCATGGTTTTGGCAACGCCGGTCTTGACCATAACTCTTGCGCTGATGGCCATCGAGCGTGCTTTTGGAATCGGGATCTTTGACCCCGCGCTCGGCGGCGACCCCATCCTATTTCAGCATTTGTTCTGGTTCTATTCCCACCCAGCAGTTTACATCATGATCTTGCCCGGAATGGGTGTCGTCACTGAGCTGATCTGTGCATTTTCACGGCAACGCGTTATCGGGTATACGGGCGTTGCGATTGCGACGCTGGCCATCGCATTTTTTGGTTTCCTCGTGTGGGGACACCACATGTTCGTCGCGGGCGAAGCGGCGTATGCGGCAATGGCGTTCTCGTTCCTGAGCTTTGCGGTGGCAGTCCCGTCAGCCGTCAAAGTGTTTTACTGGACGGCGACGCTATATCGCGGTTCGATCTCATTCGAAGCGCCAATGCTCTATGCTCTTGGATTTATAGGTCTGTTTACGATCGGGGGAATGACGGGCTTGTTTCTCGCTGCGCTCGGGCTGGATGTTCATGTTCACGACACATATTTCGTAGTAGCGCACTTTCATTACATTATGGTCGGCGGATCGCTGCTCGCGTATTTCGGCGGCCTACATTACTGGTTTCCGAAGATCACGGGTCGGATGTATCCCGAAGGATGGGCGAGGCTTGCCGCACTAACTATTTTTGCCGGATTCAATCTCACCTTTTTTCCGCAGTTCATACTTGGTTATCTAGGCATGCCGCGTCGTTATTACTCGTATCCCGAGAGCTTTCAAACGCTCAACGTTCTATCGACCGCGGGCGCTTCGATCTTGGCTCTCGGTCTTCTGATCCCGGCGGTTTATTTTTTATGGAGTTGGTTTTACGGGCCGCCGGCCGGCCCAGATCCGTGGAATGCGAAAGGCCTCGAATGGACGATCGCCTCGCCACCGCCAAAGGAAAATTTTATCGTTACGCCCGTCGTTACCTCGGAAGCATACGACTACGAGGTCGCGGAGATCGAACCCGGACTTTTCTACGAGGAGGCCGATTGAATATGTCCTACCGAGTGGAGAGAATGCCCGAAATGCAGTTTCGCGACTTGGAGCAGCAGCAGGAAACGGCGCAATTCGGAATGTGGGTCTTTTTAGCGACCGAATTGCTTCTCTTCGGCGCCCTGTTCACCGCCTACACAGTATTTCGTTATTTTTACCCCGCCGTGTTTGCGGAAGCGAGTCATGGACTAAACGCCGTGATCGGCACGGTCAACACAGCTATACTGATCGTTAGCAGTGTTTTCGTCGCTCTCGCGGTCGCTGCGGTCAAAAGCGGCCGGCGAAAAGCTTTTTTGTTTGACCTTTCTGCAGCGATCTTTCTCGGCACCGCGTTCATGGCACTGAAGGGCTATGAATATTACGAGCATTACCAGAATAATGAATTTCCGGGTCTCGCGTTCGATTATGCAGTACCCAACGCCCCGATCAGGCAAGTATATTTCTTTTTATATTTTGCGATGACGGGTCTGCATGCGATCCATCTGACGGTTGGAATTTTGCTCCTCGTGTATGTCCTTGTTCGCGCATATCGACAGCATTATTCGACGGCGTACTTCGCACCCGTTGAAAACGCCGGGCTCTATTGGCATTTTGTGGATATCGTTTGGATATTTCTGTATCCGCTTTTGTATCTTATCGATATACACCACTAGAGATCGGCAGACGCGTTACGGGTTTGACCGCGGATGATGAACAGCTATGACAGATAGAACAAATTCTGATCTCACAAATTACGTTATCGGCGGCGTGTTATTAGTGCTCACTCTTCTTACCTACCTTGCGGCACGCATCGACCTCGGCGCCGCCAATCTGATCATCGCTCTATTGATCGCGGCGGCCAAAGCAATATTGATATTGTTGTTTTTTATGCATGCTCGTAAGAGCGGCGGGTTGACCTGGGTCGTGATCGGCGCGGGTTTGTTGTGGTTCGGGATCTTGTTGCTGTTGACGATGAGCGACTATGTAGCGCGTTATCCCGCGATCTAGAAGCCGGCCGATATTCCGGTGCAGTTTCAAGGCTTCGCTTCCGTAACCTTGAAAAAACAAATTCTCCGCACTATTGACGGCTCACGTGTGCCGAACTCGCGGTAAGATCGCTTACCTTTGTCCGGGTGCCCTTACCGTTTCGGATGTGCGACGCCCGCACCCGGCCGCAGGTTCGATGCCGTCCTGCTCAACATCGCCCACTCGCCCCGCCAGCCGGCCAAGAGCCCAACTGACAATACCCTTGCTGCGTTTAGCCTCTTTTGAACAAATTTGCTGATAACGATTAACATGCCGATCCAATGCGAACCAATCCCCAAGCTCCCGGCGGGTATTCACAAAATTGGACTATCGACTTTATACATGATTGGCACTTTTAATTAGGCCGGTTGGCGGTAGAATTATGTGTATTCGTCGTCGGAAAGAACCCTGCGACTTGCACTGTTTTAAGACTGATCGAGGCGGAGACAAATGTTCCAGACGGCTCGGGTTATCGATCTGCGTACATAGATCGCAGGCAGCTGTTATGCAGACTCGTTCTAGTTTTCCAATAACAGGTTTTGGTTTCCGGCACTTACGATGAACTACATATCATCAACGCTTTTTAGCTTGAGTTTCACTCTCTGGTTCCTCGCGGGCGCCGCGAGCCCTAACGCGTTTTATCGAAATATGAAGAGCTTGGACACCTTGCGCGAGGGAAAGATGGCGCCGATGTTTCGTGCGGCGAAGTCATCTTCCCGAAATGACTTTGATTTTCTAGAGGGTGTGTGGAACATCCGCAATAGAAAATTGAGGTCGAGGCTGAGCGGATCGAATGAGTGGGTCGAGTTCGAAGCCCGCCACGAGATGAACAAGATATTGGAAGGGGTCGGGAATACGGAGACGATAACCGCCATGGTGGATGGCCGGCCTTTCGAGGGGAGAGCTCTGCGCTTGTTCGAGCCCTCGACCCGGTTGTGGCGGATCTACTGGGTCGACAACGATTCGAGCGAAATGGGGGACGCGGTCGTCGGTTCATTCGAAAACGGCGTTGGCACTTTTTTCGGTGAGGAAATTTTCGACGGAAGGGAGGTCGCCGTCCAGTTCAAGTGGGACGCGACGGATCCGGAAAAGCCCGTTTGGAGCCAGGCGTTCTCACCCGACGGCGGCAAGTCGTGGGAGTGGAACTGGTACATGTACTTCACGCGAAGGAAGAGCGGAGGGATCGCGAATGAAGACCTGAACGCGGATAAAAATATTAAAGTGATCGAGCTCCGCAACTACCTCATCAAGCCCGGGCGACGCGACGAGTTTATCGATCTGTTCGAGGAAAATTTCACCCGGTCACAGAACATACTCGGCGGCTACACTCTGGGTCAATACCGGGTAAAGGGTGCGGACGATAACTTCTTCTGGATTCGCGGCTTCGCGGACATGCCAGCGAGAAATAAGTTTCTCAATGACTTTTACTTCGGTTCGCCGTCCTGGAAACTTCACAAAGCGGCGGCGAACTCGATGCTGCTCAACAACGATAACGTCCATTTGTTGAAGCCGCTGTTTCTCAGCCTGCGCGCGGACGAGAACGCTGGCATGGTTTTCAATTCTGATTGGTTCGGTCGTCGGAAGGGCATCACGGTGGTCGACTTTTACACCTCTAACACCAAATTGGAAAAGCTTATCGAATTCGTCCGGAACAAATACGTTGCACTGTTCAGCAAGGCGAAAGCCGCGAATGCATCATTTTGGGTGAGCGAAACCACTCCGAATGATTTCCCCGGACTGCCGGTTTTTCAGGATAAGAATTTGCTGGTCCAGATGACGTTCTACAAAAACGAACTCGAATACCAAGCAGAAACCAAATCGGAAGATTCAAAAATGAACGATGAACTCAGCAGCGAAATGCACGATCTCGTGACGCTAAAAAACACCCTCATACTTTATCCGACCGCGAGATCTTTTTCGTCTGGGACGAAACCTAACTCTCGGACAGACTAGACCTACCCCGTTATGACAAAAGCAAACGCAACGCGTATCGCATTTACCTTGCTGGCTGCTACCTGGATAGTGTTCGCGGCTATTCAGTTTCCGGCCGCCGCGCAGCAGGCGGATGGGATCGTCGGGAACAGTTCCAAAATACCGGCACAAAGGGACGGGCAACACGATTTCGATTTCGAGATCGGCACGTGGAAAACGCGCCTTAGGCGGCTTCAGAATCCGCTCGCCGGTTCCACCAAGTGGCTCGAATACGAAGGCACCACCGTCGTCAAAAAGGTCTGGAACGGAAGGGCGAATTTGGTCGAACTCGACGTGACGGGCAGTACGGGACGGATCGAAGCCTTGAGTTTGCGATTGTACAATCCCGAATCCCGCCAGTGGAGTCTCAATTTCGCAAACAGCGGAGGCGGAGTGGTGAGCGTGCCGACGATCGGCGAATTCAGGAATGGACGAGGCGAATTTTACGACCAGGAAAATTTCAATGGGCGCGCTGTACTTGTTCGGTTCGTGATCTCCGACATCACGCCGAATTCATGCCACTTCGAACAGGCATTCTCGCGGGACGGCGGTAAGACGTGGGAAGTCAACTGGATCGCGGACGACACCCGCGTCAACGGTCTCGCAACGTCAAGGCGCAATTGAAAGGTCGCAAGCGAGCGTTGATGCGGTGCCCATTATTAAAGAGCAAAACCGGCTGAGAAGACTATCTATGAACCGACTCATACTTAACGGACTAATAACCGCACTCTTGATTTCGGCCGCATCGTCGGCGGTTGTCGCGCAATCGTTTTTACTGGACCTGCCGCTCAAGAGCCAGTACGCCGAGGTGTCGCAAAAGATCGGTGTTACAAATATCACTATCAAATACTCCAGGCCGCTCGTGAACGGCCGGAAGATCTGGGACGGCCTCGTGCCCTACGGCAAGGTGTGGCGCACCGGAGCGAACACGAACACGACGATTACGTTCAGCGATCCTGTTACCGTCGAGGGCAAGCCGCTCGACAGAGGCACGTACGGACTGCACACGATCCCGAACGCCGACGAATGGACCATCATTTTCTCGAAGAATTCGACATCGTGGGGATCGTTTACCTACGATCAGGTCGAAGACGCGCTTCGCGTAACCGTTAAGCCGCGGGTGGGCGAGATGCACGACGCACTGACATTCGATTTCGACGCGCTTCAGCCCGGTTCGGCAGCGGTCGTGCTCGAATGGGAGAAGATCGCCGTTCCAATAAAGGTCACCGTGGATGTTCACGACATGGTGCGGACGAGCTTGAACAAACAGCTTCGCACTCTTTCACGTTACATATGGATAAGTTGGAACGACGCGGCGAACTACCTGCTTGCGGAAAAACTCGACTTGGACGACGCGTTGACCTACGCGAACAAGTCGATCGACAATGAGGACCGCTATGAAAACGAGTTGACGAAGGCAAGAGTTCTGGCGGCGCTCAATCGCCAAAGCGACGCCTCGTTTGCAGAGAAAAGGGCTCTCGAACTTGCGACTCCGCTTCAGGCTAATCAGTTCGCCTTAGAATTGATGGCCGCAAAACGTACCGGCGAAGCGTTCGCGGTTTTTCGCGAAAATGCGAAGAAGCATCCCGATCTATGGTTCGTGCATGAAGGCGTTGCCCGAATGCAGAGCGCGCAGGGGAAGTTCGAGGATGCGATAAACGAGATGCGCCGAGCGCTCGCACTTGCTCCGGACGTAGAGAAGGAAGATCTGAAGGTCCTGTTGCAGCGGTTGGAAGCAAAAAAGGATATAAATATGTAATCGCGACGCCGATAGACGTGCTCAGCCAAGTAGGCATTCGCGATACTCAGGCAGCAAGTATGAAAGTTTCAACGGTCTCCCAACTCGAAAAAGCGAAAGCATTTAGGTCCCTGCACGAGCGCAAAGGCGCCTTCGTAATTCCGAATCCGTGGGACATCGGCTCCGCACTCATGCTCGCGGGTTTGGGGTTCGAAGCGCTCGCGACGACGAGTGCCGGTTTCGCTAACTCGGTGGGCCGATCCGACGGCCAAATGAGCGTCGACGAGGTGATCGAACATTGCCGCGTTTTATCCGCCTCGACCGATCTGCCGATCAGTGCGGACCTCGAAAACTGTTTCGCCCACGACCCCACAGACGCGGCGGCGACGATACGGCTTGCGGCGGCGGCCGGCGTAGTCGGCGGTTCGATCGAAGATCACACAGGTGACCCGACCGACCCGATATACGATTTTGAGCTTGCGGTCGAACGAGTACACGCGGCGGTTGAAGCCGCTCGGTCCTTTGGATTCCCGTTTATGCTCACCGCCCGGTCCGAAAACCTTCTGCACGGCAAGCACGGTCTCGATGAGACCATACGCCGACTGAAGGCGTTCGAAGCTGCCGGGGCGGACGTTCTTTACGCTCCCGGTATAAAGACTCTTGACGATGTTCGATTTGTAACGAGCTCCGTTGGAAAACCCGTAAATGTTCTCGCACCGTTTATCAAGAATGCGACTCTCAACGAGCTCGCCTCAGCGGGCGCGAAACGCATCAGCCTCGGCGGCTCCCTTGCTCGAGCGACTTTTTCCGCTCTGATCAAGGCAAGTCGGGAAATGCAAGATCTCGGAACGTTCGGTTGGACGGACGACCTGGTATCAGGCAGCGAAGTTCATAAACTTTTGGGCCGAATGAGCCTCTGCCGTCGGCGATAGATGATCGTTTCGCCGGGTTTCATCTCGTAAAACAGTATCTTTAGCGATTTCAACTCCGCGGCGAACCCGCGGGCGTCGGTGCTGATGCCGGGAAAGGTTGCGTAATGTTGAGGGATCGCGAGTTTAGCACCTACCGATCTCGCGGCTTTCGCCGCCATCCGCGGTTCCATTCCGAAGTGCCCGCCGATGTTCAACAGGGCGACGTCGACCGCGTACTGCTCGCCGATCGTTTCCATATCTTTGAAATATGCGGTGTCGCCCGAATCATAAATGGTTGGCCCGCCCTTTATTATCAGGACGAACCCGGCCGGATTTCCGCCGTACGCTCTCTCGGCGTCGGTGGCTGCGGCCTTAGGGTTGAAGACGCTGCTGGAATGGACCGCCGGCGTCATGGCTACCGTCACTTCCCCGTTCGCGATCTGGATCTCGCCACCGATCCCCATGATAGCGTCGGTCTCGGCCTGTTTGGCGGGGAAATCGGCGAGCTTGACGAGGTTACCCGCGAGCTCCGGATTGCAGATCAGAATCGCTCCAGTCTTTTTGGCGATCTCGACCGCGTCGCCAACGTGATCGCGATGCCCGTGCGTGAGTAAGATATAGTCGACCTTCGGCACGCTTAATAACGGATCTTTACCGATTTTGACGTCCGGATTTAACGGGTTATTGAGCCAAGGATCGATCAGCAAGACCTTCCCTTTCGGCGTGACGATCGAAAACGCAGCGTGCCCGAACCAAGTGAGCTTGGTTTCCTGTGCAGCAGCCGGAACAGTTACTGCCGCGAGCACGACCAAAGCTGCAACATATCCGAAGACTTTCATAATATTCTTTGTTAAATGAAGACGGATCAAAAGTCTCGTCAATTTGAGTATTTGGTACCGCTTAATTGAACGAACGATTCCCGGGATCATTCGAAGGACGCTTTGCCGAAGCTAATCAGCTTTGGATCTCGGGCGACGGTATTCCGATATGTGGCCGGGCACGGGAATAGCGGCGTTCAACTTTGAATCGGACACGGGTGCGCTGGTCCTCATTGCCAGCGGAAGCACGCCAGCCCACACATTAAGGCCATAATCTTCGTCGTCGTCGACCGGATCGCCGGTTCGTATCTTTGCCGACGCATCGGTCAACGGCAGAACTAGGACGGTCGTCGCTTTTAATTCCTTCGGCGTGGGCGGCCGGATTTCGCGCCAGCGGCCCGGGACAATATGTTCGGTGAGTGCCCGCAATGCTTCCGTTTTTTCCGCTTCATCGTCGATGACCTTTGCCGTTCCGAACGCTACGACGGAACGATAATTCATCGAGTGATGGAACGCCGAACGTGCAAGCACGAGGCCGTCGACCAGCGTCACCGTGACGCATACTTCGATCTCGCCTGCCAGCGACCGCATCATTCGGCTTGCGCTCGATCCGTGAACTATCAGCTCGCAGCCGCGCCTGGCGTAGCCCGTCGGAATAACAAAAACCTGGCCGCCGTTGCCGGCAAAGCCGAGATGGGCGATGAAGCCTTCGTCCAGGATCCTGTTTATCGTTTCGGCATCGTGGAAACCTCGATTCGGCAGTCTTTGCAGTTTTGTCCTTTCTGTCCCGGTTGAATGTTTGCCCATTAGTCGATCGATCTATGCAAAATGTATTTAATGTATAGTATCTGTTAATGGCATACTCGCAAGCACCATTTGTGGTGATTTAATATAGTCCACTTACCCGGTAAAGATGTCCTTCCCGTTGAAGACGGAACCCATTTATCGGGAGTCGCCCCTCTCTTTCAAAATCTGATGGACAGAAAATCGAAAAAGCGAAACATTCCTTTCCCGTTCATCTCGATTTCCGATCGGGCGGCTTCTAACATCCCGATCTACCGGCAGATATACGAGAGCGTACGCCGCGCTATCCTGAGCGGCGCGATGCAGGGAGGATCACGTATTCCATCGTCGCGTTCGCTTTCCGCCGAGCTGGGGGTCTCGCGTATGACGGTTATCAACGCCTACGATCAGCTTTTCGCGGAGGGGTATCTCGAAGGCAAGATCGGGTCCGGAACCTTCGTCGCGGGCGAATTGCCGGAAGAACTGCTGACCACTCCAAAAGTACGTGAGATCAAAACCGTTGCGCGCCCGCGAGAGCTGAATTTATCGCGTCTCGGTGAGCAGCTCGAGCGCGACGGTCAGCAACTCTTGCGCGAACCTTTGTCGACTAGGTTCCAGCCATTTCAAAACGGACTGACTGCGGTTGATTCGTTCCCGTTCGACACATGGGGGCGAATCGCAGCGCGGTTGTCCCGGAGCGGTCCGCACGCGGTGATCAGGGGAAACGATCTGGCAGGTTTTCGTCCGCTGCGCGAGGCCATCGCAGCTCATTTACGATCGGCTCGAGCCGTTAGGTGCGAACCGGAACAGGTGATCGTCACGGCCGGGGCTCAACAAGGGCTCGCACTGGTAAGCGCCGTTTTGCTGGAACCCAGGGACAATGTTTGGATCGAAGATCCCGGCTACAACAGCGCCCGCGATCTGTTTTCTCTCTCCGGAGCGCAGTTGGTCCCCGTTCCGGTCGACGGTGATGGGATCGATCTCGAAGCGGCTGCACACTCGGGAAAGAAGCCAAAACTCATTTACGTGACGCCGTCGCATCAATATCCACTCGGAATGACGATGAGCTTAGGACGCCGGTTGTCGCTCATCGAAACGGCACGTGCGGCTAGGGCGTGGGTGGTGGAGGATGATTACGACAGTGAATTTCGCTACTCGGGGAGACCGATCGCTTCGCTCCAGGGACTCGACATTGAGGGACGCGTGATTTACGTCGGGACTTTCAGCAAGACGATCTTTCCTTCGCTCAAACTCGGCTGCCTCGTGGTTCCCCCCGATCTGGTAGACGTATTCACCGCGGCACGAACCGTTACCGGGGCACAATCCCCGATGATCGACCAGGCGGTCTTGGCCGAATTCATCTCGGAAGGGCATTTCGCCCGCCACATCCGAAGAATGCGGACACTGTACCAGGAAAGACAAAAGTTTTTGGTCGAGCAGGTGCACCGGCACCTGGCTGGATTTCTTGAAATGACGCCCGGCGATGCGGGGATGCATCTTGTCGGCTGGTTGCCCGAGGGTTTCAACGACCGCGAAGTAGCAATGAGGGCCGACGAATTGGATATTCGATTGTCGGCCATCTCGGATCACAGCATAATGTCGTATCCGCGGATGGGACTGATTTTTGGATACGCCGCCTTTAACGAAAAACAAACCCGACGCGGTGTGGCGAAGATCGCCGTGTTATTAACCGAACTCTCTAAATCCAAATGTTTCAAACCCTGAGACCCGCAGAACGGAATTATCGGAATTTGACAGGGTCGATTTCGAAACTTATAATCCGCGCACTCGTAGATACAAGGTGACCTGCCAGTAAAATGAAGATTACCAAACCGTCAGCAACCTATGGTAACCGCACGGTATGCTCTCGTGCCCTTGCTAGTGCTCTGCTCGTCGGTATCATTTATTCAGTAACCTTCGGCTCCGCCCACAGTCACGGAAATGTCTCACTCAAGCTCGAAACGTACGGAGCTTCCGAGCTTGCGGACCAGGCTAGTGTTTCAAAGAACGTGACGAATCATAGACACTCCGGTGAGAATGAGTGTCTTATTTGTCTTCTTCATCAGCAACAATCCAATAGTATCGTCCATTCGCCGGTATTCGCAGTACTTCCCTCCACAGAGGTAGCGTTTGTCCGCAGGGTGAAGATTCCATTTAGTTCCGGTTCAGTCGTCTTCACTCCAATATCCCGCCCATCGGGCCGAGCACCGCCTCGTTACTGAGGCAAGTCTCTGGTGCGGCTTGTCCAAGCGCAATCGTTTTCAAAGATCCCCGGAACAACGTGGTTCCGGGGCATGCGCGATCTGCCTCTCGCTTAGCCCTGCACGGGCGGGCGAAGCTAGAGCCATACGATCAATATCTATTCAATCATCCTGTAAAACACGAGGTGATCGGATGCGTCGTCACATTACCGATACAAACAATTATTTGAACCGCTTAACGGTACAGGGCATTCCTCGAAGAGTCGGTCGCGCTGGTTATTTGGCGCCTCTATTCCTCGTTATTGCAATTCATTCGACTCCAGCTCAAGCTGTGCCATCCGGCGCCCTTGAGACACCCGCGGTGGTCGTCCGCGCGCAGCAAACACCTCCGGCCCAGACGAAAACGCCGATCACAATCTCTGACGCCGTTACGATCTTTTTGCAGAAGAACCTTCAGCTCATTGCTGCCCACTACGACATCGATACTGCGGAGGCGGAAAAGCTATCGGCCAGGCTGCGGCCCAATCCGGCGATCACCGTGGGTTCGTCGGGCCTACCGATAAATTTTCGCGGATCGCTCATCACCTCGCAGACATTTGCGTACAACATATCCCAGGACCTCGAGTTGGGCGGCAAGCGGAGCAAGCGAATCAGCGTCGCCAATGCGGACGCGGAGGTCGCGAGGGCCCAGTTCGAAGTTGCGGTGTGGCAGATGACCAACGACGTGAAAAAGAAATTTTACGCCGTTCTGCTGGCGAGGTCCCTCCTCGATCTTTCGAACGAAAATGAAAAGACGTTTGCCGAGATCATTGACCGCACGACACAGGTTTTTCGGGCGGGCGAAATTTCCGGGCTGGATCTGCAGCGGCTTGAGGTTGAACGATTCAAATTCGACACCGATCTCGCAAACTCTGAACGGGATTACGAGGTCGCACTGCGGGACCTTCGGTTGGCGTTAGGCGGCGATTACAGAGCCATGGAGGTCGAGCCGGCCGGGTCGATGGAGTTCATTCAGTCGTACGATTTCTCGTTCGCCGATATGCGTGATAAGGCTCTCGCGGCCCGGCCTGACCTGAAGGTCGCAACGCTCAGCGAGCAAGCAGCCGACGCCAATATTCAACTCCAACACTCTCAAAAGATACCCAATCTGACGCTCTCCGGCGGCGTAAACCACGTCCCGGCCGGCGGCAGCAACTACAACTACGGTATCGGCATAATACTGCCCACATCCGATCGCAATCAAACCGCGCGTGCACAAGCCCTGATCAGCAAGCAGAAGGCGCAAAACCAGGAGCAGATAGTCACAAATCAGATATTGAGCGACGTGGATAAGGCACTGGTCGCCTTCAATATACAAAAGCGGCGTGTGGAACTTTATCGCAGCGGCGTGCTGACAAAGGTAAATAATATCCAGACCTCGACGGAGTTTGCTTTGAAGATAGGAGAAAGCTCGACGCTCGAGCTTCTGGATGCCATCCGCACCCGGCGGGATACGTTGGCAAGCTTTTACCAAACGGTCTTTGATTATTATTCGTCGCTGCTAGACCTTGAGCTGGCGACCGCTACGCCCATTATCAAATAGGTGGTTAACGAAAGCAGGTGCGCGAAATGTTCAAATTAAAGATTATTCGTCCAGCGTCTATCTCAACGCTCGTCTTGATTGCCGTCTTAAGCGTTGGCTGCACAAGCTCGGCTCCGACTGCCGTCTCGGTTACCGCGCCAAATTCCCCGACATCGGAACCGGACGCCGGCATCGAGGTTGAGATAGTTCAACCCACCACGATCGAAGGGTCGATAAATGCGTCAGGGAAGGTGCTGGTCACCGAGGACCGCATGGCAAATATCGGGCCCGTGCACGAAGGCAGGATAGTAAATCTCTACGCCGGACAAGGCAGCAATGTCAGAAAAGGACAGAAGCTCGCCGATCTCGAGTCGGCCGACATCGACGAAGCCGAGGCGGGCTATCTCAAGGCGCTCGCCGATCTTGAGAATGCAAATCGCGCGTCGGCCGCCGAGGTTAAATTCACGCAGGCTACCTACGATCGCACAAAGCTGCTCGTCGAAAAAGAGATAACACCCGCAAAGAACTTACAGCAGGCCGAGCACGATCTCGAGGTGGCGAAAGCGACGCAATCTAACACAGTCGAAAGCGCCAAAGTGGCGGTGGCGAACGCGCGTCGTCACCTGCTCATTCTCGGAATGAAAGAGGCCGCTATCGACGGATTGGCCAAAAAGTCAAATCTGGGATCGTCGATATTTCCACTTACGGCTCCGATCTCGGGCACTGTGGTCGAACGCAATGGCACGATCGGAGCAACTGTGGGATCGGACGCAAATTTATTCAAGATCATTGACCTGTCGAGCGTTTGGATAGACGCGAACGTCTTTGAAAAGGACCTTGAGCGAGTAAGGAACGGCGAGATCGTAAATGTTAAGGTTCCGGCCTTCCCCGAATCGACATTTAGGGGACGCGTCATTCTTATTTCGAGCGTAGTTGATCCGGACACGCGAACAGTCAGGGTTCGTACGGAGGTCGCAAATCCCGAGGGCCGTTTGAAGCCGGACATGTTCGCCAACGTCGAGATCGTAACCGCCGCTCATCGGACCGCTATCTCGATACCGCTGGCCGCCGTTCTCGACGACGGCGGGAAATCAGTTGTATTTGTCGCCGACGGGAATAAGTACAACAAACGAGAAGTAACGCTCGGCTTGAAAAGTGAAGAGCGCGTCGAGGTCATCCAAGGCATCAACGCCGGAGACAAGGTTGTGGTGAAGGGCAACTACCTTCTTATGGAACAAAGCAAAGGCGGGGAGTAAGAAACCGATGCGGGTCAAAATATGACCGATAATTTAATTGCCTTTTTCTACCGCGAACGACTGCTCGTCGCGGTCGCGTCGGTGGTTATAGTTGCCGGCGGCATTTTTGCTCTCTACAGACTAAACGTCGACGCATTTCCCGATGTGACCCCCGTACAGGTTGAGATAGACACCGAAGCCCAGGGCCTTGCTCCTCAGGAGGTCGAGCAACTAGTCACCTTCCCGATCGAGAACGTGATGAACGGAATTCCCGGCGTAACCCGGGTCGAGTCAATATCAAAATTCGGTTTGTCCGTGGTAACGGTCTATTTTCGCGACGACGCTGACATATATTTCGCCCGGCAGCAGGTTTTCGAACGTTTATCTATCGCAAAGGACAACCTGCCGTCAGGTATAGAGCCCAGCATGGGCCCGATCACCACAGGCACGGGGCAGATCTACCTTTACCAGATAACCGGACCCGGCAAGAGCAATCAGGAGTTGCGGACAATTCAGGATTGGATCGTTAAGCTGCAGTTGCGCACGGTTCCGGGCGTTGCCGATGTTTTGAGTTTCGGCGGGGACGTCAAACAGTATCAGGTCATCGTCGATCAGCAAGCGCTGGTCAGCTACAACATTCCGCTGAAATCGCTTTTCGATGCGATCCAGAACAACAATCAGAATACCGGAGCAAACTTCATCGAGCATGGCGACCAACAATATGTCGTGCGCGGCCTCGGCTTGGTCAAGGACATTCAGGACATCAAGAACATCGTGCTCGAGTCCCGAGGCGGAACGCCGATCCGGGTCGGCGATGTCGCGCGTGTCGAGATCGGAAATGAGCTTCGCCAGGGCGCGGTAACCAAGGACGGCCAAGGCGAGGTCGTGACCGGGATCGTGCTCAAAGGGATCAACGAAAACACCAAGCAGGTGATCGAGCGCGTGCAGGCGAAGGTGGCCGAGATCAACAAGTCGCTGCCGGAGGGGGTTAAGGTCGTCGACTACTACGACCAGTCGGACCTGATCGACCACAGCATCCACACCGTGACGAAATCACTGATCGAGGGCGAGGTGCTGGTACTGATAATACTCCTGCTCTTGCTGGGCGATTTTCGCGGGTCGCTGATCACGGCCGCGGCAATTCCCTTTTGCATGTTGGTCGCCTTCATTTTGATGTGGTACTGGGGCCTTTCGGCCAATCTCACCTCGCTCGGCGGTCTCGCGATAAGTATCGGGATGATGGTGGACGCGACTGTCGTCATGGTCGAAAACATCTTTCGTCACCTTGAGGAACATCGTGAGCACTCGATGCGCGAAGCCGTTCTTGTCGCGGCGCAGGAGATCGGACGGCCGATGTTTTTCGCCATCCTCATTATCATTGCGGTGTTCCTTCCCGTCTTCACGCTGCAGGGCATCGAGGGCAAGTTGTTCAAGCCGCTCGCATATGCCGTCACGTTCTCAATGTTCGGCTCGCTGCTGATGGCGCTCTGTGTTGCACCGATGTTATGCGCGATGTGGCTTCGGATGAAAAAGGGTGAGCCTCGTGCCAACCCGATCGTGCGATTCTTCAAGGCGATCTACGTGCCCGTGCTTAAGTGGGCGATGATTCATCGGTATTTGACCGTAATTATCGCCGTCCTGTTGATCGGCTGGAGTGTCGCGGATGTTTACCTGCTAGGCAGCGAATTCCTGCCCACCATCGACGAAGGCAATCTATTGGTTCGTGCCACCATGCCAGCGAGCATCTCGCTCGCCCGTGCCGTCGAGATCTCGACGCAGATCGAAAAGTCTCTCAAACAATTTCCCGAGGTTGAGACAGTCGTCGCTAAGATAGGGCGAGCGGAGCTTGGTGGTGATCCCGAAAGCGTCAGCAACGACGAGATCTATGTGCGCCTCAAGCCCAAAGAGCAGTGGACAACTGCCGCGACCAAAGACGACCTCGTCGAGGCCATGCGGAAGAAAGTGGAAGGTTTCCCGGGCGTGGAATTCAATTTCTCGCAGGTGATCCAAACACGTGACGACGAGCTCATCTCAGGAATCAACGCCCAGATCGCCGTCAAGGTATTTGGCGAGGACCAGGAAACACTTCTCAAGATCGCGGATCAGGTTCGCGACGCAATGGCGAACATTCGCGGTGCCAAGGACCTGGCGGTGGAGCAGGTCGGGGGCGAACAGCATCTGGAAGTCTCGCTCAACCGCTCCGAACTTGCCCGCTATGGGCTGAATGTTTCCGATGTGCTGGAAGCTGCGAAAATTGCCATAGGTGGAGACGAGGCGACGCAAGTGTTGGAAGGTCAGCGCCGGTTCGCGATCTTTGTGCGGCTGAACGAAGATTACCGGGACCAAGTGGAAAAACTCGGCAATATCCTCATAACGGCACCGGTGGGCAACCGGGTCCCGCTCGGGCAGCTGGCTACATTCAAGCTCTCCAGCGGCGATGCAGTGATCGGCCGCGAAAACGCTCTCCGCCGGATCGTCGTGAAGTGCAATGTGGCGGATCGCGATATCGGGAGTTTCGTCAAGGACGCTCAGGCCAGTGTAAACCAGCAGGTCAAGATGCCGCCGGGATATTTCATTACCTGGGGAGGTCAATTCGAGAACGCGCAACAAGCGGCTCGACGGTTGGCGGTGGCTATTCCCATCGCTTTGGTTCTGGTCTTTGTTTTGATCTATGCGTGTTTCGGTTCGCTGCGTAATACCTTAACGATCATTTTCAACATCCCCATCGCGCTGGTCGGCAGTACGTTTTTCCTTCTTATCTCGGGTTTTCCGCTCAGCGTTCCGGCGTTAGTGGGATTCATCGCTGTTTTCGGTATAGCCGTTCAAAACGGAATGGTGATGGTTTCGTATATCAACAAACTGCGCGCTCGTGGAATGGAGCTGCGCGAAGCCGTCATCGAAGGTGCCGGCGTCCGCCTCCGCGCCGAGCTGCTGAGCGCCCTGATCGGAAGCATCAGCCTCATCCCGTTTATCATTTCGACCGGCACCGGCGCCGAGATCGAAAAACCTCTCGCTATTGTAGTCGTCGGCGGCTTGGTGACCCGACCCATCAAGATCGTTATCCTGCCCATGGTCTATGAATGGGTCGAAAGTGTCGTAGCACGCCGGGAGGCCCGAAAAGCCGCGGAAGATGCTCCCCGCGAGATCGAGGCGGACGATTCGTCAAGCCCGGAGGCGTAATGAAAAAGACGCACAACCGGATTCTGAGATCGCCCGATCTAAGAAATGCAAAATTTATTGTCTTTGATAAATTTCCTGTTGATTAAGTTCGGAAAGCAAATCTGCACCACAACCTTGCATGAGACGATGCAGAAGAACTGGCCGCGCTCGATCGTCTCGGCAATGTACTGATAACACGACTTCGCTCCGGCGAATTCGCGGCAGCTCGGTCAGGGCCGTATGTACGCGCTGTGCGTACAAGCGGATCCGCTCGAGTGTTTACGAAGGCGAAATTGTCTGAAATTCAGAGGTCGAACCCGGGTTCCGACGTTTCCGCAATACTTCAAACACGTCTTTGAGGTCAACGCGTTTTTTCCGAATGAGAACTAAAAGATGAAAGAGCAGGTCAGCCGCCTCCGATTTGAATTTCTCGACATCATCGTCCTTTGCCTCGATTATTAGCTCAACGGCTTCTTCACCGACCTTTTGCGCGATCCTGTTAATTCCCTCCTCGAACAGCCGCGATGTGTAGGAATTCGGGTCCGGCAACACTTGGCGAGCATGGATGACTTCTTCGAGTTCCTCGAGTATCGACACGAAACCTCCGGAGTTTCCCTCAAAACAGGTTTCCGCCCCCGTATGGCAAACGGCGCCGGCCGGCTCGGCCATGATGAGAAGCGTATCCTGATCGCAGTCGATGAGAATATCTTTAACGCTTAATATATGGCCGCTTGTCTCGCCTTTCGTCCATAGCCTCTGTCGCGTACGGGAATAGAAAGTCACCATCCCCGATTCACGCGTGGCCGCCAGAGCTTGATCGTCCATAAAACCGAGCATTAGCACCCGTCCGTTCGCCGCGTCCTGCACTATCGCGGGTACGAGCCCGTCCGCATACTTTTCGTAGTTTGGTTTCATAAATTATGTGCGTACCTCGATGCCGCGGACCTTTAAAAAACTTTTGAGCTCCGGAATTCCCAGCTGATCGTAGTGAAAAATACTTGCTGCAAGTGCAGCGTCAGCCTTCCCTTCGGTGAAAACACTGACGAAGTCGGCGCAGGAGCCGGCACCGCCGGAAGCAACGACGGGGACGCCGACGGACAATGAAACTTGCCGCGTCAGCTCGATGTCGAAGCCGTGCTGCATACCATCGGATGCGATCGATGTAAGCAGGATCTCGCCGGCACCAAGCCCGGCCGCGCGTATCGCCCAAGCCACCGCCGCAGTGTCCGTTGCTTGGCGGCCGCCGTTGAGGTAAACGGCCCACTCGCTGCTTTCGCGCAACTTCGCGTCGATCGAAACGACGATGCACTGCGAACCGAAAGAGCCGGCCGCGGCAGTTATTAATTCGGGACTGCGAAAGGCCGCCGTGTTGATCGAAACCTTGTCGGCTCCCGCCTCGAGCAGTCGCCCGATATCTTCCACGGAGCCGATGCCGCCGCCCACCGTGAAAGGAACATTGATCGCACCGGCAACGTCCCGCACCAATCGCGCAAGCGTTCGGCGTCCTTCATCGGTGGCCGAAATGTCGAGCAGCGTCAGCTCGTCCGCTCCCTCGTCGCAGTAGCGGGCAGCGAGTTCGACCGGGTCACCGGCATCGCGAAGCCCGACGAAATTCGTTCCCTTGACAGTTCTGCCGTCCTTTACGTCCAGGCACGGAATAATGCGTTTAGCTAACATATCGTGCCAACTCATCGAAACTAATTTTTCCTTCGTAGAGTGCCTTTCCGACGATCGCTCCGTCGCAGCCCATCTGTTCGAGATCGCGCAGATCATTTTCCGAGCTGACTCCGCCGCTTGCTATCAGCTTCAGTTCGGGCACCGCCATTTTGATCTCCTTATATAGCTTCAACGACGGCCCGCCGAGCGCGCCGTCGCGGGTGATATCGGTAACAAAAGCCTGCTCGACGCCGCGGCTCCAACACTCGCTCAAAAATTCGAACACGCTGATATCCGTCTCGGTTTGCCAGCCGGCTATCGCGAGTTTGCCGTCACGGACATCGGCGCCGAGCAGGATACTGTCGCTTCCGTAATGTTCCAACCATTCGAAGAAAGTGTCCGGCTCCTCGACCGCGACGCTCCCGAGATTGACCATCTCCGCACCGGCATCGAAAACGCGTTTTACGTCTGCGTCCGTCCTGATCCCGCCGCCGAAATCGATGATCGCTCGGGTAGCCGAGGCGATCTCTTCGAGAACATTTATATTTGCCGGCGTGCCTGTGCGGGCACCGTCGAGGTCGACGATATGAAGCCGCTGAAGGCCGGCCGCTGCAAATGCCTTTGCCGTTTCTACGGGATCGTCCGAGTACACCTTTTTCTGTGCGAAATCGCCGTGCGTCAGTCGCACGCATTTGCCGCCGATCAGATCGATCGCTGGTATTATCTCGATCATATCCTTAGAAAATTCTCCAGAATCTTTTCGCCTACGGTACCCGATTTTTCGGGATGAAACTGCACCCCGTAGAAATTGTCTTTCTCCAACGCTGCTGAAAATTCAATGCCGTAGCGGCAAACCGATGAAGTATATTCCGAGAGACTGACGTAGTAACTATGGACAAAATAAACGTACGAATTTTCCGGTACGCCGTGGAACAACGCCGGTGACGAATCCTCGATCGTATTCCAGCCGGTGTGGGGAACCTTCATTTCTCCGCTTTCAAAGAGTCGAACCGTCGCTGGAAAAATACCGATGCACGGTGTGTCATTCTCATCCGAATGCGTACACATCAGCTGCATGCCGAGACAGACGCCGAGAACCGGCTGCGTCAGCGAGCGGATCAGCACATCCAGACCGCGCTCGCAAAGGAAGCTCATCGCCGTTGATGCTTCTCCCACTCCGGGGAATATCAACTTGTCCGCCGCCCGGATAACTTCCGGGTCATCCGTGATCACGCTGTCGACTCCTAGCCTGGCGAGGGCGTTTTGCACGGAGGCTACATTGCCGGCGTTGTATTTGAGAATAGCAACGGTCATCTCTATAGACTTCCTTTGGTCGACGGAAGCGCAGTATTTCCGCGTTCGCGGCGAACTGCCATTTTAACGGCACGAGCGAAGGCCTTGAATATGGATTCGATCTTGTGATGTTCGTTCGTGCCTTCGGCCTTGATGTTTAGATTGCACGAAGCCTTGTCCGTGAATGATTTGAAAAAGTGAAAAAACATTTCGGTCGGCATTCTGCCGATCATTTCGCGTTTGAATTCGGCGTCCCATACGATCCAGTTCCGCCCGCCGAAATCGATCGCAGCTTGCGCCAGGCAATCATCCATCGGAAGCATAAAACCGTATCGTTCGATTCCTCGTTTGTCTTCAAGCGCGATCGCAAATGCTTCGCCGAGCGTTATCGCGACGTCCTCGATCGTGTGATGCTCATCGATGTGCAGATCACCGGACGCCTTCAATTTTAGGTCGATCGAACCGTGACGGCTTACCTGCTCAAGCATATGGTCGAAAAACGGAATTCCCGTGTCCAGCTCCGAGATCCCGGTTCCGTCGAGATTCAATTCGACCAAGATCTCGGTCTCGTTCGTCTTCCGCGTGTGGACGGCCTTCCGGGGCGGAGTGGAAAGCACGTCATAAATTCCCGCCCAGTCTTCGACCCGAACAACAACGGCGTGCTGATCCGCGGCAAGGTCGAAATTCGCATTTGCAACAAAGATCGCTTGCGTGCCCAGATTCGCAGCCAGATCGACATCGGTTTGCCGGTCGCCGATAACGAACGAATTCGCGAGGTCGTAACTGCCGTTGAGATATTGCTTTAGCATGCCGATGTTCGGTTTCCGCGTTTCCGCGTTTTCGTGTTGAAACGTTCGATCGATGCAGATCTCAGAAAAAATGACGCCTTCGCCCTCCAGTGTCCGTATGATCAGGTCCTGGACGGGCTCAAAATGCTCAAACGGAAACGAATCGGTGCCGAGGCCGTCCTGATTTGAGACCATCACTAGTTCGAAATCCAGTTCAGAGGCGATCCGGGCCAAATTCGATATTGCGCCCGGCAGGAATCTGAGCTTTTCAAACGAATCTATTTGAAAGTCGCTCGGCTCCTCGATGATCGTGCCGTCCCGGTCGATAAAGAGTACTTTTTTCATTGCTGAAATTTCGACGCAGCGGCGTCATTGGTCCTCCCTGCAAATTCTGTCAACGAGTTCATAAGCAAAAGGTTTTCGTGCCGCGTCCCGACGGTGATCCGCAAACATCCTTCGCAAAGCGGTTCGCTCCTGCGATCGCGAACGACGATCCGGCGATCGAGCAGAAAGCGATAGACAACTGCGGCATCCGTAAACTTCACCAAGAGGAAATTCGCATCCGACGGGTAGACGGCCAGGACAAATGTCAGTTGACCAAGGAAAGCTTTCAGTGCTTTCCGCTCGGTTAGTATCTCTTCCTTCCACTTGTCGATATTGGACGGTTCGCTCAACGCATCGATGGCGACATTCTGCGCGGGCCGGCTTACGTTGTACGGCGGCTTCACTCGATTGAGAAGTGAGATCACACGTTCGTCAGCGAACGCGAGTCCGACCCGTGCACCCGCAAGTCCCCACGCCTTTGAAAAAGTCTGAAGTACGACAAGATTGGGGTATTCGTCGATAAGACGGGTCACAGATGGAAACACCGAAAAATCTACGTACGCTTCATCGACGATCACGAGGCCCTCGGCACGCTGCAGAACGGTAACTATATCGTCGCGCCGGATCGAGTTACCGGTTGGATTGTTCGGCGAGCAAATAAAAACCAATTTTGTCTCGGCGTTCAGACGATCGATAATGTTCGGCAGGTCAAGCTGAAATTCCGAAGTTAAAAATACTTCATCGACCGCGACATCGTTTATCGCCGCGGCGACCTTGTACATGCCGTATGTTGGAGGAAAGATGAGAGCCCTGTCGCGCCGCGGCTCGCAAAAAACCCGAAAGAGCAGGTCGATCGCCTCGTCGCTTCCGTTGCCGACGAAGATGCGGTCCGCACTGAGGCCTTTTGCGGTCGCAACTAACTTCTTTAGGTCGGATTGCAGCGGGTCAGGATACCGGTTCAACCCGCCGCCGGCAGGGGAACCCATCGAATTTTCATTTGCGTCGATGTAAACATCGGCTGTGCCGGCAAATTCATGCCGTGCCGACGAATAGGGGCGAAGCTTTTGAATATTTCGGCGTGCAAGAACGATAGGATCAAACATCGACGCCTCCGAGTTCTGCCAGTCGTATTGAAACGGCTCGTTCATGCGCGTTCAAGCCTTCGGCTCGAGCCATGATCTCGATGGTCGGGCCGAGGTTGCGAAGTCCGTCCGCGCTGAGTCTCTGAAACGTGATCTTCTTGGTGAAACTGTCGATCGAAACTCCGCCGAAGCTTCGCGCAAATCCATTTGTCGGCAGCGTATGGTTTGTTCCGGACGCATAATCGCCCGCACTCTCGCAAGAATAATTACCGATGAAAACCGAGCCGGCATTTACGATCGATTCTGCGTCCGTCTCGGCCTCCGCCGTTGCGATGATCAGATGCTCGGGCGCGTACGCGTTGATCAGCTCAATACCTGAAGCTACGCTTTTCATCACGACTGCTTTCGAATTTCCCAGTGCGGCGTTCGCAAAATCCTTTCGCGGCAGTTCGGCCAGCTGCCTCGCCACTTCAGCAAGCGTTCGCTCGACGAATTCTTCGCTCACTGTAATGAGAAGTACCTGGCTGTCCGGCCCGTGTTCTGCCTGGGAAAGAAGATCCGAAGCGACGAACGCCGGGTTCGCGGTCTCGTCCGCCAGTACAGCGACCTCGGACGGACCGGCGGGCATATCGATGCCGACGCCGGCTTTTGAGATCTGCTGTTTCGCTTCGGTGACGAATTGATTGCCCGGCCCGAAGATCTTGTCGACTTTCGGCACGGACTCGGTTCCATACGCCATTGCACCGATCGCCTGCGCTCCGCCGATCTTGAATACACGTGTAGCGCCGCAAAGCTTTGCACAATAAAGAATTGCCGGAGCAACCGAGCCATCGGGCCGCGGCGGCGAGCAAACGATGATCTCACTGCAACCGGCCAGCTTCGCGGGTATGGCGAGCATCAGGACCGTCGAAAAAAGCGGAGCGGTGCCCGCCGGTATGTAAAGGCCGACCTTTTCGATCGCGATCGTTTTACGCCAGCAAAATACACCGTCGGTCGTTTCCGTTTTGGCGGTGGATTCGGTTTGCGGCGCATGGAACTTTTCGATATTCGCTTTTGCCACGTCGATGGCTTTTTTCAATTCCGCGGAAATGGCGAGCTCGGCCGCCGTGAATTCACCAGCGGTTACCTCGAGTTCGTCCAGCTCGACCTTGTCGAAAAACCGTGCGCAATGGCGCAGCGCATCGTCTCCGTTCGTTCTCACGTCCGTCAGAATGTTCGCGACCGTGCGCTCGAGGAATTGCGTATCGAGCGCGGGGCGGGTGAGGATTTCGTTCCATTCTTCCCGTTTCGGGAATTTGATCGTCTTCATAGATTTTTTTACCGGATCATCTGGTCGATCGGCAGTACGAGAATACCTTCTGCTCCTGCTTTTTTTAGATTATCCACGACTTCCCAAAAATCCGTCTCGCATATCACGGAATGCATCGAGACCCATCCGGCTTCGGCAAGGGGGATCATGGACGGACTTTTCATTCCGGGGAGTATGCTCGCGATCTGCTCAGCCTTGTCCGCCGGAGCATTCAGCAATATGTACTTATTCTGCCGAGCCGCACGCACACTGCGAATGCGGAAAAGGAGTTTCTCCATGATCGCTTCGGATCCCGGTTGCAGGCCGGTCCGGGCGATGAGTACCGCTTCCGAACGCATGACCGTTTCGACCTCTCGCAAACCGTTGGATAACAGTGTACTTCCGGTACTTACGAGATCGCATACTGCGTCGGCCAAACCGATCGACGGAGCAATTTCCACTGAGCCGCTGATCTCATGGATCTCCGCATTTACGTGTTCCGCGGCGAGAAACCTGGAAAGAATTCGCGGGTAACTCGTCGCGATTCGCTTTCCCTCGAGATTCGTTGGCGAGGTATACGGCTCGGCCCTCGGCAGCGCGAGCGAAAGGCGGCACTTACCGAAACCGAGAGTTTCGATCGTCTCGACGACGCACGGCGATTCGGCGATCACGTTCTGCCCGACAATCCCGACATCCGCGACGCCGTCGGCTACGTAATCCGGAATATCGTCGTCGCGAAGGAAGAAGATCTCGAGCGGAAAGTCCGTTGCTTCCGAACGCAGGGTTCCTGATCGATTCGAAAATCCGATACCGCATTTCCGCAGCATATCCGTAGAGCCGTCGCTCAGCCTGCCCTGCCGCTGGATCGCGATCTTTAACTTTTGTTGTCTGTTTGAAACCATAAATATGCAAAACGCCGCCCATAAGCTTTGGTTCAAAAAGCCTGCGCGGTGTCGATTAAAACTAGTTGTCGGTTTTGTTACAAAACGATTCTTAGCCCGCGCGGGATATAGGTATGCGCGTGGTGGTGCAAATGGCGGAATTGTGAATCAAAAACTGTCATCACTGATGTCTATATTAATCGCATTGTGACGGCAATTTTGCAAACTGAGACAATGTATAGTTGTCTCTTACGATCTGGCATTAAAAATGCAGTTGGTGCGTTGGTAGTCGCAAGAATCGGAGGAAAATAGAAATGTCATTACTTCACTGTCCTGAATGCGGACACGAGATCTCAAACGCCGCGGTTGCATGTCCGAGCTGTGGGCGGCCCGTGGCTGCCCGGCCGATCGTTGAAAAAAGAGTCGTCGTGACGGATATACCACGAGAAAGCGACGGCTTTCCGAAATGGGCGTTTATTCCTCTTGGATTGCTGGGCGCCGTGCTGGTGCTGGTTTTCTTTGTTGTGATGAGCCGCAACAACGACGACAGCAATTCTAACCTCGCGGTCAATGTCTCCACGCGTCGTGTCGCGAACGGTGCCTACCCGACCTCGGCGGACACGCAGACCGTAACGGTTCCTCCGTCGTCCAGCGCTCAAACGGTGACCGTGCCCAGTGAGAGCGTGCCGCCGCCGACATCCGTGACAAACATTCCCGGCTCAACATCGACGGTGACTGCACCCCGCTCAGATAAAGGGACGGTCATGATCGAGGCTAAAATGACGGGTCAGACCGGGCCGCCGCGTGCGGTAAAGAACGAGCGTTTCTATCTCCTGGATAAGGACGTTGAATCTATCCTCTCTGACGCGCGTATTGAGCCGCTCGAGGGCCAGACGCTGTCAAACAGTCTCGGGCTCTCCGTTTTATTTCCCGGTCGATACGGTGATTTCAATCGGCAGGCGTTGAGAGCGATCAAGGAACATATCAAGTACGCCGGCCAGACCGACGGTGCGGGCAAAGCGCAGCTCGGAGGCGTCGAGCCGAACAGCTATTATCTTTTCGGGATCACGAAGACAGGCGAAGGCTTTGCAATGTGGAATTCTCCGGTGAGCGTTATTTCAGGGCAGAATATTCTGAATCTCAGTCCGCAGCCGATAACGCAAATGCAGGATAATTCCGGCGAATAATATCGCCGCCATCAGGGGAAAAAGGAGCAACTCAGAAGAGCTGCTCCTTTTCATTTTTCGCCGCTGCGCGGCCTAACGTCCTTGGCGTTTCGGGGCTATAATCAGCTCACGATGCGGGAGATAGTTCGTTTTCTGAAACTGCAATTTATTCTCATTCAGCTTTTCGGGATACCGGTCGTTCTCGACCTTCGCTGGATTCCGCTGCTCGTCGTTTTATGGGCGGCCGTCGCCGCGAAGATCAACGTCCTTACAAATGATCTATCGATGAGCCTCGTCCTCGGGTTTGCCGCGACATTGGCAATATTCGTGTCGATCTTCCTGCACGAAGTGGCAAATTTGCTGGCGGCCGGGTCGGAACGGCGCGATATTTCAGACATCGAACTCTATCCCTTCGGCGGACTGACACACTACCGACGCGAACCGCACAGTACCTCGTCCGAATACAAGAGGTCGGTCGCGGGCATTACCGTGAGTTTCGCTCTCGCTGCAACCTATGCGGCTCTGGCGGTTGCGTCAGACGCTGCCGGCACCGATATTCTGGAGTCGTTTTTCTACTCGCTTGCTCTCGTAAATTTTCTTATAGCGATCTTCAATATCTTTCCGGGCTATCCGCTAGACGGCGGACGGATCTTTCGCACATATCTGTGGAGCAGCGGTAAGGAATTTGGCGAGGCGACGTTGCTTGCGGCGCGCGCGGGAACGATCATCGGAGCCGGCCTCGGCATTATCGGTTTGGTTTTGGTAGTCCTCGAAGACGAGTTTTTCGCCGGAGTCTGGACGCTCGTCAGCGGTTATTTCCTTTTCGATACGGCGCAGACTGTTGTCCGCGAAACGCGAAGGTCGCTGAGAGCGGTCGTAGACGACGTGATGCACCTTGCCGTGCCCGTTTCGCCCGATCTGACGCTTCGACGGTTTTTCGACGACGTCATGCCGGTTGCCCGTGCCAGCGTTTTTCCCGTCTCCCTAGATCATGAATTTTACGGAATGCTCATCGTTGCCGATGCGAAGGGCGTCGACCGTCAGCAGTGGCAGACAACATTCGTTCGCGATCTGATGCGGCCGGTCACGCATGATCAATTCGTCGATCTTGGAACGCCGATGCCCGAGGCCGATGCTCTGATGCGGGTAAATAAAATCGGCGCCGTGGCCGTCGTCGACGCCGACGGAAAGCTAGTCGGTTTCATCCGCCGGACGGCCGGTAAAAGGAACGCGAGCCGCAAACTACTGTGATATTCTAGGCACTTGATGCAAGTATCCGATTACTTTCCGACAGTAAATACGGCGCGAAATGTGCTCGACATCGCGCTCGTCTTTGTCATCGTGTACGTTGTGCTGAAGCTGCTTCGAGGCACCCGTGCCGTGCCGACGGTTATCGGCCTGGTTCTCCTCGGACTTTTATACTGGCTCGCTGTCGCGCAGGAACTATCCACGCTGGAATTCGTGCTGCGCTACGCGGTTCTCTACGTCGGTTTCGCCATCATCGTCCTTTTCCAGTCGGAGATCCGTCAGGCTCTGATGTATTTCGCTAACCGCCTTCGCTTTCCGCTTATCCGGCGGCAGCGCGGTCAATTCGGCGGCAGCGTTTACGACGAGCTCGTGTTGGCGCTGACGACCATGGCCTCGGCGAAGACCGGAGCACTCATCGTTATCGAACGGAATATCGGTCTCAGAAATTTTATCGATGCCGGCGTGCAGATCGATGCGCATTTGAGCTACGACCTCCTGGTTTCGATATTCAATCCGACGACGCCGCTTCATGACGGTGCCGTTATCATCCAGAACGAACGCCTCGCGGCCGCATCGGTGTTTTTGCCGCTGACAAAAAATCCGAGCATTTCGCGCGAGCTCGGAACGCGCCATCGCGCCGCCATCGGAATTACCGAAGGCTCGGATGCGATCTCGGTCGTCGTCTCGGAAGAGACCGGCTTGATCACTTATGTCGAGGCCGGCGAGGTCCGGCGGAACCTTGATCCTAATCAAGTGCGCAAGCTCCTTATGGCCGCGATGGAGATACCGATACTTGCCCAGACGCTCGGGTCGGCAAAGACGATGAAAGAAGCGGACAGCGAAGTAACTGTCGTGTAAACGCACGGATCTATGCAGCCTTTTTTCGTAAAACAGATCCTCAGGAAGATTTTTCTTGAGGATTGGTCCATCAAGCTCATCGCGCTGGTTGTGACGCTGGCTCTCTGGCTCGGCGTGACCGGGCTTAGTACGCCAACGACGAAAAGATTCACGGTGCCGCTCAACTTTAGTATTTCGAATGACGCCGAGATCACGAGCTCCCCGATCCAGGAAGTTGACGTCGTGGTCAGCGGCGACAAGCGGCGGATCGAACAAATAAACCGCGCCGAGCTCGCGGCATCCATCGATCTTTCGGAGCTTGCCGCCGGCGACCGCGTTTTATCGCTCACGCCGGAAAATGTCAGCGTTCCGCTGCCGCTCGGCATAAAGCTTGACCGTATCGAACCAAGCCGGATCGCCGTCCGGCTCGAAGCTGTCGAGGAAAAAGACATCGCGGTCAAGGCCGAAACGAACGGCGACCCCGCAAGCGGCTTTGAGGTCTACGGGCAAACGATCACACCGCCGAAAATACGTGTCCGCGGGCCGGCGAGTTTTGTCCGAACGCTCGATTTTGTGATGACCGACCGGATCGATATATCGGGAACGAAAGAAGACGTGATCGCGCGGCAGGTCCCTGTAAGTGTTGCGAACGGAAAGGCAGCCGTGCTCAACACGGTGGTGGATGTCGCGATTCGGGTCGGCGAAAAACGCATCGAAAAGACCTTTGTCGTGCCTGCTTCGACCGGACGCAAGGTCGCGGTCACGCTTTACGGTCCGAAGACAATGCTCGAACACACACGTGCGGACGAGGTTAAGGCCGAGATCCTAAAGACCGATGGCGGTGACGATTCGCCGCGAGTTTCGCTGCCCGATAATCTGCAGGACAGCGTCGAGATCAGAACGGTAAAGATCCGCACTTGATCTATCTCATTTCGCGAAGCCACGCCCGCATGTTCTCCCGCATCTCTTCGGTGATCTCGTGTTTTGCGGTGTAGTGTCTGGAGTTGTAATTGGGCAGACGTGCGCGTAGCCGGGCATCAAAATCGATGAACTTGTCCTGCGAATAAAATTCGTCATCATCGCCATACAGATAAAATGTTTCTGCATCAAAAGCCGAATATGAAGTGTTCGTTTCGAGATCGCCCGGAATCCCGCCGCACACGCCGATCACACCCCGCAGTACTTTCGGATTCGAAAATGCAAAACGAAAGTTGAGCGCGCACGCCTGCGAAAAGCCAAAGAGAAATATTCGCGACGGATCGATCGATCGCTGCCGGTCGAGATCGGCAATAACATCGAAAAGAAATTGATGATGCAGCCTGATATATTCGTCGGGATTGTGATCCGTGAGCCATCCAAAACCCGTACGATAACCTTTTTCAGTTTTCCGAAAATGCTGGTGCGGAGCCTGCAATGATGCGATCACCCAGTCGTCCGGCGCTATCGCGCGTGCCTCGCGCATCATATACCGTTTATGAGCCCCGTATCCGTGAACAGCTATCAGCAGCGGCTTTGGCCCGGCCGCGTCGTCGGGCACAAAAAGGTCGTAATAAAGATCGATCTCGGCTTTGACCCTAAGGTCGGCGCGCAGGTTTTCATCACTCATACTTGAACTGCTCAAAAAGCTTGTATCCGCCGCGAACTGTTACAATAGTCGCATTTATGACCCGTTTTTTCGAACAACTGGACGACCTTGCCTCGATCACCGGCGAGCGCGGACTTCCGCTGTGGCTCGATCGGGCGATCTTCGTTTTTCTCGTGCTGACGTTCGTCTCCGCTCCGCATTCGATCGCGGCGACGCAGATCGCGTGGCTGACGGGAATGGCGATCTGGTTCCTCCGTCTTGCTGTCAGGCCGCGGCCTAAACTGAGTTTCCGATGGATCGATGCCGCTCTCTGGGCATTTTTTGTTTGGTCGGCGATCACGTCAGTGTTTTCGTACGCGCCTGACATTTCCATCGATAAACTCCGCGGCACGGCGATATTCCTTATCTTCTATTTTGCCTATTACAATTTGCGATCGCGCCGCGCGGTATATTTCTTGTCGTTCGCAATGATCGTTTCGTGCATGGTTAACGTCGCGTGGACGCCTGTCCAGCGCTGGCGTGGCCGAGGTGTAGAGGTCAGCGGCGTTGCTCCCGGCGGCCCGCTGGGCAAGGCTCTTCTGTGGAACGGCGATACACTCCTCGAAGCTGACGGCGTAAAGATCTCGACGCCCGACGCTTTAGCTGCCGCCGTCGAGAATAAAGAGATCACAAAAGTGAAAGTGTACCGGCCGGATTACTATTTTACGGTAGATGTAAAACGCTCGGATCTGCTTGTAGGCGAAAGCTCGGCACAAAAGCTTGGCTTTCTCGAATGGAAAAAAAGCCGTAACTGGCGTTCGACGGGTTTTTACGGACACTACACGACATACGCCGAGGTGCTTCAGCTGATCGGCTCTCTGGCCTTCGGCCTGCTCGTCGCCGCACTTCTCTCGCGCAGAAAACGAGCTAATAAATTAGCCGATGCCCAACCGCCGTCGCTGGGCGTTACCGTTGGGCTGGTTTTCGCGATCGCCGGCATCGCGCTCGCGCTTCTGTTAACGGTCACGCGTGCGTCGCAGCTCGCCTTCATGATCTCATCCGCTTTTGTTGTTGTTATCGGTGCGGGGCGACGATGGCTGCTCGCTGCATTAGGCATTGGGCTGCCGATCGTGGTTGTCGGCCTGCTGTTTTTGCAGCAGAGTAGGCAGGTCGGCTTTTTCGATGCGAACGACGATTCGATAAAGTGGCGCGAAACGGTTTGGCACGAAGGATTTGATCTGTGGAAGGAGAGTCCGCGCCACATGATTGTCGGTGTCGGTATGGACTCGATAAAACGCTACGCAGACGAATGGCGTCTGTTCGACGAAGGCCGTCTGCCGGTAGGGCATTTTCACTCGACGCCGCTGCAGCTGCTCGTCGAACGCGGCATTCCGGCATTGCTGATCTGGCTTTGGATTCTGGGGATCTACATCTTCATACTTCGCCGTGGGCTCCTGCGGAATCGCGCGATAAACGCTGACTGGAAGCGCGACGGTATTTTGTTGGGATGTCTCGGCGGCGCGATCGGCTTTTTCGCAAGCGGACTTGTCCACTACAATCTGGGTGACCAGGAAGTCGCAATGGCGTTTTTTCTTTTGATGGCTTTGGGACTCAGAGCCGCGGAGAGCTTTCCGGAAACCGTAGTGAACGACACCTAGCGAAGAAACGTTTTCTCGCAATGAGAGGACGAGAGCGGTCTATCCTAACTCGATCTCCGCTGCTGCGGATGCGATCAAATTAGGCGTGAATGCGGCTTCGCTATGATCGAAGACAGCGTCGAGCTCTTTTTCAACACTTCCGTGACCGGACGGGATCCGCTTAATGAGCGGCTCGAAGTTTTCAAAATCGTAGAGCTCGTTATCGAGTAGATGCGATCCCGTTACGTTGGTCAGCGCGGTCATTATCGAGCTGCGGATAAACGGTGTTTCCTTTTCAAGCTCGCTGATCAGGCGTTTGACGCGGGCGCGTTTGAGATTCGGCTGCGATCCGCAAAGATTGCACGGAATTATCGGAAACTGTCTTTCAGCGGCGTAGGCCGTGATCTCCTTTTCCTGACAGTAGGCGAGCGGCCGGATTATCGTATTATTTCCCGCGTCGTTCCGCAGGATCGGCGGCATCGCCTTTAGCTGTCCGACGTAAAAGAGATTCAACAGGAAGGTATTGATAATATCGTCGGCGTGATGGCCGAGCGCGATCTTTGTACAGCCTTCTTCAAGCGCGGTCGTATAGAGAATGCCTCGACGCAGACGCGAGCAGAGCGAGCAATAAGTCTGCCCCTCCGGAATATGCTTTGTAACGATCGAGTACGTGTCTTCTTCTACGATCCGGTATTTGACGCCGATGCTTTCCAGATATTCGGGAAGAACGTGTTCAGGAAAATCAGGCTGCTTTTGGTCGAGATTCACCGCGAATATCTCGAAATTCACCGGTGCCCGCCGCTGGACGTCGAGCAGCAGATCAAGCATTGTGTAGCTGTCTTTTCCGCCTGAAAGGCAGACCATTACCTTATCGCCGTCCGCGATCATCGAAAAATCGTGGATCGCACGGCCGATCTTCTTCAATAACTTCGATTTAATCTTACTTTCCAATGGCGGTAATCTGCACTCCTTCCGAAACCTAAGATTTTGGCACGTTGGCGCTTTTTTAACAACTGTTAAAGAAAATGCTGGACACCGGCATTTGCGTCAACTATGATTGCGGTAAGGCATTTTTAGGCTATCAGCCCTTTCAGACGTGGTTTCGTAAGCAATTCAGTCCTCTCCTGTTTATACCGCCGCCTTCAAATTTCACTTCAAAGGAGTATTACGTCTTATGATTAGAATGGGTAGAACTTCCAAGCCGGACCAGCCGGAAACACCGAATTATCAGGCTAACAACAGCATTCCCGCACCTACCTCCTACCAGTACGGCAACGAAACTGCCCAGGCGTCGTCGCGCGTGGTGACCGACAGTGAATCGATCGCGCGCGATATAAAGGAAGGACGGCTGAGCGGCTTTGTCGGGCACGGGACGGTGCTGACCGGCGAGACCAATTTTCAGATGATGCTCCGCGTCGACGGTCATCTGACCGGTACGGTCATGTCTGACGGCGGAACGCTGATCGTAGGCAACAATGGGCAGGTCGACGCGAATGTGATGGTCGCGATCGCGACCGTCAACGGTGCGGTCAATGGCGACATAGTCGCGAGCGAAAAGATCCAGCTTGGACGCACGGCCCGCGTTATCGGCAACGTTTCGACGCCTAAGTTGGTGATCGAAGACGGTGCAGTATTCGAGGGCGGCTGTACGATGCTCAAAGCACGCGAAGACCAGGACAAGAAGGACAGCGAGACACGCAAAAGCTACAAAGCTGACGAACCCGTCGCCGAGGAAAGCAATCCGGCCGCTTCCGAGTATTCCGATGAGTATTTAACGTCGGCAGATGATGACAATGAGGTCGAAGAGGACAAGGCCGAAGCGGCCCTGATCTAGCCCGATCCGAAACTTACGAATTTGCTGAAAAGGACGGAAAACACCGTCCTTTTTTGTATGCTTCTTGTCTAGTGGTAGAGTCTTTGCCAGATTCAAGTTATAAGCCTGGAGGAATGTGAAATATGTGGAACGACTTTAAGGGGTTCATTGCACGCGGAAACGTTCTCGATCTGGCGATCGCGGTGATAATGGGTGCGGCGTTCGGAACCGTCGTAAAAACGTTTACCGACGGCATCGTTATGCCGTTCGTCGGCATGGCGACAGGCGGCATCGACTTCAAGTCGAAGTTCTACGATCTGAGCGGCACCGTTCCCGTAAATGCGACACCTGAGCAGATCGAAGCCGCGATAAAAGGCGGCAAACCGCTTGTCATGTACGGGCAATTTATCAACGACGTCATAACGTTCCTGATCGTCGCGATCGTTATGTTCTTCCTAGCGCGTTACGCGGTGCGGTTGTTCAATGTCCTCGCCGCCATAAGTGCGCCTAAGGAAGAGGTCGTGCTGCTCACGGAAATTCGAGATCTGCTTTGCGTAAAATAGGTATGCCGTCGATCATTGCAGCGGCAAATAGACGGTTTTCGGCGTAACGATCCGGTCGACACTGACGTCGTGCCGACCTATGTCATCGATCGTCTGAGCGGGTTCGAAAAAACTCAAGCCGATCTTCTGGCAGCCCGGCCGCGTGCTTGCGAGAAAGCGATCGTAAAATCCCTTTCCGTAGCCGACGCGGTGGCCGCGTATGTCAAAGCAAACCGCGGGGACGAGAACGAGGTCGATCGATGCGTTATCGATCGCTTCGCCCTTCGCCGGCTCGTCGATTCCCCATGGATTAGTTTGAAGCGACGTCGTGCGATCGAAGGCAACCGCGTCCATCACATTTTCTCCCGAACGAATGCGCGGAACGGCTATCCGCATATCGGGAAAGTCGGACCACAGCCGATCGAGAATCGGTGCCGTATCGACCTCGTTGAATTTTTTGATCGGGACGAAGCAATGAAGACAGCGAACGCCGCTGAGATCGAAATTCCTGAAAAACGCCTCGGAGATGCGCGAGCTTTCCCCGATGCGCATGGCAGGCGGTAGAGCCTGCTGCTTCGCGAGATAAGATTTGCGCAGCTCGGCCTTGGTCATCGGATCCTGACTTATCCGCGTTTTTTGTCGGGACGGGCCTTGATGGCCGCACTCGTCTTCGGCGAAGGCGTTTGCGATTTGAATTCCTGCGGGTCGATCGCGTTATTCGCCGCGCGGGTCGCGGCAAGGAGCTTCGATTCCTTGACCGCTTTCAGTGCGGCTTTGGCGTTTTTGCTTGGTCGTTTTTTTGGAGTTGCCATTGTCGTAAGTTTTTTAACCGATCTCATTTTCGCACGATCCAGCCGCCGCCGACAACCTCGTCACCGTTGTAGAAAATGGTCGCCTGTCCCGGCGTGATGGCTCGCTGTGGCTCATCGAAAACGATACGGGCCCGCTCGTGGGGTAACGGATGAATCGTCGCGGCCGCCGGATCATGCCGGTAGCGAATTTTCACATCGGCCCGTACCGGCTCGGCCGGCTCATCGAATGCGACCCAGTTCACGCCTTTCGCGATAAACTCTATCGATTCCAGATCGTCCGCTTCACCGACAATTATCTGATTCTTCGCACGCTCGATCTGCAGGACGTATAAAGGCTTTTCGTGGGCAATGCCGAGTCCTCGCCGCTGACCGATCGTGTAGCGATGAATTCCCGAATGCGACCCGATCGTTTCACCGAGGCCGTTTACGATGTCGCCGGACGGCGGACGCTCGGCGTCACGATTCTCGTGTTCCAGATACCGGTCGATGAACTCCGAGTACTTTCCATCGGGAACGAAACAGATCTCCTGCGATTCCTGCTTTTCGGCAGTATATAAATTTGCATCGCGAGCGATATCGCGGACCTCGCTCTTGAGCATTTCGCCAAGCGGAAAATACGAACGCGATAACTGTTCCTGATTTAGTTCCCAAAGAAAATAGCTTTGGTCCTTCCAATGATTGCGTCCGCGAAAGAGGCGATAGCGATCTGCCGCCTCATCATACTCGACGCGGGCGTAATGGCCGGTGGCGACCTTGTCGCATCCTAGGCTGACGGCCATTTTATCGAGCGAAGCAAATTTCAGACGCGAATTGCACGCAACGCACGGTATCGGCGTTTCGCCGGAAAGATAACTCTGAACGAACGGCTCGACGACTGACTCTTCGAAGTCCTTTTCGAGATTGAGGACGTAGAAGGGAAAACCCAGAGATTCCGCCACGCGTCGGGCGTCGTACACGTCGTCGAGCGAACAACAGCGGCTCGGCAGTGGATCGCCGTGCTCATCGACATTTATATTGCGGCGCTGGTTCCATAGCTGCATCGTAAAGCCGACAAGCTCATGTCCCTGCTCCTTTAAAAGTGCTGCCGCTGCCGACGAATCGACACCGCCGCTCATTGCTACCGCGATCTTCATAACGTCAATCGCCTATTCTGACAGGCGGATCGGCGTGGTTGCAAGGTGGATTGATTCCTTACAACACCCTGCGTCCCAAAATGCGCGTTGCTCTTCGCGCGGCGGGTGTGGTAACTTCTAAAAATTATGCGCATCCCGACCGTCTAAAACCTCGCCCGAAGCGTCCGCGGATTTTCGCTAATGCGTTCCCGCGGCTGACTTCCCCGGCACAATTCGTGCCCTTTTTCGTTACATTCAGTTCGATCAGCGTTTTTATGTCTTTTGATACCGAAGCTCCGTCGATGGAGACGGATGATAATTCTTTTTGGGCAATTCTGCGCGAAGCTATCCGCGGTTCGAAGCGAGATTTTACTAGAGGGTCGATCGGCCTGGCTATCTTTCTGCTTGCCGTGCCGATGATCCTCGAAATGCTTGGCGAGAGCCTTTTCGCGATCGTCGATATTTTCTTTGTCGCAAAGCTCGGTGCCGAGGCCGTCGCGACCGTGGTCCTGACGGAAGCGATAATGGCGCTGATCTACGCGGTGGCTTTCGGCCTCGCTATCGGCGCTACCGCGACCGTCGCACGCCGCGTTGGCGAAAAGGACGAATCAGGCGCCGCGAAAACGGCCGCCCACGTCATCTATCTCGGCGTGATCATGTCGCTGACGATGAGCGCGATCGGGATATTTTTCGCGCCGTACATATTATCCGCGCTCGGCGCCGAACCGATCGTCATCGCCCGCGGAACGACGTTCATGCGCGTGATGCTCGGCGGCAATGCGGTCGTCGTGTTCATATTTCTTCTCAACGCGATCTTTCGCGGAGCGGGCGATGCGGCTATCGCAATGCGCGTTCTGCTGCTCGCGAATTCCCTCAATATTATTTTATCGCCGTGCTTTATTTTCGGCGTCGGCCCGTTTCCCGAACTCGGCGTGACCGGCGCGGCCGTAGGAACGACGATCGGGCGCGGCATCGGCGTACTGTATGCTGCATGGCGGCTCTTCAGGCCCGGCGGACGCATTCACGTCGATCGCGAAAGCTGGCGGCTCGACCCAAAACTTCTCTGGAAGCTCGTAAAACTTTCGTCGACAGCGGTGCTTCAATTTCTGGTGGCCACGGCCAGCTGGAGCGCCCTTGTCCGCGTCGTCGCCGGATTCGGCAGCGAAGCTCTGGCCGGCTATGGCATCGCCTTGCGCATCGTAATGTTCGCATTGCTTCCGGCTCTCGGGCTCAGCAATGCCGCCGCCACGATGGTCGGTCAAAATCTCGGTGCCGGAAAACCGGAGCGTTCGGAATCAGCGGTTTGGCGCGCCGCGCTTTTCAACTCTGTCGTCTATTTCGGGATCGGCGTCTTGTTCTATTTCTTTTCCTATTCGATCGTCGGATTTTTCACGGATGTTCCGGGCGTGCTGAGCTACGGCCGGAGTGCTCTTCATATCATCGCGTACGGTTTTGCGTTCTACGGCTTGGGAATGGTTTTGGAGACGGCTTTTAACGGCGCCGGCGATACGTGGACGCCGACGTGGCTCAATCTCTTCGTGTTCTGGATCTTCGAAATTCCTATGGCATATCTGCTGGCCTACAGTTTCGGCATGGGACCGGACGGCGTATTCTGGGCGCTTACGATGGCGTTTTCACTGCTTGCAGTCGCCAGCGGAATCTTGTTCAAACGGGGGAAATGGAAAACGAAAAAGGTTTGACCTTTGTTAATTACACTTATTCTGACACAATCAGAATGCTAGAACTTGCATTTCACCGCGTATTTTCGGGCCTCACTCCCGCTTTGAACTTGTATGGCCGCTTCGCAGCTTCCCGATCCTCGTGTCCACGAATTTCCCGAATGGATACTGTTCGACGATTATTTCTACCACGCCAAAGACATTGTAAGTTTCGGCGCCGAACTCACGACCGAAAATCTGATGGCGGCATACCATCTCGGCATTTTTCCGTGGCATATCGACGGAATGCCGCTGCCGTGGTATTGCCCCGAGCGGCGAGCGATCCTCGAATTTTCGGAACTTCATATACCGAAGAGTCTCGACAAAGCGCGCCGCAAAGCTGAGTTTGATATAACGGTCGATCAAGATTTTCCAAGTGTGATCGAAAGCTGTTCGAGCATTATTAGAAAAGGCGAAAAAGGCACGTGGATCACACAGCCATTCGTCGAAGCATATTGCGAACTTCACCGGCTCGGTATCGCTCATAGCGTCGAGGTGTGGGATGAGAACCACGTCCTCGTCGGCGGCCTGTACGGCGTCGACGCCGGTGGCGTTTTTTGCGGCGAGAGTATGTTTCACACACAGCCGAATACATCTAAGCTCGCGCTGATACACATGGTTGAATACCTGCAGAAGCGCCACGCTTCGTGGCTGGACGTTCAGGTGATGACGCCGCATCTCTCCGCTCTCGGCGCGAAAGAAATTAGTCGAAAGGAATTTCTGCGCAAATTAAAAGAGACTCAGGGGTTCGAATTGAAACTCTTCGGTAATAAGGCGCGGCGCGCTCCGCGATAAACTATGCCCCACCGTGAACGCAAAAATATCACGCCCGGCCTTCGCGTAGGCGTCGTCCTCAAACAAGACCAACGCACCGGCAAACAAACCGTCGGCGTCGTAAAAGACCTGCTCACAAATTCGCCAACTCATCCGCACGGTATAAAGGTGCGATTGACCGACGGCCAGGTCGGGCGTGTGCAGGAGATCCTGCCGGACTGATTGCCGGATCAGTTCTGATGTCCCTTTGTGTAGCCGTAATTGATGGCTTAGTATTCGCTTATCATGAACAACCGATTTCTGATCTATGGAGCGAACGGCTACACCGGAGAACTGATCACGCGGTTTGCCGCGAAGCGCGGCATGGCGCCGATCGTGGCGGGCCGGAATGCGATCGCGGTTGAGGAACTAGCGAAGAAGCATCATCTCGACTATCGCATCTTTTCGCTTGATGAGACTGACAGGCTCGATGCGGCTTTGCGGGAAGTCGATATGGTTCTGCACTGTGCCGGGCCATTCTCGATAACGTCGCGGCCGATGGTCGAGGCGTGCCTGCGAAACAAGAAACACTACACCGACATCACCGGCGAGATCGCGGTTTTTGAAGCGACAGCCGTGCTCGACGCGCGGGCGAAAGAGAGCGGAGTGATGCTGATGCCCGGCGTCGGATTCGATGTCGTGCCCGGCGATTGCCTCGCGCGTCATTTGAAGGATCGGCTGCCGTCGGCGACGCATCTTTCGCTTGCCTTTTACGGAATTGGAAAATTGTCGCACGGCACGCAGGCGACGATGATGATGAACATCGGCAAAGGCGGAGCGATACGAAAGGACAGCCGTGTAACGAGCGTTCCCGCGGCGTGGAAAACGCGAGAGATAGATTTCGGCGGCGTCACCAAAACCGGTGTCACAATTCCCTGGGGCGACGTTGCAACGGCGTTCTACTCGACCGGCATTCCGAATATCGAGGTGTTTACGGTCGTTCCGCCTTCTAATCTGCAGATGATGAAGGCGAGCCGATATCTTGGTTGGCTGCTCGCGACCAAGCCGTTCCAGGATTACCTGCAAAAGAAAATTCCGGCCGGCGGCCCGAGCGACGATGAACGTGCGAAAGGCAAGACTCTGCTCTGGGGCGAAGCATCCGACCTCAACGGCAACCGCGTCGAATCGCGTATGCAGGGACCGGAAGGCTATACGCTAACC
>JBBSGG010000010.1:0-66800 GCA_038254305.1 Pyrinomonadales bacterium
ATTGACGCAGAAGAATATGCTGTCTATAGCAACTTGCTAAAGAACATCTACAGCGATGATGCACCATCACAGTTTGCCATTGAAAAAAATATTCGCGCACAGTTTGTTGAAAACAACGGCGACTATCTCATTAAAAAATCCTCGTCTGTTGACGTTGATTTGATTAGAAACTTTAACGAGCGAAATAACTTGGAAGCCGAAATTCAAAACCAATTCAACTTGAAATCGAAAGTTAATCTTTTAACTGAGGCTGAACTTAAAGAAATCTTTAAACCTGAGCGGAGCTATGGCGAAACAGCCGAAGAAGATTGGGAAAACTTTCGCAAAAAATATCAAACATTTTCTTTGTTAAGTTTGTCGAGAGTCGGCTTTAATAAAAGCCAAGACAAAGCGTTAGTTATGCTTGGCAGTCAGTATGGCTGGTTAGGCGGAGACGGATTTTATTATTTGTTGGTTAAAAAGCGCGACGGCTGGAAAATCAAGGAAAAAGTGCGGGCGTGGATTTCTTAATCACGACACGCCGAACAATTCAATGGACGTGAGGGCGAAACAGCGACTTTCTTATCGCGTTGTCTTTTACCCTTAGCTTGTGTGGCGGCGGTTTCGCCCCACGTCATCTCAGCCGTTAGGCGGCTGATTGCAGTGACATATTGAAGAGTGAATATAAATACGTTAACGAGCATTTATGGACAAAAAGGCTTTGATTAGAGAGTATAAGGAAACCCCGCGCCCGATTGGTGTTTATTGTGTTCGGAACACTATCAATGGCAAACTGCTCGTCGGCATCAGCCGTGATCTACCTGCGATACTTAATCGCCAGCGAGCCGAGCTTCGAATGGGAACTCATCGCAATCGCGCGCTCCAAAAAGATTTGGACGAATACGGAGCGGACAATTTCGAGGTTGAAATACTCGACACGCTTGACTCGCCCGAGCGGGCTGATTATGATCCTTCGGCGGATTTGCGGATTCTTGAGCAAATGTGGTTGGACAAACTCGCGCCGTATGGAGAACGCGGTTACAATCCTGAACCGAAATGCGCCGTTTAACCAATCAATCGCCGCGAGGCGCGATTTTGAATAAGTTTATGAAGCCGATTTCAAAAACCGCCTTTTATACTTGCGGTGTGCGGATGCAGGATGCCGAACGCTCTGATTCTGTCTGCGGCGACTCTTTCGCCAAAGTTTTTATGAATGAAGACGGACGGCAAATTCTCGAACCCTTTAAGGACGAAACCAGCCCCAACGCTGCAATCGTCGCCCGTCATCGCATCGTTGATGATTTTTTGCGGCTGGAACTCGCTTCCAATCCTGAACAGCGCGTGGTGATAATCGGCGCAGGATTTGACAGCCGCGCTTTTCGTTTCAAGGGCGGCGTGTGGGCGGAACTCGACGAACCGCAAGTGATTGAGTATAAAAACGAGCGATTGCCTGTCGCAAATTGCGAGAACCAACTGAATCGTATTTCTATAGATTTTTCGACCGAATCGCTCGAAGAAAAGCTGTCCGCTTTTGCCAGCCGAAATCCAATCGTGTTTGTTATCGAAGGAGTTTTGATGTATCTGAATGAGGATGAAATCAATCAATTGCTGCAAACATTAACCCGACTATTTCCGCGACACAAGCTAATCGGCGATTTGATGAATCGGAAATTCTTTGAAAAATACGGCAAAACACTTCACGAAAAGTTGACCGGTATTGGAGCGTCTTTTAAGTTTACTGCCGACAATCCTGAACAAAAAATATTTCTTGAAAACGGCTATCGCCGACTAAGAAAAATCTCTATTGTCGAGAAGGCGGTCAAGTTAGGGTTGATAAATATACCGGGCATACTGTTAAGGACGTTATTACGCACTTTGACTACTGGCAACGCTGTTTACATATTTGAAGCGCGTTAGAAGTTGTTGGACGGAATGCAAACAAACCAGCGATTGAAGAATTTAGCGAAGACAAAAAGACCGTTTGCATAGGCACGCCTAACAAATCATTGGACGTGAGGTCGAAACAGCGACTTTTGTTATCACGTTGTCCTTTAAACTCAAACGGGTTTGGTGGCGGTTTCGCCCCAAAGCTGCCAGCTGTGCTTAGGATTTGATCGGATTAATGATCTGGATGCAGGGGAAGCGGGTGAAATCACGGTCGGTGCTGGCGAGTTTTGCTCCGCACGAGGCAGCCATTGCGGCGAGATGAGCGTCCATGACGAGGTTGCCATTCGCCTGGCCGTCGATAAGCATCGACGCAAAGAGAGGCCAATTCTTTTTTTCCAGGAAAACAAGATGGCTATTATCTAGCGCCAGCCACTTGCCCACGATGCTCACCGCTTTTTCGATCGTTTCAGGATTTGCCAAAGCCGTAGGGTGCGTGATGATGCGAACAAAGCCTGTGATCGTGTGCCAGGAAAAAAAGACTTCTTCCTCCGATAAGACGGTCTCAAACCAAAAGCGTGATCTGGCGTGAAACGGGCTGCTTACGTCATATGCATAAAGCAGCAAATTTACGTCGGGCAGAATCATTTCCGATTCGGGCCCTCCAAAATGTCCAATACTTCTTCGATGTTGTCAAAATTAAGATCTTTTCGAAGACCCAGGTTAAGCGGCTCTACGCGAAAACGCTTTTTGGGCTTGTTATCATTGCTCCCTGTTTGCAGACCTTTGCGCAATACTTCGTTCACGATCACCTTAAAGGATTTTGCCGGGTCATTCGCTTGGGCTTTCCTCAAGCCAAAGGCTACATCATCATCTATTGTCAGCGTAGTTCTCATAGCAAGTAGATGCTAACACGTAATTCGACATACTCGCAACATCAAGACATCATTCATTTGATGTCTTGATGTTGTTATTAGTCAGCCGTCTGCCCGTATAACCTCTTAAAATCATCCCGCCCGAACGCGCGATCGAGCCACATGTTCGTCAGCTTTTCCTGGATGCTGTTTGCGCGCAGTCGTTCGTTGAGGTTTTTAAAGTCGACGAAGTCGAGGTGCTGATCCTGGTTGAAACACGAAAATACAAAAAATTCCTCGCCGGTATGCGGATTGACGTGCCGCTGCAGGCACTGTGCGCAAACCTCTTTCATCATGCATTGCATCGGTGAATTTATGGAACCGATGGCGACGTGCTGCTCCTTCAAATACGGTTTTAACGTCGAGTGCCGGGCTTCACGAACGCCGTTCATCATTCGGTCCGAACCGATCGCGATGATGCGGTCAACGTCATTGAGTTTTACCTTCGTCTCGCCAAAATTTCCCTCTGCGTACGCGATCATCGCCTGGACTATATTGCCGCGAAAATGAGCGTCCTGCTCACGTGCCGGCACGATCTCGTCACCGAAATCGGTCGCCCAGATGACCTGGTCGGTCGCGTTCTCGATCTCTTCGCGTTTGAAAAGATCGCCGCCATTTTTGTACCCGGCGAAATAGACAACGTGATTGTGGTTGTCGCGAAGCGCCCGCGCGATCGAAAAAAGAACGGCGTTGCCCAAACCGCCGCCTGCAAGCAGCACTGTCTCGTCCGACGGGATCTCGGTCGGCGTTCCGGTCGGGCCCATCACGAGAACTTCCTCGCCTTCGCGAAGCAGCGAGCACAGCCGCGATGACGTTCCCATTTCGAGTACGATCATCGACAACAAGCCTTTTTCCTCATCGACCCATGCACCCGTGAGCGCTAAGCCTTCCATCACAAGTCGATTGCCGTCGATGATCGGCGCCGTAGTCTCGAAATTCTGCAGCCGATAAAACTGTCCCGGCTCGAACTTTCGTGCCTGCAGCGGCGCCTTCACGACGACATCGACGATCGTTGGCGTCAGGCGTTCCACCCTAACGACATACGCGCGAAGTTGCTCATCGAGCGTTGCCTCCAACCGGTCGAATATCGCGTCGCGTTCGGCCTGCGGCAGCGTTCCGCGCGTTGCCAGTTCTTCGACGAAGAGTTCGACAACCCGTTGATAACCGTGCTTTGCCGAGGCCATTGCTTTCACTACATTTCCGGCATACGTCGGGTGATTATCGCCGTAATAGCTGATGAACTTGCCGTCCTTTTCGTAAGAGGTGAAAAAACCCGCCTCGCTCTTCTCCGTCTCGACCGCGTGCAGCTCTCCGTTTTCGTCTCGCTCAACTTTGAACGGCTGAAAAAACTGCCGCCATTCGTCGAGCTTGAATGTTCCCGGATTTTCCTTCTCGTAAATGACGTTCGGCGATGTGCCGGCAGCTACACAGACGGTCCGCGCCGGAAACTCGATCATCTCGCCGGTTTTTTCAAACTTGCCGGAATCAGCGGCGTAATTCAACCGCTCAAAGATCAGGGCTTTTACCGCGTTGAACTCATCGGGGACGGCCTCGGCCGGGTTCATGCACTCGATAAAATTTATGCCTTCTTCGAGTGCTTTTTGAACCTCTTCGTGGTTCAGCCGGTAAGCCGGCGAGTCTTGCAGACGCTTGCGGTAAACAAGCGAGACGCCGCCCCATGACTGCACGAGCGGGACTAGATCAGGGTCTTCGCCCGCGGATGCGGCGCGCTCGCGTTCGGCGCGCACCTGATAGCCGTGATCGAGAAATTCTTCGAGCACCGCCTTTTCTTCTTCGTCGAATTTCGAGAGCGAGTGCTCTTCGCCGAACTCTTCGATTATCTGCTCCCATTTCCCGAGCATCTTCTCGACCTGAACTGGATAGTAAGCAAAGATCTCGGTCGCAGTGTCAATGCCGGTCAATCCGCCGCCGATAACGATGGCCGGCAGCCGCACCTGAAGATTGGACAGCGTGTCTTTTTTGAACGCTCCGGTAAGCTGCAGGGCCATCAAAAAGTCCGAGGCCTGACGGATTCCGCGAATAAGATTGTTTTTCATCGGCACGATCGTCGGACGACCGGCACCCGTCGCTATCGCGATGTGGTCGAAACCAAAATTCCACGCGTCGTCGATCGTTAACGTTCCGCCGAAACGCACGCCGCCGTACGCGCGAAAACGCTTTCGCCGCTGCAGCATGAGCTGAACCATCGTCAGAAAATTCTTGTCCCAGCGGACAGTGATGCCGTATTCGGAAACGCCGCCGAAGCCCGACAAAATACGTTCATCGAGCTGTGCCGTGATCTCTGAGAGGTCCTTGATCGGTTTCGGACATTTCTTGCCGAGATCGCCCGTCCACGACGAAGGAAGCGGCTCGATCTTCAAGCCGTCGACGCCGACGACGCCAAAGCCTTCGTTCAATAGATAGTGCGCCAGTGTGTAACCGGCGGGCCCGAGACCGACGACCATGACGTTCTTGCCGTTGTACGGTAAGGCGACCGGCCGCTGCGCGTTCAGTGGATTCCAGCGCGTAAGCAGGCTGTAGATCTCGAATCCGTAAGGCAGGTTCAGCACATCGGTTAGCGTTGCCGTTTCCGCAAGCGGAATATTGACAGGCTCCTGCTTCTGAAAAATACAGGCTTTCATGCAATCGTTGCAGATGCGATGGCCGGTACCGGCGCACATCGGATTATCGATGATCACAAGCGCGAGCGAACCGATCGGGTCACCCTGCTTTTTCAGCAAGTGCATTTCGGAGATCTTCTCGTCGAGCGGGCAGCCTTCGGTCTTGATACCGAGCGGATTGCGTTTCGGTGTGCCGTCGGGCTCGCGCAAGCCGGTCGAGCATGCGTCCTTGTCACGCTCGTGACAGATCATGCAGTAATCGATCTCGTACAGCGCCTCGCGCATGGTGCCGCGATCGTCCGTGAGCTTAAAACCATCGCGTCGGCGCATTTCCGTTTCCTCTCCCCGCATTAGCTCATGAACTTCTGGTTCGGGGCGGATCAGATGGACGAGATTCTGGTAATCGAGCGCGTGCGGCACTTTGAAACTCGCCCACCGTTTTTCTTTCTTGTAGAACTCGACGGCTGACCAGGCTTCGATAATGCCAAGTGCGGCCTTGACCTTGACAATATCTCCTTCGCCCTCCGCGGAGGCGGCGAACTTCGCGAATGTGCGGCCGAACGGCGTGTCCTTCATCTTTTCGAACGCGCCGTCGATCTTGCTGATCGTTCCCATCACTTCCGTCGTCATTTCTGCGTTTTTCATAAGCAGCTCTTCGGCTGCGACAAGCCTCGCCGTGATCTCAGCGATACCGAGTTCCTCATCGTGGATCAGCGTCTCGTCGAACACTCGGTTGCGCAGGTCGGCCACGGCCTGCGTCAGTTCCGCCCGGTCCATTTCCGCAGCCGCGTCCGGTTTGAATCGCTTGATCGCCCGTCTTTGGACAAAAAATTTGTACTGCCAGACAGGATTTTGCTTGAGTATTTCGCGTTCCAACTCCTCGCGGTCGCGGCCGATTCGAAACATCCTGGAAATGAAAAGCGAAAGATACGGCGCCGAATCGGTCAAAATCTTGGATTCTGCCCGTTTTTCGAATCCGCGTCCATGCGATGCGATGTATTTGGTCAACGCGGAATGCACTACCGGGTCGGCAGTTTCTACTTCTCGGTAGAAGACTTCGGCCAACTCGGCAAGCTTTACAGCATCGAAAAGGTCGGAGTAATAAAAGCCGGGTATTCCCAGTTCGAAATTATGGTTTTCGAGGTTTTGTTGTGATTCGGACGCGGCGTTCATATAAAGCTTATTCCCTGTAAAAATCGAGCCAAAAGCCAAATGAACAGTATAACATTCGGCTCAGCTCGCGGACAAAACAACCAATGTGTGCCAAACCATGAAACAGCAGGCAAACCTGACTAAACGGCCGAAAAAGCCCTCGTGATGACCTACTACGATCGGGTTTTAGACATCGGAATGTCGTGAAAAAAGGGCGTGATTATGATATAAACGAAGGTTAGGCATTCGTGTGACAAGGGGAGACGGACAACGACGATAGAGCAGTATGGAACAAGATCAGAGGCTTACGCCTTCAACAAAAACGACGGAATTAAAGGTAGTCTCGGGCGAATACACACCCGGCTACCCGTCTCTGTACGACGAAGATTCCACCGAAGGCAGCCGGTCGATCCGCCAGTACTTCAACATCATTTACAAGCGTCTTCCGATCATTCTCGCCCTTGCGTTGATCGTGACGTCGGCGGTGGCTTTCTATATGTACCGCCAGCCGTCGCAGTACATGGCGCGTACCGAGATGCTGATCGAGCCGCGAAAGCCGAAGGTCACGTCGAAGGATTCGATCAACATCAATTTCGGTCAGGACGCGAATTATTACAACACACAGCTGCAAATGCTGCAGAGCCCCGACCTGATGAAAAAGGTCGTGACCGCACTCGGACTCTATCGAGAAGCGGACCTTTTCGGCTCGAATAACCGCGGGATCGGCTCGACATTCCGGTCGATCTTCTCCAGCGGCAAGCCCTCGGACGAACGGATCAATGCTCTTCCCGTGATCACAGACGCTCCGCAGCCCGCTGATGGGTCGGCGACGGGCGAGACCGTGCCGCAAGTGACCCTGACGCCGGAAGAGCAGGTCAGAGTGAATCGCTACGCCTCGACGCTGGCAGGCGGGCTCACCGTAGAACAGCGTGAAGGTACGAACATTGTCGACATCAATGTTGTCAGCACCGATCCCGTGGTCGCTGCCCGTGTCGCCGACGAAGTCGCCATTATTTTTAAGAATGATGACGCTGATAGGGAAACGCTCGGAGCGCGCCAGGCCGCAGCCGATCTCGCAAAATCGATCGAACAGCTTCGTGCGACCATCTCCGAACAGGAAGCGCAGTTGATCGTCGACATGCGTGACAACAAAATGCCGCTGCAGGAAAAAGGTCAGGACCTTTTAGCGAGCCGTTTGAGTTCTTTGAGCGACACTTGGCTAAAGGCGATGGAATCACGACGCCAGCTGGAAGGCCGTTACAATGCTGCAGCATCGGCGAATAGCCGCGGCGAAGGCTCGAGCATCCCCGAACTTACCGACAGTAAGATCTATCAGGACGCCGTCCGGCTCAGTACCGAGCGCAGATTAAAGCTGCAGGACGATATTCGCTCACTCGACAAACAGATTCAGGGAGCTGAAACCGACAAGGCCGAACTTCTCGTCAAGTACACGCCGGAATATCCGGAAGTGAAAAAGATGGAAGAGCGGATCAATTCGCTCAAGGGTAATAAGGAGCGGATGGAGAAAGACGTCTCGCAGATCATCGACAAAGATAAGAAATCCGTCGATAGAGATGCCGTAAGCGGAGCTTTGGTCTCTCTCCGGTCGCAACTCGAATCCAAACGCCGTGAAGAATCGCAATCGCTGGCGGCATACGAGCAGGAAGCTGCTCGCGCAAATATCCAGGGCCAGGCCGAAACAAAATTGACGACCGCGAAACGCGAGATCGAAACGGGCCGCAACCTGCTTGATACCTACACCCAGCGCCAGAAGGAACAGGAACTCGCGATCGCAAGCGGCCGCCCGGATAACATCAAGATCGCTTCGAACGCCGTCGTTCCGGGTGCCCCGATCGGCCCGCAGCGAAACAGGAATATTCTGGTTGCTTTTCTCCTCTCGCTGGCGACGGGCATCGGACTCGCGTTCCTGCTCGATTACCTCGACGACTCGGTCAAGACGTCGGACGATATAGGACGACACCTCGGCCTGCCCACGCTCGCGCTGATACCGCACTACTTCGGTACCGATCGAAAGAAGCTGGGCCTTGCACTTGCGAATGGAAACGGCGCTTCGACTACATCGCTGATCACGCTCGAAGAGCGCAATTCGCCGATGGCCGAGGCCTATCGGCATCTGCGTACATCGCTATTATTTTCCTCGGCCGGCAAGCCTCCGCAGACGATCCTCGTTACGTCGTCACAGCCTTCGGAAGGCAAGACGACGACCGCCGTCAATACCGCGATTACCCTCGCACAGGCGGATGCTGATGTCGTCATCGTCGATTGCGATCTGCGCCGCCCGCGGCTGCACAATTATTTCGACCTTGAAAATACGCAGGGCATCACAAATTATCTTTCGGGTGAAAGGAATACAGAACACCTGATCAAGACATGTAAAGAGCTGCCAAGATTAAAGGTCATAACCAGCGGGCCGATCCCGCCGAATCCGGCCGAGCTTTTGAGCTCGAATGAAATGAAGAATCTTCTTCAGTTCCTTCGCGGCCGCTACAAGCACGTCATTATCGATTCGCCGCCGGCGATCTCGTTCACCGACGCAGCGATTTTATCGACTCTGGTCGACGGCGTGGTGCTCGTCGCGATGGCGAACAAGAGTTCGATCCATCTTATGCGGCGATTCAAACACCGTCTTGGCAACTTGGGCGCTCGTATTTATGGCGTCGTGCTCAACGGCCTGAAACAGGGATCGCTCGATTATGATTACTACGGCGGGTACTACGATTATTACGGAAAAAATCCGGCGGATACCTCGACGCCCGTGATGGAAACCGTTGAAACTGTTCACGTCACGAAGGAATAGTCGAACGGTATTATTCTTGCAAAACGCGCTCCGAGGAAATAAATTCCTCGAGCGCGTTTTCCCATGGCCGCAGCTTCGAAAGGCCGAAACGTTCGCTGACGAGACACGCAAGCTTTGAGCTTATCGGCCGCGGCGCCGGGCGTTTCAGATCGAGATGCGAAACTTCTTTTACAAGGGTCGGATCCGTTCCGAGACCTTTGCAAACGGCGTGTGCGAATCCCGCGTAACTCGTACCATCGCCCGAATTGGTCACATGATAAATACCCGGAATATCGAGTTCAACAAGCTCGCGAAGCCGAACTGCAAGATCCTCGGCGAATGTCGGCGTGCCGTATGAATCCGCGATCGCGGATATCGGTCCTTTCGCAAGGAGCTTATGAACAATGCTTAGAAAATTAGTTCCGCCGGTGCCGTATATCCAGCCTGACCTGACGACGATGCTCCGCGCGTATTCTCCGCGTGCGCGCCTTTCGCCGCCGAGCTTCGTTTTACCGTAAACGCCGAGCGGATTCGGATCGTCCCGTTGTGTGTAAAAACCGAGGTTTGCTCCGTCAAACACGTAATCGGTCGAGATAGTTACAAATCCGGAGCCTGCGTCCCGGCAAGCCCCGGCAAGGTTCTCCACTCCGATAGCATTTGCAAGCTCCGACGATACCGGATCGCTCTCGGCTCCGTCGACATTTGTATATGCCGCGCAATTGATCACGGCGTCCGGCCGAATCGACGCCACCAAATCGCACACTTCGGATCGGTCGCCGATATCCAGTTCCTGCCGAGTGAGCGCGGATACGTCATCGCCGATACCCCGGCAATGCCGGGCGACGGCCCGAGCTACCATTCCGTTCGCACCCGTGATGACGACCTTCATTTATTCTCGCTCAGTGCCGAGCCGTACATCGCTTGATAGTACTGGCGATATTCACCGTTGCGGATGTGTGCGACCCAGCCTTGATGCTCACGATACCATTCAATCGTGGCTTTCAAGCCCTTTTCCCATGTCATCTGCGGCTTCCATCCGAGCTCGGTCTCGGCCTTTGTCGGGTCGATCGCGTAGCGGCGGTCGTGCCCCAGACGATCGGTAACGAATTTGATCAGCGAGTGCGGTTTGCCGACCGCGTCGAGCAGCGATCTTACAACCTCGATATTCTGCCGCTCATTTCTCGCGCCGATATTGTACGTTTCGCCGGAACGACCTTTTTCATATGCGAGCCAGATCGCCCGGCAATGATCGTCGACGTATATCCAGTCGCGGACGTTCTTGCCGTCGCCGTAGACAGGCAACGGCTCATCGTGCATCGCGTTCGCCAGCATCAGCGGAATAAGTTTTTCGGGAAACTGCCGGGGGCCATAATTGTTTCCGCAGCGAGTAATGACCGTGTCCAGGCCAAAAGTTTCCCGAGCCGCCCGAAGAATAAGCTCGGCAGATGCCTTCGAAGCGGCATACGGTGAATTTGGCGCGAGCGGAAGCTGTTCATGAAAATAATCGTCGCCCTCGTCCGGCAGGCTGCCCATCACTTCGTCGGTCGAGATCTGCACAAAGCGGCGTACGCCGATTTCCCGCGAGACGTCGAGCAGCACCTGCGTTCCGAGAATGTTCGTCCTGAGAAATTCATCCGCGGAATGAATGCTGCGGTCGACATGGGACTCGGCAGCGAAATTGAAGATCGCATCGCAGCCCTCGGGCAGGGCCGAGCGCACTTCGGACGCGTTGCAAATGTCGCCTTTTACAAATCGGTGCCGGTCAGGATCGATGCCGGAAAGGTTTTCGAGATTGCCTGCATATGTAAGGGCGTCAAAGTTTGTTATTGCAACCGCGGACTGCCCCGCTAAAACCAGACGTATGAACGCGGAGCCGATAAATCCCGCTCCGCCTGTGACGAAAATTTTCTTCATAAAGATCGTTCGGCGGTCACATCGTCCGGCGAAGCTGTTTCAATAGTTCATCTGCAAAAGAACGCGGCGAATCGATATTTCTGATCGCCACCTTACCACCGTCTTCGCTTGCGTTGTCGATGATTATGTCGCCGAAACCGAAGAGACGCTGCATTCCTGTAGCGGAAACGGTCACGTCCTGAATTCGACGAAGCGGAATATTCTGCGTAGTTCTCGCGATCAAGCCGCGATCGATCTCGATCATCGCGGGCGTAAGAATGTACCGAACGAGTCGCTGACGCAAATGGAAGTAGGCCGGTACGAGAAGAAAGGCTAAACCGGCAATAACCGAAAACCACGGCGGAATAGTCGTCATGCTCAGCAATGCCGCAAACAGAACGGCCGCGATCACCGCTAAAACATATCCCGCTATTACGAATTTGAGAGTCGGACGGACCGAGATCAATGTTGTTTCAGGTCCGGCAGACGCCGGTTCCGGCAGGGCGGCGGCATTCCGGCGTGCGACGCGCGTTTCTTCCTCTGCGGCATTGAGCATCGTCCCGCATTTTTGGCAGTAAATTGCATCGTCAGAATTTTCCTTGCCGCATTTTATACAAAACATCGGGTCTTCCAGCCGCCGGTCTCAATGATACAGGATTTATTTTGCGGCGCAAAAAAGCGGCCGTTATCGCACGACCGCAAGTGGAGAAGAGAAACCAACGCCAGGAGCCTGTTAGATCTTACTGATTGACAAGCATCATTTTTCCGCCCGGGAGACGGATCGCGAGTGCGTCCGGCTCATACGCCGTCAGCGGCCGCGATTCGTTCTTTTCGAGTCTTGCGGCAACGGCACCGCTTACATTCATCGCCGAACGGGCGTACTGCGGATTCGATATCGTCGTGTAGCGGCCGGTTATTCGGCGAACGTATTCCTGTGTTTCGCGATAAGGCGGAACTTGCCAACCATATTTCATAACGGCGCCTTCGCCCGCGTTATAGCCCGCGAGAGCAAGGACGATATCGCCATGAAAAGTATCGAGCAGCCAACGCATATACTTTACGCCCGCCTCGATGTTCTGCTGCGGATCATAGATCTTTGTTACGCCGAAACGCCTTGCCGTTCCCGGCATTAACTGCATCAGGCCGCTCGCGCCCTTGTTCGAAGTCGCACGCTCATTAAACGTCGATTCCTGATGCATCTGCGAATAGATGAGCAGCGGGTCGATGCTGTATCGTCGGCTCGAATCCAAGATATAAGCGTCGTGCTTCGAATTGCCGGTTGTAAATCCTTTGAGCCCCGACGGCGAACCCATAGTCAGCTTGACGCCGCCGAATTGTTCGCTTCGCGATGCGAGGCCGTCGGAGACTTTCACCGTCCAGCCCGTTTGCGACGTCGGTTTGACGAACTGGTTAGTCGCGGCTGCCTCCATTCTAGAGCTGCGTCGATGCTTCCCCTTTTTCACTGCTGGCTCCGCCAGTTGCGGCGCGGGCGGAAGATAGACGGAAACGCCCTGCGAACGGTCGAAATTATCGAATGTTTTCGGTGCTTTTTGACCAAACGCCGTCGAGGAAACGGCAATTAGTCCCAGAACGATAAAGAAAGATCTCATGGTTCGGAAAACGAGTTGTCGCATTTACTGCTGCGACGTTAGATTGTGGAATTGCAGGGTGGTGCAAAGACGGGAGATCGGTGGACGATCGGCCCTATACTATAGAAAAGGGGTAACGGCGACGATATTCCACAATGTTGTGTAAAAAACAAAATTGTTTATCACCTCACCGAGGATAACACACTCCGTTGCCGAAAGTGAAGCCTCGCAGGGCGTTTCACGTTTACCGAATTTGGCTTATATTGAACTTATGCTCTACGTTTCCCAGATCGTGAATCGGCCGGTTTTTGATGTTCGCAACGAAAAGATAGCGGTCATTCGCGACGTGCTTGTCGAATACGGAAGTGAAGATTACCCGCCGGTGATCGGGATAGTCGCCCGATATCGGCGACGAGATTTCTTTGTCCCGAGCGGCAATATAGCCCAACTTGGCGAGCATGGAGCGCGGATGAGCTCGCTTATTCTCGATCTCACGCCGTTCGAACGTCGCAAGGGCGAAGTGCTTCTCAGCAAGGACGTGTTAGACAATCAACTTATCGATGTTGACGGCAAACGAGTAGTTCGCGTTAATGACGTCCAACTGATACAGGTTGGCGACGCATGGCGGGTCTCGGGGGCCGACGTCAGCCTGCTCGGCTTTCTGCGACGCCTGATACCGCAGGGTTTTTACGGTACGGATAAGCCTGTCGAGGTGCTCGATTGGGCTGACGTAGGATATTTGGCGACCGACACGGCGACCGTCACTGTGCAGCTCAAATCTTCAAAGGACAAACTATCCCGACTGCATCCGGTCGAGATCGCGCAGCTTGCCGAAACGCTTTCGCCGATCCACCGGACCGAGGTCGTTGAGAGTCTGGATGACGATGTCGCCGCAGACACGCTGGAGGAAATGTCGACCGAGGCGCAAGCGCGTATTCTGGAGGAAATGGATGAAGAAAGAGCGGCCGATATTCTGGAAGAAATGTCTCCGGACGACGCGGTCGATGTGCTTGGCGAGCTTTCCGATCAAAAGGCCGAAGAGCTTTTCAATCTTATGGAAGATGATGAGAAGGCCGACGTCGCCGAACTCATGCATTTTGAACACGACACGGCCGGCGGGCTAATGACCACGGAATTTGTTGTCTTCTCCCAGGATCTGACGGCAGGGCAGGCGATCGCGCGGCTCCGTGAAATGGCCGAAACGCCCAACATGATCTATTACCTTTATGTGGTGGATCGTGAAGGTTCGTGGAAGATCGTCGGGCTGATCAGCTTGCGAAGCCTGATACTCGCCGATCCGACGTATCTGTTGTCAAAGGTGATGCGTAGCGAATTTCGATATGCACATCCCGGCGATTCCGCCGCTGAGGTCGCACAGACGATATCGGAATACAATCTGCTTGCATTGCCGGTGATCGACGACGAAGGCGACATTGCCGGGATCGTGACGGTCGACGACGCGATGGAAATTCTGCTTCCGCGAAACCTGCAGCGCCGGCTGCCGCGCATGTTCAGATAATTAACTAGGTGACGCAAGGGCGTCAGCGACTGCGTTCTCCACATCGAGATCCGACCCTTCGCGGTACGCGGCTTGGAACGCGGTTGAGCCGAGCGCGGCTTCCAGCTTTATGATATAAGCTTCCCGAAACGCGCGTTCCGCAGGTTCAATGTTGTATCCAATCGATTCGCGAATCGCTTCTGTGGCGGCGGCAAGCCGCGCGGCGGTTCGGTACTCACCGGCTTCGACGGCGAGTGCGGCAAAACCGTCCAGCGAGTACGATATCGTCATTTTATTTCCCAATTCGCTCGCCGTCGCAAGGGCCTCGGCAAAGTGTCCGCGTGCCGCGGGAAAATCTCCGACGCCGAAATCCGCGGCGCCTAGATTGTTCAAAGCATCGCTTGCCGCACTCTTATTCCCGAGTTCGCGAAAAAGGTCGAGTGATTCCTCGAAAAGCGGCCGAGCCGCTGTGTGGTCCTTTTCCGTCCTGCTCAGATCGCCGAGAAAACTGAGCGAAATAGCGATCCCGAATTTGTCATTAAGCTCGCGGCTGATCGCGAGGCCGGACATAAAATACTCACCGGACGCCGCGTAGTCTTTTTGCTGCATGGCGACGAGTCCGAGGCCGCGGCTCGAGATCGCGATTCCCTGTTTATCGCCGGCTTCGCGGCCCTCGATCAATCCCTGTTCGTAGGCTTCGCGGGCGGTTTCGAAATCGCCGCGAAAACGCGATGCGAGCCCAAGGCCGTTCATCAGCTTGAACCGCAACGCGGCATCGGAGTCGCTGCTGATATCGCGCGCTGCTTTCAGCCATTGATATCCTTCGTTGAGATGGCTGTGCAGCAGCCAGAAATTGCGAAGGGCGACGGCCATTCGCACGGCGAGCTGCGGTTCGTGCGGCAGCGACCACTGCATCGCCGCACGTATATTGTCATGCTCGAATTCGAGGCCGTCGAGCCACTCTGCTGACTGCGCCGCTTGTAGAAAAGGTTCGGCGCTTTCGGCAAGACGGGAAAAAAATTCCGCGTGCCTGCGGCGTCGCTCATCGAGCTGTCCCAGCGACTCGAGCTTCGCTTCAGCGTAATCACGGACGACATCAAGCATTCGAAATCGAGGCTCGCCGCCGTGTTGTTCGCGTCGAAGTACGAGACTTTTATCCAGCAGCGAGCTGACGAGATCGAGTACGCTGGTTTCGTAATGCTGATCTGCGATGGCCTCGGCTGCCTCCAGCCGGAAACCGCCGGCAAACACCGAAAGGGCGAGAAACATCGTCTGTTCCTCCGGCGAAAGAAGCTCGTAGCTCCAATCGACCATGTTCTGGATCGTCTGCTGCCGCTGCGGAAGATCGCGAGGGCCGCCCGTCAGAAATTGCAGTCGCTGCTCCAGTCTGGAGAGTATTCCCTCAGGATTGAGAATTCTTATCCTTGCAGCGGCGAGCTCGATCGCCAACGGCAGTCCTTCGAGCCGCAAGCAAATTTTGCCTACGGTTTTCGCGTTTTGTTCGGTAAGTTCGAAATCGGGGCGCGCACTTATGGCCCGCTCGACGAACAAGGCGACGGCTTCGTTCGACCTGAAATCGCTCAGTGATCGCAGATCGCCCTCGGGCGGCGACAGCGGCGGTACGGTCAATTCCCTCTCGACGCTCAACCGCAAAACAACTCGGCTAGTGACGAGGATCTTCAGCCGACCAGCGCTGCCGGCCAATTCCGCAAGCTGCGGAGCGGCTTCGATCACCTGCTCGAAGTTATCGATCACGAGCAGCATCTGCTTGTCGCGGAGATGATCTTTGAGCAGCTCGATGACGGGTCGTCCGCCGGTGTCCTTTATACCGAGCGGCGACGCGATCGTTGCGGCCACGAGATCGGGCCGGCGGACACCGGAGAGTTCGATAAAAAAAACGCCATCGGCAAACTCCGGCAAAAGCTCCAGCCCGACCGCCTGGGCAAGACGCGTCTTGCCGGTACCACCGATGCCGGTTAGGGTGACGAGCGGCGTGCCCGGATCTGACAGCAGCGAGATGACGGCAGCTTTTTCTTTTGCTCGGCCGATGATCGCTCCAAAATTGCGAGAGAGATTGTTCGATCTCTTTTCCGGATCGACCAGATCGGCACCGGTCAGCTTTCTCTCAACGACCTCGGTGGTAGCAGATTCGAAAATATGGGTGTTCTCTTCGTTCGACGAATCGTCCCGCAGAGTTCGGGGTCCGGTTTCCGATTCGAAATCGACTTGCCGACGGACGGCTTGGAGCTCGGTCAGCATTTCGGATGCGTCGGCATATCGCTCCGTCCTGTTTCTTCGCAGTGCGCGTAGTACGAAATTGTCGAGCTGTTCAGGTATCTCCGGAAACCGCACCGACGGCGGTTCGGGGTCGCGTGTCAAAACCGCGGCAAGCGTATCGGTCGATGTTTCGCCGGCAAATGGCTGGCTGCCCGTGAGCATCTCGTAAATGCAAACGCCGAAACTCCATACATCGGACGCTGCGTTCACCTCTTGCCCGCGTGCCTGTTCGGGCGACATATAGGAAGCGGTGCCGAGGATCATTCCGGCTTTCGTCAAAAACTGGTCCGCCGCAGTCTCACCGTCCCGTTCAAACCTCTTCGCCAAACCGAAATCTAGGATCTTCACCTGCCCGCGAGAGCTGATTATGATGTTCGCCGGCTTGATGTCCCGATGGACGATGCCCTTGTCGTGCGCCTCCGCGAGCCCGGCAGCGATCTGCACGGCGATATGCAGAGTTTGCCGGACGTTGCGGCGGCGGCGGCGGACCATATCGGCCAGCGTTTCGCCCTCGATATATTCCATCGCGATATACGGGTGTTCGCCGTCATTTATCTCGTAGATCGTGCAGATATTCGGATGATTTAGTGCAGATGCCGCACGAGCTTCGCGAATGAAACGATTGATATGATCGCCGTGAAGGGCGAATTCGGGGGCGAGAAACTTGAGCGCGGCCGGCCGGCCGAGAGACGAATCCTCTGCGAGATACACCTCGCCCATTCCGCCCACGCCCAGCGACGAGACGATCGTGTATTGTGAGAATTTTTCTCCGGATTCGGGCACAGTTGCCGCAAATTATAGCATTAACAGCGTGTCGGCGTTCGATATGGCCGCTCGGTTCGTACGGCGTAAAAGAGTTTTATGCGGCGGTGAAAACCCACGGCACACGATCATCGTATAATCGTCGGAAGAGCTTTTGGTACATAGCGGTTGCGTTGGTAAACTTACGGGATCGACCCCGGCATTCAGGAGTAATTATTATGAATCGGCGTGCTTATACTTTTACAATTCTTTTGGCATTTTCTCTGTGTATTGTTGCGTGCGTTTCTGCTTACGCTGACGGACTCGCGATCGGTGCGAAAATCGATAATTTTACTTTGCCCGATACGAATGGCAAGGCAGAAACGCTGACTGACCTTAAGGGGAAGAATGGTGCGGTAATCGTCTTCCTTTCTTCGCAGTGCCCCGTGGTTCGCGGGTACAACGAACGAATCAATAAGATGGCGGCAGACTTTGAAGCTAGGGGAATCGCTTTCATCGGCGTCAATGCGAATGCGACCGAATCACTTGAAACCGTCCGGGCGCACGCGGCTGCAACGTATAAATTCCCCGTACTGATCGACAGCGGCAATGTTCTCGCGGACAAACTCGGCGCCAACGTAACACCCGAAACATATTTTCTAAACGCCGACAACGTCCTGATCTACCATGGCGCGATCGACAATGACCGCGGCGGCCGGAATGTCACCGCGGATTATCTGCGGAGCGCGGTCGATGCCGCGCTTTCGGGTAAAAAGGTCGATCGGGTTGAAGCCAATGCATTCGGCTGCTCGATCCGCAGGAAAGGTGACAAATAGTGAAAGCTGAACGGAAATCAGCGAAATCGGTCTCGACAGTTCTTGTGGTTTTCGCGATCGCACTTGCCGCGGCGGCGCAAAAGCCAGCGCGATCGGGAAAATTGCCCATAGTCGAACAGATTGACGCCGTCGCCCTTCGTTCGGTGATCAATCCCGACAAAAAGCCGCTTTTCGTCAATTTCTGGGCGACATGGTGTGATCCTTGCCGTGAAGAATTTCCGGATATTGTCCGGCTGGAAAGTGAGTTTCGCGGGAAAGTTGATTTCGTTTCGATCTCGCTCGACGATCTCGCCGAGATTCGCCGGGGCGTCCCGGCGTTCCTCGTTGAGATGAACGCGACCGAAATGCCCGCTTACCTGCTGAAAACGGCGGACGAAAACGCCGCGATCGCCGCTATTGCGAAAGAATGGAAGGAACCGTGGAAAGGCGGATTGCCGTTTAGCGTGCTGTACAGCGCAACCGGCGAGACCCGGTATTTTCGTCAAGGCAAGATCGACCCTGCCGCCGTACGGCAGAAACTCGAACAATTAACGGCCACGCCTGCCGCGGCAAAGCCGTAGCTGCCGCTTCGACACTGCAACGCTTGTTTCGCGTACTTCGGCTGATGAGGGAAGTGGAGAAGAGCCGCAATTCTCAATTTTTCATCTTGCAGATAGGAGAGACTTTATGCTTCGTACGATCGAGGATTTTCAAAAGGATTGGACATATGAGACCGAGGCGACCGTAAAGGTGCTGCGCGCTCTGACCGATGACTCGCTTTCGCAAAAAGTAGGCGACGGCGGCCGCGAACTCGGCTTTTTGGCGTGGCATCTAACGCAGACGCTAGGCGAAATGCTGGGCCATACCGGATTGAAAATAGACGCACCGGCGCATACCGATCCGTGCCCGACGCAGGCGGCGATAGTCGCGGAGGCATACGAAGAGGCGGCAAAATCCGTCGGTAAGGAAGTAGCGGCCAATTGGAACGACGAGACGCTGCTCCAGACGGACAACATGTACGGCGATACATGGGCCCGCGGATTAACGCTCTTCCTGCTGATAACGCACCAGGCGCATCACCGGGGCCAGATGACAGTACTAATGCGCCAGGCAGGCCTAATAGTCCCGGGCATTTACGGCCCGGCGAAAGAGGAATGGGAAGAACACGGAATGCCGGCAATGCAGTGATCCGGAAATGATCGCTGTTCTTTTTCAGAAGCCCGCACGTGAGTAACTTGCGGGCTTCTGCATGTCTGCTGATTTGAAAAAAGGCCGGCCAGCACATAAACTCTTCTGTTTGGCGCTAGGGCAGAAGGCGTACCGTGAGGGGCGGCGTAACTTACGAGTCGATCCCACGCTGACCTGCCCGTTGCCAAATCGAGGCACTTATGACCGAAATCACACCTGAGGTCGTCGCCCAGCATAACCTCAAGCCCGAAGAATTCGAAAAGATCGTCCAAATCATGGGCCGCGCGCCCAATATGACGGAGCTTGGGGTTTTTAGTGTGATGTGGTCGGAACACTGCTCGTACAAATCGTCGCGCGTTCACCTCGGGCGGCTGCCGACGAGCGGCCCGCAGGTGATCGTGCCGCCGGGCGAAAATGCCGGCGTCGTCGATATCGGGGACGAATGGTGCGTCGCTTTTAAGGTCGAATCGCACAATCATCCGAGCTTTATCGAGCCGTTTCAGGGAGCCGCAACAGGCGTCGGCGGCATACTCCGCGACGTATTCACGATGGGCGCCCGTCCGATCGCCGCAATGAACAGCCTCCGCTTCGGGCCGCTCGAAAGCGGTTCGGTGTCCCCTGCGGCAGCGGGCGACCGGAACTCCGACAAGATCACCAATCGCAACAAATCGATTCTCAAAGGTGTTGTTAAAGGCATCTCGCATTACGGCAACTGTTTCGGTGTCCCGACGATCGGCGGTGAGGTGGTCTTCGATCCGTCGTACTCGCTCAATCCGCTTGTAAACGCTTTCGCTCTCGGCATAGTCAGAAAGGACCAGATATTTTTCGGTAAAGCGGAGGGTGTCGGTAATCCGGTGCTTTACGTAGGCGCAAAAACGGGACGCGACGGCATTCATGGCGCGACGATGGCGTCGGCGGAATTTGACAAGGAAGCACTCGAAAAACGTCCGACCGTTCAGGTCGGTGATCCGTTTTTGGAAAAGCTTTTGCTCGAAGCCTGTCTTGAGGCGATGCGCAGCGGCGCAATTGCCGGCATTCAGGACATGGGCGCCGCCGGACTGACGAGTTCGTCGGTGGAAATGGCTGCACGCGCGGGCACGGGCTTAGAGCTCGACCTGACTCTCGTCCCGCAGCGCGAATCGAATATGACCGCTTACGAAATGCTGCTCTCCGAATCGCAGGAGCGTATGCTGATCGTCGCCCGCTCGGGCCGCGAAAAACAGCTCATCGACATCTTCAAAAAATGGGAACTCGACGCTGTGGTTATTGGCTACGTCGTGGAAGGCGACCGCCTCCGCATAATGCACAACGGTCAGCTCAAAGCCGATCTCCCGATCCGTGCACTGACGGACGAAGCGCCGAAATACAACCGCCCAATGGTTGGGGGAAAGGGTTCCAAGTCTCAAGTCTCGGGTCGCGGGCTAGAGACGAGTGAAGATCGCAACCTGAAACATGGAATCTTCGACTTGGAACAAGCTTTGAAGGTGCTTCTCGCTGCGCCTAACATATGTTCGAAGCATTGGGTATTCGAGCAGTACGACACAATGGTCCGCACGAATACTGCCGTTTTGCCGGGAGCGGACGCTGCCGTAATTCGCGTAAAAGAGACGCGGCGCGCGATCGCGATGTGCCTCGACGGCAACGGACGCTACACCGGCGTCAACGCAAAACAAGGAGCGATGCTGACGGTCGCTGAAGCCGCACGAAATGTCGTCTGCGTCGGCGCCAAACCACTGGCCGTCACCAACTGCTTGAATTTTGCGTCACCGGAACGTCCCGAAGTAATGCGATCCTTTTCGGATGTGATAGACGGATTGAAAGAGGCTTGCGAGGCATTTGAAACGCCGGTTGTATCCGGTAACGTTTCGTTCTACAACGAAACGGACGGACGCGGAATTTTGCCGACACCGGTGATCGGCATGATCGGACTGATCGATGACACCCGCAAAATAATCACGCACGGATTTAAGAACGAAGGCGACACGATCGCCCTGCTGGGCGTCACCCGCAATGATCTTTCAGTAAGTGAATACGCCCAGACGATTCTTGGCAGGACTACTGATCAGCTGATCGAGAGCGGCTCGGTACCACAGCTCGATCTTGAACTCGAAAACCAGGTGCATGCCGCGTGTCTTCGGCTGATCGAAGCAAATCTCATCAATTCCGCCCACGACTGCTCCGATGGCGGTCTCGCTGTGTGCATCGCCGAAAGCTGCTTCTCGTCGCTCGGCCGGGACGCGACTGGAGCAAAAATTGAACTCATGGCTGTCGACCTGACATCTGAGTCTCTGCTTTTTGCCGAATCGCCATCGCGGATCGTCCTCAGCTTTGCACCCGAAAACCTAGACCAGATACGAGCGATCGTCGGCGATTGCCCCTTTCAGATCCTCGGTACGGTGACGAGCGACGCGCTCAAGATCACGATCGATGGTTTGCCCGCTATCGATTCGCCCATCGCCGAGTTCGAAGCCGCGTGGGAAACAGCGCTCGCCACGCACCTAGACACCGCCAGGATGATCGACAACTAGAATTATCAGCTATCACCTATCAGTTATTCGTTACTCCGGCGCGGCTTTATACTGTAATTAATGGCCGCCGGCGTCTACCTGCACATTCCATTCTGCAAATCTCGCTGTTCGTACTGCGACTTTGCGACCGACGTTTACCGCACCAGTGAGGCGGTCGAGCGCTACGTCAGCGCGCTCTCCAAAGAGATCGCAACCTTCGCGACACAGGTTAGAACCACCGACGACAAGGTCGATGCAATTTATTTCGGAGGCGGCACGCCGTCGTTGTTGAATCCCGACCAAGTAAGTCGAATCCTCGATGCGGTCGGGACATGTTTTGATGTCATTCCCGCCGCCGAGATCACGATGGAGATGAATCCGGCAACGGTTACGGCGGAGACCTTAGCGGTATACAAGATCTTAGGCGTCAACCGCGCGAGTTTCGGCGTCCAGACTTTCAACGACAGAGATCTAAAACTCCTTGCCCGAGGTCATAATTCGGACGACGCGCGGCACACTTTTCAGATGCTGCGTGATGCGGGATATCAAAACATTAGCTTCGATCTGATAATTGGCCTACCGGATCAATCGCTCGGCGATTGGGACCGCAACCTGGACGAAGCCTGGAAAATGGATCCGGAACACCTGTCGCTTTATCTGCTTGAGATCCATGAAGGCACGCCGCTCGCGGAGCAAATACGTAGTGAAAGACGGCCGCTGCCCGACGAAGAACTCGGCGCACATATGTACGAGTTGATGCTTGAAAAGATCAAGGCAACCGACTTTGAACAGTACGAGATCTCGAATTTTTCGAAGCCCGGATTCGAATCTCGCCACAATACCAAATACTGGCGGCTGGAACCGGTCTACGGGTTCGGAGTTTCAGCGCATTCTTTCAATGGCAGAGAACGTTACGCTAACGACCGCGATACAAGCGCTTACGTGAACAAGATCGAAAACGATGGGACAGCCGAAGTGATGCGAGAGACGACAGACGCGGCCTTGGAGTTTATTTTCCTTGGCCTGCGGCTTAATCGGGGCATCGATCTCGCGGAATACGGCGAACGATTCGATATCGATCTCATGGACCGGCACTCGACAGAAATCTATCGCCTCGAAGAAGCCGGATTGATAAATTTATCAGGCCGACGAATGTCTTTGACCGAGAAAGGCATGCTTTTTTCGACCGAGGTCTTCGCCGCGTTCGTCTAACCTACATAAGCAAAGGCTTCGAGATTCAGCGGACCTAATTACGGTCCGGAAATACGGGCTGCGTGTCGAAACTTAAGAGTTGTGCTACTTTCAAATGTGCCATGTATGGTACACTGTATCGTATGCAGCACTCACGTTCCAAGCGTCCTCCCAAGATCGGCGATGCCGTTTTTCGCGGTCAGAAATCCGCTTATGAGTTTCAGGTTTTCCCTCTGACAGACGAGATCGCCGACACGCCGGCCGTTTTTTTTATCTCGCGCCGCAGCAAAGATAAGCTGGGGGCGGGCGCATCAAAGTGCCGTCTGCATCGGCGAGACCGGCTCGATAGCATCGGAACTCAAAAAGCACAGGCGTGAGAAATGCGTGAAGAATAACGAGCCGAACGTGATCTGCGTTTTGCCGGAAATTGACGCCGCGACGCGTACTGGAATTTTGGATGATCTCACTTCGGCTCATCGCTTCGGTTGCATTCAAAATGTTTACGACCTTACTATCAAATTGAGATCGACCGAAGCGATCAAACTTTCGGGACGCGCCCGACGTGTCGCGGCCCTGCCTGCGGCTGCTGGAACGAACGCTGAGGTTATAAACAAGTCAACGAAAGCGCGGGGCATCAAGCCCGTGAGCAAACAACCCGTTGAAATTTCCGGAAGGACAAAAAGCAAGAGTTCCACTACCGCAAAGAGCGCTGAGGGCAGATCTGCCGCGGGCAAGAAAAAGCTTGCTCGCAATATTCCTCTTTCTGACCACAGCTACACACGCCGAAAAGCGACCTCCGCACCCGCGCGTCCAACCGAACCGGCACAACGCAGATCTGCCTCTCGAAAAGTCGCCAAACCAACGCCAGCAAAAAATAAAGCTGGCGTATCGGCAAAACGAGGTGCTGTTCAAAAACGGTCCGCAGCTTCCGGTACCGCCTCGCGAATTTCGAGCGGTGTGGATAGCGACCGTCGACAACATCGACTTTCCAAGCAGGCGAAACCTGTCGGCAGCCGAGCAAAAGGCCGAGCTGCTGCAAGATCTGGAACTCGCAAAAAAGCTGCGGCTTAACGCGGTGATCTTCCAGGTGCGTCCCATGGCCGACGCTCTTTATCGGTCGACGCTCGAGCCGTGGTCAGAATTTCTGACCGGGAAAATGGGACGACAGCAGGAATTCGATCCGCTAGGATTTCTCGTCGTCGAAGCGCACAAACGGGGCATTCTGGTTCATGCGTGGTTCAATCCGTATCGTGCCTATCATCCCTCATCAGCAAAGACCCTCTCCGACGACCATATCTCAAAGCAACATCCCGAATTTGTTCGACAATACGGAAAGTATCTTTGGATCGATCCGACCGAACCTGGCGGTCAAATGCATTCCGTAAAAGTTATCGAAGACGTAGTTCGCCGATACGATATAGACGGCGTGCATTTTGATGATTACTTTTATCCGTACGCGGAAAAGGACGCGGCGGGAAATAAGATCGATTTCCCTGACGAAAAGAACTGGAATGCCTACCTCCGAAATACACCCGCGTTGTTACGGCTGAGCCGTGATGATTGGCGACGCGCGAATGTCGATAAATTCATCGAAACCGTTGGCCGCTCGATCAAAAAGATCAAGCCGGAGATCGTATTCGGGATCTCGCCCTTCGGGATCTGGCAGCCTGATGCCGCGAAGGGGATCGCTGGATTCAATTCTTATGCCGAGCTTTATGCCGATTCGCGAAAATGGCTGCAGGACGGTACGGTCGATTATCTGTCGCCGCAGCTTTATTGGGAAACAGCGAGAAAAGGACAGAGTTTTCCGGTTCTTCTCGATTGGTGGAAATCGCAGAATACGAAGCATCGATTTGTCTGGCCCGGTATTGCGGCATATCGCATCGGGTCGACGCAGACATTCACCGCGCAGGAGATCACGGACGAGATCGAAGATACGCGAAAATTTGATGAAACGAATGGCGCGATATTTTTCAGCTTGAGATCGCTGCGAAACGATCTCGGAAATGTGCAGAACGAGTTACGCGAAAAGACTTATGCGACAGACGCGATCGTTCCTCGTTTTTCGTGGATACAAACCGGAAGAATTCTGTCGCCAAGAGTGAGAGTCACCCGCGACCCGCGGTTCGTCCGTGCCAACTGGACGGAACGTGGAAAACAAAGGGCGTTTTGGTTCGTCGTCTACGCAAAAGATAAAAAGGGATGGAGCTTTTCGGTGCTGCCGGCAAGTGAAAAATCGGTTGAACTGTCGGCCGATCGAAAGGTGGAGCGAATCCTGGTAACCAGCGTAGATAGGCTTGGAAATGAGAGCAAATAAAAGGATTGGGAATGGGCCTTTATCCTTTTCGCCGTTACATTTTCGAGCAACTCACTCGCTTATGCAGATGGTATTGATGAAACCGTTAGGTGCGTCCGAGCCTCCCAGATCTCCGGAAAGAATTTTTTCAACAGCGTGGTCACCAAATAGCCGACACCCTCCGAACCGCCGGTGCCCGGCTTCATGCCGAGCATTCTCTCGACCATCAGCACGTGATGATAACGCCAAAGCGAGATGTTCTCATCGTGTTCGACGAGCAGGTCCTGCATTATGAAAAGATCCGCGTTCTCGTCCGGGTGAGTCAAAATTTCGACGATCGCCTGCACCTTTTCCTCGTGCCCGTCTACGGCAAAACCGCCGCGCGACAGGAGGTTCCAAAATGCGTCGCCAAGACTTGGTTCCGCGAAGCGCTGGCTCAACCGTTTGTGCGCGAGTTCGTCATGCTTAAATGTTTCGAGGATCTTTTCATTCTTCTGCCCCGAGACAAATTCCAACTCGCGAAACTGCATCGACTGGAAACCGCTCGCCGGATTCAGCTTGTCGCGAAATTCCAGAAATCCTATCTGCGCCATGGTTTCGAGCAGGTGTATTTGGGTTACCAGCACTTTTTCGATACCGACCACGGCTCGCAGCGAATGGTTTGCTCTGAACATCCTGCCGTCCGCCAGCCATTTTATGGTCGCGTCGATCTCGTGAAGTATCTGCTTGAACCACAGTTCGTATGTCTGGTGAATTACGATGAACAGCAGTTCGTCGTGGCTTGCCGGCGAAGAAAGCGTTTCCTGCAAACTGATCAGTTCGGGGACCTTCAGATACGCATTGTAAGAAAGGGGCGCATTTTTTCCGTAATCGGATGCCATATAAGGGTATTCGGAAAATGTGTAATTTCCACGGCAATAATCGTTTATCGGCCCGATGATGTCAATTTTACGGGAATTTACGAGAAATTCTAGATTACGTCTTGACAGAACCTTTCGTTTTGGTTAAATTTTGCTTCGTCAATCTTAAAACACGCATTTCCGATACCTAAAACCTTGAACTATAAGGTTAAACGTTTGTCCGAATCTGATCGAAACATCGATGATCGAGTCTCGGCTTTGCGACCGTTTTCAGGTTTCCGTTTTTCGTACATGCCCGGCAGGCCCACGCCAATGCGGCAGCGAAATGCTTTTTTTGAAGTTTCGTAGGAGGAATCAGAAACAATGTCGAAAACTATTGGTATGGTCAAGTGGTTCAATAACGCGAAGGGTTATGGTTTTATTGAACAGCCGGGAGAACAGGATATTTTCGTCCATTACAGTGCGATCACCGGCGACGGATATAAAACTCTTATCCAAGGTCAGGAGGTCGAATTCGAGGTGACGAATGGACCAAAAGGCCCGCAAGCAGAAAATGTCGCGAAGCTTGCCGCTTAATGTGTGAACACTCGGCCCCCCAAACTCCGTTCTCCTGCGAGATTATCGGACGATCAATAAAAAAGCGAACCGCCATCGGTTCGCTTTTTCATTTAGATCAATTCTTCGCCTCTCGCTTTTAGGCTTCGCCGCCAGAGTTCCCTATATGATGTGTACCGCGAAATCAGAGCATTAAGCTGATATCGCTGCGCATAACTCAATGCACGATTGTCGGAGACGCGTTTGACCGAGGATTCGAGCCTCGCACGCGCTTCAAGCGGCGGGCGTTTTGTCGCGCCGTTGAAATAAATATCGAAGTCTATCTTTAATTTTCGGATATCGTCTTCGAGTTTTGAGATCTGGCGGTCAGCCGCGGCTTCTTCTTCGAGCCTTGACGGCGTCTGGCGATACAGATTTTTTGGATGTGCCATTTTTCCTCGGGTGTAGATGAGTGCGGAGGCCTGCATTACAGGCTAATATATTAAAATTACGAATACGCGAAAACTTCCGGAAATTGATCGTATTTCTAATACAATGAATTTGTGAACCAAAGCCCTACGCCTTCCGCTTCCGCTTTGGAAGAATTGCCATCGATCGACGAAGTGCTCAGGCACGAAGTTGTTCAGGCGATCCGTTTGAATGCCGGCGAAAAACGTACGATCGAGATCGTCCGCTCGACGGTCGCGAAAGTGCGCCGCGAAATGCGCGAGGCTTCAGGGGTCGCGACGGCATTGCGAAGCGATCTGACCGAAAGGATCGTTTCACAGATCGCAGCTCACTGGAACGACGTATCGGCACGAAGAACGCGGAAAGTGATCAACGCTACGGGTGTGGTTATACATACGAACCTCGGACGGGCGCCGCTCTCCGCCGCCGCAGTCGACGCCGTTTCGCGCGAAGCCGCAGGTTACGCCACGGTCGAATATGACATCGAAGCGGGCCAACGAGGAAAGCGCGGTGAATACGTCGAAAAACTTCTCTGCCAATTGACCGGAGCCGAATCCGCAATTGTCGTGAACAACTGCGCGGCGGCGGCATACATGATATTGAGCGTGTTCGCGAAGGGCCGCGATGTCGTCATCTCTCGCGGCGAGCTTGTCGAGATCGGAGGCGACTTTCGCGTGCCCGACGTGCTCACCGAGTCCGGTGCGACGCTGCGTGAGGTCGGTACGACAAATCGCACAAAACTTCGTGACTACGCCAACGCGATCGGCGAAAGGACCGCAATACTTTTGCGGGTCCACCCGTCGAACTACCGCATCACCGGCTTTACCGAAATGCCGCAAATCGAAGACCTTGCCCGGCTCGCCCGCGAAAACAAGGTTATTTTGTACGAGGATTCAGGATCCGGCGCTCTTATCGATCTTGCCGCGATCGGACTAGCGGATGAGCCCGTTATCTCTGAGTCGATAGCTGCCGGAGCCGATCTCGTAAGTTTCAGCGGAGATAAATTATTGGGCGGGCCGCAGGCCGGGTTGATCGTCGGCCGCCGAGATCTGATCGACGCGCTCCGCAAGAATCCGCTTTATCGCGCGATGCGGGTAAGCAAACTTACGTACGCTGCGCTCGAGGCAACGCTAGATGCTTATGCCCGTGATGCTGCGCTCGAAGAGATACCTGTCCAACGAATGTTAGCGGCAACGGAAGAAGCGCTCGAAACTCGGGCGCGTCATTTCGTAAAGCGGGTGATCTCGCAGTTTGGGAGCTTTCAGAATGTCCTGAATCTGGAAATACTTGCTGGCGAATCGGTTGTCGGCGGCGGGGCCGGCCCGGATATAAGCGGGGAAACGAAATTAATCGCGATCAGTGCCGCAAAGCTATCGTCAGCGTCAATGGAAAGAATTCTTCGGAAAAATTCGCCGCCGATCATTTCACGCCTTCAGAACGACCGAGTTCTTCTCGATCTGCGGACCGTCAATGAATGCGAAGAAGAAGAGTTGATTGCCGGCCTCGTGCAATTGGCGGAGACCGCTGGTTCGAGCTAACCGCGTCGTTCGGAAAAATCCCGCATAAAATCGACGAGAGTTTCGACGCCTTCTTTCGGAAACGCATTATAGATAGATGCTCGCACGCCGCCAACCGACCGATGTCCGGCCAAACCGTCCATCCCGAGCGTCGCCGCCTCGCTGCAAAATTCCGTTCCGAGTTCGTCGTTTTGGAGCCGAAACGTCACGTTCATGACCGACCTCGAGGCTCGATCCGCATGCCCGTCGTAAAATCCGTCGCTTGCGTCGATAGCATCGTAAAGCAGTTTCGCCTTGGCTTCATTTCGCTCCCGGATCGCCAACACGCCGCCTTGCGACCGCAGCCATTTACAAACCAGGCTTATCAAATAAATGCCCCAAGTGTTGGGCGTGTTGGCCATCGATCCATTTGCCGCTATCGCCCGGTAATCGAGCAGCGATGCCATTTCGCGAGGTACCTCTTCTAGCAGATCTTCGCGAATAATGACGACCGTCACGCCGCTCGGTCCGATGTTTTTTTGCGCACCGGCGTAGATGAGAGCGTACTTTTCAATGTCGATCGGTTTGGACAGAATGTTCGAGGATGCGTCGCAAATGACCCGCACACTTCCGCCATCAAGATCATATTTGAATTCGACCCCTTCGATCGTTTCGTTGGAAGTGTAGTGAAGATAAGCCGCGTCGGAGGCAGGCTCGACTATGCCTTGCGCGGGCGTCGTGCGGTAACCTTGATCAACGCCGTCATATGTCACTGAGACGTTGCCGATCTTCCGAGCTTCCGTTACGGCCTTTACGCCCCACGCTCCCGTTACCACATATTCGGCTCGGCGGCCCGCCGCGAGAAAATTCATCGGGATCATCGAAAACTGCAGGCTCGCTCCGCCCTGTAAAAAGAGCACGTGATAGTTTTGCGGTATGGACAGCAGCTCGCGAATGCCCAGACGCGCCGCCTCAAGGATCGCCTCAAAATTTTTCGAGCGATGGCTGATCTCCATCACGCTCATTCCGATACCATTAAGCGAAAGTAGTTCGGCCTGCGCTTTTTCGAGAACTGGCGTCGGCATCATGGCCGGTCCGGCGCTGAAATTGTAGATTCTTCGGTCCAAAGCAAGCTTCCTAAAAAGCGTAACGTCTCGTCTATTACCAAACATATCACGCGGGACGCGCCCGGATACGTTTCATCTGATCCTATATTTCCCATCGAAGCCTTTATTTATTTAACATTGCGGGGAAATGAAGTAAAATATCTCAATTCTACGAACTCCTTTCAAATGGCCTGCATCTTAATTTGGCTTAAGTCGTTTTCCACTATTCCGGAGGATTCTAATGTTTCGACCACTTAACTTAGCAGCTTTTTTCACACTCGTCTTCGCATTTGCATTTTCGGCTGCGGCTCAGTCGGCACCTGTAACCGGCCGCGTACTTCTCAAGAAAGCCGACGGCACGACCGTGCCGCTCGCCGGTGCAAAGGTCGAGGCTTTCCAGATGGAGATAAGAAACTCCGCCCCGCCCGACAAGACCGACAAAAAGGGCCAGTTCAATTTCGCGGGGCTCAAACTTGGTGCGACCTACGTTTTGTCGATCAGCGGCCCGGGTGCAGCTCCGCGTTACGTGCCCAACGTCAAAGCCGGCAACGAGAACATTGTTATCACGCTCGATGAAGGCGACGGCTCGTCGTTCACTGAAGCAGAAGTGCGGGCAGCGATGGAAAAAGGGGCGAAAGCAGGTACGGCCGCGGCTCCAGCGAATGTAAAGCCTTCCGAAATGACCGCCGAACAGAAAAAACAGCAAGCCGAATATGAAGCAAAGCTGAACGAGGTCAAAGGCAAAAACGAGAAAGCTTTGAAGGTCAACGAGATCGTCACAAAGGCGTTGGTCGACGGGAACGCCGCTTATCAGGCTAAGAACTATGACGCTGCTATCGCTAAATACGACGAAGGCATCGCCGCAGATCCGGACTTTGCGGGCAGCGCTCCTGTCTTGCTCAACAACAAGGGCACCGCTCTAAAGGAGCGTGCCGTGATCACATACAACCAGAATGTAAAATCGCCTGACATCAATGTTAAAGTCGAAGCCTTGAAGAAGGTGCGTGCTGATTTCTCGGCAGCGATCGATTCTTTTGACCGCTCCGTTAAAGTGCTGAAGGCGAGTTCTCCGACCGATTTCAACGATCCGAAAGCGGCCGAGTCCGGAAAGATGAATGCACTCGTCGGTGCAAAGGAATCTTTTCGATTGATGGCTGCGACAGAGCAGGTCGATGAGACGAAGATACCGATCGCCAAAGAGCTGATGCCGCAGTATATCGCGGCGGAAACCGATCCTGTAAAAAAGGAACAGGGCAGGCTTATCCTTGGCGACGTCTATCGCGTTGCAAATGATTCTGACAATGCCATTCTTGCTTATCGTGAGGTTCTCGCGGCCTCGCCGGACAACCTTGATGCGATGGCCGGTCTTGGTCTGAGTCTGGTGAATGTCGGCTACATCAACAACGACAAAACGAAACTGCAGGAAGGCGCCAATGTGCTGCAAAAATTCGCAAGTGCGGCGCCCGACACAAATAAATACAAAGCCGACGCTGTTGGCTTGATCGAAACGCTCAAGAAAGAACAGAACGTGACTCCGGTAAAATCCGCGGGTGCCTCGAAGAAGAAAAACTAGTCAGGACCTGACTGTATTCCTTTTGGGCCGGTTTTCATTTCGGAGCCGGCCTTTTACTATATGGAGATTCGAAACATCGACCGTTCGGAGATAGGCAGCGTAGTACAGTTGATGCGTGAATTTGCGGCGTTCGAAGACCTTGCCGAATACTGCACGATAACTCCGGCAAAGCTTGACGACTCTGTCTTCGGCGATTCTTGCTTCGTCGAATGTGTGGTGGCCGTGGATGAACGTGAGCTTATCGGCTACGCCATTTTTTATCCGCATTTTGCCAGCTTTCGGGGTCAAACCGGATATTATTTGGAGGACATTTTTCTGACGGACGGTTATCGACGTAAAGGAGTCGGTGAGTTAATTATTCGGCATATAGCCAAGCTCGCGATCGCACGCGGCTTCGAGCGTATCGATTTTCAGGTTCTCGACTGGAACACACACGCGGTCGAGTTCTACCAGCGTCTCGGCGCCGAACGCGATGACAGCGAGCGTCATTTCAAATTTGCGGGTGACGCTTTCAGATCACTAGCCCGCTAACTCTGCAAAAATAATTGTCACAAGGCCCGACATCGCGGTGTTCTACTTTTGTAACGCGGCTTCCCGGCGTAAATTAAAACATCTTCGGAGGTTCGGAATGCGAAAGTTCTATTATCCCGGCATCGCGGGTCTGGCGATCATTATTATCGCTTTTGGATCATACGTCATCGTCGCTCAATCGGCGGTTTCAGGTACATGGAAGGCGAGCACGAGCGACCAAAAGTCAGGATCGATCGAGCTGTCATTCGAACGGCGCTCGGATCAAGGAAATTGGCAAAACGGCTCATCTTTCCAGATCTCTGATCTTGATGGCCTGACCGCTGAAAATGCCCGGAACGGAAAAGTCTCATTCCGCCTGGCGCGAGAAGCGGGCACCATCGAATGCGAAGGCGCTTTTGTCGACGGCAAGGGTTCCGGTACGTTCCGCTTCCTTCCCGATCCCGGCTATTTGGCGGCGATGAAGAGCCGCGGTTTCGATTTCGAGAAATCGTCTGAGAAGCATCATTCGGATAACGTCGAGGACCGTCAGTTTGCGGCCGCGACCATAAACATCACCACTGCTTTCGCCGACGATCTGCTTTCGGCGAATTTCGGCCCGCTCGACGTCGACGATCTATTCAAAGCTGCCATATTCAAGATCACTCCGCAGTTCATTACCGAGATGAAGGCGACGGGTTTTCCCGGTCTTTCGATGGAAGACCTGGTCAAGGCACGCATATTTAAGATCGATGCCAACTTTGTCCAGCAGGTCCGTTCAATGGGCTTCGATAAGGAGAATTTCGAAGGCCTGGTAAAATTCCGCATTTTCAAGGTCACTCCGGAACTGCTCAACATGCTGCGAAGCGAAGGATTCGGCGATCTAACGTCGGAAGAAATCGTCAAATTTCGGATCTTTAATATAGATCAGGATTTTATTCGCAAAGCAAAAGGAACAGATCCGAACGTTTCGGTCGAAGATCTTGTCCGAATGAAGATCGGTGTTCGTAAATAGACGCGGCGAGGCATCTCGAACTTCGAAAAGGCCGGCCAAGCGCCGGCTTTTTTATTTCTTCTCAATAAGTGTTAGCATGGTCATCGTACAACTGTGTTATACAAGGAAGGGTATTAATGGCGAGCAAGGGAAATATGACCAAGCGCGTCCTGATCGTGGACGATCAGGAAGATATCCGGTCGATGATGAGATTCGCGATCGAGGATTTTGGCTATGCCGTAATCGAGGCGGCCGGTCCCTTCGAAGCTGTGGATAAGGCCAAGGAATATCTCCCGCATCTTATCCTCATGGACATCGGCATGCCCCTGCTTGATGGGCTCACGACCGCCCAGATGATCGCCGATCGAAAGGGCTGCGAAGAAATTCCGATCGTCGTTCTGACAGCGTACCGCAACATTCGCGAGCAGGCGTTAAAGGCCGGATGTGTCGATGTGCTGTATAAGCCGGTCGAAATCGATAAGCTGCGAAACATGCTCGATCTTCACACCCACTGATATCTATTCAAACTGCTTTCGAAAGTCCGCAAAATCGCTTTTCAGCCGATCTACTTCACCACGCATAACCGTAACCTCTTCTTGCAGTTGTGAGATCCGATCGTCCGGCTTTGACGCCGCAGACTCGGCGCGCTCGAACGACGCGTGCGTCTCGTCGATCGGCCCCGATAGGAGATGAGCATATCGGGCGTCTTTTTGACCGGGCCGGCGGGCGAGTTTAATAACGAGCGGTTCGTCACGGCCTGCGAGCTCATCGAGTTTTTCTGCGACTTCGGAAATGCTCGTGAATTCGAACAATCGTCCTGATCGCTCGCGAATCTCTCCGAGTGTCTGAGGCCCGCGCAGCATGAGAACACCTATTATTGCCGTTTCTGCTTCTGCGAGCTCATATACGCTTGGGAGCATATGTTTGTATTTCACTGTCCTGCTCGTACTACCGTAATGCAGGTACAGCAGGTTGCGTTCGCGCAGCGAGTCAACCGCGCCAAGAATTATAGTTTCGTCATACGAAACGACGGGGTCACGATTGCTTTTTTGATTACATGCCGCCGTAAGGGCATTGAGCGTGAGCGGATAATATTCGGGTGTGGTTATTTGTTTTTCGACGAGGCTCCCAAGCACGCGAACCTCGGCTTCGGTAAAGTTTTCAGGCATATCAATTTCGAACAGCTTAATACATTTTCGAGCCGATGTTTAGTGGTTTACAATGGACCGGTGCAGACAATCATCGCGAGAACGGAATCTGATATCGAGACGGCATACAGGCGGCTCTCACGATCTACTATTATAGGGTGCGACACGGAAACTAGCGGTTTGAGCTCGAAATACGGTCAGTTATTTTCGATCCAGTTCTCCGACGGCGATCTCTGCGTGCTGGTCCCGATCAGCGAAGGTATAGATCCCGGGCGCCTAACCGCGATCCTCGAGGATGAGAATATAGTAAAGATCTTTCACAACGCGAAATTCGATCTCGATTTTCTTAGAGATAATGGTTTCACCACCTTAAACGTCTTTGACACGATGATCGCCGAAAAAGTGCTCACACGGGGAGCAAACCAATCAGCTTCGCTCGCCGAAACGTTATACCGCCATTTTGCCGTCGATCTCGACAAATCTCAGCGGTCGAAATTTCATCGATCTTGGGACGGCATCTGGACCGAGGATCTGGTCGACTACGCGCTCTCCGATGTCTGCCATCTGCCCGAACTAATGCGCGAGCAGATGAAGTGGATCGAGCGGCTCGGTTTATCTGCTGAATTTGACTTACAAATGGCGAAGCTCGACCTCGCTCCGGCTCCTACCAGCGGTGATATGCGGGATGCCCTTCCTTGACCGCGACGAATGTTCCGCGGCAGGTATCGCAGATCTTTCCCCCGGCAATTAGTTCGGCTTCGACGACGGCTCTGTCACCTGACGATTCGACGACGCGAGCCTTGAGCGTCAGCGGTCCGTTCGTCGGCGTCGGGCGCAGCAGCTTGACGTGAAACTCTGCCGTGACGGTACAGTCGGGTTCGGTTTTTCCGTCTCGTTTCATCAGAAAATAGGCGGCCGTCCAATTCGAATGGCAGTCGAGCAGTGCGCCGACGATGCCGCCGTTAAGAACGCCTGGAAATGCCCGATGATGCGGTTCTGGCGTCCACTCAGCGACGACCTCATCGCCTGTTGCGAAACTGCGAATACGCAGGCCTTTTTCGTTCGCCGGCCCGCACCCAAAGCAGATACCTTCGGAAGAATATGTTTCTTGCAATGATCGCTGGTTGTCCATGCTATTAGTCGCTAGATTATCACAACCGATCTCACCCGAAAGCCGCAAGGTTTTAGAAATGGACATCGACGCATCCGTAGATCGCGATCACAATTATGCCTATGCGGCGGTGGGCCCCATGCGCATTTCGCCCCGAATAATTTGTATATCGACGTTTATTTTACCGGGCCGATCTTTTCTTCGAGCCAGTTCGTCAGATCGTCAACCGGTTCGATGTGCACGGGTTTCCCGCGCCATGCTTTAATAGCGAAAATGATTAGCATTATATTGGCAATGGCCGCGAACAAAAATCCACCGAAATTGGAATCAGTGATATTGCCAACGACGGTCAGTATAGCGCTGATGATAAGTATTACGAGATGCGCGGCAAACCCCTGAGCAGCGTGGAAGCGGACCTTCGTCTCTTCCTTCGGAATGACCAAAAGCTGCACCAGCCCAGCGATCAATCCGATCTGAAACGGCAAGTACGGCAATCCGATAAGCCATTTTTCAGGAATTCCGGTTTTCGCGACCTTTCTTTCGGACGCCTGATTCATTTCGGCAAAACGCGGCGGCTCGTAGGCCATCGGAACCGAACTCCCGCCCTGATACGAATACGCGCGAAAATCCGCTTCGCTGAACCGTCGCGTTTCGTCCTCGGTGACGCTCGAGGACGGAGAAGCCGGAAATTCCGCCGTTTTAAACGGTGCTTGCCGAGCGGTACTCGCCGCCGCAGCCTGTTTCCTGGCCTTTTCCGGAAATTCCGGATCCAGCGGATTTGTATCGTACTTTTTAGCCATTGCCGTCAGTATTTTACGACATCCAGCATCTTTTAGTTCAAAAAAAGGCCGTGGCCAGCGGGCATGTCGGCTATTTAGCGCTGATCTCGATCCCGAGTTCCCTTAACTGCAGTTCATCCACTTCGCCCGGCGAGTCCATCATCAGATCTTGCGCCGAAGCTGTTTTCGGGAATGCCATCACGTCGCGTATATTTTCGGTACCGCACAATATCATACAGGTGCGTTCGATACCCGCGGCGAAGCCGCCGTGCGGCGGCGTGCCATATTCAAGCGCGTCAAGGAAAAACCCGAAACGGTCGCGGGAGCTTTCCGGGGTCATCCCAAGCGCTCTGAAATTCAGGTCCTGAATTTCTTTTTGGTGAATGCGGATCGAACCTCCGGCGCATTCATAACCATTGATAACGGCGTCGTATGCCTTTGCACGCACTTGGCCAAGAAGGTGATGTTCGGCTTCGTTCTCGACCGCCTGTCTGAAAAGGTTGAGGTCTTCGTCCATAGGCGACGTGAAGGGATGATGCGCGGCTGTGTAGCGGTCGGTGTCCTCATCGTGCTCGAACATCGGAAATTCCGTGACGATCAGAGCTTCGTATCCGCTTCGGTCGATCAGGTTTTCGCGCCGGGCGACCTCGTTTCGTAAAGCTCCTAGAGCGGCGGCGACAACAGATTTTCGGCCCGCAACGATCATAACGGCGTCACCCTTTTCGGCCTTCGCCGACGACGCGAGTTTTTCGACCGTCGACTCGCCCAGCACCTTCAAAAGCGATGACGTCGTTTCCGTTTCGCCGATCTTGATCCACGCCAAAGCTCCGGCACCATAGCGTTTTACGAATTCCTGAAACTCGTCGAGCTGTTTGCGCGAGTAATCGGCTTTGCCCTTTACGACGATCGCTTTGATCTGGCCCTTTGATCCGAGCACCGAAGCAAACGGGGCAAAATCGGTTCCCTGCAGTTCGTCCGACAGATCTTGAAGTTCCATTTCGAAACGCAGGTCGGGCTTGTCCGAGCCGTATCGCCGCACCGCTTCTTCATGTGTCATCCGCGGCCATTCCTTTGGCAAGTCAACGTCGATCAGTTTCAAGACATGGTTAAACATACCCTCCATTTCGCAATAGACTTGTTCGCGATTTACGAATGACATTTCCATATCGAGCTGTGTGAATTCCGGCTGCCGGTCGGCTCGCAGGTCTTCGTCGCGAAAACAGCGGGCGATCTGGTAATACTTATCAAAACCGGAGATCATCGTCAGCTGTTTCAAGATCTGCGGCGATTGCGGCAGTGCGAAAAACTTGCTCGTGTGAATTCGCGACGGCACGATAAAATCGCGTGCGCCTTCCGGTGTCGATTTCAGAAGGATGGGCGTTTCGATCTCGATAAATCCGCGGTCGTCGAAATACTCACGAATTCGAGAAACGGCTTTTGCCCGCATCCGAATGTTGTTCTGCAACTGCGGGCGGCGAAGGTCGAGATAGCGATACTTGAGCCGCGTATCCTCGCTCGCGAGATTTTCTGAACCGACGACTTCGAGCTGAAACGGCGGCACTTTCGCGTCGTTCAAGACCAGGATCTCGCCGACCTTCACCTCGATATCGCCGGTCGCAAGCTTCGCATTGTGCGTGCCTTCGCCGCGCGGGACCACCTCGCCTTTTACCGCGATAACGAATTCGCCGCGGAGATTTTTTGCCTTCGCATGCGCTTCTTTCGCCGTCTCTTCGCTGACAACGACCTGCGTTAAACCATCGCGGTCCCGAAGATCGATAAACGTAAAAACGCCAAAATCACGCTTCTTAGCGACCCAACCCATAAGCACAACTTGCTGCCCGACGTCACTCTCACGTAGCTCACCGCAAGTGTGCGTCCTCTCTAAATTACCTAGTACGTCTAACATAATTTACAAAATAAAAACGCCTTTCGATTTGCGACAAACGAAAGGCGGAGCGTTTAAATTAACACTCTCGCCGGTCAGTTATTATCGTCGTTAAATCGAATTGCGTTCATGAAAAGTAAAACCGAGCAAAATAATACAGGATAGGCGCGTTCAATAGCAAACTGTCGAGTCTGTCGAGCAATCCGCCGTGGCCCGGGAGAATGCTGGCGGCATCTTTCGTGTTTGCGCCGCGTTTCATCGCGCTCTCGGCAAGGTCGCCGAGTACTCCGATGACCGCCATCACGACGCCAAACGGGATCGAGCACGCAAGCGGCAGTTCCGGGAAGAACCAAAATGTCGAAATCGCCGAGAACCCGGCGGCGGCTACGATACCGCCGACAAGGCCTTCCCAGGTCTTTCCCGGAGAAATCTTCGGCGCCAGTTTATGCTTGCCAAACGCCCGGCCCACAAAATACGCACCGGTGTCCGAACCCATCAGAACGAGGAAAAAGAAGCCCAGAAGATGGGTCGAAAGCTGTTCGTGTCCGACGAAACCGACCCGCGTCGCGACCAGAAACCCGCCCAGAAATGCCAAATAGATCACCCCGAGCAGCGTGACTCCGATGCCGGTAAGCATCTTCGAAAAATCCGCCTTGAAACGAAATGTCTGCGAGATCAGCAGCCCCACAACAAAAAGGGCCAGGACGAGTAACAGCAGATCCGGCGAATTTGCGGGAGCGTCAACGAGAAAAGCGCAAAAGAGCAGTGCCGCGCCGATATATCCGGCGGCCGCGTCCGCTTTTAATTCGAGCTTTTTTGTTAGCATGAAAAACTCAAATAAGCCGGCCGCAAGCCCGAACGCCGCTGTCACGATGAATAGCCACACCGTCTGCGGGAAATACGACGGCAGCACGATCGATGCGATCAGTATCGGAAGTGCGATGGCCGCAGTCAGAATTCTGGTCTTCATAAATGGTTTTTCACCGCAGAGACGCGAAGGCGCGGAGAAAGGTCAAACCGGTCTTAACCGCTATGCATTTTTTCGTTCTCAGCGTCTATGCTCCGCTGCGGTGGAATTCGAGCGTATGTCCCCGAACCGCCGGTCGCGGTGTTGAAATTCGCGGATCGCTTCGAAAAGATCTCGCCTTCGGAAATCGGGAAACAGCGTAGGTGTCACATAGATCTCGCTGTAAGCGAGCTGCCACAAAAGGAAATTTGAAATGCGCATCTCACCGCTCGTTCGTATCAGCAGATCCACGTCCGGCAAACCGTGGGTGTAAAGATTGCTCTCTATGTCGGCCTCGGCAAGGCTTTTGATATCGCGGCCATCTTTAAGAAGTGCCCGGGCGGCCTTGATGCATGCATCGACGATCTCGGCACGTCCGCCGTAATTCAGTGCGACGCTCAGAACGGTACCGGAGTTCGCGGCCGTTTTGTCTATTGCCGAAGCTATCTCTCTTTGGACGTCCTCGCCTAAGCCGGAGATCTTCCCGATTGCCTGAAAGCGAATATTATTTTTTCGCACCGCCTCGAGTTCGCTGCGCAAGAAACGCTTCAACATCTGCATCAGTCCGCTCACCTCGGACTTCGGCCGTTTCCAATTCTCGGTGGAAAACGCGTATAGCGTAACGGCGGTGATCTCAAGGCGCGCGCAGGTATCTACGATCGCACGCACTGATTCTGCACCGGCGCGATGGCCGAAGATCCGCGGTCGTCCGCGCTGTTTCGCCCATCGTCCGTTTCCATCCATGATGACGGCGATATGACGCGGCATTCGCTCGCGGTCGAGTGACGAAAGCAGCTCATCTTCCTTCGATCCGGGCTCAACTTCTCCTATAAAGTTCGGATGCATCCGTATTCGATAGCACGCTAGGCCCGCGCTTTCAGGCTCGATCTGGGCTGCCGTTCCTTTACCTCGGCAACCGCGTCGAAATTCAAACGGCCGTAAAGATGCGGATAAATTTCACCGCCGGTAGACGGCTCTTCTACCAGCTTTGAACGCAGCTTTTCGGTATCGAGCTTTAGGACAAGGATCTTTTCCGCCGATGAATAATATCGCGCGATCACGTCATCGAGCTGATTTGAGTAACTGCAGTGAATAAAGCCCTCGGTCTGCAGACTGGCCGCCTGATACGAAGCGCATCCTTGCGCCCGCTCCCAAACTTCGGGAAGAACTATGTGATAAATAAACATTCGGTGAAAACTTAAATGACCGGAACTTCTATTTCGGAGATCATCGTCAAGCCTGCTCGTAAACCACGCGAACAAGCGTAAGTCCTTGCGGCGGTGCTGTTTTCCCGGCCAAACCACGGTCGCCGCCGACGATCGCCGTCTGAATTGTATCAGAATCTTTTTCGCCGCGCCCGACCTCGAGCAGCGTGCCTACTAGCGACCTGACCATGTACCGCAGAAACCCGTTTGCACTGATGCGAAACTCTATCAATGAGGAATTAGAACGAGCGTCCCACGACGTTTCGATCGAACAATCCGTGACGGTCCGTATGCGGCTTTCGCCGTCGGCCTGCGCCGAGGTGAACGCGGTCCAGTCGTGCTCGCCGAGCAGCAGGCGCGACGCGTCGGTCATTGTCGCCACATTCAGCGGGCGAGATTCGTGATGCGCAAAGCGCCGCCAAAAGGGCGACATCACTGGTGCATTGATGATCCGATAAACATAGGTCTTGCTCTTTGCAGAGAATCGGGCGTGAAAATCATCGGGTGCCTTTGCGCAATTCATGATCCTGATGTCACGCCACAAATTGCCGTTTATTGCGACCCCCAGTTTATCGGGCGTGAAGGGACGATTAAGCCTGACATTCGCGACCTGGCCTTCGGCGTGAACGCCGGCGTCCGTCCGCCCGGAACCTGCAACTTTCACCTCGGCATCTTCAAGCGAACCGATGACGCGCTCGAGCTCGCCCTGAATAGTGCGCGACTTTTCCTGAACCTGCCAGCCGTGAAAGTCGGTGCCGTCGTATTGGATCAGGAGTTTGAAATTCATTTTGTCGTCCGGCTGCCCGGCTTTACGGCTATCTCACCGCGGAGACACATCGGACATTCGTCCGGCGGAAAAACCGGGACGTCCATCGCAAACAGTGACATTCGCGGCACGCCGACATCGGCCTTCCCGTTCGAGCGGTCGATGATCGACGCGGCGCCGACGATCGCCGCACCTTCATTTTCGAGGGCCCCAATGCATTCGCGTGTCGAACCGCCGGTCGTAATAACATCCTCGACAACAAGGATTCGTTCACCGCGACGAACCGAAAAACCACGTCGAAGCGTCATCTCGCCCTCCTGCCGCTCGGTCCATATAAACCGAACATTGAGAGCCGACGCCACGGCATAACCGATCACGATCCCGCCGATCGCCGGCGAAGCAACGGCATCGATGCCTTGATCTTCGAAGTGACGTGCGATCGAGCGACCGAATTTGGCTGCGTCGGCGGAAAATTGAAGCGCAAGCGCGGATTGCAGATATTTCGCGCTGTGCAGGCCGCTGGTGAGAATAAAATGGCCGTCCAGAAGCGCGCCTGACGATTTGAAATGTTCGAGGATCTGGCCGTCGTTAACTTCTGATGCCATTAGGTTCCCAAAACGGCTCCCGGATCGTAATTAGCGATAGATTCGGTGATCATGCCGTCGTTTACTCTGAAGAGTTCCAAGATCGAGATTATCCCAAATACTCCGTCGACTTCCCAATGCGTCGCGACGTATTCGCCTTGCGAAACGTGTTTTAGCACGCGCACGCTTGTGATGCCCGGGAGAAATCCTGAAAGAAAGGCGCGAAGCTTTTCGGCGCCGACGCCTTCGCCGGCGATCGAATCCGAAAAGCGAAGCCCGTCCGCAAACGGCGCTAATGACAGGTCCTTCGTCCGTAATGCTTCAAGATATTTTTCTACCGCCGCGATATTTTCGTCGCTCATCATTTCTCCCTGCAAAATCCCGACAGACTTGCGGTTTCAGGTTTTGCCGTTAGAATAATTTAAGATGCCGCCGTTCCCAAATCTGATCTCAGAATCGCTCTTAATATCCGAAACGATTGATTTTCTCGTTTCGACCGGCGGCCGCGCGACCGCGGTAAATGTGGTCGACTATGTGATGAAGATCAGCAAGGCCGAGCCGCGGCTTGCGAGACTGCTCGTTTCCGACCTGATCGACCGTGACCCGCGGCTGGCTCTGAACGAAGACACCGTCGAATTTATCGGTTCCGATCACGCAACGATCGATCTTTCGTCGTCGGGATTTGTCGTGTTTGACCTCGAAACGACCGGAGCGAAAGCGCCGCCGTGCCGGATCACGGAGATCGGCGCCTATCGCGTAAGAGGCGGAGCGCTCGTCGATGAATTTCACACGCTGGTTAATCCTGAGACGCCGATCCCGCCCTTTATCATATCTCTGACCGGCATAAGCGACGATATGGTCGCGGGTGCTCCGCGTTTTCACGAGGTAGCCGACGGCTTTCTGGATTTTATCGGAGATTCGGTGCTTGTCGCGCACAACGCGCGGTTCGATCTCGGATTTTTGAATCATGAGATCGGCCGCATTTATGAAGATTACCGGATGGCGAACCCGTCGTTATGCACCGTTCAGTTATCGCGAAAGCTGCTGCCGCACATCGAGAATCATAAACTAAAGACTGTCGCACATTACTATTCGATCGACCTTATCAATCACCATCGCGCATCCGACGACGCGCGTGCGACCGCAAAAATATTCGTCAACCTGCTGTCCGACCTCGACGAGCTCGGCATCCGTGATCTCGGTTCGGCGAAACGTTTTTGCTATAGAAAGAAATCATGCTAGACGATCATCGGATACCGGCCGAAAACCTTCAACAACTGCCGATCGCGCCGACGCCGCGTGCTGAAATGAATCTCTATCCGCTCGACACGTTCGCTTATGAATTTGTCGGCCGCGAGATCTGGGTCGAATTCGACATGCCGGAATTTACGGCGATCTGCCCGTTCTCCGAATTTCCGGACTTTGCGGTGATCAAGCTCAAATATGTTCCGAACGCGCGCTGCATCGAGCTCAAAAGCTTAAAGCTTTATATCAATTCGTTCCGCGAGATAAAGGTATTTCACGAGCACGTCGTTAATATTATTCTAGAAGATTTCGTAAAGGCGTGCGACCCTCTGAAGGCCGAGATCGAGGGCGATTTTCATGTCCGCGGCAATATTAAAACAATTGTCCGCGCGAGCTACGTCAAAGAATGACACCGGAGAGGTCGCTTCCCGTCCGCACCAATTCAACACTGCCCGGCTCATGCCCGCCTGAATAAAATTCTTGCAAAATCACGGGACGCGCTAATATAACGACGACCAGTCACAACAAATGACAAGGCAGTAGTTCCGCCTTGCCCTCCTCGGGACGGCAGTCAGACGCCAGACAAATGACGCGATCCCAAAGAACTATTTCTATATCCTGCAGAGCCGGGACGGGTATCGGATCAAACAGTTCGGAAACAGCGGGGATGTTACCGTTGCCGGCGATTATGACGGTGACGGGAAAACTGATTTCGCGGTCGCTCGCGCAAACAGTCAAAACCAATGGGAATTTTATATCGAACGCAGTTCCGACGGCAACTGGCAGGTGAAGACGCTCGGGAGCACGTTATCGGACTATGTGATCCGAAACGCCGACTTTGACGGTGACGGCAAGACCGACGTCGCGGCCTGGAGCGGAAACAGCCAGGGCGGCGGCAACGGCTTTTTCTCCTGGATCAGAAGCAGCGACGGCGTAAGGGAATCGGTGAAACGGGGATATAACGAACTGCTGGACACGCCCGCCCTGGGCGATTATGACGGAGACGGAAAGACCGATCTCGCGATCTACCGTATCAACGTACCTCGAGCATGCGACCAGCCGTCTTATTTCTGGATCCGGGGCAGCGCAATGGGAACCAAGATCATTCGGTGGGGCTCGTGCCACGGGTACCCGAGCTATAACGATTAGGATCAGGCGGATCAATGAGCAGCGGCGGCCGCGACAGCCAGCTCGGGGTGGAGCGCGCAGTGCTGTTTGTAGGTGATCTCGACCAGGCGGTCGATCTCGGCGCGAAGCTTTGCTTCGTTGGATTTTTCGGCGTTGGTAATTTCGGAGACGATCAGGAACTTCGCCTTTTCCATCAGCGTCTGCTCGCGGAACGAGAGCTTTTTCTCGTGGCTCAAATAGGCGAGTTTTTTGAGAACATCCGCGGCCTGAAAGACGTCGCCGGACTGCAGCTTTTCGCTGAACTCACGCGAGCGCGTTTTCCAGTCGCCGGAGACCGGCTCAAAATCCGTCGACAGGCGCTTGATAAGCAGGCGGCACTGTGAGCTGCTGATGATCGGGCGCAGACCGACGCTGTTTGCGTTGCACATCGGCACGAAGATTATCGAATTATCGCTCAGCACGCGGAGCGCGTAAAACTGCAGCACGGTGCCGCCGATCGTTTTCGATTCTAGATGTTCGACAAGGCAAACGCCCTGGCTGGGGTAGGTTACTTTTTGACCGATCCTGAGTTCCATAGAAAATTCCTCCAACACAAAAAGCTGGATTTCAAAGCGGAGCAAACCCTTTTTTTCCCCGGTTCAGATTGTAGGCCAGTAATGATTAGTATAGCACAGGCAGGTGCCGCGGAGCAGAAAATCGTTCGCGGCTGTAAGTGCTTATTAAAGAGGCAGTTCCACGGTAAAGGCCGACCCGCGACCGAGCTCCGAACGAACCGAAACCTCGCCGCCATGGAGCCGTGCGAGGTGCTTTACGATCGCGAGGCCGAGGCCCGTGCCGCCGATCTCGCGCGTTCTGCCGCGGTCAGCGCGGTAAAAGCGCTCGAAAATTCGCTGAAGATGCTCGGCCGAAATGCCTTCGCCGGTGTCCGTCACCGAGATCAGGGCAAGATCGCCGCGCCGCTCGAGCGCGACCGTTACGCTCCCGCCGGGCCGGTTGAATTTGACGGCGTTGTCGATCAGGTTCGTCAGGATCTGATCGAGCCGCGTCGGATCGGCTGGGATGCTTTCCGCGGCGTCGATATCGCTGACCAGGGAAATACTGTTTGCTTTCGCCTTTGCCGAAATACTCGCGAAGACTTCCTGGACGAGATGCGACAGCGTCACCTGTTTGGTGTCGATACTCACCTTGCCCGATTCGATCAGCGACAATTCCAGGATGTCAGCGATAAGCGCGTGCATGCGTTCGGCGTTTCGGCGGATAACGCCGAGAAAGCGCCGGTTATTTTCCTTATCGTCGATCGCTCCGTCCTCGAGCGTCTCGACGAAGGCAAGTATGGCGGTCAACGGCGTCCGGAGCTCATGAGAAATATTCGACAGAAATTCCTGTCGGACGCGTTCGAGGCGTTCGATCTGTGTCGTGTCGTAGAAGAGACCGATGGCGTGTACCGCGCCATCAATTACGATCGGCGCGATGTGAACGTCGAAACTGTGTTTCTCGGTATCGGTGAGCTCGACCCGAAGGTCCGCGGACGCACCGATCTGCACCGCGCGCTGAAACGCTTCGTGCAGCGGCGCGTTGCGTATCACCTCGCTGATGCGTTTGCCAGCAAGTGTTTCATCCCGACGGGCAAAGGTAGCGGCCGCGGCCCGATTCGCGGCGGTTATGCGGGTCGACGGATCGACAACCAGAACGCCTTCGCGTGCGGCATCGAGCATCGCTTCCAGCATTGCGCGCGACATTGACACGCCGGCGGCGGCCATCGAATCTATTTCTTCCGCGGTCTTCATTTACATCCGACAAAACGGTACCCGACCCCGACAACGGTTTCGATGCATGTACTGCACTCTCCCATCTTTTGGCGAAGGCGGCGAATATGCACATCGAGCGTGCGTGTATCGCCGAAGTAGCTGTAACCCCAGACATTGTCCAGAAGCTGCTGGCGAGTGGCGACGCGGCCGATATTTTTTATCAGGTGCTCGAGCAGTGCGAATTCCTTTTTGGTCAGCTTGACGTCACTACCCGCGCACGCGACGCGCATATCGTCGAAATCGACGGCGAGACGTTCGTCCGAATATTTAGGCAGATGTTCCTTTTCGACGCGTCGAAGCACGGCGCGGACACGGGCTATCACCTCCTTAAGGGAAAACGGTTTTACTATGTAATCGTCGGCGCCGACATCGAGGCCGGCGATCTTGTCGCTCTCGGCGGCACGAGCGGTAAGCATGATCAGCGGCGTTTTTTCCGTAAGCGGTTCACGGCGAAGACGGCGGCACAGCTCCATTCCGCTCATTCCCGGCAGCATCAGATCGAGGATTATCAGCGCGGGCGAACTCTTTTCGTCGAGAGCAAGCCGCAAGGCCTTCTCGCCGGATTCGGCGATCGTCGGGCGAAAGCCTTCGCGCTTGAGGTTGTAATGCAGGCTTTCGGCTATATCCGCATCATCTTCGACGATCAGGATGTTTTGCACCATAGATTCCCGTACTATCCGTGAATTGTATTGAAATTCGGAACGAATGGAAATCTTATACGGCGCGTTTTAACGCGGTGTTAACACTCTGTTGCTGCGGTGTTAAATCGTAACAGCGACGAAGCGGCGGTTTTGTTCAAGAGAATTCCTGTTCCCTTGGCCGGATCACTTCTACGAGCGTCGCACAGCCCGGCACGATCTCGTTCCATTTCCTGACGCCGAGGTCTATCACGGCAAGCGCGGCGGTTGGCATCGTCTCGCTCCGTGCGGTGAGAAGCCGGATAAATCCCTCCATTCCCGGATTGTGCCCGACGATCAGCGGTGACCGCAGGTCGTCGCTAAATGCGGACGCAATACCGCACAGCGTCTGCGGGCTCGCCTCGTAGATCCGATCGACGAATTCGATCGCGGTGCCGATATTAGCCGCTTCACTAAAAAGCCGGGCGGTTTCCGCCGCACGGCGGGCGGGTGAGCTAACGATCGCGTCGATCTTATATTCCCGCCGCACGACAAGTTTGCCCATCGACGCCGCCGCTTTCGTGCCCCGGTCATTTAACGTTCGCTCGAAATCGGAAAGATCGGGCTCATCCCAGGCGGATTTTGCATGGCGAAGCAAAAAGAGACGTTTCATATTGAGATCAAAAGGCTTAACGGGGCTACGGATGTGAAATCATCGCTATTTTGTGTGCGAGCCCGCCGATTGTCAAAATTCATTTCCGAAGTTTTAACTCCTCGCGGAGCGACGGGGTGCTCGACCCCTACAATTTGACCGGCCAAAGACATTTCGTCGGCGATCGGCCGAGGCGCGCGTTAAAGTTATACGATCCGATTTTACTAAAGACGATCCGTGTTTTTTCGCAGCCGACCCCTTCGTCTATAATCGAACGATATCATTCGAACGGAGGGAGAAAACACGTATGCATACCGAGAACATTTCATTTAGCACTGCGGGCGGCGACACAACGGCTTTCGTTACCCGCCCGGATCAGGGCGCAACGCGGGCGGTTATCGTAATTCAGGAATATTGGGGATTGAACGATCATATCCGCAGCATCGCCGGACGGTATGCCGACGAAGGTTTTTGCGCGATTTCTCCAGACCTCTACCGCGGCGCGGTCGCGAAGACAAGTGACGAGGCGGCAAAACTGATGAATGCGCTGAAGACCGATGATGGACTCGATATCATCAACAACGTCATCCAAACCTCGTCGGAACGGTATTCGCTTACGCATTTCGGCATCACCGGCTTCTGTATGGGCGGATCATACGCCTTGCGTGCGGCGTGCGAACTCGAGGGCCTGAGCGCGGCAGCTGCTTTCTACGGCGACATACCGGAGGAGAGCGTACTCGCAAAACTAAAAACGCCCACGATATTTATCTCCGCTACACAGGATAAGTGGATAAATGCCGAAAAGGTCGGGACACTTGAGACTGCTGTGGAACGCTATGAGCTGCCTCTTACCAGCGTTAAGTACGAAGCCGACCACGCGTTCTTCAACGATACGCGTCCGGAGGTTTATGATCCCGTTGCGGCGGCCGATGCATGGGCGCTCGTAATAGGGTTCATGAGCGACAACCTTTAAGCCGATCGCTCACAACGCAAAAGGGGCAGAAAACCGCACAGGTCTTGTGCCCTCTTCCTCAAAATTGGTTTTATAAATTTATGCCGGGAGCCGTCGCGTCCCTGCCCGCGCGGCTAGCCGCCAGCGCGCTCCGAAGCCGCGCCTTTCGCTCCTGCTTTGCCCGATACATCGCCGAATCCGCCAGCTCGATAGCATTTTCTAAGTCTTTCGGGTCCGAAAAATCCGTGAATCCCCACGACACGCCGATGGTCAGAACGCCGGCAATCTCTGCCAAATAAACATCGGAAAGCAGCGAGTCAAGGCGCTCCATACGACTCTTTGCCATCTCGGCGTCCATTCCAACCATGATCACGAAAAATTCATCGCCGCCCCAACGGTAGATGAGGTCTTCGGCTCGTATCAGTTCGCGGATCGCCCCAACGACAGACCTGATCACAACATCGCCGATCGAGTGCCCGTACGCATCATTTATAGATTTCAGATCGTCAATATCGAAAAAGCCAACGCAGCCGTTAATGACCGATTCGTCCTCGCCGCTTTTCTTTACAAAGCCGTAGAACGCATGGCGGTTGAACGCCGCAGTGAGCGGATCGGTGTGCACGAGTGCTTCGAGGCGCTTGTGTGCCATCTGGAGACGCTCATTCGCCGTCTGCGATTCGGACAAGACCTTTTCAAGCAGCACGATCACCATTCCGAGGCCCATCGCTGTCTGAAGCATAAGATCGGTCAACGTATTCAGCGTCAGAAAATTATCGAGCAGCGGAGTCGAATATCCGGTCGTGAAAGCCAGCGTGTAGAGAAGAAAGTTTACCGAAGCGCACGCGAGCGCGATATGCATCACATGCCATCCGAAACTTCGCAGTTTAGACCGCCGGATCTGAACGAATGCAAACGCAAAAAATCCGGACATCACCAGCGAATGCGTGCTGAGCACGTCATTAAAATCCGCACCGAACTGCGGTAGTACTACGGCCAAAACGATGAACGGCGCAAAGATCAGCTCTGTACGCGACGTCAGCTCGAATTCGCCGTCCAGGCTACGGCATCCGGCGACAACCATGAAGCCGAATAGATATTCGCCGAGGAAGTAATAGGTGAAAAGGAGCGTACTAAGCTGGTCGTAGTTAAAGGCGAGACGCAGCGAGATAAGCGCAAAACAGAGACAAAGCCATGCAACGGTCCAGTACTTCAATGCAGTCACCTTGAGCGAACGGCGAAGGAGCAGCGAGAGCACAGTGATCAGAAAGACACTATTTAACTCAACGATTAGGCTAAGCTTTGAATCCATAACCGGCGGCGGGGATGAAAATGCGTGGGTTCGAGGGTGGAAGTCGCGAAAGGCGGATGTGAGAAGTTCCGCGCAAAATCAACTTTATTATAATAAGCCCATTCCTGTCTATGCTTTTTTGAGAAGCATGCGGAGTTCGCTTTGGTCGGGCAAAGCAGTTCGGGCACCAACGCGTCGGCATTTTAATGCCGCGGCGGCATTTGCCATCCTCGCAGCGGTTTCGACCGTTTCACCCTTCAGCAGGCCGTAGATCAGACCGACGCGAAAGGCATCGCCAGCTCCGGTTGTATCTTTGCAACCGCCGGGTGCCTCAAATCCCGGCGTTTCGATGAATTCACCTTCGCATCTCAGCAATGAGCCGGCGACGCCGAGCGTCACCCCCGCCACGCCGCATCCGAAACGCGATTGAAGCTTGGCAAGCGCTTCGCGATGATCCCCGATCCCCAAGAGTTTTTTTGGAAAATCTGCCGACGCGATCAGGATATCGACGAGCGGCAACAGCGTTTCAATACCGTCAAAAACGTTATCGATGTCGGTCGACACGATCACTCCCCGCGAGCGGGCTTCAGTTGCGAGTTCAACGCAAGCGTCGGAATCGTGCGGCGTAAAATGCAGAACGCGTGACCGGCGTATCGCACCGACCGGTGCTTCCTCGGCCGAGTAGGCGAGTTTGGCGTCGCGCTGCCAGATGACCGTCCTCTCGCCGTCTCGCACGTCGATGATAATGAATGCGATCTGAGTTCTCGCGCCGGCGACTTGCTCCGCATATTCGAGATCCACCCCAGCTTCTTTCAGCGATCGAAATCCGAAATCGCCTGACGGGTCGCTTCCGAATCTACCGGAATATGCGGCTTTGAGCCCAAGCCGCTGGAGGCCCACCATTGTCGTCGCGACTTCACCGCCCGCAGCCTGCTCGTAATCGACGAGTTCGACCTTGGAATTGAATTCGGGATAATTCGGCACCTGAATAAGAAAATCGACTGCGTTCGTGCCAAAACCGACTACGTCGAAATCGGCGCTTGCGATCACGCTAAAAGGAAATTTCATATTGGCTCAAAGCTTACGTCACGTATCGGCAGAATTTAACAATTGACTCTTGCACGTGCTCTTCGTTGACGTTAGATTTGTATTATAAAGCTGTTTCGCCGGAAAGCGGCGATCCGGCTAGTTTGGCTTGTGGAGAAAGATATGCCGACATCAAAATGTCCTGAATGTGACGAGCCGGTTTACGTCGACGCGGAAGCGGAACAAGGCGATCGAGTGGTTTGCGATGAATGCGGTTCGAGTCTCGTTGTGGTCGGCCTCGACCCGATCGAGCTGGATATGTATGAAGAAAGCGAAACACCCGACATCGCGGACGATGAGGGACTCGAGGCTGACCATTATTAGAACCGCGGTCGGTGTGCGTCAGAGATCTACTTAACGTCGACCGTGTCGCGGTTCTGGCGGACTAAATAACCCTTTTTTGCTTCGATCCGCACGCGCCTCGGTGGGCCTCCGGTTTTTTCGGCCGGATAAAATGCCACGGCATATGAACCGGTGATCTCCTCGGCTAGATCGGCGAAGAGCATTTCGAAGTTTTTCGCCGTCGCATAAAAGCTCTTGCCGCCTGTTTTTTCGATCAATCCGCTCACTTCCAAAGGCGTGATCACGGGTTTTTTATTTCCGAGCACATTTGAGTAAGACGGAAGAATGACTCCGTAAACACTCGTTTCGGCGTCATTCGCACGTTCGATAACAGTGTCGGGCCCGACGACGTCGCCGACCGGAAAGCCGTCGGAGATAAGGACCACGGCGCGCTTCGGAAAGCGTTCGCGTATTACCTTTGGTGAGTCTTTCCGAAGCAGACGCAACGCCGTGTCGACAGCATCGTACGCGTGCGTCGACAGTCCGTCGCGGTCACGCCCGAGCTTTTCGAAAGCGTTCTGCAGCTTGTCAGGCCGATTAGTGAACTGCTGGAGGGTTTTCACATTCATCGCGAATGCGATGACCGCGAAATAAGAATTGTAGTCCGCGAGCCGGTCGATGAAAGTCTGCATCGCCGATTTCAGCTTTAAGAGTTCCTCGGGCGTCATGCTGCCTGAGACGTCAAGAGCGAAAACGATCGTCAACGGCCGGCGGACGCCGCTGCTGCGTATAGGCTGGAAAAATTCGATCGGGCGTTCGCTGCCATCCTCGAAGATCCGAAGGTCAGCGGCTGTCAGGTCGCGTACAGGTTTTCCGTTCTTGTCGGTGACGGTCACTTCCAAAACCGCGAGATCGGTATCAACCCGGACGACAGTCCCTTCGTCCTGCGCGAAAACGCGAGAGCTTGAAATTAAAAACAGAACAGCAGCCGCCGCAGCGAGCGCTAGATTTCGCCATGAACGCGACGTACAAATGACCGTTGCCGGCGGCAAGTCAGCTTGAGCTAAATCGGTCATATTGCTTCGTCAGACTGAACGCGAGTTGTTTCCTTTCCGTCAATACTGTCTCCGAAACCGTGTTTTTTGGCGATAATTAATCTTAAATTTTGGCACGTGTTTTGTATAGTCCTCTTACGTCGGGTATGAGTTTGCCCAAGCAGAATGTTTTTCTAACTCCACGCAGTATGAAACGCCGGGACATAGATAATAAGGAAAACGCAACCGATCTCGGATGGTGGTCGACGCTCATAGTCGCTGCCGTGATCATCGGTATCGCGGCATACAACGCCGCAGCTTTCCCGCTCTCTAAGATGCTGGTACTCGGCGTTTCGTCGTTCGTAGCCTGGTTGGCGTGCCGGCATAAATTCGACATTCCGCTGACAACGACTACATTTCTGCCAAAAGCACTCCTCACATTTTGGGGAATTATGTGGATAGGCGTTAGCGGCGGCGTACTGTTGGGCGTGGTCTCCGCGGTCGTCGCGTACGGACCGGGCGTCGGCGAACGGAATCGTTTCCTGAGCCGGATCTCCATATACTCCATCGCGACCTTCGCGGCCGCAATGGCGTATTATCTAGTCATCGGTGTTCTCACCGTACCTGGAACCCCCGAAGCAAACGAAAAGCTTTTCGTCCCGACCGAAGTTATAATCGCGTCGCTGGCTATGGCTGTCACTCACACGGTCACGAGCGCGGTTATTAATTTTTTCGTGAACACCGGCGCGATCGCGGACACATCCATTACGGCAAATTTACGCCGGCAGATGGTCGGCAATTCGCTGACGCTGTGCGCGACCCTTGTCTTTTTCTGCGTTTTCAACCATTTCGGTATCGAATTCGGTCTTGTGATCGTGCCGATAGCTGTGATCGGCAATCTGGCGCATAAGATCCATTTACGAAAACTCGACGTTAAAACCAAGGAGATCACGGAAGCCAGCCGCCTTCATTTGGCGACCGTCGAGGCTCTCGCGACAGCCATTGACGCTCGTGACCAGGTTGGAACCGGCCATGTTCGCCGAACGCAGATCTACGCCGTTGGATTGGGAAATTTACTCGCCCTTCCGGCTCGCGATATAGACGCTATCCGCACCGGTGCCCTGCTGCACGACATCGGAAAACTGGCCGTGCCGGATCATATTCTCAACAAACCGGGAAAGCTAACGCCCGCCGAGATGGAAAAGACGAAGATCCATTCGCTCGTCGGCGCGGCTATTTTGGAGAATGTAGGGTTCGACAATCCGGTAGTGCCGACAGTCAAATACCATCATGAATCCTGGGACGGTAAGGGCTACCCTGAACAACTTGCGGGAAATGAGATACCGCTGACGGCTAGAATTCTCGCCATCGCCGACGCTTTCGATACACTCCGCGGGGCTCGGCCGTATCGTCCGGCGGTGCCGCGTGACGAAGCCTGCAGCTACCTGAGGGCGCGGTCCGGAACGCAATTTGACCCTCAGCTCGTTGATCTTTTTGTACGTAATCTGAAAAGCTTCGAAACCGAGATCACCGGAAGCGGCTTGTCATACGAACTCGAGCGCGACTCGATATTGCGGACGCAGTCCGTTCGCGAGGTCAGCGGCGTGATGAGCTATGTCGAGCAGATACAGCGGGCAAACCGCGAGGTGTTCACGCTTTACTCTCTCGCGAAGGATTTCAGCTCAGCCCTCGATCTCGATCAGACACTGTCACTGTTTACAAAAAAGATCGGTGAATTCGTGCCGTTCGATACATGCCTCGTCTACCTCGCAAATGACGAAGAAGAATCGGCCACAGCCATTCACGCCGTCGGTCTGCATGCGGAAACCCTAAAGGACAAGCGTGTGGAATTCGGTGAAGGTGCTACGGGCTTTGCCCTGAAGAAAAGAGAGGCGGTCAACAATATAGACCCGGCACTCGACTTTGCGTTGGAGCACGACCACATCGGACGCGAGTACATCGCGATGGCATCGCTGCCGCTGATGGTAGAAGAACGTCTGATCGGCGCGATATCGCTTTACTCTAATTCCACGCCAAGCTATCAGGAAGAGCACATGCGCCTGCTCGAAACGGTTTCGCGCATCGCGGCCGACGCTATCGCGAAATCGCTGCAGCACGCACAGGCCGAGACCTACGCTCTGACGGACCCGATGACCTCGCTGCCCAATGCCCGCAGCCTGCAAATCCACTTTGAAAAAGAAGTGAAAAGATCCGCCCGTAAAGGCACAAATTTCCAGGTGCTGATGCTTGATCTGGATGGTTTTAAAGCTGTCAACGATACATTCGGCCACAAGACCGGCGATCTCATCCTCAAGGGCGTGTCATCGATCATCCGAAACGAGCTTCGCGATTATGATTTTCTCGCCCGGTATGCCGGCGACGAGTTTGTCGCGATCGTTCCTGAAACAGACAGTCACGGTGTGCTCGAGTTATGCCGCCGCATCGAGGCCGCTGTCAACAGCTTCGAACTGACGGTCGCCGAAAGCGTCGCCCGGGTCGGAGTGAGTGTCGGGTCTGCGTGCTATCCGCGCCATGGCGAGAGCTTTGATCAGGTTTTGATCGCGGCCGACAAGGCGATGTACCTGACCAAGGCCGTGCATAAACAGCGAACCGAAACGCCCAAGCCCCAAAAGGCGGATATAAAGGCGGCGTTCGAATCCGCGGCTATAGAAGAGTGCTCGGTGATCGTGCCGGACGCAGACGATATGATGTTCATCGGCGAATCGCTGGTTCTCGAGCTGGACGAAACGCACATCATCGCGGGTTCCGCAATAAATTAAGGTTGGAATGGGAAAGGTGAGCCTGTTCCGGCATTCGGGCCGGCCGGTACGTTGAAAAACGATTCGGCCGGTCCGAAAAGCTTTAAAGACTAAAATGCCTGCGAGAAGCGAAAATGTATTTGGCTTTGATGCAGACGATAGATAGCGTTCGGGCCGCTAGGCTGCGGGATCAGAAACTGCGGCGGATTTAAAAGATATCCATAATCGATACCAAATTCGCCGCCGATCGGCGTCTTCAGCCGCAATCCAAGTCCGACGGTGTGCGACCACAAAGCGCGAAGATTCTGCCGGAAGACATCATTCGCGGGAACGCTCGGCGGATTGAAAATATCGCTCACGCGTCGAAATACGTTACCGCCATCGTAGAAAGGTACCGCACGGACCGATTTTGTCAGCGGCACGCGAGCCTCGATGTTAACGACCGCCAGAGCGTTGCCGCCGAACGGGACCGTGAACGGGTCGAGAAATTTCGGATTGCGACTGCTGTCACGAAAAATGCCTTGCGGCACGACGACGACCCGCGGCCCGGCCGATTCGAAATCAAAACCACGCAGCGTGTTCGCTCCGCCCGCAAAAAAGCGTTCGCTGATCGGCAGGATTCCCTCCAGGTCGGGAAATTCCGCCGAGAACCGGTTGCCTTTCGAGAAGACGCTTGCCAGGCCGAGTATTCCGCGTGCGGCGATCGTCGTGTTCTTAAGGCCCGGAAATGTGTAGTAATAATTGTATGACGCTTGAAATTTGTGAAATCCGATGTTGGCACCGAGTACAGGGACCGAGACGTTGTATTCGGCTGTAAAATAATCGCCGTTCGTCGGGTCGCTGGCGTTGTACTTGCAGGGTTCGCCGGGCTCGCCGCGTGCGATTATCTCAAGGATGGTGTACTGAATGCCGCAGCGTTTGCGCGTGTCGCGGACGAACGTCGCTCCGAATCCGGATATTCTTATTCGAGAATCGGGAACAAGCAGGTCCTTGATCAAAAGACTCTGGACGTTATAAATGCGGACGTCCTCGAAACGATATCTAAAGAACAAAATACTGCGGTCCCGTCGGCTGACCGTTCGGTTTGTCTCCGCCGTCAACGTAAGTCGGTTCAGCGTCGGGCTGCCGGTTTTTGCGCCGAACTCATCGATCGGGTTTCCGCTGGCGTCGATCCTTTGCACAATTCCGAAAGTTCCCTTGTCGAAGGCCGATCGAAAGAAACGCGTAACGGTCGAATCGCGCTGATATTGCGCTGAGATCGTCAGCGGCGCAAACCGCTTATCGCCATCGCGGATGAATCGCGGGTTCACATAATCGACCAACGCGAGCTGCTGGCGTTGGCTGACTTTGATACGGGCGCCGCCCTGCCACAGCCTGCCGAAGAGATTAAAATGGCGGATGTCGACAAAACCGCTGGCACCGAGGTCTGTCGAGAAGCCCCCGCCATATGACAATATGCGCGACGGCTGTTCTTCGACATTTACGATCACGTCGCGCACCGCGCTTCCATCCGGTCGGGTCCCGGCCGGGCGAGGAGTTATTTCGACCTTTTGAAACGCGTCGCTCGAATATAGATTCTGCTCGCTCGTATAAACATCCCCAGCCTTTAGCAGATCGTTCGGCTGCAGAGTGAGGGCCCGCAATACCGCTTCCGGCTTGGTCTTGACGGTGCCGGTCACCAGAACGCGGTCAATGTAGACCGGCGTCCCTTCGTTGCGCACGTTGAATGACACCTTGAACGATTTGGTTCCCGTCACCGGATCGGCAGGTCCTTCGTCGGTAGAAAAATCCACCACCGCGTCGTAAAATCCGGCTTGCGAATAGTAAGCGGATAGCTTTCGCTGCTGGTTGCGGACCCGGGCACGTGAATAATTCTTGCCGGTCAGATCAGTTATCTGTGCTTTTAACTGAGCGTCCGTGAAGGCCGTGTTTCCCGTGATCTCAACATCCGAGATCACCGTCGCCGGCCCTTGTTCAACGACGAATGTAATGATCAGATCAGCGCCGTCCGGCGTAACGCCCTGATTAACGCGGACGGTCGCGTCCCGGTAGCCGAGCTCGCGCAAAAGCGAGCGTATCGTCGCGGCATCGTCGCGGAGCAGTTTCTCACTCGTGTATCCATTGCCGTACCCGAACAGCGGCACGAAACCGAGAATGTTCGCTTCCTGAGACACGAGCACGGACTGGATGTCGGCGATCGTGAACTGGTCCGTGCCCTTGAGCCGGATCTCCGTAAGCCGAAGTTTCCTATTCAGGTTTACGCGATAGATCACGTTGACGGTCTTGGTCGTTAGATCCGCACTGTTCAGAGCCGAACAGAGAAATTCTGTTTCGTTCTTGATCGAGGTCGCATCGCCTTCGGCGAAAGGCGGCTCGACGGCGCAGACGGGAACGACGTCGACAAAAAAGTATCCGCGCTCCTGATAATAATTCTCCAGTTTTCGCTCGCCTTCGATAATAGCGGCGTAATCGAGCGTGCCTTCGCGTTTTAGCGGAAGCAATTTGTCCTGAGTACCGCTGCCGATCTTGTCCTTTCCCGCTTCGACCGTGACCTTTACGATCGGCCCCTTTTTGCCTGTTAGCTCGATCGAGATCTTGTTAGTTTCCCGTTCGTAAACTACACGCGGCTCATTCAACTCGGGAGCTAGATAATCGTTCTTCCGAAGCACGTCCTTTATACGCTCAACGTCTGCCGCGAGTGCCTCGCGGGTGAACGGTTCGCCCGGCGTCAGTTTTATTTTTTCCTGGAGCAGCGCCGAATCGAAACCTTCGACATTGGTGACAAACTTATCCACCGTCGCCCGCGCGTTCGGCGTAACGACAAAAGTAACGGCTGCTTCGTTGTCATTCTGCAGCGGCTGTTGGGAAAACGTGACCTCGGCTTTGAAAAAACCCCGATCGCGAAGGTATTCAAGGATCAGATCGGCATTGTTGCGAAGAGCCTGGTCGGTGACCGCAGCGCCCGGGTCGAGTAGGTTCAATTTCGACAGCAGCTCCGCTTCCGTAACATCCTTCGATTTTTCGGGCACGATCCGGATCGTCACGCGTTTGGCCTGCGTCTTTCGCTTGATAACGAACCGAAGAGACACGGCGTTGTTCGCAGCTTCGCTGGCCTGGACGGAAATGTTTGCGATCTCCCGCGTACGATAAAGCCGGTCGATCGCGTCGCGGATACGAACGGCCGAATAGGTCGTCCCTAGCGCATCGACAGCATCCCGGTGGAATTGTTCACTTGTAACCGCATCACGATCGGTGCCTTCGAACGCGATCACGACATCGGAGATCGGACGGTTTTCGAAATCCGTCCGTTGAGCGAATCCCGCAACCGTGCACGCAAGAACGATAATAAACAAGCACACTGCCCGGCTGCAGAAAACGCGCCGCCGTCGGCTGGCCGCCTGCTGCGGCGATCCGCCTTTCAAACTATTCTCTTCCCTCTTGTTCACTGACATCGATGCGTTGGAGATCTTAAAATCTCTTCCTGAATCTCACCTCAAAGCTGAAATTATCGCGGTTGCGCGTTACATTGCTCAGCGACCGCTGCTCGTATTGTGCGACAAAGGAAAGCTTGTTGGAAACGCGGTACTCGAGCGCAAGGACCTGGTTCTGATCCTGCGATAGATTTGTCGAATACGTTACACGCAAGTTGTTATTTATCTGTCTGCCGACCGTAAGCCGCGCCGACGGATTTAGCCGCTGTCCTGAAATGATCGGATCGATCTCGAATACGTTCAGCCCGAAAAGTTTGTCAGTCGCCTTGCGCGCCGGGTTATTGATTATCGTGTCCGTGAGTATCTCGGCGGCCGTATTTATACCCGTCTGGGCGACAGTCGGTATACCCGATCCGGTATTCGAAAGGTTGCCGGTTGTGATCAGCGAGATTACATCTGCCTGCGGCAATGCCGGGCTCGAACGAACGGTTGCGTTGAGCAGCTCGGTGTCCGTCAGCGGACCGGACAAATTGACGAAGATCTGATAGCCGCCGATCTCCGATTCCGCCTGAAGACTTATGACCGGTTCGATCGATGTATCGGGCGGAAATTCGAGCACGCCGCGCTGGACGATATAACGATCTTTGCGGAAAAACACGGTGCCGTTATCCGCGGTAATGCGGCCCGAGATCTGCGGGTTATCGGTTGTGCCTGTGACGCGAAGTGAAACCGAGGCGGTCAGATCGGCAATATTGTTTTTGACTACAAGAGCGTCACGTCCCTCGATGGAAAGATCGAATCTCGGGGCAAAAATCGATTCAGAACCGGCAGTAAGCGACCCTTCGCGCCTGGCTCCGACGATATTCGAAAGATCGATATCTTTGGTGAACAGACTGCGTCGGGCGAGAATATTTCCCGCGATCAGCGTTCGAAGCACGGTGCCGGAACGCCGCCCTGAGATCTCGAGTTTCGCGTCGCCGGTCGTGATGAAATCCTCCGGGAGCGGAACCGTAACGTTCGTGCCGGTAATGCCGAGACGGAACGAGTCAAGCTTAAGATTCTCACCGAAAAGAGCGCCGCCGCTTGCCACGAATTTGCCGCCGCCGAGATATCCGTGAATTTCGTCGATCTGTGCCTGATCCGCCGAGAAAAGTATTCGTCCCTGCAAACGGTCGAAAGTCAGACGGCCCGTGCTGATGAAGGTAGCGACAGATGCATTGTCGAGAGTCGCGGTACCGTTCAGTTTCGCTGTCCTGTTAAGGCCGGCAAGACGGACCGAAACAGTGGCAAAACCGCCGAAAAAGGTATCGGCCGACCCTAATCCCGGAAACGCATTCAGAAGGCTCAGATTCAGACGGCCGTCGATAGAGAAATTGTTTATTCCGTCGGCAGTGATGGCTTTGGTACCCGCGATGACGACATTGGAACCTCCGCCCGAAAATCTTGCCGATTCGAAATTTATCTCGCGCGGATTAAAGCTGATAACGACGGGCTCGGTGGAAACCAGTGGCGTGTCCTGGATCTGCAACGCAAGCTGCGTAAAGCGGGCGGTGCCTGTCAGATTCTCACTGCTGAACGCGGCGTTTCCGTTCGCGTCCTTTTTCGAGAGATTTCCGCCGAATTCCACCCGGCCCGTGCCGGTGCCGGTGATCGAAATGCCGTTGAGCTGCGGTATGAAGGCGACAAACGGCGCAAGCGGCGTCTGATCGAAGTCGGTCTGGACGTGAAACGGCAGGTTTTCGTCGCCGAAGTTCACGGTTGCCGTTAACATCTGCGGCCGGCCGTCAAGCGTGGCGGTCAGATCGGCATTAAGTACCTGGTTCGTGGTATTGCCCTTAAATCCTATCTCACCAAAGGTGTTGCCGTTAACGAGCACATTACGCGCAGTACCGCTAAATGTAACGTTATAGCTCGACGTGCGATCGGTCTGCCCGGTAGCTTTTGCAACGAAATCCGCGCTTCCCGTAATGCCCGGAATGCTGTCATTCTGCGGGAAGAGATTGCGAATCGCAGTAACTTGCACGCCTTTGCCCTCAAGGTCGAAATCGAACGCCGTCGATGCGCGATCGTACGTACCCTTTGCTTTGACGTAACCGTCGGCCGAACGAAGCTCGAGATTTGCAAGATCGATCGCAGTGCCATTGAAAACGGCCTTCGCCTGGAATGTATCGAATGACTGGCCCGACACCGAACCGCTTGTTGAATTGAGATCGATCGATCCATTCGCATTGTTCGGCAGGCCCGTGATGTTTACGGTTCCCGACGTCTGAGCGTTGAAATCCCTGATTCCGACCGGCAGATAGTTTTCGATCGGAAGCGCCGCGATCAAATTCGCGGCATCGATATTTCGGAGCGTCGCCTGAACGCTTATGTTGTTAGCGCCGCCCGTCGGAACGCTTACTGTGAACGCGATGTCCCCGCCGTCACGCTCGGTGAGTTTCCCGTTCCGCAGCTCGACGCCCGCCGGCGAAACGTAAATGTCGCTCGACACTGAGCCGAGGTCGCGGCCGCGAAGCGCAAGCGAGCCGAGCGCAGCCTTTCCGTCGATAGTCGGATCGGAAAAATTGCCGGTCAATTTTCCATTGAATGTCAGATTTCCGGCAAGTGCCGCGTCCATCGAATCGAGTTGCTGCTGAAGGGACGGCGACAAGCCGAGAACGCGCACCAATCGATCGACCTCGGACGCGTCAGTCGAATTTAGTGCGACGGTCAGATCGGAATTATTCTCGCGAAGGTCAAAGCGGCCCGTAGCGTTCAACTCGCTCTTCGGCGTGTACAGCTTTGCGTAATCGACGTTGAAAAGCCCGTTTGTCGCCGAAACCTCTACGCGGCCGTTCACGGGGACAAGCCCGCTTGCAGCATCGCCCGCATTGGCCGCGATGTCCGCTTTAACAGTGCCGCTCGCCGTCCTAAAGTCCGTTCCCAAAAACGTCAGATCGACTGTGCCGTTCGTCTGGCCTTCGAACGGGATCACACGCCCGCCTTGGATCGCCGCGATCTTCGAAAGATCGAGGCCCGTAAATTTCGCGTTGATCGTCGATGTTCCCCTGCGGTTAAAAGCGATCACGGCCTTTCCGTCAAGTACGCCGTTCATCACCGAAGCATTCAGATTGTTCAGCTCGACGCGCTCGTTACTCGCGGTGACCGATGCCGTTGCCGCACCGAGCGGAATTTCTCCGACTATGCCGCTGCCGAGGCTCATGTCGGCGGTAACGCGATATCGTCCCGATGGTTCGAGCACGAAAACAGGCTTTGCCAGCTTGACGCCCTCAAGGCTGCCGCCACTCGAAACCGACGTTTTGTTTAGTGCGACGCGGCCCGCGTCGATGTCGCTTGACGTACCGCGAACCGTTCCCTGCCGGATCGTTAGGCGAACTCCACCGATGTTTAGGCTGCCGAGGGTGGCCGCGTCAGACGTTACGCTTGCCACACGAAGCCTGTCCGAATAAACGGTCGTCTCGCCCGGCGTGTCGTGAACGTTCAGGGCCGATGCATCGAGACCAGCTACCCGCACGCCGTTTGCGTTCAGACTCGCCGCGCGCAAGTTCTTCGCTTCGAGGTCGGTCGCATTTGAGCGGTTGGTCAAGGCAAATGAATCGGCGCGCACATTTGATAAATGCGAACCCTTGATATCAGCGGAAGCGGCCGTAAGACCAGCGACATTCACATCGGTCTGACTTCCGCTGTTTTTCACACGGACATTGCTTCCATTAACGCCGTTCAGCCGGATCGTCTTCGTCGTCATTCGTCCGGCCGTCGCGTTCGAAGCGGCGAGAGTTGTAGCACCGCCTGCGGTCGATATCCGAAGGTTCCGTGCGGTTACTGAATCAAAGTCCGCATTGCCGACCACGAATTTCTGCGCCCGTCCCGTGCCCGCGGTTGCCGTAAGCTCGCGGTCCTTATATTCAGCGACGGCGTCCGAAAGAAAAAGCCCGCCGAGTGTTAGCGATCTCGATTTGGCTGCCGCGGCCTGCAGCTCACCTACCCAACGAAAATCCGTACCCGAACCACGAACATTCCCGGTGAGCCGGGGAAAATCGATCCGAAAATCGCCGAAGGTCAGAAGCTGAGCGACCGCTTTGCCGTTTGCTTCATAGTTTGAATTCGTGCCTTCGACGGTCGCCGCTACGTTCAACGCCTTTAGATAAATGCCCGCGGCGGTCAGCGACTCGGAATCTATAGTGCCGTCGACCTTATAGGTTTCGCCTTCGCCGATAACCCTGCCTTTGAAATTGCCGATCCCGCGAATCGACGTTCCGAGCGGGAAGATGCTCGACGTCTGGGTGAGATCCACAGTTGATTCGACGTTGAGGTCGTATTTGACCGATGTCCAGTCTGTCAGCTTTCCGTTCATGACGGTCGAGCCGATGGGAGTGTCGATCTTTAGTTCGGTTATGTCGGCACCGTTGCGGTCCGCAATTGCCTTCGCACGAAGATCGATCTTTTCCAGCGAACGATCGTCGTAAACAAAGGTCGAATCCGTTGCAGTGATGTCTATGTTGTAGCGTTTCTGTTCATCGGGAACTGCGGAGTCGACCGGTTGCAGGAAGAACTGGACGTTTTTCGCATCGGCCGAGATCTTTCGCGAGACATCACCGAAGTGAACAACGCTGTCGCGAAGCGTAAAATTCACCGAGTCGTACTTGAAATTGACGCGTGTGCCGCTTTGATCTTCGACGAACGTCAGATTTGAAAAATTCGACTTTCCGTTCTTATCAAATTTCACCCACACCTCGGCGCCGCGGAGGTCGGTCGAGGTGAGCTTGATATCGCGGCTTAGCTGCCAGGCGTACAGGTTCTGGACACTCAATCCGAGATGAGCTTCCTCGACGGTGAAAAGTTTTTCCCCAGTCACCTTGTCGTTGAATGTAGCGTTTTTCAGTTCGAGCTCGAGTGGGGCGACCGTAACGCGAAAGACATCGGCGTCGAACACGATCCCAATGTCAGCCATTTTCGCGACAAATTGTGTCTTTACGTAGTTATCAAAAACGCCGTAACGATAGAAAACGACGGTGAGAATGACGCCAAGAATCAGCAGAACGCCGAGCCCTGCCGACGATATCACTGCGTTTTTCCGCGTGAAATAGCGTCTGCGAGCCTCCTGATGAGTTTCTTCGCCAGCCATTTCCTCCGGGCTAACCACCTCATCCTCTCCCCTTTGTTCGTTTTCTTCCGGCATTTGTTCAGGACGCGCGCCGCAGACGGCGCGTCAAAAGCTTACAGTTTCCGTTATTTCCAGATCGAAGGCTTCGAGGGCGTTTATCTTTGGCGGATGGTTCGAGAGGAGGCGAATCATCTTTACCCCGAGATCTTTGAGTATCTGCGCTCCGATACCGTAATCGTGTAGTTTTCCGTATCCAGTTTCGCGTTTCGCCGCCTGAAAATCAACTCCTTTCTCCTGCATCAGCGCATAGGTTTTGAGCTGGTTTACCAGATCGAGGTTGTTTTCACGCTGCCGCAGATACAGAACAACGCCTTTTTTTTCGTCGGATATCTTCTGGAGAGAGGCTTGCATCGCCCGGGAAGCCTCGCCGAGAGTCGACCCGAACATCGCAAATGTGACGTTCTCCGTTTGGACGCGGACAAGTACGGGTTCGGTTGTCTCCGATACGTCGCCCATCACGAGCGCCAGATGCGTCTCGCCGTTCATTTCGTTCTGGTAAACGATGGTACGGAAAACGCCGTGGACGGTCGGAAGGTCGGTCTCGACGATCCGCCGAACGAGCATCTCCTTTTCGATACGATATCGGACAAGATCGGCTACCGATATGATCTTCAAGCCGTGTTTTTCCGCAAATATCTCAAGCTCCGGCATGCGCGCCATCGTACCGTCGTCGTTCATGATCTCGCAGATCACCGCCGCCGGTTTGAGACCGGCAATGCGGGCAATATCGACGCTGGCTTCGGTTTGGCCGACTCGTACAAGCACGCCGCCGCGTTTTGCACGGAGCGGGAAAACGTGTCCGGGACGTGCTAGATCGCCCGGCGTTGTGGCCGGATCGACCGCCGTTAGTATCGTTCGGGCACGATCTGCAGCCGAAATGCCTGTCGTAACGCCTTCGCGGGCCTCGATCGAGATGGTGAACGCAGTGCCCATGCTCGAGGTGTTGTCGCTCGTCTGTGGCGGCAGATTCAGCTCGTCGCACCGCTCCTCCGTCAGGGGCAGGCAGATCAGGCCGCGGCCGTGGATCGCCATAAAGCTAATTATCTCGGGCGTTACAAGCTCGGCCGCGCAGACGAGGTCGCCCTCGTTTTCACGGTCTTCGTCGTCGACAATTATGATCATACGCCCGTGCCGAATGTCTTCGACAGCGTCGTCAATTGCTGCTAGAGGCATCTTTTGGTCATATTAAACGATCGAAAAGCAAACTCGATTTTACCTAACGGGCCGCTTTTTATCTATCCGACCTTCTGATTATCGGCCGATTGGTCTTTTACGCCCAACTTGTTCACAATAGCCGACAATGCGAGTGCCGCGCGGTAGATCTAGATTTCTCAACGCCGCTTTTCACGTGCTTTTTTTCTTGTCGGGAATTGCCACCGTTCTTATCGGCCAGGTGCTGCCGATCCTCGCCCGGCGTTTTGCTCTTGACGACCTGCATCTTGGGTATTTTTTTCAGGCGCAGTTCGCAGGGTCGCTTGCGGGCACATTTTCAAACGGATGGTTCGGTCGACGGGGACGGCTAGCCGATGCCGGGTGGATCGGGGGAATGCTGATGGGTGCCGGAATTCTCGGGATGAACGCGGAATCGTATCCGATCGTACTGCTCGCATTCCTGGTAAACGGCTTCGGGATCGGGATGACGCTGCCGGCGATCAACCTGCTTATTCTGGAAATGAATCCCAAGAGATCTGCTTCGGCATTGAATGTGCTGAATTTTTGCTGGGGCGTCGGAGCAATAATCTGCAAGCCATTCGTCGATGTGACCGCCGGCGGAACGACGATCGCGTTGACGACGACGATCGTATCAAGCGGTTCCATCCTTTTTGCGGCATTCGTTTTTCTTTTGAAACCGAAACCGGCAATTGGTGCTGCCGAGTCTACGGCGGATATCAATGCGGTCGATATCCCGATTTGGACGACGTTTGCGGCATGGGCGATCGCCGCATTCAACTTGATTCACGTCGGGTTTGAAAGCGGAATGGGCGGCTGGCTGACGACGTATGCGGCCCGATTGGAAGGCTCTGAACATATCGGGATCTTTTCGCCGACCTTTCTGTTCTTCTTATGTTTCGTTATCGGGCGAGCTGTTGCCCCGCTATTCTTTCTGTTTCTCAACGAAAACAAGATGCTGCTCGCGAGCCTCGCCGTGACGTTGATCGGGATGATCATCACGATCGTTGCGAAAGACGTACTGACACTCAGCGTGGGTTCCGCCGTCGCCGGACTCGGCACGTCTTCAATTTTTCCTACGAACGTTTCGCGCTTTTATCGTATCTTCGGAAGTGCGGCGATGAAACGAGCAACACCGCTATTCCTGGCCGGCACGCTCGGTGCCGCCGTCGTTACCTATTCGATAGGCTTTGTTTCGAGTCGTTACTCGAATCTTCGATCCGGAATGTTCGTCCTTTTTTTCAGCGTGGTCGTTTTGATCATCATCCAGTCAGTATTGGCGATAAAGTCGCGTTCATAGATCGAGACCTTTCAGATACGCTCGAAAATCGTCTGCCAGATCCGGACGTTTCAGTGCGAATTCGACCGTCGCGATCAGAAATCCGAGTTTATCGCCTGCATCATGGCGCGTGCCTTCGAGCTTGACGGCATAGAACGGCCGCGTCTTCAAAAGGCCGCGCATAGCGTCGGTGATCTGTATCTCACCGCCCGCTCCCGGTTCAGTTTTTTCGATCGCTGCGAAAATGTCCGGGGTAAAGATGTAACGCCCGATTATCGCGAGATCGGACGGTGCTTCCGCAAAAGGCGGTTTTTCGACCATGTCCTTGATACGGAAAACGCCGGGTTCGACCTCGTCCGCATCGATCACGCCAAAACGCGATATCGCTTCGCCCGCGACCTGCATGGTCGCGATCACCGGCGCATCGTACTTTTCGAAGACGTCGATCATCTGCCTCAGTGCAGGAACCTCGGCATCAATGACGTCATCGGCGAGCAATACGGCAAAGGGTTCGTCCCCGGCAAAATCCTTAGCCTGATAGATCGCATGGCCAAGCCCCAGAGCTTCCTTCTGCCGCGTATACGATATCTTTGCGATATCGCTGATCGCGCGGACCATTTCGAAAACATCCTGCTTTCCCTTTTGAAGAAGTATCTGCTCGAGCTCGAAAGAAATGTCGAAATGATCTTCGATCGCGGCTTTGTCACGTGCCGTGATTATCAATATCGATTCGATACCGGAAGCCACTGCCTCTTCCACCGAGTACTGAATGAGCGGCTTGTCGACCAACGGAAGCATTTCCTTCGGTGATGCTTTTGTAGCCGGAAGAAACCGTGTACCGAGCCCGGCCGCCGGGAAAACGGCTTTGCGAATTTTATTTGCCATACTAACTTTGTTAAATTCGACTATTCTTTTGCAACGCGAATTTAAGATTTTAGGTTAATCGTGGCCGAGAAACAAACAATTGAGGTCGTGCTCGAAAAGCACGCAAAACTGGATGCTACCGGCATCACGATCCCGTTCGATGTAGAAGGGATTTTTGGCGCGAAACGCGTTCCCGTAAAAGCCGAGATCAATGGCGCGTTGTACCGAGGTTCGATAGTTAGAATGGGCGGTAAATACATGCTCGGAATTCCAAAGGCCTTTCGCGAGGCCGCCGGGATCAAAGCCGGCGATAAGATCGTCGTCTCGATCGAAGCCGATGAAGCACCGCGGGCCGTCGATGTGCCCCATGACCTTGAGTCCGCGATAAAAAAAGCGGGACTTTTCGCCGCTTGGGAAAAGCTCAGTTACACCCACAGAAAGGAATACGCCCGTGCTGTCGATGAAGCAAAACGTCCTGAAACTCGGGCGAAAAGGATCGAAAAGACCGTGGAGCAGTTGGCGGCGAAAAGCAAGAGCACACCAAATAATGTTAGATCTTAATTTCGTACGAGAAAATTTCGACGCGGTGAAGACCGCGCTTTCTAACCGCAATTTCCCCGCCGACAGCCTCGACAAATTTGTCGAACTCGACGCCGAGCGTCGCAGCGTTATCGCCG
>JBBSGG010000011.1:0-64932 GCA_038254305.1 Pyrinomonadales bacterium
AGGATCTCCTGACAGGCGTGAGCCCGATCGCCATAGCCGACATTCCGCCTGCTACCAAGCCCTTTCAGCAAGCGGTGACGCGATACGCGAGATAGACCACGTTTGCACAAAGAAAAAAGTCTCGGGAAGGTTTTACCGAGGCTTTTTTGCGCCTTGACTGTTCTTAGTAAATTTGGATATTCAGGATCGATCCAAGGATCGAGCTAAGTATATCCACCCCGCATCCCGTTGTTTGTACCGTACTGATAACGGCTGTTGTAGCCATCCTGATACCCCCGCTGAAAGCCCTGCTGGAAATAATACTGGATTGGCTTCGATCGACATAAGTCTGATACCCGTACGTGCTTGATGGGTACACGCTCGAGTTTTTTCAACTTGCAGCTGTCTCGGCCTTTTTTTGCGCCGAAAGATTAGTCGATCAAAGCAAGCTCGCGCGATCGTTGACGAAGTTCTTCGGTAAATTCGGGATGATGCTTCTGAAGCCTGCCTTGAGCTCCGATCGAACGCGCTCTCGATTCGGTAAATTGCGACGAACCCGTAACGAAAAGGATGGGTGTCCGTTGATCGAAACTGCGAATCAGGTGACAAATCTCCTCACCGGTCCCGTCGGGAAGATGATAGTCCAACAAGATAAGTGCGAATTTCTCCGAACGTGCCACATCTAGCGCTTCGGATTTTGTCCCTGCGGAGATAACCTCGAATTCCTTGAGCACGTGTGAGATCAGCTCGCAGGTGTCCGGATGATCTTCAACGCAAAGCACCCGTTTATTTTCGCCCATTATTATTCTCCGCCCTTCATTCTTACTTAGGTTTAAGTCTAATACCCGACATATAGCGCGGTCAAACCTTGGACGACAAATGGCGTTGCCCGCTTGGGAACATTCTCTCCTGGGTGGTGTCTAACTATTCGACGGTTGGCACCTGAATGGTTTCAGAAATGGGGGATTTGAAATGTTTGACAAGATGATCGAATCGAATTCGTATGATGCGCCGCGGACAGCTCGCCGCAGTTACTTTCTATTATCCACGGCGACACTGGCGATAATGTTCGCGGCGGGACTGGTCGTCAGCCTATTTGCCCAGGACTTCAGTCTCGGCACGGAAGACTTTGAGATCGCGGAAGTGTTAGCACCGCTCGCGCCCGAGAGGCCGCGTCCGGCCGATTTACCGCGGCCGCAGGAGAACGCTGTTTCAACTATCGCGATCCGGCAGGTTGATATGCTTCGTGTGCAGGAATCAACGAAAGTTCCGCCCACTATCTCGTCTGTGCCAAACACCGTTCAGTCGCGGCCGCTTGGTACGTTCATTTTGGGAAATCACGAAAGCGACGCATCGGGCCCGGCGGTAGGATCGCTCGGCGATCGATCGTCAGGCACCAGCAGCCGCGTCGGCAGTGCACCGTCCGAACCTGAGCCTACGGCGACAGAATCCACTCCTCCGCCGATCAAGCCGGCCCCGGCTGTCAAACGAGCACCGGTTTCTATCGGCGTCGTGAACGGAATCGCCAAGTACCTTCCTAAGCCGCCATATTCGGCGGCCGCACAGATGATGAACGCCCGGGGAGAGGTGAACGTACAAGTCACGATCGATGAAAACGGTAACGTGATCTCGGCAAAGGCAGTAAGCGGCCATCCCCTGCTTCGTGCACCGTCCGAACGGGCAGCCTTGTCCGCGAGGTTTACGCCAACGCTCCTGTCGAATGTGCCAGTAAAAGTGACCGGAGTCATCGTTTACAAATTTACGAAGTAAGTCGGCCGATGGCGATAAATTTAGGAAGGCACGACAGATCTACTCTCGTGCCTTCTTCATTTGGAGCTTGCCGTGACACTAGGCGCGTTCCGCGAGCAAATCGATCAACTCGTTTGTATCCAGATCATAGATCGGAACGTCGAAGCTGTCTTTCAGCTCGTCGAATGTCATGCCGTCGATAAGGATCGGTTCGTCGGACTTGATAGTATGCTTCGGAATGATGACGAAGTCCCCCTCGATCTGATCCCTCACGTTGATGTAGTCCCTTCCGCTCAATAGCCCGGCAACCGAGACATCGCCGCCGAAATATGTGTTCGGCACCGCGATAACGCGCAGCCGTGAACCGCTAAGCTCGTTATATTTGTCGATCTGTCCGGCAAGTATCGGTGCAAACATTTCGCCGGTAAGAAGAGTCCCGTTAAGCGTTGCGTGGGACGCAGTTATCATCGCGCCCGTATTTGCTTTTGGTACGATCGCCGACGGGTGAGTTCTCACATTTTCTATTCTCCGCGTCTCTGCGTCTCTGCGGTTAAGCAACTTTTCAAAAGAATTCAAGAACGAACGGATCATGCCGACGCCATCTTCTATCTGCGGATAATTTCCGTAATGCCGTCGCGACGGTATCTCCGCGCCCGCCTTTACATAGATCTCGTCGCCAAGAAAAGCAAACGTCACCCCCAGCGTTTTTCTGAATTCCTTTTGCAGCGTTTCAACTTCCTTAATTGTTCTGCGGCAGAATTCGGGAGTGACGCGAGTCAGGCGTTCGTCGGTGTTGTATCGCGTGAGAGCGACGGGCACGACCGCCGTACTTACGACTTTTGGATAGTGTGCGGCCAGATCGCGAAGCGTTTTCTCGAGGATCTTACCATCATTTATCTCGGGACAAAGGACGACTTGGGCGTGCAGTTCGATGTCATTATCGAGCAGCCTTTGAAGTTTGGCGTCGATGTCCGCGCGCTCTTCATCAACGCCCAGCAAGTACGCGCGTGTTTTCAAGTCGGTCGCGTGAACGGAGACGTATTGCGGCGAGAGGCGCTGCTCGACGATACGGTTCATCTCGTCTTCCGTGATCGAGCTAAGAGTTGTGTAATTGCCGTAGAGAAATGAGAGGCGAATATCCTCGTCGCGGACAAAGAGCGACGGACGCGCGTCTTCCGGATTGCCTTTGCAGAAACAGAACAGGCATTCGTTCGCGCACTGCCGCGGCACGATCTGCTCGAACATCAGGCCGAAATCTTCGCCTTCACCACGGTCGAATTCGATCTCCTGTGTTTCACCGTTCGATTTCTTTACCCGAAACGTGAGCTCGGTCTCACCCGCTGTTTGAAAGCGAAAATCGAGATAATCACGCACTGCCCGGCCATTTACACGAATTATCCGGTCGCTTGGCGAAAGCTCCAGCTCCTCCGCCAAACTCTTCGGGGCGACTTCCGTAATTATCACGCCCGGTCGGCGAAGCTGTGTGACAGCCGGTGTTACTGCAAATTCGTACATGACCAGAAAATACTTAGTGTATCAATCCCAACACGAATATGCCCACGACTTACTCGAGAAGACGCGAATAGAAGAGTCTGTACTCTTCCCCTTCGCGTACTTTCGCGTAAACCGCGGGCAAAACTCGATGCCCGCCAGCTATGCAGCTGACGCAGATTTCAGGTCGAGAATGCTCGACAGATCGGTGTACTCGAGATTCTGAGACGTTGCGACTGCCTCATAGGTAAGCTTTCCTGTATACGTATTTACGCCTTCGCGAAGTCCTTCGTCATCGGCGATCGCACGCTCGAAGCCCTTGTTAGCGAGATCCAGAGCATATGGCAGTGTGGCATTCGTCAATGCAAACGTTGACGTACGCGGAACTGCGCCGGGCATGTTAGCGACGCAGTAATGGAGAACGCCTTCTTCATAATACGTCGGGTTGGAGTGCGTAGTTGCGTGCGTGGTTTCAAAACATCCGCCCTGATCGACTGCCACATCGACCAACACCGCACCGCTCGGGATAAGGTGCAACATGTCACGTGTAACCAGTTTCGGAGCGGCCGCGCCGACAACCAAAACTGCGCCGATAACGAGATCGGCGTGCGAGATGGCTTCTTCAATCGCGTAACGCGACGAAGCGAGCGTCTGAACCTTGGAAAGAAAAATATCGTCGAGTTGGCGAAGCCGATCAAGATTACGGTCGATAATGGTGACCTTTGCGCCGAGGCCGACAGCCATTTTCGCCGCTTCGGTACCGACGATCCCGCCGCCGATGATCACGACATTAGCCGCCGGCACTCCCGGAACACCGCCGAGCAGAATTCCGCGTCCGCCATTCATTTTTTCGAGGAAAGTCGCACCGACCTGAACGGACATACGACCCGCGACCTCTGACATCGGCGTCAAAAGCGGCAGCCTTCCCTGCTTATCGGTGATAGTCTCGTAGGCGACGCCCGTCACCTTGCGTTCGAGCATCTGTTTGGTCAGCTCAAGCTCCGGTGCGAGGTGCAGGTAAGTGAAAAGCAGCTGATTTTCACGCATTCGCGGATATTCGGGTGCGACCGGCTCCTTGACCTTGACGATCATGTCGCCCGTAGCCCAGACGTCATCTGCGGAATCGACGATCTTTCCGCCGGCTTTTACATACTGCTCGTCGGTAAATCCAGAACCTTCGCCAGCCGACTTTTGTACGAAAAGCTCGTGTCCAGAATTAACTAATGCATTAACACCCGCCGGCGTCAGCCCAACGCGGTATTCATTGTCTTTGATCTCCTTTGGTAGACCGATCTTCATAATTAGACTCTCCGAAAAATTAAATTGTTATAAGAATTGGCGATAAACACTAATTTTACGATGTTTCACGCGATTTTCTAAATGGTAGAGCAACTTTTTGGGAATCTCGTTTACGGGATGGTGAATTGGTAACCAAAATTCAGCTCGTTTCAACGAGCTTACCAGTCTGCTGCTTAAACCAAACAAAAGAGGACGTTGAAAAACGCCCTTTCCATTCTTTTCTCGATTCGGCCGCGCCGGAAAGGGACAGGACCATTCGGCTTACGTGCGTAGGATCTTTACAAGCGCGAAAGTTTGCTCAGCGTTCGCGCTATGCGTCAAGCACAGTATTTTTGGTCTCTTCGGGGTAGAGATGTTCAAGAGTGTCGGGCAGTTGGTCGAATTGCATCTCGCCTTCAAACGGCCGTAACAGTTCTTCGTCGCCCTCAATCAGCCAGAGCTTTTGCTCGTCGACGCCGCTGAGGATGACCGGCATCGCTTTTTCGTGGAACGGCTTCATGAATTCATTCGGCTCCGTGGTAAAAGTCGTAAACGAATAGCGTGTCTCCGCGCCCGCGTACCATGTGCTCCAAAGCCCCGCAAGGGCGTAAGGTTCGCGTCCCTTTACAAATAACTCAACAGGGGGAAGGCCCTTTCCCTTAACCGGCCACTCATAAAAGCTGTCTATAGGCAGAATGCAGCGTTTTCCTTTTTCCAGCAGGTCGGGCCAAAGTTTTTTATCATGCATTGTTTCCACGCGGGCATTAAAGGTCGGATATTTTGCCTCGAACTTACGCGCACCATCCCACTGGCACCACCACCGCGCATGAATCGTCTTTATCATTCCATCGCTACGCCGGGCCACGATCCAGGCCGGCTCCGTCGGCCGCAGATTCCGTCGGGGAATGAACGCTTCCGGCTGCAGCCATTCATAAATTTTCTCTTTATAGGCCATGATCTCGGCCTGTGAAGTTCGTCCGCACATAATTTATTCGAATGTGAGTTTCCCGGGTTTTTGGCCTCTTTAACTTCTGAGCCGCCGCGATGGCCGTTGCGCACCGGCGAATGGATCGGGAACCACGTCTCTCTTGTTTGAGAGAATCTCATGATGCGTCGAGCAGGGCACACCGTGCCATCGGATAAGCAGGGGGCTTCGTGCGAGAGGACGTCAGCCGACGTTACGCCCTTGACGGTAATGATTGCGCTAGATGTCGACTACATCGATCTGCGCCTTCTGTAGCTTGCCGGAATAGTCAATGTACAACGATTTCCATTCGCTGAAGATGTCGAGGACCTGCGTGCCGGCTTCGCGATGGCCGTTGCCGGTGCCCTTTGTACCGCCGAACGGCAAGTGAACTTCGGCTCCGATGGTCGCTGAGTTGACGTAGCAGATGCCGGTGTAAAGCTCCTGCATTGCATAGAACGAGTTGTTCACGTTGTTAGTATAGATCGCTGAGGACAGGCCGTATTTAACGCCGTTGACTATCTCGATCGCCTCGTCGAGAGTCGAGAATGGAATTACCGATGTGACCGGTCCGAAGATCTCTTCCTGGGCGATACGATGATCCGGAGCGACGTCCGAAAAGACGGTAGGTTCGATAAACCAGCCCTTTTTATAATCGCCTTTTGTCAGGCGGTTTCCACCGCACGCAAGAGTCGCTTTATCTTCGTTCTTTCCGATCTCGATGTAGCGAAGAATATTGTTCATCGCCTCTTCGTGAATGACCGGGCCGACCTCGGTTTTGGCGTCGAGGCCGTTTCCGACACGAAGCTTCTTCACGCGTTCGACCAGCCTTTCGACAAACTGTTTATAAATCTTGTTGTGCACCACCAGCCGCGATGAAGCCGTACATCGCTGGCCGCTCGTGCCGAACGCGCCCCACAAAGAGCCTTCGACAGCGTTGTCGATATCCGCATCGTCCATGACGATGATCGCGTTTTTGCCGCCCATCTCGAGGGAAACGATCTTATTATCCCGCGCGCATTGTTCGGCGATCACACGGCCGGTATTCGTCGAACCCGTGAATGAGATCAAGCGAACGTCCGGATGGCTGACAAGGGCCGATCCGACGTCGGCGCCGTGGCCGTTGATCAAATTAACAACGCCTTTCGGTATGCCCGCTTGTTCGCATGCTTTCACGAGATTCAGCGCTGACAAAGGCACATCTTCACCCGATTTGAGAACGACGGTGTTGCCGCAAACGAGCGCCGGAATCAGCTTCCACGATGGGATCGCCATCGGGAAATTGAACGGCGTGATCAATCCGCACAAACCAACGGGCTGGCGGACGCACATCGCAAATTTGTTGGGCATTTCCGCCGGTGTCGTGAATCCGTGAAGCCGACGACCCTCGCCCGCGGTGTAATATGTGCAGTCGATCGCTTCCTGAACATCGCCTCCGGCTTCCTTCGTGACCTTGCCCATCTCACGGATCATGTCTCGTGTGAATGGATCTTTATTTTCACGAAGTATCTCACCGAGGCGGAAGAGCAATTCAGCTCGCCGCGGCGCCGGCGTCCGTCGCCACTTGATCGCCGCGCGTTTGGCCGCGTCGACAGCTGCATTCAAGTCATCCGCGTTTGAAAGCGGAAAACGGCCGATGACATCGGAGGTGTCGGCCGGATTGACGTTGTCGAACCATTCGTCCGATGACGATTTGACCCAGTCACCGTCAATAAAATTGCGATATACTTTCGCACTCGACTTCTTTGTTTTTGCTTCTTTAGCTTTTGCCATAACGTAAGTCTAGAATCCCAAGTCCAATATCTCAAGTGGGACGTATAACCTGACACGGAACCCGGGACTCTGCATTTGTCCGTTTCTATTGAACCGTGAACTGCACTATTTTCAGCTGTGGAGTGTTTGCCGATGGATCGGCATAGAGGACGTTCATCACCACGGGATCGCCCTTTTTCAGTTTTTTAACGACCTTTATGAAGCTGGCGATATCGGACACCGGTTCGCGGTTCACACGTTGGATAAGATCGCCCTCGACGAGTGCCGCGTTGCCATTCGACAGACGCACATCCGCGATGTAGCTTTCAAGATCAACGTCTGTCACTATCGCGCCGCGCAACCCTTCGAGCTTGTATTTTGCGGTTGCCGAGGCGGTCGGTTCGGCCAAAGTCAACCCGAACGGCCGCGAGATAGGATTGGGTTCGATGACCACAGACGTCGGTTCTAAGGAAGTGCTAACAGCGGACCGCTGCGGCGGCCGCTCGGTCAGTTTCAGAGACGCGGTCTTCCGCTCTACTCCCGAGCCCGCTTCGCGATAATACGTAAGGTTGATCGCCTCGCCCGGGGCCTTCGACGAAACACGAGCTATCAGGTCCTGGGCGCTTTGGACATGTTCGCCGGCGAACTCCACGATGACGTCACCAGCCTGCAAACCGGCAATAGCGGCAGGTGTTGGGCCGGCACGATCAGAACGAACGTCGATGACGATCGCTCCCATTGTTTCTGTCAGGCCGTAGATCTTTGCATATTCAGGCTTTACCGATTCGAGCACCGCTCCGAGATAGCCGCGCCGCACTTTTCCATTCTGCAAGATCTGGTCGCGTACCGCGGCCGCTTCGGTTGAAGGAAACGCGAATCCAACGCCATTGAAATCACCGGTAGATGTGGCGATCTGCGAAATAATTCCGATCACTTCCCCGTCCATGTTTACCAGCGGCCCGCCGGAATTGCCTTTGTTGATCGCTGCGTCTGTCTGAATGAATTTTTGGAAGAACGACGTGCTCGTCGTTTCCCGCCGCGTTTGCGAAATGATACCGGCCGTCACCGATCGCGTTAGTCCGAACGGCGAGCCGATTCCGAGTACCCATTCCCCGACACGTGCCATATCCGAATTGCCAAACTTAACGAATGGAAGGTCCTTCGCCGCGTCGATATGCAAAACCGCAAGGTCCGTCTCGTCATCGAAACCGACAACCGTCGCCGGATATTCCTCGCCGGATTCGAGTGTCACCGTCAACTTCGAGGCGCCATTGATTACGTGCGCGTTTGTCATTATGTGGCCCGCTTTATCGATGATGAATCCGCTGCCGACCGAGATCGACGGTCGTCGCGGCATTTGCCGCCGAAAATACTCCATCACGTCATCGGGAAGATCGCCGCCGGCTGAAGCTCCGGAGATCGGAGCCGTCAGACGGCCTTTGTTCTCAATGCTGACAACCGCGGGTTCGACCTTCTTGGCGATTGCGGCGAATGAATCGGACAAACGCTCGGGCAACGTCGCTGTGGTGCCGGTTATGCCGTTGCCTGCGGTCGACTGCGCCAAGATCGGCGTCGCGTGCAGCCCGAACGTTACGGCGGCGACCACCGCTTTTCCCAAGACTCTACGAAATGTGTAATGCATAGCTGCCAAAGTTCGTGCTTTACGAGCAATTATATCAGATGGGCCCGCCGACGATGGTTTCAACGCATATTCAATAGAACTTTCATCACTCCCGGCTCGCCGGCACGATCGAGGGCCGCAACTCCGTCCGAAAGTGCGAATTCGTCACTGACAAGATCCGACACATCGACCAAGCCGTTGCTCAGTAGATCGAGCGCAGGCCGAAACCTTCCGCATCGCGAACCGACGATCGAGATCTCATCCACGACGATCCGCGATGGCTCCCACACCGACCGGCCCGAAAACGTCGATTTGAGCACGATCTTTCCCCTTGGACGTACGAGTTCGACGGCGCACGCAAAACCGGATTCAGAGCCGCTCGCCTCTACAACGACATCGAAAGTCCGCGCGTGCGAAGCGACCTTGGTTGCGAAATAAACAGTGGCTCCGCTCTTTTCAGCAAGGGCGAGTTTTCTTCGGTGTTTTCCAAACATCGTTATGCTGCCCGACCTCGCTCGCAGGGATCGCGCGCACAATATTCCGAGCTTTCCATCGCCGATAACGGCGACCTTAGTATCTGTATCGATGTCGACCCGCTCGATTATCCCGCAAGCAGCCGCCAACGGTTCAAGAAACACCGCTCGTTCATCTGAAACGTTCTTCGGTATTTCTACCAGATTGCGCTCAGGAAGACTAAGGTATTCCGCATGTGCACCATCGCGGCCCTTAATACCCAGAACCGTACGATATGCGCAATGACGCTCGTCACCGGACAGACAGACAGCACATTGTTCGCATCCGACGTTGATCTCACCAGCGACCCGTTTGCCAATGAGTTGACTGCCTTTCGGAGTTTGCTCAACAACGCCGATGAACTCATGCCCGATCGTTCCCCGAAATCCCGCATAGCCGCGAACTATCTCGAGGTCCGTGTTGCAGATTCCGGATCGGGAAACTCTTACGAGACACTCGCCCGCTTCATCGGGCATTTCGTGCCCGATAACGACTGCCCGACCATCCGCGACACGCAGGGCTTTCATCCTTAGTACACCTTTATATCCTGCTCGCCGCTGATGAGCCATTTTCCTGCAACCTTTTTGAGCGTTAAACGGCTTCGAACCTTTCCCTCCGAATGCCCGTCCCCGTCAAAGACCCAAGCTTTGTCGAATTCTGCCGTGGCCGTATCCGAGGTGTTCGCGGTTATCTTTATGTTGCTGATCTCAAGGTTTATCGAATCGTATCTGGAGAAGGCCCGATCCTTATCATCCTTTACGAATTCGCGGCTGGCCCGGTTATTGTGATAATAGTCGACGGAATCGGCATAGCGTTCGGCGAGACTGTCGAGATCGAGCGACTCGGTTTCGGACTTCCAACCCGCGATCGCCTTGGTGACCTCGCGCGAGATCTCGCCGCTGTCCGGGGTTTGAGAAGTGTTGACGTTAACGTTTGAGAGCGGGGGCGTCGGGCTCGGCGTGGTAGGTGGAGTCGGCCGGACGTTTTCGTTCGCCGCGATATAAGGGACCGCATTGACGTTGACGCGTGAAGTTTCCTGCCGTCCGCCGCGTGTCGATATGTAATAACCGGCCGCGATCATGCCGAAAAGCAGGAGCGTGGACATTACCGTGACGGCAACGATGAGGCCGGTATTCTGTTTTTTCGCGGGCACGGCGAGCACGTCGGACTCAAACGGTATCACCGGATTCGTCGGCAGTGCCCTGCTCGAGACGACTGTTTCGGTCTCGCCGTAGCCGACGTCGCCGAGGGAAACCAGCGGAGTCCCGTCCTGCAGGCAGAATTTTAGAGTGTCATCCGTGTACTGCGATCGACAAGCCGGACATTGTTTCATCGGCGAACGAATTGCCTCCTATGTTGGTTAAAGCATAAGCGCGGCGGCAAATTTAGTAAATGATACGCACTGTCTCGCGAATCATTGCCAAATTTACTTTTTGTCGCTGCGCACCTATAATTCACGGATAACTGTGACGGCGCGAACGTCCCTTTTTAATAATATGCGCATAATTTCACTGATAAGTCTGCTGGCTTTCTTTGTCTTTCTCGGCTTCGCCTGTAACAAGACTGAGACCCCAGACTCCGGAGCCGTTTCTTCCGGTTCGTCGCCGACTGAAAGCTATAAACTGCTCTTCGCAGCCGTGAAATCCAAGAATACCGACGCCATTAAAAATCAAGTGAGCGGCGCAACGAAAGACCTTGCAGTTTTCGCCGCGGAAAAACAAAAATCCCCGGTCGAAAAGGTCTACGAGAACGGATTTACCGCGACGACGTTCGCAGATTCCCTGCCCGAGATCCGCGACGAGCGGATCGACGGAAATATGGGGGCGATCGAGGTACGTAACGTGAAGGATGCGACATGGGAAGACCTGCCGTACGTGAAGGAGGAAACGGGCTGGAAACTCGCTGTGGGCGATGTATTCAAGGGCACATTTAAGTCACCTGGCGAGGGCCGAGCGGTGATCGAGCAGGAAGCTGCCAACGCGGCGGGCAAAGGCCCTCAGGAAGTGGCTCCATTTTCGAATTCGAACTTGAACGTAATGTCCAACTCGAAAATGAACTCCGTAAAACCGATGCTCGTGCCGAAAAGATGATCGAACCTACGATGTTAAACGAAATCGTCGCGCAATATGAGAAACACGGCTGGGTCCTCCGTCGTGTTTTGAATTCAGATCCAGACACCTCGCCGTCATCACTTCCCGCAGGCGTGCACGCTGTCTCGTCCGGGATCGATGCTCTCTGGTTCTCGCGTACATCGCTTCCCGGTACCGAAGCGTGGGAACTGCGGCGTTTGACGAGCTTGCCGTTTGCACTCGTAAAGGTGATCGCGGACGATGTGAGCGATAGCGAGCGGGAAGATATTCTTTCCGACGTCGAGGAAAACATGCTAAACGCTGCCGTTCCCGACCGTTCTCACTAACGATTTGTGTTACGGCCGTGGTGATACAGGGTTCCCGGGACTGAATCAATGAAGCTTGACAAGGTGTGCCGGCAGGTAGAAAATTGAAACTGTTGACATGATGATCAAAGATCTAGGTGCCGGAGTAGCAACCGTTTGGGAAGGTCTTCGGCCGATTACGCGGAAAATGCTGGTCGGAGTATTGAAATCTCCAGGCGCCGCTTCTCCTATCGCCTCTAATTCAAAATTTTCGTACGACGCTCATGCCGACTGGGAACTGAGCCGTTTGCTGACCGCGCTCGATGCTCAATTTAGGAGCTCGAAAACTGCGCTCAGTGCCGATAAGCTCTCCGAACTTAGTGAATTAGCAGAAACGTGTGTTCGGGTTCTCGAGGCTCAAAGCGGGTCCGCCGAAGTTTTTATCCAGCTCGCTGAACGCGCGATCGCCAGACACGACTACAACAAGCTCGACAAACTCGCCGATCGGCTTTCCGACCATTTTTCCGCCGGCGAGATCGCCGAGGTCGTTCGCCAGACGGAAGCACCGCAGATCCGCGCGATCGCTTATGAAACGCTCGCGTTGCTGCCGATCACGGCGATCACGCCGCTTCTTGACGATTCACTGTATGCGGATATTGCTGCCAACGCCTTGGAACAGAAGGCTTTCGAGTATGATTCGGAAGAGGCACGCGAGGTGCTCGACCAGTTCGACTGGGAAAACGAAACCGATACGGAATAAAATATCCTTGAAGGACAAACAAGGCTTTGGTAACCTAATACCAGAGCCTTTCTGTATGCTTACACACAATTTAGGTGGATGTAGTCACTTCGAACCGATCTCTTTTCAGACGTTTTGAATACATCGGAAACCGCGACGTTAATTCGGCGACATCGTGTTTTACACGCTTCTTGACCTCGTCTGATTCGGGCTCGAGCACGATCGCGGCGATAAGGTCGCCGATCTCGCGCATTTCTGTTTCTTTCATACCTCGGGTCGTAAGCGCTGGCGTTCCGAGCCTTATTCCCGACGCGACAAAGGGCTTGTTCGTATCAAAAGGGATCGTATTTTTGTTTACCGTGATCTGAACTCCGTCGAGCGCTTTTTCGGCGACCTTGCCGGTAATTCCCTTGCCGTCCATAAAGACGTCGACAAGCAAAAGATGATTGTCCGTACCGCCCGATACGAGACGAAGGCCCGCAGCGCCGAGTGTGTCCGCCAAAGCTTTGGCGTTGTTCAAGATCTGCTGCTGATAAGTCTTAAAATCGCCCTTAAGCGTCTCGCCGAATGCCACGGCTTTTGCCGCGATGATATGCACCAGCGGGCCGCCCTGCACGCCCGGAAAAACGCTGCGGTCAACGTCCTTCGCGAATTCGTCCCGGCATAAAATAAGTCCGCCGCGCGGACCGCGAAGCGTCTTGTGCGTCGTCGTTGTTACGAATTCGCAATGCGGAACCGGCGATGGATGCAGCCCCACGGCTACGAGTCCGGCGATATGTGCGATGTCCGCCATGACCTTTGCCCCCACGCTCTGTGCGATCTCACCGATGCGAGTGAAATCGATCGTTCGGGGATATGCCGAGGCGCCGCAGATGAGCAGTTTCGGCCGGCTTTCCTCGGCTTTTCTCCGCAATTCGTCATAATCGATCTGTTCGGTTTCTTTGTTAACGCCGTAATCCGCAACTTTGTAATTTATCCCCGAAAAGTTCAACGGGTGGCCGTGCGTCAAATGCCCGCCATGCGAGAGGTTCATTCCGAGGATCTGATCACCGTGCTCGAGAGCGGTCATCAGCACTGCCATGTTTGCCTGCGCTCCGGAATGAGGCTGAACGTTGGCATGCTCCGCCCCAAAGATCTCCTTTGCCCGGTCGATCGCCTCCTGCTCGACAACGTCGGCGAATTCACACCCGCCGTAGTAACGCTTTCCGGGATAGCCTTCGGCATACTTGTTCGTAAAAACCGTGCCCATCGTCTGAAGCACGGCCTCTGAAACAAAATTCTCAGACGCGATCAGCTCCAGCCCGTCGGTCTGGCGCCGTACCTCGTTATCAATGGCGTTGCTAATCAAGGGATCCGTTTTGGATATGTCAGCGTTAAAAAAATTCTTCATCAGTTATTCATCGGAACGGTAATCTAAAAGCGAAAACCCGCTTTTCTCGCTTGGAAACAATAGTCATATGCCCAAAAATCGCTCTGATTGTACATCTATTTCGTCTTTAACAGCTGCAAGATTACACTAACCGGGGATATCGAAGCCGTAGATTTCCCTAAAAATTAAACTCGACAATTCACGGCCATTTAATCCAGCCGGAGCTCGGACTATGGCAAATTCCTTAGCCGTTTCAAACATTTCAGCACACAAAAGAAATCGCTCTTCCTCAGGTCGGGACAAGACGATGTCGTAAACTATTAGCCGGTTTTCTCGCTTCGTATCTTCCATTCGCTAACTTCCGTCCAGATAATTTGAGGATTCAGCCGATCGATCCAGTTAGAAGCGTAATCTGAATCATATTCGGTCGATGTCAGATTCGCAATATCGATGATCTGCATCTCAGAGTGAGAATCGCGGGTCCAATTCAGCTTTGCGATGATCAGATCTTCTTTTGTCTTGGTCCAAAAATCCACGCCGGAAACACTCGTCTTCCACCGCCGGCTGAAACTCTGCGGCCGAACTCGGTGTCTTTCATAACTATGCACGATTTCAGTCCGTGAGCGTGGTTTATGACATTGAACATCGACCTTTTCTCGACAGCTCGCCTTATCGACAATTCGCCAACGTAATAATTCGACTCGAATGTACGTATAAACGGACCGATGGAATTCTTCGTTAACTCAACGACGATATCGATGTCACAGGTAAATCTGATCTCACCGTAGGGGCTCATCGCAAACGAGCCGGTCACCAGGTACTCAATGCCCAACTGATTCGCCTTCATCCCGCAAGGCCTCAATGATCGACGCACCGGAAGTCATTAGTGCCCCGAGAACATGTCCCCTAAGCTGCTCTCATCCAAAACAACCACACCCAGGCTCTGGGCCTTTGTTAACTTCGATCCAGCATCGCTGCCTGCGACGACATAATCCGTCTTTTTGCTTACGGAAGAGGAGACACGGCCGCCGCGGTCCTCGATCAGCTTTGCGGCTTCATCACGGGTGTAATTCTCGAGCTTTCCTGTCAACACGAATATTTTGCCGTCGAAACGCTCGTCGCGCTCGGCGGTGGTCGTACCATCTATGTCGGTCCTCACGCCTGCGGTTTGCAGACGCTCGACCAGCGCGGTGTTGTCCGGATCGCGAAACCATTTATAGACGCTTTCCGCCACCGCGAGACCGATCTCGTGAATGCCATCAAGCTCCTCAACGGTGGCCGCCGCGATATTTTCGATCGAGCGAAAATGACTCGCCAGGATCTTTGCGTAGCGTTCGCCGACATGACGAATGTCTATCCCGAGAAGCAGACGCCGAAGTCCGCGCGATTTACTCGCTTCGATCTGCTCCATCAATTTTGTCGCGGACTTCTCAGCCTTTCGTTCGAGACTAGCTATATCGGCGGATCTCAAAAGATAAAGGTCGGCTACATCTGTGACGGTTCCCGCACGGACGAGTGTTTCAACCAAAACGTCGCCGAGGCCTTCGATATCCATCGCCTTACGCGATGCAAAATAGAGGATGCGCGCCTTTACCTTTGCCGGGCAAACCGGATTTGTACACCGCCGAACGGCCTCGCCGTCGGGACGGACGGCATCATGTCCGCAGACGGGACATTTCTTCGGAAACTTGAACTTCCGTTCGCTCCCGTCGCGTTTGGAAGTAACTACGCGGAGCACTTGGGGAATTATCTCCCCGCTTTTTTCTATCAAAACCCAGTCGCCCAGCCTGAGATCAAGTCTCTTGATCTCATCCTCGTTATGCAGCGAAGCACGCGCAACGACCGTTCCGGCAAGCTGCGTCGGTTCAAGATATGCAACCGGAGTTAAGGCACCTGTACGGCCAACCTGGATGCCGATATCGAGCAGCCGCGTCGAAGCCTGTCTCGCCGGATATTTGTATGCGATTGCCCATCGGGGAGCTTTGGTCGTGGTACCGAACTCCTGCTGCAGAGCTGTCGAATTTACCTTTACGACAACGCCGTCGATCTCGTAATCAAGATCGTCTCGTTTCGGTTCCATTTCCGCGATAAACTCGGCGATATCGTCGAACGACCTGCACAGGCGGTGATGCGGATTTACGTGGAAGCCATTTCGTTTTAGCCACTCGAAATTTTCGAAATGCGTCGCGAACATTTTCTGAGTGCCGCGAAGAACGTCATACGGAAACATGTCGAGCCGCCGCGATGCGACCACCTCGGAGTCGAGCATTCGCAGCGTGCCTGATGCACAGTTTCTGGGATTCGCGAAAGTCTTTTCTCCCAGCATCTCCAGTTCGGTGTTGATGCGCTTAAAACTCGCTCGTGACAAGAAGACCTCGCCTCTAATCTCGGCGAACGGCGGCGCATCCTGTTTCAGCTTGAGCGGTATCGTTTTTATCGTTTTCACATTAGGCGTGACGTCGTCGCCTTTCGAACCATCGCCTCGCGTCGCTCCTACTATTAGAAATGCGTCATTGTAATGAAGCGAGACACTAAGACCGTCGATCTTCAGCTCGGATACATATTCGAGTTTGCGGCCTTCAGCAAGGCGTTCACACCGTCCCGTAAACGCTCTTAGATCTGACAGGTCGTACGAGTTATCGAGTGACATCAGAGGAACGGAATGCGTGAAAGGCTTTAAGCTCGACGCCTTCCCTCCGATTCGCCGGGTTGGACTGTCCGCGGTGACCAATCCCGGGTCCTCCGTCTCGAGAGCTTTAAGGCGCGCGAGCATTCTATCGAATTCAAAGTCCGATATTTCCGGCTGCTCTTCCTGATAGTACAGGTCGTTATGACGCTCGATCTCACGGCGAAGATTTTCGGCCTCATCGGCGGCGGCGTTTCTAGTCTTAGATCCCATATCTTGTTCGTCGCGGTTGAATCAATTAATTCCGCGATCAAGCGGTTAAAGTGATGGGTTACCTGCACGCGGGCGGCGAATGTCGTCCGCCCGAATAATACCTGGAACGTATTATTCCCCGCTTCACGCTTTCGACGATCTTTTCATCTCGAGTTCCACCGTATTGAGATCGGCGCCGGTACCTGCAAGGCGCAAGCAACACTCTTCGCGTTGAAAAGTTCGAAACATCGCTCATCGGTATAGAAATCCGATGGAAGCGCATGCGGCTTTCGAATATCAGGATCGACGGTAAAGACTGCCATCTCTTAAGAACGAAAAAGCAGGTAAGAATCTTCGTGCCTATCGAAACCGCGACATATCAAACCGTCGGCGAATGCCGGTTCAAATTCCGCTCGGAGACGGTGGATCTCCGAAATCGCTTCGTTAAGATCGGTATCTACAAGAGCGTTCCAGTCCATCGGAGTTCGGATGGCCGCCACCGGGACTTCGGTACCCTCGAACGCCGACCCTGACGCAAGAGCTTTCACTCTATTGCTTTCCAGATGCCATTCGGCGAAAAGCCTGTCACTTTCGAGTCCAGTCTTTTCCGTCGCTCCGGCGGCCGAATAATCCGTTCCGTAAAAATTACGCCGATATTCGTGAACCGTCGCGCCGAGTTTCTCGAGGTTGAAATAGGCGTTTCGCGCCTTCCCCGGTTCAAACGTCCATTTCACAAATTTTACGCCCTCAGACAGAGCTCTTTCCCGCTGGGCCCATTTTAGCCTTGCTCCGACGCCGACGCTCTGAAAATCTTTTCGAACGGCCGTCATATGCGAATAAAACGCTTTTTTGCCGCGTAGGAATGCCGGCACGCTGAGCACAAACCCGACGAGTTCTTCGTCGGCGAACGCCCCCAACGCAAAGCCGCCGGCGTTTTTCGTTACAACGAAGTGCCTGACAGGAGAGATCTCGATCTCAGGCAAGGCAAATACCCGGCGCTGAAGATCCACACACGACGTCAGTTCCTCGATCGTAGTACATTCGCGGATCGCGACCGCTGCACTATTATTCTTCGTAAAATCCTCCTCACTCCGCAACAAAAGAAACTGTCGCAATTTGTATTAAAGGTGTCAAACCGCCCGATCTTTAACTATTCGGGAAACCGCTTTGTCGATTTTCTTAACAATTTCGCGACACAATTTGGTATCATACCGCTGCGGAGCTTTCCGCTTGGCTTCGCCTTCTATCCTTCATTCGATGACCCCACAAAATAATTTCGATCTATCAGGCGAATTCCGCGTTCATCCGTTTGCCGAATTGCTCGTTGAAATTATGGAAGCGCGGCTGACAGGCGCTTTGCGACTCGATTCGCTGAAAAAAAAATCGATTATCTATTTCCGTGACGGCGCGGTGGTTTTCGCCGTTTCGAATGCCCCCGAGCATCGCCTTTTTGCGCGTCTACTTAATATCGGCCGAATTTCGCAGGCCGACATCAAAAACGCGGGAAATCCATCCAACGACATGGAATTCGCGGCGGTTCTTTGTAAATCGGGCTTGATGAACAAAGAATCGGTGTCAGAGGCTTTTGTTTCTCAGATCGGCGCGATCATTATTGACGCGCTCACATGGACCGAGGGCCGCTGGGAATTCAGTACTCATTCGAGACTCAGAACGGACGTCTTCTTTGAGATCGAGATACACCGATTGCTAATGGACTATGCCCGCTGCGTTCCGGTCCAAACAGTGATGAGCAGGTTCAAGAGCGTTCAAGAAAAATTTGTCCGTTCGCTTGCGATGCCTAATGATGCCTATCTTCAGCCGCAGGAAGCTTGTGTGCTGGAATTATTCGACACGCGGCCGTTAGACTTTGCGCAGATCCGCGCTCTAACTTCAACGCCCGAATCAGTCCTGGATCACTCGCTGTATGTTTTGTGGCTTGGCGGAGCGCTCGTCAGACTCGGTTGGAACCGCGCGTTTTCAGAGAATCGAATCGCGGACATCAAAAAAACGCTGTTCTCCCGCGTAAAGGAAGCGCCTCCGCTCGCATCGTTTTCGATCGGCGAGTCTGCCACTCCGTCACCGACATCGTCAATTGAAACTGAACCGCTCGATATAGCTGTGCCGGCTGTCGAGGTGCCGGCGCTCACGCTGGATGAATGGCTCATGCGTGCCGAAAATTCCGAAACGCATTACGACATACTCGCGGTTGCAGATAATGCGGGAAATGACGTAATAAAAGCCGCCTACTTCGCCCTCGCCAAGCTTTTTCACCCCGACCGGTACCACCGCGAAACTGGTCCGCAGCTTCGCCGCATCCAGGTCGCGTTTACGGAGCTCGCCCATGCGTACGAGACCTTAAAAACGCAGGAGTCGCGAAAGTCTTACGATTACAAGATACGCAAAGAGCTGGAAACACGCGAAAAACGGAAAGCCGCCGGTGTCGAGGAGTCGGCAGATGGAATGCAGGCGGAGCACGCGCTCGAAAGTTTTGAACAAGGCCTAATTCATCTCAACGAAGAAGAATACGAGGCTGCTGCGGCATATCTGGTGCGTGCAGTTCATTACAATCCTAAAAACGCCCTCTACAGGGCATATTACGGTAGTGCCCTATCCCGTAACGATGCCCAACTTCACAAGGCGGAATTCGAACTTCAAGCCGCGGCGAGGCTCGAACCGCAGAACAGCAAGATACGTCTCATGCTCGCTACGTTTTTCATTAACCGGGGCATGAAAAAACGCGCGGAGGGCGAATTAACCCGCTTTCTCGAGATCGCGCCGGATAACGCCGAAGCCAGAAGGCTTCTTGACGGTTTACAAAGACAAGTTTGAGTTTCTACTTAAACCGCGTCGTTGGTATACTTCTGACTGCAAAGGCAACAATCAAATATGCAACGTCCGACATCCGCAAGCTCGGGATTTGACGAAAAGCTGCTCGATCTGTCATCCGAGATCGACAGATTCGAGGGCTATAAGCACGCCCACGCTCTGACGATAGCACTTATAGCCGATGCCGTCGGGGCGTCCTTCAATTTAGCGACTCACGACCGGTTTTTCATGCAGCAGGCGGCGCTGATCCACGACATTGGGGAGATGGCCATGGGGCGCGATTACATTCAGGCAAATCGGACATTCAGTGACGCCGAACGAATCGATCTGCACCGCCATCCCGTGATCGGAGAACAGGAATCGGCGGCACGAGGTTTTGCTCGCGGTGTCCAACTTCTAGTGCGCTGGCATCATGAATGGTGGAATGGCAGCGGTTATCCCGATGCGATCCACGGCTCGCAAATACCGCTTGCTGCCCGCATCATCCGTGTTGCCGATTCGTTTTCATCACTTACTGTAGATAGGCCGGTTCGCGCGGCGATGTCAGTTGCGGATGCAAAACGATACATTATCGAGTGGGCAGGCATCGAATACGATCCGTCGGTCGTGCGTGCGTTTCTTTCTATCGATGAGTCAATATACACACTAAGTGTCGCTTCCACTGACAGCGGTAGTGGTGAAGATGAGGCGATAATATGATAAGTTCCGCCGCACCTGCAAGCTGGCTTGCTTTCGATCTCAACATCCTTCGCCGCATCGAATTCCGATCAGTCGCGATGCCGTTTACTCCGGATCCCGCTCTCGGCGTATATCTGAAACGACGTGATGTCAGGGTGCTCGCCAACGATGTTCTGCAGTCTTCGTGGACGAAAGCCGTCGCGGCCATCCAGAATAACAGCGCTAAACTTTCCGACGACGACGTTAACACCGTACTCGAGGATATCTACGTCCCGCGTCACAGGCCGCACAACCCCGCGCTGCGGAATTGGTTCGGAGAGACCGACGCGTGGTGGTTCGACAACGCGCGGCAAAATATTGATAAGCTTCAATCGCCTTTCGCATTTGCCATCGCTGCGAGCCTCATCATGGCTGTCGGCGACTACGCATTGTCTTTCGCACCGGAAACGTTGGAACTGCGGCAGCCGCTTTCCAATGTATTTCGGCGTCTGTGGATGATCATGCCCGAGCCCGTGAACAACGGGCAAAACAATACCTGCCAAAACAAAAATCCCGACGAATTCATCGCGGAAAATTTCGCCGACCTCCTCTTTCTCAGACTGCCCTTCGCCGGACGAAACGCATCCTTAAATGACCATTCTCTCTGGCGCGAAGAGTGGCTGCGTGGCGGCAACGATTTTTGGGAAGGAGTCGAGTCCGCTAAGAACGGGCATCTGGGAATGCCTATCGAAACGAAATCGCAGTACCTCCGTCTGGTTGAGGAAACATTGAAACGCGCGTCCAACACCAGTCACTGGGCGATCGCGCATGTCGAGACGGGTTTCGTCTCTACGCAGGACGTTGCCGACGTCGTTAGCCGCATTCGCCGGGTCGAGGCGATATACACAAAAGACTTTTCCGAACTCACGGGCAATAAAGCGGTGATCATCACCGCCTGATCAGTCGATCTCTGCATTGGTTATCGCCGGCCTTTCCCGTACCAGCCACACGACGCCCGAACTCGCGGACAGAATCCCGGATATCACCGTAAGAGCTATCGGCGAAATATAATACATTGCCTCGCTCGCGAGATAGCTCGACAATCCGAACATCGTCATCTCGGCTCCGCGATCAAGGGTCGAGATCCTCCCGCGAATGCGATCCGGCAAGCTGCGTTGAAACATGGTTTCCTGCACTGCATACTCAACGCCGACAATCGCTCGTGAAATGAATGCCAGAAAAGCGAACAAAAGGAGCATCGGCCTAACACCGGCAAGAGAAAAGATAAGGCCGTGAGCAATCAGTGTTATTCCGACGAATAAATAGTTCCGCTTTCGACGGTCGAGGTAGATAGACGTGCGGTGCGCGATCAGCATTCCTACGGTCAGCCCGAGACCGCTAGCTGTCCACAATATCGCCACGGCGATGTCCGAATTCCAGTGTTCGCGTTCGGCGAAGTATATTCCGCCTGCTCGTTCGAAGATCACGTTTATCGCACCGCCGCCCATCGCCCAGATCACGTTCATTATCAGAATCGTAAGGGCAAAGCGGTTTGCGAGCGTATAAGAAAATCCTTCGCGCAACTCTGAAAAGAACGAATTCCGGTTTCTGCGGTCGGCCATTCGTTCGGCGGACGCTTGGTCACGCGTTGCTTCTTCCGGGATTAGCCAGACCGTGAAGGCCGAAATCAGAAACGAAGCGGCGTTTATCACGAACGCCACCTTATAACCAAAGATCGCGGCCGCCCAACCGCCCAATGCCGAACCGATCGCCATAAGAAGGAATCGGCTCGAAAACATTAGGGCTGTGCCCGCGAGCAGTCCGTCCTTGCCGGTAAGGTTCGGCGTCGCGGCGTTTTTGGCACCTTCAAAAAAGGCTCCGAATGTCGATAAGAGCACCGTCGCCAGATAGGCGATCCATAACGTTTCCGGACTGGCGACAAGTAAGAAAAGCAAGGCGAGCGCGACGCGGCCAAGATCGGTCGCGATCATTACCTGACGCCGCGAAAATCTGTCAACGAACGTTCCCGCAAACGGCGACGCCAACGCGAATGGAATGAGTCTGCACACAAAGAAAATTCCTGCTGCAGTTGCTGATGCATTCGAAACAGTGCGAATCAGGCCGAGTCCGGCGATAAAGTTGAACCAGTTGCCGAGCTCGGAAATGAGCTGCCCGGTAAGCAGATTTCGGAAATTCCTATTGCCCGCTAGAAGTTCTTTGTAGGTAAGCGATGCCATGCGAACGAATAGAATAGACGCAGGATTGCGAATCAAGGAAATTGGAAATTGAAGTTTGACAGCTATGCACGATCGATTTATACTTTTATTTCTTATTGAAAACGACTTTCAATTGCAAGAACTAAAAAATATTACCGTCACTGTTGGAGGCTATTGTTGAATGTGCTCGCTCATCTTCAAACTTTTCTTCCGGTCGAAATCCGCACACCTATTCCTGTTTATCCTTTCTTCCCTTTCGCACGACGCGTTCGGACAGAGTTCTCAGCCGACCGGTGTCGTAAGCGGAACTGTCACGATCGAGCCTTCGGGCGCGGCCGCGGGAAACGTTTTGGTTACAATTGTCGAATCGAAACAGACCACGTTTACGAATTCTTCCGGCGCCTATAAAATCGGAAATATCCCATTCGGAAAATATAGGATCGTCACTCACCTCGATCGTGTTGCGGATATTATCCGAACAGTAGAAATCAGCAGCCCGACGCCGGTGATGGTCGATTTTCAACTAAGTCTGGCTCCGGTGAACGAAAAGGTAACTGTAACAGCTTACGGTTCGGCTGAATCCGTCGAGAATTCATATCAGTCAGTTTTGTCCGTGAGCTCCCCGGAGCTTTCGGAAAGAAATCCGGTTTCCCTCGGCGACGCTCTTGATAACCAATTAGGAATTTCAAAACGGAGTTTCGGTCCCGGGACCGCCCGTCCCGTCATTCGCGGCTTCGATGGGGATCGGGTGCTCGTACTTCAGGACGGTCTGCGAATCGGTGGAATTGCTTCGCAGTCTGGAGATGAAGCCGAACCGATCGATGTCCTGTCGCTGGATCGAGTGGAAGTGGTCAAAGGCCCCGCCACTTTACTGTATGGTTCGAACGCCATTGGGGGCGTGGTCAACGGTATCAGCAGCAATGATATCTATCAGAAAGGGCTTTCCGGATATTTGACGGCTTTCGGCGGTACGAATAGTTGGCAGGCGGGGGGAAGTGGAGGTTTGAAATTCGGTTTTAATAACTTTCTGTTCTTCGGCAGATGCGGAGAGCAAAAAAACAACGATTATCGCTCGGCATTTGGACCCGTTTTGAATTCTTATGCACGGAACGGCAATGCAAGCGGTGGGGTTGGTTGGTTTCCTCGCGGAGGCTGGCTTTCCTTTAGCTACGGTTTCGACGGACGGCGGCACGGCATTCCAGTCGAGCCTGACGAAATAGACTTTGAGTATTTGAACGAGCGCCGTCACAGTTATGGAATTAAGGGCGGCATTCAGGATTTTTCGAGCTTTGTCGAGAGCGGCGACTTTGGCTTCAGCTACAACAATTATAAAGCCCGCGAATTCGAGTTCGAATCGGATGGGAACGTGACCGAGCTAGAATCCGTTGCAACCAATAAAAACATTAATTACAGGGCTAATTTCAATCATCGCCGAATGGGAAGATATTCCGGCACTTTCGGTTTATCTGGCTTCACGCGTGATTATGAGTCGATCGGCGCGGAAGCCCCCGCGCCGCGCACCAGGCAGAATTCTTTTGCTGTCTATGGCCTGGAGCGAATTGATTTCGAGCGGATCGGATTTCAATTAGGTGGACGGATAGAACAGAACGGATATAAACCTGAAGGAAACTTCCGCCGCCGAAACTTTGTGGGGTTTTCGGGCAGCGCCGGCGCGCGGCTTCAGACCTGGAATGGAGGTTCCCTTGTTGCGAATTACCAACACAGTTTCCGGGCTCCGGCACTCGAGGAACTTTATAACAACGGACCGCATCCGGGCATAGTCGTTTTTGATATCGGAAATCCTGATTTAAGAGCCGAACAAGGCGACGGCGTCGATTTCTCGATTCGTCAAAGCACGGAACGCCTGCGGTTCGAGCTTAGCGGTTATTACTACAACCTGCGGAACTTTGTCTTTCCGGCTTTTACCGGACAAGTCGATGACCGGTCGAATCTGCTCGTCGTGAATTATACTCAGGGCGACAGCCGATATTTAGGAACGGAAGGGAGCGTTGAGATCAAACTTTTGGAATCACTCCGGTTGAATGGAAAGGCAGAGTATGTCCGTGCCGAACTGATAGATCTGAGCAAACCGCTGCCGCGTATTCCACCTTTTCGCGGCACTCTTGGCGCGGACTGGCGCTTTAAAGCATTAAGCCTGCGCCCGGAAATTATTCTCGCGGCAAAACAGGAAAAGCTGTTCGACAACGAAACGCCAACCGCCGGTTATGCCGTCGTAAATCTTGACGGTTCATATTCTTTCTTTGTCGGGCGGACTGCACACATTTTTTCTGTCGCCGGGTATAACCTAACCAACAAGTTGTATCGCAATCATTTGTCTTATATCAAGAATATTGCGCCCGAAATGGGGCGGGGCGTGCGGCTAAATTACGCGCTGCGTTTTTAATATTTTCGACGATTCGACGCGGAACTTACCGCATAAACTCGTTGCGTATATCGCCGTTTAAATTGCAAATATCGTCAATACAGGACTCGGGTGGCTATCTTTCCGGCAGTCCGGTTTCCCTTAGAACAAAATATATGTCAACTTCCGGAAAATTGCGGTGGCCGTTTTTCGAAAAACGCTTTTACACCCTCTTTGAAATCCGCGGATCTTCCGGATTCGAGTTGACACTCGGCCTCGATGGCGAGTTGCTGGCGTAACGAATTCGCATAGCTCGCGTTTATCAATCGTTTCACGCGACCGAGAGATCCGGTTGGCCCTGCGGCCAAATTTGAGGCGAGATGCTGCGATTCGGCGTCAAGATCGTCAGCGGAGCAGACACGATTGATCATTCCCATTTCGAGGGCTTCGGCGGCTGTAACGGTTTTGCCCGTCATCATCATCTCCGCGGCGCGTTTTTCACCTATCGCCCGCGGCAGGAAAAACGTTCCTCCGCAATCCGGTGACAAGCCGATACGGACAAAGGCTTCGTTAAATGTGGCATGGTCGGCAGCGAGTACAATGTCGCATGCCAACGCAAGATTGGTGCCCGCACCCGCGCATGCTCCGTTAACCGAAGAAACGAAAGGTATCGGCGTCTCACGGATCAGAAATATCACTTCGTGCAACGCTTTCAGCGGCGCATCCAGAAAGGCTTCGATATCTTCTTCTTTCTTGCCCATTGACTCCATTTCGCGAAGATCGCCGCCGGAACAAAATGCCCGCCCGACACCGGTCAATATCACCGCGCGAGAGCTGTCGGCGATCGCTTGCCGTATGGCATCGGCGAGGTCGTTGGACAACTGAAGCGAAAGTGCATTCAACGCTTCCGGTCGATTCATACGGATCGTCGCAACGGATCCCTCAACTTGATAAATGATCGTTTCAAACATAAAAAATCGCCGCCAGGGAAGGCGGCGTATCGCTAGGCGTGTCTTGCTCGGGATCGGCTTGCTTCGTGACAGTCCCTGCATAGCACGGTCCGACCCACCTTAGGCTGGAACGGCACCTGGTCGTGTTTACCGCAATGATCGCAGACGATCTCGAAGCGCTTAGGTGCGTTCTCTTGGACCGCTGCTTTTTTCGATCGGCATTTGGTGCAGCGCTGCGGCGGCATCATATTGCGCTGGTAGAAAATATCCTGTTCCTTTTCGGTGAACAGAAACGTTTCCTTACACTGAACACACGAAGTTTCAATATCCGGCATCGCTTTCTCCTTTTTGTATCGCTCAAAGGGTTAGGCGTTGATTCTAGCATAAAACCTTCGCAAGCCTGCAAACATTATTCGGCCGCGAGTTCAGCTACGTGAGCCTTCACACTACTGCCAAGCGTATCGAGATTGTAGCCGCCTTCGAGGCACGACACGACGCGGCCCTTGCACGCGCTTGCTGCCCAGTCTTTGACGCTGCGCGTCATTGAAATAAAATCCGCATCTTCAAGCATGAGTTGACCTAAGGGATCATCGAGATGGGCATCAAACCCGGCGGAAATGAAAATGAGATCCGGTTTGAATCTCGAATCGATCTCCGAGATTGCTGCATCGAAGTCCGATAGCTGCCGACTCGCGGCCATGTTGGCTTTCACCGGAATATTCAAGGTGCTTCCCCTTCCGCGGCCGTGCCCGGTTTCACCGCGAGCCCCGGTTCCGGGATACCAAGGGTACTGATGCATCGAAAAAAAGAAGACGGTTGGGTCAGCGTAAAAAATCCCCTGTGTTCCGTTGCCGTGGTGCACGTCCCAGTCAACGATCGCCACCGTTTCAATCTCCTTGTATTTATTCTGCGCGTACTTTGCGGCGATAGCCACGTTGTTGAACAGGCAAAATCCCATAGCGTTTTCCGCCGTAGCATGGTGGCCGGGCGGACGTACGGCAACGAAGGCGTTTGCCGCTTCGCCGGTCATTACGGCGTCAACAGCACGGCACGCGCCGCCCGCACCGAATAATGCCGCGTCGAATGACTGCATCGAGATCACGGTATCGGCATCGAGGCGGTCGTGTCCCGCCGCGAAGGCGTTCTCAACCCGCTGGAAATGTTCCTTCGTATGCGCCGCCTGGACGATTCCCTGCTGTGCTTTTTCGGGTTGGATCGACAGAACCCTGCCGGATAATTCGGTGTCCGCCGTGATCGCATCGATAACGACACGATAGCGCTCGGGCGTTTCGGGATGCCCAACTCCGGTTTTGTGTTTTTCGAAAATTGGATGATGGACCAGCGCCGTCTTCATAAGAAGTACTTTACAGGAGTGGCTCTCATAGACGGAACGCGGTCAGAAGAACGACGTTTCATGCAAAAGCGACCCGGAGGTAAATCGGCCGACATTAAGGCTTGATACATCCACGGTCTCCGATTCGCCGTCAATAATAGCATCGCTCACCGCTCGTCCCGCGGCAGGCGAATGCATTACGCCGTGGCCGGAAAACCCGCATGCAAAGTACAACCCCGAAACGTCACAGCCGCCAATGATCGCATGATGATCGGGCGTGTTCTCGTAAAGTCCCGCGCGGCACTTTTCCGTAACGACGTCGCTGTCTGTTAAAAATCCCGCACGTCGTCCGGCGATTTTGTACACCTTTTCAATGAATGATTCGTCGAAGTCCGTAATGAAAGACGGCCTTTCATCGACGTCGGGTAACGCCATCAATATCTGATCAGCGGCGTTTTCGTTTGACGTGAGATCGCGTGCCGGTCGAAAATGAAAACCGGTTCCAGCGTCGATGACCATCGGCATGTGAAAATGCAGCTTTTGCCGAGAACGGGCCCAGACTATCTGTCGACGCAGCGGTTCAACCGGAAGACGGACGCCCGCAGTTGCCGCGATCCGCGCCGACCAGGCTCCCGAGCAAATGATAACCTTGCCGCAATCGATGCGTCCATTCGCGGTTACGACCGAGCGCGCTTTGCCGTTTCGCGTCCCGATAGAAATCGCGGGAGCACAGTGCTCGATCTTTACGCCGCGTTCGGTCGCCTCATTGGTAAATCCTCGCATTACGGCAAGTGGATCGATGAATCCATCGCGAGCACCAAAACTACCGCCCAAAATGTCTTCGCATTTCATTCCGGGAATCATCTCGCCGATTGACTTGTCGTCGATCATTTCGATTCCCGAGACACCGAGACGTTTTTGATTCGCAACACTTCGCCGAAGACTCTCCAACTGATTCTGTTCTGTCGCAAAGATCAAATAGCCAGCGGGCTCGTACCCGCAGTCGAATTCGCACTTTCGAAAAAAGTCGATCGAATATTTCGACATCAAAACGTTGACGTCAGTTTCGAACTGCGTCCGCACGCCGCCCGTCGCCTTCCCTGTCGACCCGAGGCCCTGACGAGTCCCGCTCTCGAGGATCAGAACGTCAGTTTCGCCGCGCATCGACAGGTGATACGCGACGCTGGCGCCGATCACACCGCCGCCAACGATTACGATACCGGCGGTCGACGACATAATCTATTTCGCGAAGATCCGAGAAAAATCGGCAAATCCTTTGAATTCGAGCGCGTTGCCGCTCGAATCGAGAAAGAACATTGTTCCCTGTTCACCTACTTCGCCGGCAAACCGGATCTTTGGTTCGATGGTGAATTTTACGCCTTTCGCGCACAGCCGCGCTGCGAGGGCTTTCCACTCATCCATTTCGAGAACTATGCCAAAATGAGGGACCGGAACGTCGTCGGAGTCAACGGAATTCGAGGTTCGGTTCGCGGTTTCCACGTCCGAAAGATGAGCGACAATCTGATGCCCATATAGGTCGAAGTCGATCCACCGTTTCGAACTGCGGCCCTCTGTGCAGCCAAGGAGTCCGCAGTAGAAGGCTCGGGCCTTCTCAAGATCATTGACCGGAAAAGCAAGATGAAAAAGATTGTTCATAGACTGGTTTCTGAGGAAACGGCTCGCTTCCGCGGGAGAAAAAATTCGAATGCGATGCCCCGATTGAATTTGTGAAGGTTGAACCGCGAAAACAAGATACCGCAAAGTACAAAAACGACCAAGAAAAATTCGACGAAGTAGCGCGGTTCCGGATTTTCGAGGGTGGCGAAGAATGCAGCACGCGGAACACAGACAGCAATAGCGAGAAACAGCCAAAGACGCGAACGCTTGTTTCGAAATAACATAAGAAGGATCGCACCAATCGCCGCACCGATCGTGTATAGCCACATGAGCAGTGTGAAGATCGGGAGAAATACGTTCTGGTATGTTTCGCCGTCGAGTTCCTTAAGCGGAGACAGCTCGCCGGAAAACGGATAATAAGCGGAATGAGTATCGAACCACATTGAAACCGCGCGGGTTACCGGCAGCGCGACATAATATTGAAAAGGCCCAGCGCTGACTCGTTCATCCGCGATGCGTTCGAACTCGGCATCGTTTTCAGGGGTGATCTTGAGATCGTAGGTTTGCTCCGCTTCGTCGACCGGGGGCTCATCGGGCGGAGGGTCCTCGTCACCGTCCGAATTAGTCGAATTTTCCTCACTATAACCGTTGTCGCTGTCCGAGCTTTTGACGTTCGCCGCTGCTTGTTTTTGGAGTTCCGGATCGGAGGTGTTATAAGCCTCAATCAGTGCTTTTACGCGAGAGCTCTCGTCGTCGTTCCGAAATGCCTTTGCTGGAATCTTGTCATAATCGATCGGCTTTTCTTCGAGGTTCCAGAGCATTGGTTCGATGTATCGCTGATCGTCGATCCAGGTTCGCAGCCAGTGAAAGTAGCCTATTGTGACATATTCTCCGGGCGCTTCAGCATGAGCGGGAGCCAAGGGCTGAAACACCCCGAACACCATTTCGTTTCGAATTGTCCACGGCAGCAAAACCCCGGCAAAACAAACGGAAAATATTGTACCTTGCAGAACCGCGTATAAGACACGCCTGCCAAATCCGAGCTCCAAATGCATCCAAAAAACGCTCGCCGCAATGGTCAACCCGATGCCGAGAGCGAAGAGGCCGCTGTCCGGCCGGATCATTACAGCCATCCCCGAAACGACGCCGGCGGCGGCCCACCAAGCAACCGCCTTGGAACCTCGCCGTGTCTTTAGTCCCGACGTAGCAGCAAAAACCATCACCGCAAAAAGTAATATTGTATCGACCTCTGTAAGAATCGTTGCGGAATATATAACGGTGAACGGACAAAACGCCCCGAGAAAAAACGTCCACCATCCGGCTTTTCGGCGAAGACGTTTTTTGTCTTCCGTCCATTCTGCTGCAATGAGAGCGGCAATTCCGCAAGCGATCGTGTACAAAGCCGCCTGGGCTTCGCGAACAGCCGTGTTATTGCCGACATCCGTCGCGCGATAGATAAATGCAAGAAAGACCGGATAACCTGGAAGTCGAATAAGCGTCGGAGTAAAGGGCGGCTCAGCGTCGGCTGAAAATACGCCGTTTACCAGAAGATTTGTGGCCAGCAGTTGGTACAGTTTGCCGTCGTTCGGCTGATCGTTCGCAAGATAGCGCGCGACCGCTTGGTGAGCGCCTGCGGCTGCGATCACCCCTACGATCAACATCAATCGAATGACATATCGCAGCCGTCGGCGGCGGATCTTCGAAGCGGAAAAACTGCGTGCCACGCTCACGAATTTACAGATTTTACTATCTGGCGAATTGAGCCTAGATGATACGCCGTGTGGGCGACCATCCCGATCGCCATTCCCGTGCGTTCTTCGTTCCAATCGGGAACGCTGGCGAGACATCGCAAAGTATTCTCATACGATCTCCGAACGCTTGAGCGCAGCGCCGCCCATTCGTCGTCATTCACGGTTTCGATAAGCCAACTATCATCCCAATTAACACGTTCAGTACGGCCATTGATGAATTCGCAAATACGATCGAGGTAGAATTTAGCGTGTTCCGTCTGAGCGGCGATCGTCGTACCGTCAAAATCCTTCGATACCGCCGCTGCCGACAAGGTTTCAAGCGTGGAAAATATACCGATGCCGCGATCGAGATAGGCGCTTGCCTTCCCCTCGGGCGATCCTTCGAAACTCTCCCGCAAGAGATACGCTACTGCCTCGGCCAAATGACTGATGGCGACCTCGTTTTTATTGTTTTCCATCCGTGATACCTTTTTGATTATGTCCCGCGATAACGAAGCATTTATTCAGGCTCTTGCCGGCAGTCTCGCTGCGAAGACATTCGTAAAGCTGACTTTGGCCAATTATAAGGGCACTTCCGCGAATCCGCAAAAGATTTCCGTGCGGGCTATCGAAACGAGGAAGGGTCGCTTTCTACAATTTCAGCGGTGTTTCGAAAGTCGGGAAACTGTAAAGAATTACGGCGAAAACGAAGCCATAGCCTTCGTCCGCGAGGATCTTGTGTCGGGTGCCCGCAGTGCTCACCTTTTTACAACGAACAACGATTTCCAGTTGACCGTCGGCAAGAAAAGCAGCCGTCTTATTACAGCAAAGCCAACATTCGTGGAAAAACCGACGGGAGCACACGACCGCGAAAAGAATTACCTCGTTGACCCGGCAGCTATTTATCTCAAACTGCTTGGAATTACTACCGAAGCGGGGGAAATTCGCGCAAAGCACCGAGATAAATGGCGCCAGATCAATAAATACGTCGAGATCCTTGCCGGTTTGATCGCAGACTCGCCGCTAGCCGAGAGCTCCGATCTGCGAATCGTCGATATGGCGTCGGGCAAAGGCTATCTCACATTCGCCGCATACGATTATCTGGTCAATGTAAAAGGTCTCGAGGTCTCGATGACCGGTGTCGACACAAAACAGGAGACAATCGCGCTTTGCAGCGACATTGCCTCCGCGTGCGGGTATGAAAACCTCAGCTTCAAAATCGCGACCATCGAGGAATTCGAACCGGGGAATATTGACATCTTAATTGCTCTTCACGCTTGTGATACCGCGACCGACGACGCTATTTTCAATGGCATTCGCTCAAACGCGGACATAATCATGGCGGCCCCCTGTTGTCATAAGGAGATCCGCCGACAAATGAAGCCGCCCGAAGTAATGGCGGAGATATTGCGCCACGGCATCATGTTGGAACGAACGGCTGAAACCGTGACAGACGCACTACGTGCAATGATACTCGAACGCGAAAACTATGCGACTAAGATCTTCGAGTTCGTGCCTGTCGAGCATACGCCTAAGAACAATATGCTGGCCGCAATACGAAAGCCCGGCCGAAAAACCGCGGGCGATATTGAAATACGGATCGGATCGTTAATGGATTTTTTTGGAATTTCTGAACAGCGTCTTCACCGTTTACTTTCGAGATCTGCTATTTAGCGAGATATTGAAAGTTATCGACTACTGCCGCGGGATTGCAAGATTGGGTCATATCGATGACGCAAAACTTGACCTTTGAGTAGATTTTCATGTATAATTAGAGTTTGTCTTTTCAGTCAAACTGGCGATATATAGCAATGAAACAAGAAATCCACCCGAATTATCAGGAAATCAACGTCGTGTGTGCCTGCGGACACTCGTTTAAGACGCGTTCAACACTTGGCGAAGACCTTCAGGTCGAGATCTGTTCGGACTGCCACCCGTTCTTTACCGGTAAGCAGAAATTGGTCGACACCGCCGGACGCGTGGACCGCTTCAACAAGCGATATGCACGCAGCGGCGCTCCGGCCGGGAAATAGTGTTAAAAACGCAGCACTAGCATAGTAAAATTTGACGCCGACGCTTTTTGCGCCGATCGATTTCGTTTGCCTCGGCAAACATTCGAATGGTGAAAAAAGGTCGGCGTTACTTCTCTCTTATATCGGTGGGAAACCTTCTCAACATAGACTGGGCGTCAATGTTCGTTCCGCACGAGTCTCTTTTGGAGATAATGATACGCGGAACACTGATGTACGTCGGGATGTTCGCGGTTTTGCGGGTATTTCGCCGCCAGTCCGGTTCAATAGGCATAGCCGACCTGCTTGTGATCGTGGTTATCGCAGACGCGGGCCAGAACGGAATGGCCGGCGATTCGAAATCGATCACGGAAGCTATGATCCTGATCGTGACGATCGTCGCATGGGATTGGGTCTTCGACTGGCTAGGCTTTCGTTCGTCATTCTTCGGCCGCATACTTGCTCCCGAGCCGCTATTTCTGATCAAAAACGGCAAAATGCTTCGAAAGAATATGGAATCGGAAATGGTCACGGAAGACGAACTGCTAAGCCAGCTTCGCCAGCAAGGCATCGAGGATATTAAGGACGTAAAACAATGCTGCCTGGAAGGCAACGGACACTTCAGTGTGATAAGCAATACCAAACAAGATAAAAAAGGCCACCAAACCTAGAAAAAGGCCGTCAAATCAACGCCATGAAACGTAGAAGCTCAACCCGAAAATTAAAATTCCTACACACGGTGTTCGCAATGGAACGTGACTTAATAGTCGGCGGTCAGGCCGTTATGGAAGGTGTAATGATGCGGACGCCGTCGGCATATGCAATTGCGTGTCGGCGCTCTGACGGATCGATCGTCCATATCGCGGAGGCTCTGCCAAAATGGAGCGATACGTACAAGCTGCTGACCTTACCCGTCGTGCGCGGCGGTGCCACGCTTATTCAGTCGATGGCTATCGGTGTTAAGGCTCTCAACTTTTCGGCGAAGGTTTACGAGGAAGACCTCGAAGCCGAAAGACAGTTATCGCCGGAAACAATTATTGAAATCAACGCGGTTCTTGCAGAAGGAACGACCGACGGAAATTTTACAAAGGCTCCCGTCAAAGTGAGCATGCCGGCGAAAGCGAAGGCCGCCAGCCAATCCGCCGGCGCCGTGGGTTCGATAATCTTTGCGTTGTTCTTCAACGTTCTCCTTTTTGTGGTTGCCCCGCTTCTGCTGACGAATCTGGCTTTTATGGCCATGGGCTGGGCAGATTCGCCCGCAGTCGCAACAGGTGCTACGTGGTTGGAAACCGTCAAAGCATTCGTTTGGGAAATAAAGCCGCATTCCTGGATCGCTTTCAATCTTGCTGACGGCCTTCTTCGCATGCTCTTCTTCGTACTGATGATCTTTTCGATGTCGTACCTGCGGGACATACGCCGCGTTTTCGAATATCACGGAGCGGAGCACAAGACGGTTTTCACGTGGGAAAAAGGGCTCGACCTCGCGATCGAGAATGCCACTCTGCAGAGACGCCAGCATCCGCGTTGCGGAACCTCGTTTCTGATGGTCGTGATGCTGGTAGCGATCGTACTCTTTTCGGTTATCAAGTTCGACGCTTTGTGGCTCAACCTTCTCGTGCGAATTGCGCTCATGCCAGTGGTCGCGGGCCTCTCTTACGAAGTGATCCGGTACGCCGCGAAGAAGGAATCGAGTGCAATCTTCAAACTTATGACAATGCCGGGGCTTTGGCTTCAGAACATTACGACGCAGGAACCGGACGGCGAACAACTCGAAGTGGCGATCGAAGCACTCAAACAATCCCTCAAATTCGAACCGCAAGGGACATAGCGTATTGAAATTTCTTCCGAAAACCTTACTGAATGGTTCGAAACATTTTCAATTCGCCCGCTGCGCATCCGATGACAACCGACGGCCGATAAAGAGTATATGTTTGAGAAATTAGAACAGATTGAAAAGAGCTACGAAGAGTTGACTGCCCAGATATCGTCGCCCGAATTCATGAACGACATGTCCACCTACGCGAAGCTGATGAAACAGCATCGCAGTTTGGGCGAGATCGTCGATCGCTACCGAGACGTCAAGAAGATGCGCGAGGACCTTGCCGGAGCAAAGGAACTTGCGGAAAACGCCGACGACGTGGAGATGAAGGAAATGGCCTGGGCCGAGATCGCCGGTTTAGAAGAAGGTCTTCCCGCCGCCGAAGAGGCTTTGAAAGTACTGCTCCTGCCTCAGGATCCTAACGACGAAAAGAACGTTATTCTCGAGATCCGGGCCGGGACCGGCGGTGATGAAGCTACCCTTTTTGCCGCGGAGATCCTCAGAATGTATGCACGGTACGCCGAACGGCAGGGTTGGAAAATGGAGATAATGGACGCCGCGGATACAGGCGTCGGCGGCATCAAAGAAGCCTTCGCCGTTATAGAAGGCGACCGCGTGTATTCAAAGCTGCGGTATGAATCAGGTGTCCATCGAGTTCAGCGGGTTCCGCAGACCGAGACTAGCGGCCGCATCCACACGTCGGCCATCACCGTCGCGATCCTTCCCGAAGCCGAAGAAGTCGATGTCAAGATCGATCCAAAAGATCTTCGCGTTGACTATTTCTGTTCATCCGGTCCTGGCGGCCAGTCGGTAAACACGACATATTCGGCCGTCCGGCTGACACATCTCCCGACAAATGTGGTCGTTTCGATGCAGGACGAAAAGTCGCAAATAAAGAACAAGGAAAAGGCGATGCGAATCCTGCGTGCGAGATTGCAGGAACTTGAAGAACAGAAACAGCATGACGCACTGTCGGCGGAACGAAAGTCTATGGTAGGCAGCGGCGACCGCTCCGAAAAGATCCGCACCTATAATTTCAAGGAAAATCGGGTTACCGATCACCGTATCGGACTGACCGTACACCAACTCGATCTTGTGATGGAAGGCCAGATCGATGAATTCATCGACGGACTGACGAACCACTTTCAGACCGAAAAACTGAATGCCGAAGCCGTCGCCGTCGCCGTGTAAAATCGCGAATCCGGTATCGCTTTCCATGCCCTTGACGAAACTTTATCTAATCAGACACGGCCAGTCGGCGGGAAACGCCGAGGGCCGTTTCGGCGGGCATGGGCCGACGCCGTTGTCTGATCTCGGACGTCAGCAGGCTGACGTCACCGGTCGCCTGCTTGCCGCCGAAGGCGTAACGGCGATATACTCCAGCGATCTTCTGAGAGCGGTGCAAACAGCCGAGCCGCTTTCGAAACTCACGAAAATAAAAATCGTCGAAACGCCTAAATTTCGCGAACGCAACGTCGGCGTTCTCGAAGGGTTGACGTTCGGCGAATCGCGCGATATCCATCCGACCGATTACTACGCCCTCGTTAACCGAGATATGCATCACGTTATCACCAACGGTGAAAGCTATCGCCATCTTTTGCGGCGAAGTACCGGTGCATTGTGGGAAATTCTCCGAGATAATTCGGGAGGCCGTATCGCGATCTTTTCACACACCGGCGCGATCTGTTTTCTTATCCTTCACCTGATGGGAGCGATCGGTCCCAAAACCAAGCAAACACCGTGGATCGTGACCTCAAATTGCGGCCTGAATCGGTTCGAGATCCGCGGCCGAAATAACGTTCGCATTCTTGCCCTCAACGACACGCGTCACCTGCAGGACATCACGGGCAACGACTCGTTCACCGCCCGCTAAACGCAACCAAAAAAGCCGGAGCTCGAAAGCCCCGGCTCCAGCTTCGTCGTCGGCTGGTACCTAGAACGAATATCGCAGGCCAAACTGCATGCGTCGAGGATTTCCCTGGATGCTGCTGTATATTTTCCCAAAATCGGCCGGTGCTGTGGCTTCCTGTGCGTCCTGTGGAAGTCCGAAGGTTTCCGTAGTGAAGTTGTCAGCATTGAATGTCTGACTATTCAGCACATTGAAAACCTCCCAGCGAAATTGGAGTTTATGATTTTCACGCCAAGGCATCGCAAAAGACTTTGAAAGGCCGACATCCAGCGTGGAATATCCCGGCTGCCGGAAAATGTTACGCTCACCGGTTTCGCCCGGGGCGGCATTTCTAAACGCATTTAGTGCATCTGCACTTGAGAAAGCCCTCTGCGTGGACCGATCGTTCGTAAATCTAACGGGTGCAATGCGAACGCCGTTCGACTGAACATTCCAATTTGTCGCCCACTGGTTTGCATCGAAAGGAGCAGAAATAGGAAGGCCAGTGTTATAGCGAAAAATCCCCGCCAGCTGCCAACCGCCGACGATAGCCTCAGCATAGCGGCCCGTATCGCTGAAAAATTTGCGGTGCCTACCGATAGGTATCTGAAGAATGAAGTTCGCGTTGATGGAATGTCTTGTGTCGAAATCGGACGGAGCGTAATTGTCTTGTGGACGCAGTGAATTCAGGATGAACTGCGATCCGTACGACGTGCCCGACTGAAGTCCCGAAGCATTATCGAAGGATTCGGAAAATGTGTAATTGATGTCGTACGACAGCGTCTCCCCAAGTCTCTGCCGTAGTGAGACCGTCGCTCCGTGGTAGTTCGATTTGGCATATGACCCGAAGGATGAGAACGCAGCATACTGCGGATGGAAGAACATGTTCGGATAAATTCCCAGGTCGTCGATTATCGATTGAATAAATGTCCAATCCTGAATGTCAAAACCTGAGTGAGCAGCAAGACCGTAGATCTCTTGCGTGGAGGTAGTGCCGCCCAGACCGAACGCGTTTGCGAGCCCGGGGAAAAGATGCTCGAAGTACGGGATCGGAGCGACGGAATTGATCGGCCGGTTGGCTGTTCTTAGGGAATTCAACAACCCCGCCGCGCCGTACCAATCCATTGCCGATTGCGGATCGACTATATTATTTAGCGCATTGACGTCCTCAGCCGCCAAAAGATGTCGGGCCTTTCTCCCGATATAGGACATCTCAACGTACATTCCCTTCGGTAATTGGCGACCCCACGATACGTTCCATGTGTAATGCTTCGGCGTTACGATCGAGCGGTCAAGAGAAGACTCGATCCTCTGCGGGCAGTCCTCTGTCCCAGCGAGGCATCCGGGCGTTACGTCAGTGGTAAACCGCTGAACAGGGGGCGGTATGCCCGGCAGGTTGCGAATCTGCTGTCCGAATCCGGTAAATAGCGGTGCGGGCCGGGTCGTGACGTTGTAAGTGTTCGCGGCTATCGTCGTCGTTTCGGTGTAACCAATAGTGGAAAGCGCGTTGAAACTGACCGCGAGCTGCTCGCCAAAGTGATCGCTAAGGATACGAAATCCGCCGCGGAAAACGGACTTCCCTTCGCCGCCAAAAATATTCTTCAAAAAGCCGCTCTTGAAGTTCGGCGACCATGCTGCTGCCAGTGACGGCTGAAAATTCCTCCAGTCCATCTTGTAGTAACCCGGTCCTTTATTTGCCGGGCCGCCCTTTTCGAAACTGATGAGGTCATTTAGGGGTCGCCCAGCAGCAGCCGACGCCTTTCGGCGCTCGAAGAAGCTGCCGAGGCTCTCCTTCGTGACGACCTGGAATCCGTTAGCTTCATAAACGGGCCGATCCAAACCGTATCTTAAACCCAAGGTAAGCGTCAGATTGCGATATACCTTCCAGCTGTCCTGGACATACGAATCATATTCTTCGGTAGCGAATTTGCGGTTAGTCGGCGTACCTGCCGCCACAGCGTTCCCGGCGCGGTCGAACGTGAAATTTCCGCTGTACTGAGAAAATCGCCCGATCAGCGCGGTTGCGGCGTTTTGAACGATCGATCGATAGCCGGGGCCGATGGTGTAGCCGGCGGCGGCGAAAGCATCGCTGACGACGCGGCCGGAGTTATCGTAGAAGGAATTGTTCGTAATGGCATTATCGAAGGCATTCCCATAGTCGGTTCGAATGTTGCGAATGATCCGCACGTTCTCACCGAACTGGATCGTATGCGATCCTTTGATCCACGTGAAATCATCCGAGATATTGTGCGTAGGGGTGATCCGGTTCAAAGTACGCGAAAAATTCACCGGCGAAAAAACATTGCGGAAGCTGATCGCGTTTTCGTTGGAATCGCCTTGAATCGAGAATGCTTGTCGCGTAAGACCGTATCTAAAGTTGTTGATCTTGGTTCCGCTTATTGCCCAGTCGTGGCCGACAACAAAGCCATAAGGGTGCTCCCACGTTCTTCCAGCTGACGTGTCCGGGAAAGCCGCTCCGCCGGTGACCAGGTCGGCTTGATAATTGCCGCGAAGAAATACCGTCTGATTCTTTGCCGCATTCCAATCGAAGCGAGCGATGTGAGTATTCTCCGCAATCGTCGTGGGAGCGTTCCATCTAAAACCGCCGGTATTGACCCCGTCTCCGGCGCAATCGGAGTTGGCAGTATATTTCGATGATGCATTTGCGAAAACCGCGACGGCCGCCGGATTGATCAAGACGCTCGAATATATGGAATTTAATTGAGCGGTGGTTAATGTGATTGGGTGAACCGGTGTCGTCGAAGGCTCGCCCGGGAGCCGGCCTACGAAATTGAGTTTTCCCTGACCCATCGAGGCGAAGGGCACCGTTCGGCAGACCGAATCGCCCAAAGTCTCGCGCTGACCCTCATACGAATAGAAGAAGAAAAGCTTGTCATGCTTTATCGGGCCGCCCAGTGCGCCTCCGAAAATGTTTCGAGCCAGGCTCGGGCGCGGTACACCATCGAGGTTGTTGAAAAAGGTGTTGGCGGAAAACGCGGTCGGACGGTAGAAATAAAAAGCCGCGCCTCGAAAAGAGTTCGTACCGCTTTTTGTTACTAGAGATATTTGCGCTCCGGACGATCGACCGAGATTTGCGTTAGGATTTGAGGTCGTAATGCGAAACTCCTGAACTGATTCTGTCGTAGAACGAAGCACTGTGTCCTGGCTGGTCTGGAACTGGACCGTACGGCCGCCGTTCTGTTGGTCATTGATATCAACACCGTCCAAAAGAATATTAGATTGGTCACTTCTTCCGCCGGCAACATACCCTTCGCGCGTTACCGCCGGCTGCAGGGTCAGAAGATCAGATACGCGTCGCAGATCGGTGGGCAGCTGAACGATTTGCTGCGGCTGGAAATTATTGCCGAGGCTAGCGTCCTGCGTGTTCACGATCGATTCGACGTTATTCGAAGTGACATCGACAACTGCTGACACGTCCCCGGCTTCTAACGGGGCATTAACAACTATAGGCGAGTCTACAAGAACCGCCACGTCGTGATTCACGAGCTTTTTGAAGCTCGCCGCTCGCACCTCGAGTCGGTACGTCGCGGCCGGGATTCCGGGAAAACTATACTTGCCGTCCCCGTCGCTTAAAACGGTCCGTGTATACCCCGTTTCCGCATTGGTGATAACTACCGTTGCTCCGGGTATAGATGCGCCATTTGGGTCGGTGACGGTGCCGCTGATCCCAGTCGTTCCCGACTGAGCGAACAACGTGAATGCAACAACGAACAGCACTAGAAAGATACCGACAATCCTAGTCAGGCCTATATGAGGTACGGCTGGAATATTCATGCTTCCTCCAAATTGTAGCTGATGATTTTAAAGAGTTTCGCCTTAGTAGGCACGTTTCATACCAACCCCCTAGATCACGTCTATATCGTTATTATCCAACACTTTCAACCGTAAGAATTTGTCGAATCGTATAGCTTTCTGGATAAAATTCAAATTTTCGGTAATTTATATCGCGACACATTATAGCTTTCGCGGCGTTTTTAGCAACGAAAAAATTTGCTTGGCGGCGGTGGCTCCGTTTCCCGCTGCGGTCGCGATCGTTGGCGCTCCCGGATTCGCCACGTCGCCTACTGCAAAAATTCCCCGGGTTGACGTCTCGCAACGCGAATCGATTAGTATATAGCCCGCATCATCCAGTTCAAGTGAGTTTTGCAGCAATTCCGAATTTGGTTCAACGCCGATGCGAATCAATGCGATTTGCGCAGCAAAGCGCTCTGTATCATTTGTCGCTACGTTCGACAAAACCACGCTTTCCAAACCGTCGGCCCCTTCGAATGATTTGACGATCGTGTTCGGACGAATTTCGATACGCGAATCTTTCACAAGTTGACCAACGAATTCCTCTCGCGCGGAAAGTTTATCGCGTCGGTGAACGAGCAAAATTCGGTCCGCCACCTTTCCGAGGATCAACGCATTTTCAGCCGCGGCATCTCCGCCGCCTATCACCATTGCGATCTGTCCGGCAGCGGCCCTTGCATCGCCAACTCCGGATCCGAGAATGCCTTTTCCCGCGAACCTATCTTCTCCTGCAACGCCGAGCTTACGTCGGCGCACGCCCGTAGCGATTATCATAGCTTTTGCAGCCAGCCTTTTCCCGTTGGTCGTCGTAAGGATAAAAGTTTCGACGTCTATCTTATCCACCGTTGTTCCAAACAGGTGTCGATAACCCGCAACAGCGAGGGACGCAATAAATGTGTCGGTCAATTCACGGCCGTCAGCACAACTCAGTCCGGCATAGTTTTTGATAGGGCCGTGAATGTTCAAAAGCTGTCCGCCGGGTTCGACCGCGCGATCAATAACGATCGAATCTAGTCTCAGCTCGGAACACCAAAGTGCGGCTGATAGACCCGCCGGCCCTCCGCCTAAAATGATCACGTCGGTTTCGTCGTATTTTGAGTAAATCATTTTGACGGCTTCATAAACGAATATTTGTCATACTTGGAGCCATTTTTTGTCACTTTCCCATCTTAACACGCAGCGAAATAGCGCTCATTGGCTTCATCGCCAGCATGTTAGGCTTAAAAATGGCCCTTGACCATTGGCCTTACAAAACGCGTTGTTTGGCACCGGTATTGCAGATGCGATTTGGTTGTAAGACGCGCCAGTCCCACACGGCATGCGTACAGACTCTATCAAAATCCTTACCTGTCGCTTTACAATTCTATGAGATTAGACCTTGAAATGCCGTCGGCGTCGACGAACGTTGCCGAACCTGCCGAAGAACCCGCTACTATCAATTTTACCGAGGCCCGGGAAATGCTTGCCGAAGGAATCAAGGCCGCTCAGGCAGGCAGCCGAAGAAAGGCACGAGCAGCGCTTCTACGAGCCGTTGACCTTCATCCGCGAAGTGAGAGCGGATGGCTCTGGCTCGCGTCAATAAGCGAATATCCCGAAGAGCTCCTGGTGTTTCTCAACAACGTCCTCGAAATTAATCCCGAAAACCAGCGTGCTGTCGAGTGGGTCTCGGCAACAAAGTCGCTGCTGTCGAAAACATTCGTCCAACGCGGTATCAATGCCGTCGAGGAAAAGAGATCGGATTATGCCGCCCAGTTTTTCAGCCAGGCGCTCGAGTATGATCAGAATAACTCAATGGCATGGCTATGGATGGCTTCACTCGACGATTCCAGCGAAGGTAAGATCGCCTATTTCGAGAAAGTCTTGGCCATCGAGCCGGAAAACGAAACCGCACTCGGTGGATTTAGTGCGGCACGTTACGAGATCAGCCAGCGACAGCTAGCTGAAGCTCGCTTGGCGGCGGTAGGCGGCCGATCGGCCGACGCAAATGAATTTCTCGACGCCATTATCGCAGAAAATCCTGATTCGGAAGATGCCTGGATACTGCGTGCTCACTTGGCAGAAGGTTTTGAAGCAAAGATAAGCGCTTACGGAAAAGTGCTTGAATTAAATCCAGCAAATGCCGCTGCACGCGGCGGCATAGATTCGCTGCGATCGATTATGGAAATGGTCGCCCCGGCGACCCCCGCAGTTGCGGGAACGGAATTGGTAAAGGCAGAAACGGTCGAATCCGTCGATGTTTTTCCTGAAGTAGGAAAAGACAAGAGTCCGCCGCAGGATCTCGAGTTTCCAGCGGGCTTTGAGATGCCCGCCGAAACTCCTTCGATGGAGCCTGTGCTGGAATTTTCGGAAGACGAGCGGGTCGTTTTCGATAAAGATGAGCACGTTGATACCTTTGCCAGCTTCGCCGACGATTCGCACACCCGAGCCGAAGAAGAACAGGTCGAAGGTGCTGATTCCGAAGAGATCGTATTTGAGCCGCTCCACGAGGCGGAGGTCGAGGAAGCCGAAGAGGCTGTGCACTACGACTCGGTATCGGAAGGTTCAATGTCAGATAACGCCGCGTTTTTGGAAGAAACGAGTCAGGAACCTCACTCCGACGCAGTTTCGGACGACTTCGCCGCGATCCTTATGGAACAGCGCATTCAATCTGAACGTGAATACGCAAATTCCATCCACGTCTCGATCCCTCAACCTCCACAGTCGTTCAGCGACGGCGATGAGTTCGTCCATGTTACGGAAGCTTCGTCATACGAAACCTATGTTCCTGAAAGAGCCGAGGCCGAACCCATTGCCGATCAGGAAACGATAGAAGTCACGGAAAGCTACGACGCACCGGCTCTCGAGTATGCCGATACTTCGTCGCTGGGCGTTTCGGTGGTAAGCGTTGCGGGTGCCGGAAACACATTCACGCATGTGGCATTCTGTCCTTTCTGCAACGGCGAAAACGATGTACAGGCAGTCTCATGCCAGACGTGTTTGGCAGTATTGACGCTTTCCGATCTCGAGATGCTCATCAACAACAACAGTGCCGACAAGCTGATGCTCCGCGATGCCGTCGAACGAATGGAGCGTGAACGTCTTTCGCAGGAGTTTTCGGAAAACGAGTTGACAATGCTCGGCATCGGCCATCTCAACCTTCGCAATCTTCAATACGGTTTCAACTATCTCCAGCAAGCTGCCCAATTAAGCCCAAACAATGTCGTGCTCGGCGGTCAGGTCAACGCCCTTCATATTCGTCTCGATGAAATCAAACGCCGCGAGGAAATTCAAGACGCGTTGCCCAAGGGTAAAACGATCCTCGTCGTCGACGACAGCCCGACTGTTCGAAAGCTGATCGCCGGAAAGCTCGAAAAATCGGGACATCAGGTCTACTGTTCATCCGATGGGGTCGAAGCCCTCGAACGACTCGAAGAGATGGTCCCCGACCTAGTCCTGCTCGATATCACGATGCCACGGCTGGACGGTTATCAGGTCTGCAAATCGATACGCAGCAACCCCGCGACCAAGGATGTTCCGGTGGTCATGATATCCGGAAAGGACGGCTTTTTTGATAAGGTCCGCGGCAGAATGGCGGGCACGACCGGTTACATCACGAAGCCATTTGGCCCCGAAACTCTGATGAAAGCGGTCGAGGCTTATCTTGGTTGGGACGATGACGAGATGATCAACTAATGTTGGAAACTCAATCGCAAACCGAAATGGCTCCGGATATCGCTCTGCTAGAACTCGAGGCAAGAGTCGACGACCAGCCGGCACCTCCCGAAGGCCGGACCGCACGATTCGTCACCTTCTATTTCGGCGAACGACTGTATGGCGTCCCGGCGCAGGACGTCCTCGAGATTGCTCATCCAATCCCGTTCACCCCTCTTCCAAATGCGCCTGACTCGCTTCTCGGCATCGCTCCGCTTCGCGGCGAGATCGTTGCGGTGATTGATCTAAAGTCACTGCTGGGTGAAGTATCCAGCTCGTCCCAACGGTCGAAATTTGTGATACTTAGATCGGAAACCGACGAGACAGCTTCGGCTTTTCCGGTCGACCTCATGCACGAATTCATCACGCTGCCGGAAACGGATTTCGTGCCCTCCTCGGATCCAGTCCCAGCGTATCTCAGCGGTCGTGCCTCATTCGGCGATGCAGTTTTCGACATCCTCGATCCGCGGAAGATAGCTGCTTATTTACGATAAAGCCCTCAGGCGTTCCTTACTCGAAAGCCGTCAGGCGTTCCTTCCTCGCTCTCACCAGCTACAAAGAACCGATGAAATCTTTCTTAAATTCGCTACGCGGCCGTATTCTGCTCGCCACCGGAGCCTTGATCGTGTTCGGAGGATTTTCCGGGCTCGTCGGATATCTGGCCGTGTCATTGATCTCGGTCGCTCCCATTTACTCCTTTATAGCGTCTGTGATCGCGATGACCGCGGCCACGGCTGTATTCGGCTGGTGGTTGTCGAATGAAATTTTACGTCCGATCGAAACGGTGGCTCTGCTTGCCCGCAGCCTGGAGCGCAGCCCGGCCACCTCGCTTCCGAAAACCACGGGCGCCGCCGAGACGGACGAAGTGCTGCAAACGCTCCATCGAAACAGTCAACAGCTTCAAAACCTGATCAGTTTGATGGACGATGTCTCAAGCGGAAAAACCGAAGCCGCAATGGCTCCGCTGCAAAACCCTGACCGCTTAAGTGTCTCGTTCCAAAAGCTCGTTTCGAAGGTGACCGAATCGATAAAGGCGAAAGAACAACTCGACGCTTTGCAGTCCTCTGTAAATCGACTCAAAACAGCGGTATCGGGCGTCCGCAGTGGAAGTCTTAAATTCGAACTCAACGGCGAGCATTTTCAGGTTGCCGAGGTAGCGGACTCGATCAAATTCTTAGTCGGACGGATCGGTGGCACGATCGAACACGTATCGTCGAACACGGCCGGAATGCGTGACGCTGCTGAAGATGCGCGGAGAACCATCCGGACAGTTATCGAATCCGAAGAAATGCAGTCGCTGCGTCTGCAGAAGGCCTCAGGCTCCTTAAAGATCTCCCCTGAGACAGTAAACGATCTCGCAAGCCGAATGGATTCGGCGGTTAACGATTTTGCAACTATTTTCGGCTCGGCCTCTGTCGCTGGGGATACGCAGACTCAAGACCAAGCCGTTAATTTACTTCACAAACATCTCGGCGAGTCGGTCAAGCATCTAGCAAAGCTGCGCGAACGAGCGGCCGCGATTCCGCAGTCGGCCCGATCAGCGCGTGAACTTTCCCGACGGGCCAGTCTCCTCGGCGTCAACACAACTCTCCAGATCGACCCGAGCGCACGTATAAGCAGTTTGATCTGCGATGAGATCACGTCTCTTTCCTCGCGGGCGGAATCAGTCAACAAAGAAATACTCTCCGTCAATGAAATGCTCGTGGGCGAACTCGTTCAGCTCGACGCAGCATTAGCCGCTATCTCGTCAGACGTCACCGAGGTCGCTATGAACACGGCTCGCAATTCCGATCTTCTGGCGGACATCGAGAAATTCGTCTCGCGATTCGATGCGCTGCGATCCTGCGTATTCGAATTCGCCGGCGACAGCTCAGCGCAGCACGAGCGACTCGTCAAGGCTCTTTCTTCCGGTACATCGGATGTAGACAATGTGGCATTGCTAAAAGAAGCCGAGCAGGCGATAGTCTCTGTTCTTAACCTAACAGGAGGGCTCGAAGACTCCGTCACCGGCTTGAAGTCGTTTGCCTCGATGCATGTTCCGGTCGCCGCCGCTGTGCCAGCGGTCACAATGTCCGCGCCTTCCGAAGCCGCAGGGCTCGCCGGAGAAAACTAGGTCCCAATGGAAAACCCGCTCTGGAATTTGACCATAAAATTGGCCTCCGGTGCTGCTGCCTTACTTTTGTTCGCAGCTGCCGCACTCAACGTCGCCGCCAGTTTTGGTCTGACACAAAATCCGCAAGCCGGAAATGCAGTTCTCGTCCTCGGAGTTGTCGCCGGCATCGTCGCACTCGCCGCGGTTAATTATTCGCATTCGCGGCTAGCAGGCGAGATGCGCCGTATCGACGCGATCGGCCACCAACTCTCGATAGGCGAGATCGCCCGTCCCGACAGCTATACATCCGCAGCATCGCAGCAGGAGATAGCCGAATATCTCGCTGAAAAAGCGGCGCTCGCAAGACGAATTACAGCGGGCGACCTCTCGGGCACCGTTCACGTCAGATCGGATGCAGACGCTCTGGGAATTGCCTTTCAGGAAATGACAGAACGCCTTCGCGAACTCATCGGTACCGAAAAGACGCGGGAAAGCCTGCAAAAATCGGTAGTGAAATTGCTTGAAGAAGTTTCCGATGTCGCTGCCGGTGATCTGACGGTGCAGGCGGAGGTCGGGCCCGAGATCGCCGGTGAGATCGCTGATGCCTTCAATTCGATGACACGCAATCTGCGTTCATTGATCAAGCAGGTCAAAGACGTGACGGTTCAGGTCGGCTCTTCTGCCAATGCGATCAGCGATACTACCGAACAGCTTGCCCAAGGCAGTGTCGCTCAGGCATCGCAAATCGCACGCACGACGACCGCTATATCGAGCATGGCGATTCAGATTCAGGAGGTTTCCGTTAACGCCTCTCGCTCGGCGCAGATTGCAGCCGATTCGCTCGCCAGCGCTCGAGCGGGAACTGCGGCAGCACGCGATAACATAAACGCGATGAACTGCGTTCGGAAACAGGTTCAGGAAACCGCTAAACGGATCAAGAAGCTGGGCGAACGTTCGCAGGAGATCGGCCAGATAGTCAGTCTAATCGACGACCTGTCCGATCGCACGGGTCTGCTTGCACTCAACGCCTCACTACAGGCGTCAGCAGGGGGTGAATCGGCAAATAATTTCGCGGCGGTTGCGTTCGAGGTCGAACGACTTGCGGAACGTTCGAATCGACTGACGCAGGAGATCTCGGCGCTTACGCAGACGATCAATATCGAGACCAAAGAAGTGGTTGCGTCGATGGAAGAGACGATTCACGAGGTCGTCGTGGGTTCCACACTCGCGGACAAAGCCGGGCATTCGCTTAACGAGATCGAGAATATTAGTGGTGGCCTTGCCGATCTGCTTCGTTCTATCTCCGACTCGGCAAAGGTCCAGGCGAAGAACTCCGAAGATATAACCAACGCAATGGCGGGAATTTCGGAAGTTACGGATCTCGTCCAGAATGGTTCGCGGCGCGCCGCCGAATCTGTCCGCGTCCTCGTGCACTTGTCCCACGACCTGCGAAATTCGGTTGCTCCATTCAAACTACCGGCGGATGTCGACCGCTCAGGCTCCAGCCGTTCGACCCGCTTCGTAAATTAATCGAACACCAATGGAATCCGAGACCGTACAATCCTTCGTCGAAGAAATAGCGGCTGAGATGCCTGCGATCAGACGCGGCATACTCGTATGCGCTCAACACGGCGGAAATGCTGAGGATCTCTTTTTGCCGCTCGAATTGACCCAGACGATCCGGGCCGGCTCTGCTTCTCTTGCACTGGCGGACATTGAGCGGTGTTCTGCGGATTTGGAGATCACGATCGCGACGTTCGCCGCCGCCTTTCCCGTTTCTCAGGGGGATGTGGCGAAAGTGCTTGATCAGTTATCCGCCCTCGAGGAAGCAATAATCAGTGTCGGGATGCAAAGCGGTGATCAAAGCCTCGATGTTGCGTCGTTCGTTGGCGAATCGTTCGACATGCTGCAGATCGGCGGCAAAGATATCTGGGGAGAGACAGCCGACGCTGCACCGGAGCCATCTTCGGTCGAAGAAGAGCTTAGCGGATTTGACATTGACGAAGAGCTGCTCGAAATCTTCGCCATGGAAGCCGAAGGCCTGCTCAAAAGCTTGCACACCAGCCTGGAAGCGATGGCTATCAATCCGCAAGACAAGGATGCACTTTGGGAAATACGCCGAAACGCTCACACATTTAAAGGAGCGGCCGGCATCGTTGGATTGAAAAAACCATCTGAGCTTGCTCACCGGATTGAGGATCTCCTCGACCGTCTGGGTGAGTACGAAGCTTTCTCCACTGCCGAGGTCATTGAGATCCTCCAGCGCTCGATCGAGTGTCTCGACGCAACGACAAACGGTGAAAACTCGCCGCAGCTTCTAAAGCGAATCACGGAACTATACCAGCGTTTCGACGTCGTTCTCGCAACAGCTATAGCGCCACCGGCGGCAATAGAAGCCGAAAACGAAGTCGTGATCATCCCCGAACCGTCACAGGTTATTGTGTTTCCCGTACTTGCGGCCGAACCCGCAGCGGTTCTTGCGGTTCCCGGCCTGGTTCCATCGCCAATTCCCGATATCGTTCACTCGGCCGAAACGTCACGGCCGCCCGCTCACCAGAAACGTCATATCGTCAGAGTCTCGCTAACGCGTCTCGACGAGCTCGTTCGCATCACGCGCGACCTGCTCGTTGGACGGTCGGTTTTCGAACAGCGTTTGCGAGAGCTTGAACAGCAGATCGACGAGCTTCATAACGCAACGCGGCGGCTCCAGAATACCAGCAACCGGTTGGAGATCGATTTCGAGGGCTCGATGCTTGGCTCGGGCGTGACCGCGCGGCCGAGTCTGAATGCACCCGCGGGTCACGGTGCGAGCGATACGTTTGATGAGCTCGAATTCGATCGCTACACTGGTTTTCATCAATGTACGCGCCAGCTGTCGGAAGCAGCCAGCGATACTTTCGAGATCAACAACGCGCTCGACTCCGTCCGTGGCAGTTTCGTTACGCTTTTTGACCAGCAGCGTACTCTCGTAGAAGAGATGCAGGAAAAACTGATGCGCATCCGAATGGTCGAATTCGGTTCGCTCGCTACGCGTCTCCAACGCGTCGTCGCTGTGACCTCGGAAGATGAATCGAAAAAAGTAAGAATTGTTATCGAGAACGAAAAACTCGAGCTTGATACTCAGATCCTCGACGCTCTCACGGAACCGCTGCTTCATCTCCTTAAAAACGCGGTCGTTCATGGCATCGAGTCGCCAGACACCCGCCGCCTGATCGGCAAACCCGAAACCGGCCTTATAACGCTTCGGGTCGAAAACGAAGACACGCACGTCGTTCTGACACTTTCTGACGATGGCCGGGGTATCTCACCTGTTGCTTTGAAAGAAAAAGCTGTCGAGGCTGGTGTATTCAGCATCGAGCGAGCGGCGACAATGCCGGACGAGGTCGCTCTTGAATTGCTATTCCTGCCGGGACTCACAACCGCCGAGAAGGTGAATTTGAGTGCGGGCCGTGGTGTCGGGATGAGCATCGTGAAAGAGATCATCGACAGTCGCAAGGGAACGATCTCGATCGAGTCGCTTTCGCACAAAGGCACGTCGTTTATCATTCGACTGCCGCTGACACTGGCGATTACGAACGTCCTTCTGGTCAAAGCAGGATCCCAAACCGTGGCCATTCCCGTTAAGCCAATTAGCCGCATCACCGAGATCGCTTCAGAAAAAATTCGCGTGGATGCCGCCGGCGGGCGAAGCGTCGAGGTCGAGTCTGAAAATTTAAGTTTTCATTATCTGGGCGACGTACTCGGACAATCTGACGGCCTGCCACTTACCGATAGTTTTCTCACGCTAAACGTGGAGACCGCAGGCAGAAAATTTGGGATCGCGGTCGATGCCGTCCTCCGGGCCGAAGAGGTGATCATCAAACCCCTCGGGCGTCCACTCGAAAGTATCAAAGGAGTGCTCGGCGCGGCAGTGCTTGGGAACGGCGAGCTCGTCGCTATTCTTGATCTACCTCACTTACTGACAAGGAAGATGCAACCAATGATCACATCCGGAACCATCGCAACACCGGCCGCTAAACCAAGCATCATGGTCGTCGACGACAGCCCAAGCGTTCGTCATATGACTTCAAAAATTATCGCCAATGCGGGGTGGACCGTGATGACCGCTAAAGACGGGATAGAGGCGCTCGAGCAACTCAACGCGGCTGTTACGCTTCCAGCGGTTATACTAAGTGATATCGAAATGCCGCGTATGGACGGCTACGAATTATTGGCGTCGATCGGACGCACGGAGACACTGAGCCACATCCCGGTCGTTATGATCACATCGCGTGCCGGAAGCAAACATCGTGAAAAGGCTTTCGAATCGGGTGTTGCCGAATATCTGACGAAGCCGTTTGAAGACAAGGAGCTGGTCGAACTTATCAATCGGCTATCGCGAAAAAACGACTAGATTAATTGGTGGGCGGCCTGCTTGGCCGGAGTTCGATTTTGCTGGGAAGCGCCCTTTCAGGCATCGAAAAAAGCTGGACGATCGTCTGCGCTATATCTTCGGGCTGGAGCTGCCAGGCCTTCGAATCGCTTGGCTCACCGCCGCCGAACCCTGTATTAACGCTACCCGGACAGATGTAGCTTACCTTGATATTATGTTGCCTGACTTCTTGCATCAGAGCTTCCGTAAAGCCGTTGAGAGCAAATTTCGAAGCGTTGTAGGCGGCCATCTGCGGATGGGGGTTCTGTCCCGCGAGGGACGATATGTTGATGATGTAACCGCCGCCGCGTTTGCGGATCCGCGGAACCGCATGGTGACACGCGTAAAAAACCCCGAAAAGGTTTGTCTCCAGCGTTTGCCGAAATTCGTCGCCGCTCATCTCTTCAACAGTCTTTCCGACGATGCCGATACCGGCATTGTTGACCAGAATATCGATAGCGCCAAACCGCCGCTCGCATTCGTCCAGCATCATGCGAACCTGATCTTCGCTTCGTACATCTGCAAGGTCGCCTTCAACGCGCCCCGACGATGAAAGTTTATCGAGCGAGGACCTGAGGTCGTTCTTATCGCGGCCGCAGATGAAGACCGACGCGCCGTTTTCGGCAAGAACACGCGAGATGGCGAACCCGATCCCTTTAGTACCGCCTGTAACAACGGCCACTCTACCTTGGATCTCCACAATATTTATTTCTTATTCTCAGCCAATTGATCCGGTGACTTCTTGGGCGGCAGTTTCAGTTTCGGAGAATAGATACTGGCAAGTTTTGTCCAAACGATCGTAGCGGCCCCGTCCGTCGAGATGCCCACCACGCGAAAGACCACGATAATGTCGCGCCGTTTATCAAAGTCAAGTTCGTTATAATCTGCCCCCTCCACCGATCGCATTATTTTGCCCTGGTAGGCGACAGCCCTCATCGCGTATGTGTGATCGGCAATGGCCGGAAGACTACGCCTGTATAGAAGTCCGTTTTTCAAAAGTCCAGCAGTGAATACCCTGTCGACCTCCTCGGCCTTATGAAAATCAACGACCGGATCGAAGGAACGAAGGACCGCGATCTGTTGTGTGTCCAGATTTACGCCATCGATCGGAACATCGCCCAGATCCGTCATAAAACCCTGCATCAGAACTCCGGTGATCAGAAAATTTCCGCCTGAGTAGGTTAGGTCCGCCAAGTGCTTTATGCGGTAGGTTTCAGTGCGGAATGAATACGAGTTACCTGCGCCCGGCATAGTGTATTTCAAACATACCTCGCTCGCGTTGACCACCATCGAGCTCTCCGCGCAGCCCCTATCCGGAAGCAATTTGAATATGCCGGAATTTCCTCGCTCGAGAAAATTCCTGTAAGAGTTTACCCACGATTCGTCGGGCGCAACCGAGCGCAGCTCCTTGCCGGTTGGTTTTCGGTACATGGGCACTGCGTATTTCTGAACAATCATCTGCCGCTTCGCCATTGGATCTGCTTCGACCGGGGAACCAAATGACGGCGGCGGATTTGCCATGCTGATAGGCGCCGAACGTGTACGCTGAATCGGAAAAGGGATTTGTGTTGGAACTGGTGTTTGCGAAGGAACCGGTGGTGGTGGAGTCGGGACTGGCTGGGTTTGCTGCGCGAACGCCGAAAAACCGGCTATCAAGATAAAGCCAAGTACTGATGAAAGGTTTCGTTTTTCTCTGTAATGCAAAATTGAACCTTAGATCTTCATGAGCTTCGCGTTCAATATCTCATTCACCAGCTTCGGATTCGCTTTGCCTTGCGAAGCCTTCATAACTTGCCCGACGAAAAATCCGAGAAGTTTTACATTCCCCGCGCGATACGCACTTACTTGCACTTGGTTTGAATCAATGATCTCGTTGACAATTTTTTCGATCGCCACCGGATCGGATAGCTGTTTGAAGCCTTTGTCGCTAATGACCGCAGCGGCCGAACTTCCCGTCGCGAACATTTCGTTCAGTACGTCTTTCGCTTGATTGTTGTTTATCTCGCCATTATCCAGAATGCGGATCAAATCAGCAAGGCTTTCGGGTGAAACCGGACTTTCTGATGGCGAGAGAGATAAGCTATTCAGCTCACGCGTGAGTTCGGACGCGATAAAGTTCGCCGCGACCCGCGGGTTTCCCGATGCCTTCACAGTGGCTTCATAATATTCCGCTAGACTTCTGACCGACACCATTTGCGACGCGTCGGGGAATGACAACCCAAATTCCTTCATAAAACGATCACGCATCGCGTCCGGTAGTTCCGGCATCTCGCGCCGCACGGCTTCTATAAAATCGCGCGAAACTTTTAATGGTTGAAGATCTGGTTCCGGAAAATAACGGTAATCGTGAGCGTCTTCCTTCGAGCGCATGATACGTGTCTGATTATTCCTTTCGTCCCAAAGCCGCGTCTCCTGCCTGACGGATTCACCAGCTTCGTGCGCGGTGATCTGACGGTTGATCTCAAACTCGATCGCTTTCTGCATAAATCGCACGGAATTGAGATTCTTGAGCTCGACCTTGTTGTTGAACGTCAGCTCGCCGACCTTGCGTACGGAAACATTCGCTTCACATCGCAGATTTCCCTTTTCCATGTCCGCGTCGCTGGCTCCGACCCACTGCAGAACGCGCCTGATGTGATTAACGTAATCATACGCTTGCCATGACGTTCGAAAATCCGGCGCAGTGACGATCTCGCCGAGGGGCGTTCCGGCGCGGTTCAGATCCACGTATGAGAATTTATCGACGTTCGGAAGGCCTTCATGGACATTCTTGCCGGCATCTTCTTCGAGATGCATTCGCTCGATGCGGATCGTCATGGGTGTCCATTCGCCGGTTCGACCATGTTCGTCGCGCACTGCTGTAAGTATAGTAAGCAGACCGCTGGCCGAAAATGGCTTATCGTATTGCGAGATCTGATACCCCTTCGGAAGATCGGGATAAAAATAATTCTTGCGCGCGAAAATAGACGTTTCCTGGATCTCGAGTCCTAGGGATAAAGCAGCCCTTGCTCCAAGCCGAACAACATGCTGGTTCAAAACGGGCAACGCTCCGGGCAGCCCTAGGCAAACCGGACAAGTGAATGCATTCGGCTCTCCGCCGGTTTCCACTGCGCAGCCGCAGAAGATCTTCGTCGCCGTTGCCAGTTGCGCGTGGATCTCCATTCCGATGACCGCTTCCCAGCCATTTTTCATATCTGTCAAACGGCGATGCCAATCCCGATCCGCTCATGATCGGCGTTCGCCCAAACGAAATTTGCAAATCCGTCACGGACGTCCGCGACGAATGTAAGCGGGCTGCGTATAAGGCCTGACGTTTACCGGAAACATCCCTGCCGGAGTCGCTCGATATCCCTGAACCGAAAAATATCTTCCACCGTAGCTACGCCGGTTCGCTTTCCAGTAGTGGTTATACCGCCCATCGCCCGCGTCGTATGAGTATCCGCCAAAGCCCGGAGCGTCTTCCGCATAAACTTCCTCGTTACTGCGATCAGCAGCCGCGATCGCCGCCGCTGCTTGGAGTTGCTGTACGTGTACACGTTCACGCTCGAGGCGCTCATTGCGCAAGCGCGTCGAGAGAACGTCCAAAGCTTTAGCGTCAGCGATTCGCTGGCGTTCGAGTTCTTCGGGCGAGGGAAACCCCATTTTGGCGTAGTTCTCGCGAAGGTCCTTTTCGGCAAGCATGCGAGCACTTCGATATTTCTCGAGATCTTGGTTTGTCACGGTTCTTTGCTGAGCCGAGACCTGCAAAACGGCGGCGATCAAAAAAACAGCGACAAAAATCCCACGCATTTCCATTATGATTTACCTCGTAATTCGAATGATAGCACCAATCCCACGTCCCGAGAACTGAAAATATATTGGCGAACAAAACGGCACCATTTTTAAAAGGTGAAACTGACGGCTGCACGGGAATTGCGACCCGGCGTGCGAAAACCATTTTCGAAATACCGATTCCCCAGCACATTTTCTATGGTCCCAAATATCCGCAGGCTCATCCGCTCCTTATCAAGGGGAAACGTATATCCCGCTGTCAGATCTAGCCGCCGGTTTCCTTTGAACCGGTAAACGTAAGAATTGAACGTGGCGGTACTAAAGATCGGCGCGAAATAACTGCTCGACGCGAGCAAGTCCGCATTGACCCAGAAACGGCCTAGTCGCTGAGTTGCAACAAGGGTGAACTGGTGATCCGGAATGCCGAGCGATGTCAGTATTCCACTGCCGGAAACCTGCGGCGTCCGCTGGTCGCTGTTGGTAAAAGTGTACGAACCGCTAACCGTTGTGGACGCACAAGGTTTGAATGACACACTGAGTTCCGTGCCGCGAGCGATCGCCCCCTCGGAATTGAGATACCCGCCGAACGGCCGCGTGGTACTGCCGATCGGCCGAACGATACTACCGAAATCGATTGTCCGCAGCAGCCGTGAGTAAAAGTATGTCGCGGTCAGCCTGATGCGTGATTCAAACAATTCTTGTTCTACAGCGGCGTCGAATGCGATCGAGCGTTCCGGTTTAAGCTCCGGATCTCCCAGCGCGACGAATGCCGCACCGCCAAACGAGCTGAAAAATGTTCCATACCGCTCATATAGCGACGGCACCCGATAGCCGTTTCCGGCATGTGCCCGCAGCTTTAAGCCGGTCGCAAAGTTGTACGAAGCGGATCCGTCGAAAGTGTACGCCATGGGCGGACTTATGTTCGCAAACCCGGCATACGGAGCGTTCCGAAGGCTGAAACGTGGGTCGCCGGGCTGAAAAAACTGAGCCCGCGCGCCGCCCGAAAGTTGCAGGCGGCGGTCGAACAATTGCACGAGATCCTGCACATAGATCGTGTTACTGGTCTGACCTGCCCGCGAAAAGAAGTTCCCCACGCCATTTGGCGTGAAGCCGTCGTTTCCGAATTTCTCGGTCTCAAATTCATAACCGGTCGTTATCTGATGAATCGCGTTAGGGGTCCACGAAAGGCGTCCGTTCAGCGTCTGGATGGTACCGCTGAAAATGCTTGTCGAGGCACTTTGAAAACCCGGGCCGAGAATCCCGTTCTCGTTCTTTCGGGAGGTTCGCAGTCCGGAGTATGTTCCCTCGAAAAACAGGTCCTTGCCGAAAGCCTGCGTGAAGACCACTTGTGCGTCGAAAAATTGTGACTTCTGCGTATCATCAGGATCGTCGGCGTCATAAACAAAATTGATTCCGGAGAGAGCCCTGATAAACCCGAAATTCGAGCCCGGCGGCGTACCTGCCGTATCTGGTCCCGCATTCAGCCGGACGAACGCATCTGATACGAAGAATCTCGCCGATATTGTCGACTTTGGCGTTGGAGCGTATTCGATCCGGTTTTGAAAGTTAGCGTTATGAGAGTTGTCATCGCCATCTATGCCGGAGGTGTAGGCGGTTCGCGAGACGCCTAGGGTGAAACCAAAGCGCCCATCGGCAGTGCCGTCTGAAATATTTCCGCGAAGGCGCCTGAGACCCAGTCCACCGGCCGCTATTGATAATTGCCCGTGTAAGCTTCGTGTCGGACCCGGGGTCTGAAAATTAATTGTGCCGCCAATGGCATTAGTACCGTAAAGCGACGATCCCGAGCCGCGAAGGACCTCGACACGGCTGACGTTGGTAAGGGTAAAGTCGCTCAAAAATGCAGATGCGTCGCCCGTGATAGACGAGGCGTCTCGAAAACGAATACCGTCGATCAGGATCGCCGTGTCCTGATTGCGCAACCCGCGCGCTTTTATTGACGCCGTTCGTCCGAAGCCCCCCAACTGCTGCACACGAAAACCCGGGATAGATCGTAGCGAATCGACCAAAGTGAAATCGCCGCGGTCGCGCATTTCCTGTCCGTCTATCACGTCGACTGTTTTCGAAACCTGCTCAATCGACTGCGGAGAATTCGCGGAGACCGTGACCTGTTCATAAATAGCTCCGCTGAGATCGAGTTGCACCTCGCGCACCTGACCGTCTGAAACGGCGATCGTGACCCGCGCGCTTGATCTGAGAACGCCCGATTCCGTTATCGATGCGGCGACCGTGTATTCACCAGTCCGAAGCAGGTCGAATGAGTATTCTCCTGAACCATCCGTACTAATAACTCGGTAAGGTACTGTTGCATCCTTAGGGGTGACAGTAACCGCCGCTCCCGCGACCGGCCGGCCGTGAAGTGTAACAGTGCCCTGGAGAGAACCATCGTTTTGACCAAGAGCAGCAAGCCTACAGCTTAGAATAAAAATAAAGATCGAGATCAACTTCATACGTGCTCCTACTTCTGCCCATCGCAGATCGGTTTGTGACCTTGACACAAAAGAGAGGTTCCCGGCTTATCGAATTCGATGTTGCAAAAACTCAATTCACGGTTGCGTGGGCAGCGGCGGCGTTTAACCGTACTTCCCTCAACATTTGTGCCCAACGACGGCAGCGATTTTCTCGCGGCCGCACTTCAAAAAACATTCGTGACTCGGACCTTTCCGCTCGCAGGATTTTTGTCTAAAAAAACCCGCACGCCGTAAACAGCAGCAATATTCTGCGGCGTGAAGACATCGGACGGCGGGCCCGTCGCGAACACACTGCCGTCCTTCAACAAAACGGCACGGTCTGCGAATTCCGACGCGAGATTAAGATCGTGCGTGATCACTGCGGCGCCGATCCCCCGCTCGATGCACCTACGGCGTACGAGCCGAAACATGAGAGCTTGATTCGACAGATCGAGATTAGCGGTCGGCTCGTCCAAAAGCAGAATGCTCGTTTCCGCGGCGATGGCTCGGGCAAGCACTACACGCTGCCGCTCGCCCCCCGAAAGTTCGTTCATCATGCGGTTGCCAAATTTAATTAGGTCGCAATCCTCGAGAGCTTCCCGAGCCGCTGAAATATCGGCCGCCGACTCCCAACCGAACGATCCGCCGTGAACGAAACGCCCTGATAGTATGAATTCCATGACCGATACCGGGAATTTGGTTTCGTTTTCCTGAGCGACGACGGAGATCTGCCGCGCGATCTCGCGCCGCGACATGTGAGCGGAATTCCGGCCATCGATATCGATCGTACCAGCGGTTACGGGCACAACACGGTTGAAGGCGCGAAGAAGCGTCGTTTTTCCCGCGCCGTTCGAGCCAAGGACCGCGAGAATCTCACGAGATTCGACCCGAAGTGAAATATCTTGCAGAACGGGCCTCCCGGATAGCTCCACGCAAATATGCTTTGCTTCCAACATTGATAATTTTGTTTCGACTTCCTTCACGCGCGGCTAAAGTAGAAGCAATACACGCTTCGGATTCGACCACCTTAATTCCTCCGCAGCAAATAAATAAACATCGGAGCTCCGATCAGGGCGGTGATCGCGCCTACCGGCAGCTCACGAGGCGCTATCGCCGTGCGCGCCGCGGTGTCGGCCAAAACTACGAATATCGCTCCGGCGACCGCAGACAATGGGATGATCAGTCGATTATCGCTTCCGATCGCCAACCTCAAAAGGTGCGGTACGATCAATCCTACATATCCGACCGACCCGGATGCCGCGACGGCCGTGCCGACCAATGCACTCGCTGTCGCGAATACGATCAGTCGAACCCGCGACACTTCTACGCCGAAATCAAGAGCGTCGCGCTCACCGATCATCATTAGATTGAGTGCCCGTGCCTGTGACGTAATAACGATAGTCCCTCCGATTGCGGAGAATAGCGTTAGGTAAAATCCCTGGTAACTGGACTGCGAAAGATCTCCGAGGAGCCAGAATGTAAAACTGCGTAAGCGTGCAGCATCGAGAACGGTCGTCAATAGAACGATAATTGACGATAGAAACGTCGTAACGATCACGCCCGACAGAACGAGCCGTTCCGTATTCATGCCCGAGCGGCTCCGAGCCATCTGAAAGACGACAGTCGATGCGATGCCCGCCCCCACGATGGCAAAGATCGGTCTGGCGAAGACATACTCGCCAGCGACGACAAAGGCAAGCATGGTACCGAGCGCGGCTCCGTTCGAAACGCCAAGGAGATAAGGCTCGGCAAGCGGATTGCGCAGCAGCGCCTGCAGCCCCGCACCGGCTGCCGCCAGGCTGGCGCCGACACAGGCGCCGAGGAAAACGCGCGGCATTCGAATGTCAAAAAGTATCGCTCGCTGCTGATCGGTTGGCCCGAAAATGGCAACATGCTCGCTGCCCACCGCGAGAGCAAGACCGAGCGAAAGCACAAGACACGCCGCTAATAGAACCGTAATTCTATTTCTACTCTTCAAATGGTCTCGGGTGACCATCATTTCCGGTGCAGATCTGCGGCGATCTCTTCGAGAGCATCTACAAGGCGCGGCCCGGGACGCGAGATGATATCGGCGTTGATGCGGTAAACGCGGCCGTTCTTGACCGCCGGCGAGTTGATGAACGCGGCATTCGGTTCGGCGTTGTCAGAGCTGTCCGATAAGATGATCGCCGCCGGGTTTATGGCAAGTGCCCTTTCTTTGCTGATCACAGGAAACGATTTTTCTATATCGTTTGTCACCAGATCCCCGTGCGCTCGTTCGACGATCTCGGTTAAAAACGATCCTTGTCCAACCGTATACAGCGGTTCGCGAGAGATCTGAACGAAAACGCGCACCGGTGGACTATCGTTATATTTTGAATTGACGGCCGATGCTCTCATCTCCAACTCCTTCATCAATGCGTCGGCCTTATCCTGGGTTCCAAAGATCTCTCCCAGCGTGCGAAGGTTTTTTAGAACGGCCTCGAAGCTGTCGGCGTCTATAACGAACACAGCGATGTTTTGATTCGCGAGCGTCTGAGTGAAAGCTTCTAGCTGCGAAGCGGTCGACACGAAAACCACATCCGGACGAAGTGCAATTATAGTCTCGACGCTGGGCGTCTGGGTGTCACCAACCTTGGCGATCGTTTTCGCTGCATCTGGATAGTCGCAGTACGTTGTAACGCCGACAAGACGATCGCCAGCGCCCACCGCGAAAATATTTTCGGTCAAACTCGGAGCGAGGGAGACTGCACGCTTCACAACCGTCGGTAGCAAGACGTCGCGGCCGAGATCATCCGTAAGTCGGCGTTGCGGAATATTCGGCGCATTGCTTACAACGTCTCCACACGAAAGCCCGCCGAAAGCGAGAACGGTCGCGACGATCCCGTACACTAGAAATTTTCTAGACGAATTTTCCTTCAAATACTCCATTCCAAAACAAAGAAAGCCCTGTTTTCATGTCCGCTGCAGCGGACATGAAAACAGGGCTCAAAACCTTGTCAGCCTCCGATGTTTTGACGCGAAACATCTTACCGGCGAAACGCTTTTAAAAATGCGGGAGGGGTCCTGACTTATCCGCTTACAGAATTACAGTGACGCGATCGTGCGAGATTTTCACTCGGCTTCCCTCTAGATATCCTTTATTGGACATTCCGCTGAACGCTTCTATCGATCAAAGAACAAGGATGGATTATATGGCCCTACGCACTTGTTTGCAATCGTTCGCCGGCAAACTGAAGCCGGGACAGTTGTTCCGACGCGGGAACTACTGGATCTTACCCAGAACGATATTTTGTGGTGAACGTCAATTAAATCGAAAGCTCATGTGTATCGTTTTCGAACACTAAGATCGCAGCTCGCGACAATGCCTAACTGAAGTCTCGTAAAATAGCGGTGGCATCTAGTTTGCTTATATTATATAAGGTCCCGTAGTTCTAATCACTTTTCGGAGGAAATAAATAATGACAGACGACGGAAATAGCACCGGAAGTAACGTAGTATGGGCAATAGCGTTGGTTGTGATTGTGGCGATCATCGCCGCCGTCGCTTTCTCGGGTGGTTTCATCGGCCGCGGAGGCGACAAGAAGATCAATGTTGACGTTACCGCTCCGGCGGCGCCTTCGCGATAGATCTTGAAAATAGCTCGAAAGGTGGTGCGGCCTGTGTTTTCGGGAAACACAGGCCGCAAATTTAATGGATAGGTGTCTGAAGGCAACGCGGAGATGATAGGCAAAAGGCAGTTGGTTGTGGTTGGCATTGTGCCGGCTAATAGAATTCTCCGCTTTTCTATTTTGCCCGCACGGGAATCTTCTCCTTACTATGTCGCTGATAGCCGAGCTTTCCTGCTTCTGTTGCTATCGCGTTCGGATCAGTCTTGAATGACTGGATATCTCCCTGAAGTGTCAGGTTGTCAGTCGTCAGATCTTGTATTTGTGCGTTCAATTTTTCGCGCTCGGCGGCTTCTCGATCGGTTTCTGAATGAGCTCGAAAATTGATCGTGACGCAAAGTAAAATAGTCAGAAATCCGGCAGCGGCTGCAGGCACCCACCTGAGTCGGCCCGCGTTGTCGTTCTCGCCCTCGCTATTGGCTCCGACGCGTCCGGCTCGCTTTCGCGTAATTCTCGGTCGGGCGGAACTAGATTTATCGGAGTAAATATTGTCGGCCATTCTCAAGTAATCCATCAAGATCCTGCTTGTCTTCGCTTTCAGCGTATATCCTAACAATCGGCTCAGTGCCGGAAGGCCGCATCAACATCCAGCTATTCCCCTTAAAGAGAAACTTCACGCCGTCCATCCTGTTGATGCTCTCGATCTTTCGCCCGCCAATTTCTACAGGTTCTTCTGCAAGTCTGTCTTTCAGTTTGGCGGCCACGTCCGGCGTAAGCTTTACACCTATTCTTCCGGATTCGAGCCGACCGACCCGCTTGTAGATTTCTTCAAGCTGTTCGGAAAGGCTGGCCTGCCGGACGGCTACGGCCTCGGCCGAGAGCAGGCATGCGAGGATGCCATCTTTTTCGGGATAATGCCCTCGGATAGAAAGACCCGCCGATTCTTCGCCGCCAAGAATCACTTTGTCTTTGTTTATCAATTCGCCGATGTACTTGAATCCCACCGGCGTTTCGTACAATTTCAACCCGCGATCGGCTGCGATTCGATCAATCAAATGAGAAGTTGCAACGCTGCGAGCTACGCCTAGGTTCCAACCACGGCTTTCAGCAAGATAATCTGTCAATATCGCGATCAACTGGTTCGGGGTGATGAACGTGCCGTCGCTGTCTATCACACCAAATCGATCGGCATCACCGTCGGTCGCAAGCCCCAGCGTCAATTTCTTGTCAATTACCTTTGCTCTAAGATCGCCTAGATGTTCCTCGCCTGGTTCCGGCGCTTTTCCGCCGAATGTGACGTCGCGCCAATCATGAAGTGTTTCGACTTCGAGCCCGTGATCTCGCAAAACCTTGTCGAGATATCCGCGACCGGTCCCCCAAAGTGGGTCGTAAGCGAATCTACCCTTCCCCGCCGAGATCGCATCGAATCTGATTTTCGATTCGAGATTATTGAGATACCCGTCGCGAGCATCATATTCCTCGACCGATCCTCCCGGGGCGTTGCGCGTTTGAGAGTCTTGGGCGATTAGAGCCTCGATTCGCTGCGTTACGTCTGGTAACGCGGGAGCTCCGTCCGCCGTAGAAAACTTTATCCCTTGATATTCCGGCGGATTGTGCGAAGCTGTGAAATTTATTCCGCCACCGGCCTTTTGACTTCTTATCGCATGCGAGATGGTTGGCGTCGGCGTTGTCCCGGAGCACATTAGAACCCGGATGCCTTTGGTGGCGGCGATATTGCCAGCTACGCGAGCGAACGTTTCGCCCATGAACCGTGAGTCATTACCGATTACGAGAATATGCCGTTCGTCAGCTCTTTGTTCTGTCAAATATCCGCAAATCGCTTCCGAAACTTTGCGAACGTTTTCGAATGTGAATTCGTCCGCTATTACCGCACGCCATCCCGAAGTTCCAAATCGAATTGCCATGATCACCTAATCGATCTGATACCAACGGATATTGCGAGGTTTCCGTAAAAGAGTCTCGGACGCCTACTGCCAAACTGTCGGTGTGAATCTTAAGAAACCCTGAATGCCCTTGAAGTGTGCAAACTTTAGCATAGGCTTATGCGCCTGTAAAGACACCCATCTTTGTTCTAAGCTCAATAAATACAACATATCATCGTAACGAGTTAATGTTCCTATTGACCCCGGCGCTTAAATGTGTACAAATCGTCAACAGTATAAAATACTATCCAGATTCGCTTGCGGATCGGTATGTCAACGTACAAAACTAAATTACGGCATCTACTTTTTTATTTTAATTCTTCAGCTCATTAAGCACACGTTTAATGAATGTCGTTATACATTTCGGTGCCATGAGGGTCCTCTTTAGGGAACAATTTTCGCCGGCTTTTGGTGTGTCAAAACGCCCTCCTTACCTATAAACGGCCCTTATGTATCGTTAGGAACCAATCAGCCTCCCGCATACCAGAATTACGAGTATTACTAAGTTATATAAAGACTAGGTTTAGCCTTCCTTCCAAACCGATCTCTACTTGGCACGATGATTGCTTTGTTATGACTTCGCGGACCACGCCCGCGGTGCCGATTATTTTAAGAATTTATACAATCCACACAACAGTTATGAGACCAGTAAAACATTTCGAAAAAGGACTGACTTACGTCGCTAAAGGCGCTTTCAATGTGATTAAGTCCGTCAATCAATACAAACCGAACGAATCTTTCATTCCCAAATGGTCGGACAAGCCGCTGCTTAAATCGTGGCAGAAGACCAAGCCCACGCTTGGCTTCCCGCGTCAGACCGACTCGCTTTGCCCCAACTGCGTTATCGAAGCGCGTGAATCCATCCTGTCCGGCGACAAGGAAGTCGCGATACTTGTAAACGACAAGGTCGGCGAGATCAAGGCGCAGATCATTGAGCGCGACGGTCAGGTGTGGATGATCAAAGATTGTCCGACGCACGGCCATTTTGAAGACATGATGGCGATCGATTCGAAGTTCCTCCAGCACATCGAATCGCTTTTCCCCGGCCGCGATATCGAAGCGCACAACGACGAAAAGCTTCACAATCACGGCACGTCGTCGGTCAAGTACGGCCGCGGAGCCGTTTTGACAGTTGATCTTACGAACCGCTGCAACATGATGTGCGACCCGTGCTTCATGGACGCCAACCAAGTTGGTTTTGTCCATGAATTGAGCATGGAAGACGTTTCCGAGATCCTCGACAACGCTATCCAGATCAAACCGCGTCGTCAGATGTCGGTGCAGTACTCGGGCGGTGAGCCGACGTTGTCGCCTTACTTTTTGGATGCGGTGCGTTACGCGCGTAAGGTCGGGTACAACTCGGTGCAGGCTGCGACCAACGGAATCGAGTTCGCAAAATCGAAAGAATTTTGTAAAGAAGCTGCGGAAGCCGGATTGCGTTTCGTCTATCTTCAGTTTGACGGTATCGGCAACGACGCAAACTCGCATCGGCAGATCGGCAACTTGTTCGACGTCAAGCTGCGTGCGATCAACAACCTGCACGAAGCTGGTGTTGACATCATCCTCGTCACAACGCTTGTCAACGGGATCAACAACGACCAGGTCGGTACGATCATCCGTTTCGCACTCGAAAATCCAAAAAAGATCTCGTTCATCGCGTTCCAGCCCGTGTCGTTCACGGGCCGCGACGAGCTGATCACGGAACAGCGCCGCCTGCAACAGCGTTACACGCTGGCCCATCTCGCACACGATGTTAAGGGGCAGGTCGGCATTACCGAACCGACGCGTGACTGGTTCCCGCTTTCCTTAATGGGAGCATTTGCCGATTTCGCGGACGTCGTTCACGGTCCCGAATCGGATTGGGGACAGGTTTCCTGCGGCTGCCACCCGAACTGCGGCGTCGGCACGGCCGTCATGGTCAATAAGGAAACAAAAGAGATGGCTCCGGTGCCCCAGTTCCTGAACATTCAGGGCCTGGTCAAGGACATGCAGCACATCACCGACACCGCACGCGGCAAGTGGTTTTCCAATATGATGATGGGCCTCGCCCTTCTCAAAAACTACAATCCGTACGGTGCACCGCACAGCCTTACGCTTGGCGGAATTTTGAAGAAGTTCGATAAATCCTTTGGCCTGTCGGGCAAGGATTACGGAAAGGTCGGCGGCGACCGGACGGCCGAGGACATTGAAAAACGCCGTCAGGACCCTTGGAACTTCCTCTTTATTGCCGGTATGTGGTTCCAAGATCTTTTCAACTACGATTTCCGCCGCACAGAGATGTGCATCATCCCATACGGAACGCAGGAAGGCGAAATTTCCTTCTGTGCATACAACACCGGCATCGGCTGGAGAAACATCATCGAGCACATGCACCAGAACGCGACCGTCGCCCAGTGGTACAAAGACCACGGACGTCACGAAGTGTTCGCTCGCGGTAAGGAAGTCGACTTGGGCGACGCTTCGCACAACTTGGTCCTTAACGAGACCGACCTTTCGCGTCCCAACAAACCCGATATGGAAGGCCCCAAGACCGCTGCCGAGGAAATGCAGATGATGCGCAAACTCTACCAGCAGATGGTCATGGACAAAGCCCAGATCAAAGCCGAACCGATGGTCCAGATCGGCGGCCTCAAACGCGAAAAGAAAGCCGACAAAGACATGGCGATCGCGGAATAATTAGCTCCCCTCCTAAATGAGGAGGGGTGGCACCGCTTCGGTGACGGAGTGGTGGTGACGTACATAAAAAAGGCTCCGGTTCGCCGGGGCCTTTTTTATGTTGAAATTACCGCAGCGATGACGATCGTCGAGACGCGTGACGCTTCACGCCAAGAGATCGAGTGTGCCGGCCCGCGCTTGTATAGCGGAACGCCGCAGCGATATCTGCCCGAGGAACGGCAGTTTGTGCCGATCTGACGAGTTCGATCTGTCGGAAAGCCGAGCTCGGAAAGTTTACGCTCCAGTTTGGAAACTAGCGGGCCGGAGCCGGGGCCGCCGGAGCTGCCGCCGGAGCCGATACCTCAACATTCACCTTTTGCGGCGACTG
>JBBSGG010000012.1:0-64622 GCA_038254305.1 Pyrinomonadales bacterium
AGCGTTACCGCAGTTCCGCCGCAGGGAACAGCCGGTGAAGCTGAATTCCTGGGCACCGGCGCCGTGATAACGTCGAAATCCGCATTGTTGTCGTCGGTATCCGTACATCCGCCGGTTTTGCGTACCGCGCCCTGAGACGAGGTCAAAGCGCTGCCATTGTTTACCGAAGTGCCGCCTTCGCCATTGCCGGCTGTGCCGTTGCCGGCAGCGCCGTACGCGACCCAATCGATGATATTCGCGTTCGGAAATGTGCACGGCGTCGCAGTCGCTCCGCAGTTAAGCGTGGTTATGATGTTCGCAAGAGCGACCTTACCGCTTGATGCCGACATGCTCAGGTTCGTCGTCGTCGCGTCCGCCGCTACCGGAAGCGGTGCTCCAGCGGTGCCAGCTGCGCCCAGCTGGACAAGATAGTATTGTCCGGGCGCGAGTGTGACATTCGGAAGCGCGAATATGTTTGTGGCCGAGCTGCCAAAATTGCCGACAGCTGAACCGTACTGGATCGAAAGTCCGTTAAGCGACTGGGGCGTCGCCGAAATATTCTTAATTTCCACGTAATCATTAAGATATGTTCCGGTCGAACCGCCGCCGCCGCCGTAAACCTGGCTGAGAACCAGTGTTGTCGACGCTGCGGGAACGTTCGCTTCGGATGATTTGTCTGCCGCAAAGGCAAACACGGCCGTCGACGCGGTCATCGCGCACAACAGCAGAATGCTAAGAATCAAATTTCTTTTCATACAAACTCCCTAAATTTAGTTCGTCAACCTCGGTGCAAATTGGTGAAGCGACGCGAGCCGCACGGACCCGCGGGAAGAGTAACACCGACAGCAGGCATAAGATGACATGACAAATATAGCATATGGAGAAAGGCCGTCGGGGGAATTCGGCGCTAAATACATGTCCGGGATAAAACTGATTTGATACAATTAGGGTGATCGCTAACGATATTATTTTATGGCCCGGATATTAATTTTTCTCATGCTAATGGTGGCTTGTCTTTTCGCTGCAACAGTTAGTGCACAGGACAAGAAAGCCTCCGAACCCGACGATGTTGTCCGCATCGACACAGAGCTCGTTGACGTACCAGTCGTCGTGACGGACCGGGCGGGAAAGCCGGTGCTCAACCTAAAACAGAAGAACTTTGTTGTCTACGAAGACAATGCGAAGCAGGATGTGACCGATTTTGCAGCGACGAATGCTCCATTCGAAGTTGCTGTGCTTCTCGACACGTCTGGGTCGACACGTTCGGAATTGGACTTGATCAAGCGAGCGGCGCAGCAATTCGTCGATTCGCTTCGTCCAGGTGACCGCGTTTCGATCGTTGCGTTCAAGTCAGGCGTCGAAGGATCGCGGACGGTACCGGCGGCGGACGTTCTATGCCCGCTCTCGAGCGACCGCAATGTGCTGCGAGCCGCGATCGACAAGATGTCGACGAGTAATGGAACTCCCTATTACGATACGCTGCTAACTATCGCGTCGAAGGTCTTTGCGGATGCACCAAAGGAACCGTACCGCGGTCGGCGAGCTTTGGTCGCATTGACCGACGGCGTCGATTCGACGAGTGCTGCGGATTTCGACGAAGCTAAAGAACTCTATGCCAAAGAAAGTCTTATCTCGTTCTTCATCAAAGTCGATACACGGCCATTCTTTGAAGAAGGTCTCCTTGGTGACTGCGAAAGCGCAATACGATTTTCAAAATCGCAGATCAGACGCTATTATCAAAAATCCTTTCGCGGAACCGATATTGAAAAGGTCACGGACTTCTGCCAGCTAGGCGATTTCGAACGGCTTGCCATCAGCAAAAAGCTCTACGATGTAGCCGAAGCCGAAATGAACATGCTTGCCAAGTCATCAGGTGGCCGCGTTTTTCCCGTTGAAGAACTAAGCGAGGCTCGGCTTGCTTTTCGAAGCGTCGCAGCAGAGATCGGAACGAAGTACAGCCTCGGATACTATTCTTCTAACGAAAAGCGCGACGGCACATTTCGAAAGATAAGGATCGAACTCAAAGACCTGCCACCCGGAACGCAGGTGCGAGCACGCGAAGGCTATATTGCTCCACTGCGACAACAATAATGACGAAATTTAAACGAATCTGTTTAATGGTGCTCGACAGCGCCGGAATCGGCGAGATGCCTGACGCCGCCGAATGGGGCGACGCCGGGGCTGATACGCTCGGTAACATTCTGAAAAGCCGAAAGGTGGAACTCCCGAATCTGCAGCGTCTCGGTCTTGGAAATATTAGGCCACTCGATCAACTACCGTCGATCGCCGAACCGGAAGGATCGTTTGGCAAATGCGGGCTTCGCTCGAACGGGAAGGACACCACGACCGGACATTGGGAAATGGCGGGCATCGTTTTACAAAAGGCGTTTCCCACCTTTCCGAAAGGTTTTCCTGATCGGATCATCGAAAAATTTACCGCCGCCGCCGGTCTACCTGGCGTACTGGGCAACATTCCCGCGTCGGGCACCGAGATCATCAAGGTCTTTGGCGAAGAGCACGTTCGAACCGGAAAGCCGATCGTTTACACATCGGCCGATTCGGTGTTTCAGATCGCGGCGCACGAAAAGATAATTCCCGTCGAGCGCCTGTATGAGATCTGTCATATCGCTCGCGATCTGCTGCGCGGCGAAGACGAGGTCGGACGAGTGATCGCACGGCCGTTCGTTGGCTCGAAGGCAGAAGGTTTTTCACGAACGGAAAATCGTCACGATTATGCCGTTCCGCCGCCTGCTGACAACCTTCTGCCGCTGCTACAGAATCGCGGCCTGGACGTTGTATGCATTGGAAAGATCGCTTCGATCTATGATTCGATGGGCGTGACCGAGGATCTGACGGCGAAGAATAACTCACAGGCGATCGATCAGACGATCCGCGCGTTAAACGGAGATTCGACCGGTTTGATCTTCAGCAACCTGGTGGATTTCGACATGCTCTACGGCCATCGACGCGATACGGAAGGTTACGCAAAGGCGCTCGAAGATTTCGATAGCCGCTTGCCTGAGATCTTCGCGGCGATGAACGACGACGACGTGCTGATACTTACCGCCGATCACGGCAACGATCCTACAAGGGACGGCTCTGACCACACGCGCGAGTATGCTCCTCTGCTGGTTTACGGGCGAGGGTCGAAAGCCGGCGTCGATCTCGGAACGCGGGCCTCGCTTGCCGATATCGGTCAAACAATAGCGGAGAATTTCGACGTGATGCTAAAGGACGGAGCGAGTTTCCTCGGCTCCATCTAGTTAGCGAAGAGCCACCTTTCCGCGTCCTGCGTATTTTCGAAAGTCTGAAGCATTACATCGCGGTTGCGCGCCAATCGCTTTCCCAGTTCGTTGATCTCCGCATGCTGGTAACGATCCACGAACGCGATACGCCGCGTGGGCAGCAGGTGCCCGAGGTGTTCGCTCATTTGCAGCATTTCCGGCGCGGAAACCGATTGGCTGAAATTCTTTTCGATCAAAATTTTATTCCTTTCGAGATCAAAGCATTTGCCGGCGATCTCATTCCAATACGCGGCGGAAATCGCCGCCGTCATCTCCTCGCCGCTTACCAAAACGTATAGATATTCGCCCCTATCTTCGAAGTGAATATTGTATCGGGTTTCGTTACTCACCTAAATCTTGTCTGCGCTTATCAGATGCGTTCGCCCATCACCCAAAAATCACAACGTCCCTTCTAAAGTGTATCGAATGCGTGCGAGTGTATTCAATTATATGGTTGTAACTCTTGGTTTCATAGCGCATTAAGGCGTTTTTACGTTTTCTTTCGTCTGGCACGGACTTTGCAATTGTAGGGTTAGGGATATTCGATCGGGTCACGGGATATTGAATCTTCTGGAGTAGAAATGTCTAAGCAGGTAATTTCGGTCGATGGTGAAGATCGCGTTGTGAGGGAGGATACAGCAAAGGCCTTCCGCGGTACGTATTGGGCTCTGTGGAGCATCGGGGCCTTCATTGTGGTCGCGGCGCTCTTATATTTCGGGCTCTTCGGAAAATTGCTTTTACAAGGCAAGACTGATAAGCCCAACGAAGCGATCCAAAACCAACCGTTTCGATAATTGATTATTACAAAGAACAAGGGGTCAAGAACAAGGGGAACGTAATAATCTAGTCCACTGAGACAATAGTCGAAAGACGATACAAGGTGCAGTCTGAGAGGACTGCACCTTAATTTTTGTGCGCACGGGACGTGCTGGTTGAGCCTCCGTGCTGATATTCTTTTATCCCGTCATATGCTTGTACTTGGAATCGAAAGCTCGTGCGACGAAACCGCAGCCTCGGTCGTAAAAGACGGGCGTACGATCTTATCGTCCGTCATTTTTTCACAGACTGAACTGCACACTAATTTTGGTGGCGTCGTGCCGGAACTCGCTTCTCGTGAACATCTTCAACAGATCGACCCGGTAGTGAAGGAAGCGGTTTGCAAAGCGGGCGTTGACCTGTCCGAGATCGATGCGATCGCGGTCACGCAAGGTCCGGGACTTGTGGGATCGCTTCTGGTCGGTGTTTGCTACGCGAAGGCTCTAGCCTTCGGTCTCGACATTCCGATCTTCGGGGTCAATCACATAGAGGGGCATGTATATTCGGTCGCTTTCGAAAACCCCGAAATAGAATATCCGGCGCTGGCTTTGATCGTTTCCGGCGGCCATACCAATCTTTTTTATATCCCGGAAGAAGGCAGCTACGAGGTCGTCTCGCGAACACGGGACGACGCGGCCGGCGAGGCTTTCGACAAGGTCGCCAAGATGCTCGGTCTCGGATATCCGGGCGGGCCACTGATAGAGAAGACCGCGATCGAAGGGAACGAAAAACGATTTAAATTTACCACCGCGAAGATCTCGGACGGCAAACCGGATTTCAGCTTCAGCGGATTGAAAACCGCAGTTTCCAGGTTCATCCGCGAAGAAAGTATTGTACCCGTGCCGCCGGGCGAGGAGCCGGGCGAGAAGGTGATCGATCTTGCCGCCAGCTTTCAATTCGCCGTCGTAAACGCACTTATATCGACGCTAAATAAGCAGGCCGGCGAACGAAATCCGAAGACGCTGATAGTCGCCGGCGGCGTCGCGTGCAATCTTGCACTTCGCACTGCCGCGGAGAAAATGGCGTCGGCTCTGGCGCTTCCGGTCTACTTTCCATCGAAGGCTCTTTCTACCGATAACGCCGCCATGATCGCCGCCGCAGGTCACTTCCATCTCTCACGCGGCGAACGAGCCGATCTGACGATGGGAGCCGATATATCGATGCGGCTGCAAAACATCGGAGTGCCTGATTCGCAGTTGCGAAAACGAAAGGTGCGATATCGTCTTTGATACGGATCGCGGCTCGTGCGAATTAATTCTTGCTTTCGGCTTTCAGGAATAGTTACTATTTCATTGATCGCAAATAATAATCTTTTATCGGTGCCACGCTCGTCGAAAAATGTCGACGAACTCAATATGTATAAAATCGCAATCTTAGTCGTTATCATTTGCTCGCTGCCGATCTTCGCGGCGGCACAGGGAAATCCGGCGCCGTACACTCCGCGTTTGCAAACCATGTATACAGGCCTAAATCGGCCGATTCTCATTCGAAGCTCGAACGACGGCACGAAACGGCTTTTTATAGTGCAGCAAGGCGGCATTATTCGCGTCGTGCAGCCGGGCTCGAGCGCTCCGACGGATTTCATCAACCTTACTTCGAAGATCACCGTCCCTGTGGGATCGAGTGACGAACGCGGGCTGCTCGGACTTGTGTTTCACCCACAGTTTGCGACGAACGGAAAGTTTTACGTGAACTACACGCGAGCGGGCGATGGAGCAACGGTTGTCGAGGAATACAAAACGCTTGCCGGCAATCCGAACCAGGGCGATCCGGCTTCAGCCAGACTCGTCTTCACGGTTCCACAGCCCTTTACTAATCATAACGGCGGAATGCTGAATTTCGGACCTGCCGACGGCTATTTGTATATCGGCATGGGCGACGGGGGAAGTGCGAATGATCCCGGCGGCCGAGCGCAGAATCCGGCGCAGCTTTTGGGCAAGATGCTGAGGATAGATGTGAATATTCCAGTCGGGTCACCGGTGCCTTACCTGATACCGCCGACTAACCCATTTACCGGACCCGGAACCGTCCGGTGCGATACAGGAAGCACAACCGCGGGAAACACCTGCCAGGAGATCTGGACGGTCGGAATGCGCAATCCGTGGAGGTGGTCGTTCGACCGAGCTGGCACGAATCAGATGTGGGTTGCCGACGTAGGCCAAGCCTCGATCGAGGAAGTAGACGTCATTTCCAGCGGCGGCGGAAATTACGGGTGGCGTGTATACGAGGGGACGAGTTGTACCGGCAATGATCCCTCACTATGCGTTCCCGGCAACTACATTATGCCGCTGTTCCAGTATACGCACGCCGCGGGTCGGTGCGCGATCACCGGTGGATATATTTATCGCGGAACTCAGGGATCGCTGGCGAATGGAGCATATATCTATGCCGATTACTGCACGGGCGAGATCTGGTACTGGCAGAACAATCAGCAATTCCTTATACAGGACACACCGCGCACCGTAGTTTCTTTCGGCGAGGACGATAACGGCGAGATCTACGTCTGTTATGGCAACGGGCAGATCGACAAGATCGTGCGTGCAAAAGCCTCGGCTGATCTGGACGGCGATCTTCGGACGGATTTTTCTGTTTTCCGGCCGTCAAGCGGTGTTTGGTACGGATTGAACAGTTCGAATTCGTCAGTTCGAATCCAGCAGTTCGGGCTTAACGGCGATATTCCGACGCCCGAAGATTATGACGGCGATAACATCACCGACATAAGCATATTCCGTCCTTCGACGGGCACTTGGTACTATTTTCGCAGCAGCGACTCGACCGTCGGGGGCGGACAATACGGCACTTCCGGGGACATCCCCGCGGCCGGTGATTACGACGGCGACGCAAAAGCCGACCTCACCGTCTTCCGCCCGTCCAACGGCGTTTGGTATTCCCGGGGGTCGGTGGGAACGGAAACGATCGTTCCGTTCGGCTCCAGCGGCGATCGGCCGACACCCGGCGACTATGACGGTGACGGCAAGTCCGACATCTCGCTATGGCGGCCGAGTGATGGCGTTTGGTATCGGATAAACAGCAGTAACAACGCTTTTTCCGCGATTCAATTCGGAAGTGCGGGCGACATTCCGGCCGAGGGCGATTTTGATGGCGATACACGGATCGACCAGGCGATCTTCCGTCCTTCGACCGGCGCGTGGTACATGCTGCGAAGTCTCGCCGGCGGTTTTTCGGCGCTGCAATTCGGCAGCAACGGCGACATTCCGGTAACAGGTGATTACGACGGGGATGGAAGGGAAGACATCGCGGTCTATCGCCCGTCGACAGGAGCATGGTACGTGTTGCGAAGTTCCGACGGGAACGTACAGGCGCTGCAGTTCGGAATAGCGGAAGACCTCCCGTCGCCGAATTACGATAAACCCTGACGGCGGATCGCTCTAGTAGACGGCGCGGGCAAGTGTGAAAACGAACACCTCGTCAGCGCCGCTTTTCTTTAAAAGCCTCGCACAATGAGACGCCGTTGCACCAGAGGTAAAGACATCGTCGACCAGTAAAATTCTCCGGTTTTCGACCAGCCTCGGACGGGCGACTGCAAACGTGTTTTTAACCGACATATCGCGGGCCTTTCGATCCATCGCCGCGCGATGCATCGGCGTGTGAATCGTTCTTTCAAGGCTCTTTCCGTCAAAGCCAATTCCAGTGTCCGTTGATATGTATCTACCGATTATCTCGGCCTGATTATGTCCGCGCTCCCGAAGACGTTTTTTCGAAAGCGGCACCGAAAGGATGAGATCAACGCTCGAAAAACCTGATCGCTCTAGAGCGGACGAGAGTTTCTCGCGAACCATCCGGCTGAGGTTGGGAGAAGATTTGAGATTGATGACCGCGCTGCGTAAGGCACCGTCGTACGGACCGACGGCTCGTGCGGCGTCGTAAAAGTGCTCGCTGCACCTGCCGCAGGTTGTAGGAAAACTGGAAGGTTTCTCGCTGAGAAACGCTCCGCATTTTTCGCACAGTGTCTGGCTGCCGTCGAAAAGCTGCGTAGCCGTCCAGCACGAGCCGCAGGCCGTGCCGAGGTCACTGCTTTCGACCAGACCTAGGCAAACGAAACATTCTTGTGGATAAAGCACGCTAAACAGCGTTTCGGATACGGCACTCAGGGCGCGCCGCGATGATGAAACGAATTCTGGAGATCTCAAGGCGGTTGCTGCCCCCCAAACAAGATTTCGAGCGGCCGGCAATTCGAAACGTTAATTTCGATTACTGCTCGCTATCAAGCTGGCCCTGTTCAACAAGCTCCTGGCAGCCCAGGCAATACCGTGCCCAGGGTATTGCCGCAAGGCGTTTCGGATTGATCGCCTTTTCGCAGTTCTGACAAGTGCCGTATTCGTCATCATCGAGCCGCAGAAGCGCCTGATCGACCAGCGTTAGCTGGCGGCTTTCATTTTCGGAAACGGCCAGCATCACGTTTTTAGAATAGTTGCGAACCGCGAGATCGACGGGATCCGGCGTTTCGGAATCGTCGACTGAAAGGTCGTTGCCCTTCAGTTTTTCTATCAGGAGATCACGTTCCGACAAAAGTCGCCCTTTGATATCCTTCAAATTCAATTTACTCATTTCTGATATGGAAACCCTTTTAGTATGGTAAATCCCCGATAAAGCTGCTCAAGTAATACGACACGGGCCATCTCGTGCGTAAATGTGAGAAACGATAAGGATAAACTAAAATCCGCCCTTTTGCCAACTGCCGGCGAGTTCCCGTCGGCTCCGCCGATGACAAAAGTCACTTCTTTGATACCGCGGACCTGCCACTTCTCGATCTCTGCGGAAAGGTCGTGCGATGACAAATTTCGTCCCTGCACGTCGAGAACAACGACGAAACTTGTTTGATTCAGGTTATTGAGTATTCGTTTGCCCTCTATATCGAGGGTTTCGTGCGGGGCGGAATCTTTGATCTCGGTAATGTCGCATTTCACAAAATGCGAAAGCCTGGTGAGATATTCGTCCTGAAGAGAGCGCCAAGACCTCTCTTTTGTCTTCCCGATCCAGAGGAACCGAAATTTCATTCAAATATTTGACGGCGAAAATCGACTAGGTCTACTCTACATCCGAAGGGATCTCTACTCGTTTCGCGTCCCGCCAAAGTCTTTCGAGATCGTAAAAGTCGCGTGCCCCCTTGTCGAATATATGAACAACAAAATCACCGTAGTCGAGCAGTACCCATTCGCCCGAACTATAACCTTCTATGCGAACAGGGCGACGCCCGTGATGTTTTTTTAACTGTTCGTTGATCTCGTCGGCGATCGCCTGCACCTGCCGTTGATTGGTGCCGCTTGCAATGACGAAAAATTCCGTGAAGCTGGCGATCTCACGCAGATCGAGAGCGATCATTGCGACGGCCTTTTTTTCCCCAGCCATGCGAATGGCGAGCTGAAGCTCGGGATCGAGTGTATTAAACGGCGTCTGAGCCTTGGCGATATCGACCTTAACAATTTCGCGCTGAAGCGATTTTTCCTGTAGTTCTTCCATCACCTATAAAGTTCGTATTTTTCGATGTAATTTGCAACCTCGTCGGGCAAATCGTCCAGTGCATCGATGGCTCCGTCGCGTGCATCTTCGCGGATCGCAGTCGCTGAAATCGGAAGATCGACCGAATCGGTGACGAAAATAGAATTCTCGGTATCGGTATTTATTTCCGCGATTCTGGTGGTTGCTTTTGCCGGGTCAAGCGAACGCAGGTCAACAATGCGCCTGCGCAGATCCGTGCCTATGTGTTCGAATTCGATCGAATAACCGGGCCGCGAGACGACGATATGGTTGACGTCAGACAGCACTTCTTCCCAGCGTTTCCAGGTCCTGATTTCCGTCCATGAGTCCGCACCCATGACGAAAAAGATCGAGCTTTCCGGATACTCTGCTCTAATCACGGGAAGGGTTTCTATTGTGAAACGCTTCTCACCCGAAGCGACCTCAAGCTGCGATACAAAGATATCCTTATCCCGAGCGGTCGCGATCGCGAGCATAGCCACGCGATGAAACGCGGATGCAGGTTTGCACAGCGGTTTGTGCGGAGCGTGAAATGCCGGTAGGAAAAAGAAAGCCTCGAGACCGAAAAGCGGGATAAGCGTGCGTGCGACCGCAAGATGTCCATTATGGATGGGGTCGAACGATCCGCCGTAAAAGGCAATTCTCTTCATGAAGTCAGATCGCGGACACGGTTTCGGTTTCCTCATCAGGGACGATCGCATCCAGGCGCCTTGCGATCGCGACGACCAGCTCACGTACGCCAACATTCGTTACCGAAGAAATAGCGAAGAATGGTGTGCCGTCAGATTCGGCTTTCGCCCGCAGAAGTTCCAGCCTTTCCGGCTCATCAAGCGCGTCGATCTTTGTAGCCACGATGATCTGCGGCCGCGCCGCAAGGTCCTCATTGTAAGCCGCGAGTTCGCGGTTGATTATTTCGTAGTCCTCGATCGGATCGCGGCCTGAGATAGATGAGACATCGACGAGATGAAGCATCAGTTTCGTTCTTTCCACATGCCGAAGAAATCGATCGCCGAGGCCGGCACCTTCCGAAGCTCCTTCGATGAGACCGGGAATGTCGGCAACGACGAACGTTTTAAAATCGCCCATGTCGACCACGCCGAGATTCGGTTCAAGAGTAGTGAAGGGATAATCCGCGATCTTCGGTTTCGCGGCCGAGATAACCGAAATAAGCGTCGATTTTCCGGCATTCGGAAATCCGACCAATCCAACATCGGCGATCAGTTTCAATTCAAGTTGAAGTTCTTTTTCTTCGCCGGGCCTGCCGGTGTAGTGAAACTTCGGCGCCCTTCGTGTCGGCGTCGCGAAATGCGCATTTCCCCAACCGCCTTTGCCACCTTTGGCTGCAAGGAATCGCTGCCCGGCTTCGGTAAAATCGAATATCTGCTCATCCTTCTCCACGTCGATCACCTGCGTTCCCACCGGAACTCGGACCGCAGCATCGTGGCCGTCCTTGCCGGACCGGTTCGAGCCCTCACCATGGTGTCCGCGTTCGGCTTTATGCTCCGGATTGTATCGAAGATGAAGAAGCGTGTTCAGGCCTTCATCGGATTCGATCCAGACATCGCCGCCGACACCGCCATCTCCGCCCGACGGGCCGCCGCGCGGAATGAATTTCTCACGCCGAAAAGCGGTGACGCCGTTTCCACCGTCGCCGGCCTTTATTCTGATCTTGCAGCGGTCGATAAACATTGGTCTTATTCTAATGCTTTAGCGACGGGCGATAAAGTACGTCTTTTAATATGCGCGCACGCACAAAATAAGAAAGCGTCGAGACGATCGCTCGTCTTGACGCTTCCTTATTCCTGTTTTCGTCCACCGAAGTGTCCGAAAGAGGTTTGGCAATTCCAGCATGCACACACTCGAACCGCCGATTTTTTGTATTCCGAAGATGCCCTGCGGGGGGCCGTCTCCGGTCAGCACCCAAAATGAATTAACAAGTTGTTTATACCCGAGGGTATCGGTGCCGCTAGGTTTTTGTTCTGGTGGCTTTTCCTCCACCGCCGGTTACGTCCCCGGCAACGAGGCTCGTCCGTCTTTCGACAGCGAGCGGCTGAGCACTCATTCGGCTGATCATTTCCGAAGAGCGTTACTCGTTTTTATCCGAGTAACCCAAGCATCTTTCGACGCTTTCAGCAAGCCTTTCGGCTTCGGTCTAGGGCGGTCGTAGCGACCGAGATTCCGCTCTCGATTGCCTCCGAACAGTGCGTCGCCGCGTCCGCTCGCTTTTCCCTTTACCGGTCAAAATACCCGTAAGCAATTTCGACTATGGATGGAGTTTACACCCGATATTTTCGAAGTCAAGTAGAAAATACTTTAGGTTCGGCCCTTTATTCACGGGCTCTCTGTGGAAAAACTGTGGATAAAATAAATCACGGCTTGTTGATAAAATTGTGGAAAATCCGGCAACTCCATTTATCGCAAAACTTAAATTCGCTTCTGAAGATATTCGATTTTTATACAGGCACTTCGCGAATTCGAAAAAATTAAATTTTGACGGAAAATAAATTTGTCGACGCTGAATTTCGCAGTACCTTCAGTTTAGGGACGGCTGTGCGTATTTCTTGGTTCGAATTTATCGGGTCGCGCTTTTTCAGCCACGGTGACGAACATCGAAAATGCTCCCGACCCGCCGAGGTCCTCAGAACGGATCAGGTTCCGATCGGCCGCGGGAGAGAGGCTGCCGCGAGCAAGACCGCCTATCGAATTGACTGCAAAAACAGAAAAGCGCGTGCCAATGGACACACGCCTTTCCGAAAAATTATCTAGCTACTATGCAGCAGCGGATACGGGAATCTGCAGCTCGGCCGCGCCTTCAGCGTAGACGCTGATGAACTTTCCTTTCTGGCCTTTGTTCTCGAATTTAACGAATCCTTCGATTAAGGCAAATAAAGTATCGTCCTTTCCGCGTCCGACGTTTTTGCCGGGCTTCCATTTGGTGCCGCGTTGACGGGCCAAAATATTGCCGCCGAGAACCCTTTCGCCACCGAACTTCTTGAGTCCGAGCCGCTGAGCATTAGAGTCGCGGCCGTTTCTGGATGAACCTACACCTTTCTTATGTGCCATTGTTAGTTTCGGAATGCGTAATGCGGATTAAGAAATCGCAAATGCAAATCCTTCTCTCCTAAATCTTTTCGATCTTGATCTCAGTGTAACCCTGGCGATGGCCTTGCGTACGTTTGTACTGCTTGCGGCGTTTCTTTTTGAAAACGATGATCTTGTCGGCCTTGCCGTGTCCGACGATGGTCGCCGAAACGGTCGCATCGCTGCCCATCTTCGCGTCTTTTCCCGCTCCAAGAACAAGAGCCTGAATCTCGACCTTTTTGCCCTGTTTCTCGCCGATCGTAGGAACGCGAAGAACCTGGCCGTCTTCGACCGCAAACTGCTTTCCGCCGGTTTTAATTATTGCGTAACTCATTCTCTCGATTATCTCCCTCGCACGGGCCGGGTGGCCGACTTGCCGAAAAACTCAAATTATATGGAAAACCGGCCCGTTAGTCAATCGGCGACGATCTCGGCGGGTTGCTTTTGAGCTATCTGTCGGCGATTGTTGCTCGCTGTGATAAAATGTGGCCGTTTTTCGGCTATAGGAGATTATATGCAACTAGCAGACAGCATTCACGAAACACTAACTCCGGCGGAAAAAGAGCGGGATATGCGAAGCGGAGCTAACTGGTTCTATTTTATCGCAGCTTTGGCTGTGCTGAACTGGCTCTCGGTAGCTTTCGGTGGAACCATAAATTCCCCCGTCGGTTTAGGTACGACGCAGGTCGCGGATCGCATGTTGGCAACTACGGGGGGCACCGGTACCGAAATACCGTGGGCGGGCCTGGCGATCACCCTGGTCATTGCTGCGATCTTCGCCGGCTTGGGCTATCTTAGTCGTCGCGGTTCCGACATTACGTTCATCGTAGGGATGTTCCTTTACGTCTTGGACGCGATGATCTCGCTGGCATTACGCGAGTTTTTTGGCTTTTCGTTTCACCTTCTCGCCCTGTTCTTTATGTTTAAGGGCCTGCTGGCGAGCCGAAAACGATACGATCCGTCTGTGTGATCACGCTTCGGCCGGATTTTTGACGACGGCGATAAACGGCAGGTTGCGATACCGGCCTGCGGCGTCAAGGCCATAGCCGACCACGAATTCGTTCGGGACGACAAAACCCGTATATTCGATCTTTAATTCGGTCTTTATGCGGGGCTCCGGCTTGTCCAAAAAACTTGCGAGCCGAACGGATCGGGCGCCGCGCGAACCGAGTATCTCCAAAAGCCGCGACAGCGTCAGGCCGGTATCGACGATGTCTTCGACTACGAGCACGTCCTTTTCCCGGATCGAATTGCTGAGATCTTTGAGAATTTCCACATCGCCCGTCGATTTCGTCCCGTCCTTATAACTAGAAACAGACATGAAATCGATCGATAGCCGCAGGTCGATCGAGCGCATCAGGTCCGCGAGGAAGACGCATGATCCCTTGAGCACGCCGACGAGCACGAGCTCCTTGTCCCGATAATCGGCGGTGATCTGCGCTCCGAGCGATGCGATTCGGTCGCGTATCTGAGCTTCCGTATAGAGCACCTCTAGATTAGGATTCGAAAACTCGTTGGGCGCGATCTTCTGCGATTCAGGTGTCATAATGTTTCAGGTTGATTGGAACGTGGTTTAGAAATACTATTCAAATATATTCCGATTGACAAGCTGGACGATCCGTCCCGAACGCATCGAATTTATGCCCAGTCAAGACAACGAAACACGCGATCGCGTTCGCTCGCTAGTTCGCCAAATGCTCGATACTGTCCCGCCGGAGCCCGAACCGCAGGCCGAGCATGTGCCGCAGCATGTCATCGTCAACTCGCTGCAGGAAAAGGCCGGCCGAGAATTTGACCGCGATGAATCATCGAAATCGCTGATCACCGAAGATGACCTTCGTGGCCTCGAGGAGGGGTCGCGCCTGCGGGTGTCGGAATCTGCGAAATTCACTCCGCTTGCCAGCGACATTCTCCGCGAAAAGGGCATTCACCTTGTTTTCAAGAAGTCGAGCGTCATCAGTTTGAAGGTACGATCGGTCGCGATCGGTTCGGATCACGGTGGTTACGAATACAAAACAAAGCTCAAACCATTTCTTTCCGAGCTTGGACTGCAGGTCCGGGATTTCGGTACCGATTCGGCGGACGCGGTAGATTATCCGGATTTCGCTCACGCCGTCGCCAGAGCCGTCGGTGAAGGCCACGTCGACGCAGGAATCATCATCGACGGCGCGGGTATTGGAAGTGCGATGGCGGCGAACAAGGTGCCGAATGTTCGCGCGGCAGCATGCTATTCGGTCGCACTCGCGAAAAACTCCCGCGAACATAATAATGCGAACGTCCTAACGCTTGGCAGCGGGCAGAACTCCATTGATGAGCTCAAAGAGATAATCCGCGCGTGGGTCTCGAACGAGATCACGGAAGACAGGCACAAGAAACGCGTTTCGAAGATAGACGCGATACACAAGCAATACTGCCGCTGAATTTTGACGATTTTTGACGATATGCAAAACGGTAATTACGATCGGCTGGTTGAACAGATAACGGACATGGTGCTCGCCAAACTCGGGGGCGATGATGATCATTGTCCGACATTCTGCAGTGCGGACGTTCAGGGAATCGTCGACGCCGGGGCAGAACGGATCGGGATCGTACTGGGCGAAACCGCGACCGCCCGCGATTGGGCGAGCCTGATCGATCACACGTTGCTTAAGCCGGAAGCGAGTGAAGACGACATTAGAAAACTTTGTGATGAAGCGGCTGAATTCGGTTTCGCATCAGTCTGCGTCAATCCGGGATGGGTAAAAAAGGCGGCGCATTTTTTGCGAAATTCATCGGTTCCCGTTTGTACCGTGATCGGATTTCCGCTCGGAGCGACGTTGCCGGACGTTAAAGCATATGAAGCTCGGCGTTCGATCTTCAACGGGGCCCGCGAGGTCGATATGGTAATCAATATCGGTGCGTTGAAATCGGGCGATGACTGCGCCGTTGAGGACGATATACGTGCGGTCGTCGAGGCGGCACACGAGAATGCGGTCTTGTGCAAAGTCATCATCGAAACTGCATTGTTGACCGACGACGAAAAGGTGCGTGCTTGCCTGGCTTCGAAAAACGCCGGGGCCGATTTCGTTAAAACGTCCACCGGTTTTGCGAAAGGCGGTGCGACCGCACATGACGTATCGCTGATGCGAAGGACGGTAGGTTCGGCGCTTGGCGTTAAAGCGTCGGGCGGCGTGAAGGGAATAGACGACGCTCGAACGATGTTCGAAGCCGGAGCGACGCGCATCGGTGCCAGCGTCGGAGTCAAGATCGCTCAAGAGGCGAGCGGCATCAAGTCGAATGCACCCGCGGCCGCATACTGATCAGCGCTTTTAGAACCAAAAAAGGCATCCGAACCCTTCGGATGCCTTTTTTGCTATGCGGGCTAATTAGCGATCGGGGTGAAGCTCAAAATTATATGTGATGCTACCTTTGCCCTTTATTGCCTTTCCGGCGAACATCGCAGGCTTGAATTTGGACTTCGATGCGGCGTCCTCGGCCGGTTGCCTGAGCATTTGCGGCCCCGAAGTAGCCTTTGCCGAAGTCACGTTGCCATCAACATCGATCTCGAGCTCCACGATCACGCGACCTTCGATGTTCGTACGCTGTGCCATCGGCGAATAAACCGGCTTCGCCATTCTGGTGGCGTCTGCCGCGGTCAAGTTTCCCATTCCGACGAATTCGGGTGCTTTTGCAAGTTCGGCCGCCTTTCGTTTTTCTTCGGCAGCGGCCGCGGCAGCGGCGGCTTCGTCCTTCAAGCGTTTTAAGCTCGATTTAGCAGCTTCGTTAGCCGAATCGAGGTCGACCGCCGCTTGATAATCAGCCATGGCCTTTGCTGGATCGCCGAGCTTTTCGTATGCTCCGCCACGGCTGAAATGTGCTACAGACGAACGCGGGTTAAGCTCGATCGTTTTGGTGAAATCCGTTATCGAAAGCTCGTACGATTTCATGATGAAATGCGTCTTGCCGCGGCCGAAATAGATCGAGGGCTCGTTCGATTTCATCTCGGCGGCTTTCGTGTAATCGGCGAGTGCCTGTGCGAGCTCGCCTTTACCGGCATTGTCGTCGGCGCGCCTTTGATAGAAGCTGAAATCGGGCGGGGCGGGCGTCGGTGCGGGCGCTGCAACCGATTTCGGCATCTCGACCGGCTTGACAGTCGGACTCTTAACCCGAATTGCTGTCAAGAGCTCGGGATCGGCGCCCGTCGTAGAAAGCTCTTTTTCGATGTCGCTCGTCAGATTGAACGTAATGCCTCTTTGCCTTACGGCTTCGACCAGGATCTTGTTGCGTTCGGGAAGTGTCGCTTTTTTCGAACGCAATGCGATCACGAGATCGGCAAGACTGAGCTGCGGCGTCTGCGCACGCAGTGTGACGGTGGTCGAAAAAAGCAGCGGAGCCAGGAAGAGTACAGAAAGAAGTCGTTTGGACGAAGACTTTCGGTTTGGCTTGTTTGCGAGTGTCATAGCGGTATCCTTTTCTAGCGGTGTTTGGGTTAGTTATCGTTTATAAGATCGTCCACGGTGATGGACTTTTTCTTTGCGGCCGAGGGTTTAGGCGCCGCCTCGACGGATTTTTTGGCCTTGGCTGAAGCCGCCGGAGAAACGGCGTGTGCAGCGGCCGGTGAGTACAAAGATGGCGGTTGGATCGATTCAACGGGGGTCTCGGAAGACGCCGGTTCGGATGCCGTTTCGGCGGTCGTTTCGGCCGGAATGGCGGTTTGCTGCTGTACAACTTCGGGTGCAGCTGCAGCCTCCGGCGAATTGGCCTTACCGCCGGACGCGGATGACATGATAAAGTAACCGACCATGGCAAGCACAAGTACTACCACTGCGGCGCCTGCGATCATCGGCATGCTTAAACCTTTCCTGGATCCTTCGGCCTGCTCGGCAAAGAGCCCCCCGAGTTCGACTTCATCGTTATCGATCGCCGCCGCTTCGTAAGCTTTGACCTCAGGTTCGAAAACGACCGGTGTTTCATTAGCTTCTATCAAAGCGGCGTCGAGGATCGCGTCGATATCTTCATCGTCCGTTTCAATTTCTGGGATGACGACGTTTGCGGCTCGGGCTTCGAACTCCAGGTTTTCCCGGCGGATACGCGCTTCCTCGGCTGCCTCGAGTTCCGCCTTTTCGCGTGCAGCCTCGACAGCTAACAAATCCGAACGTAATTCTTCGGCTTCGCGTTCCGCCTGTTCCGCGAGTTCTTTTGCTTGTTTTGCGGCCAGAAGCTTTTGGGCGATCGCAGCTTCCGTATCGGCCTTTTCTTTTTCGGCACGCTCGCGGACTTCTTGGTCGGCAGCGGCTGTCGCGGCAGCTTCCTGCTCGACGATCAAGCGTTTTTCTTCGGCTTCGGTCTCGGCGGCGGCTCGATCGGCGGCTTGTTTCTCGGCAAACAGACGTTGCTCTTCCTGGTCCGCGAGCATGCGACGTGCTTCTTCCTCGGCTGCATGCTCTTCTTCGGCGCGGTGGGCCTCTTCGGCGCGAACACGTTCGGCCTCCGCAGCCGCTAATCGTGCTCTTTCCGACGCGAGAAGGGCCTGTTCGGCCTCTTCTTCCTTTTGTTTCTGCACCGAAGCCCGAGATATACCGGCGACACGCATTTCTTCCGCAACCCTGATGTCTTCTACCGCCTCCTCGAACTCACGTGTTTCCTCTTCTTCTCGTTCCTGAACGCGGACCATCGCCGTTCTGACGACCTGCCGCATGATCAATGCCGAATCAAAACGATTCTCACGCTTGATCTCAAGGGCTCGCATTAGTACTTCCGAAAGCTCGTTAGGTATCGACGGATCGACTTTATGCGGCGCCTTTAGCGGATCGGCATTTCCGTCTAAAAGTTCGATCGAACGCTCGAGCGGGTCGACCGGTATCCGGCCCGTGACAAGATGATAAAGCGTCGCTCCGAGCGAATAGATGTCGCTTCGCGGATCGGCGGGCTCTTTCAGTTGACGCTCGGAACGTTCGTCATAGCTGTTTAAAATAACCTTCTGCGACGCTGGATCGAGACCATCCCATATCAATTCGAGCGGCGAATAATTGACCGCAGTCGAACTTGGATCATGGAGCGTCGTCGTAAGATTCTGTTCCGCGCCGTCATCGAGTCCGAAGGCCAGCAGCTTAATCCGTCCGTTCGAACTGAGTTTGATGTTCTGCGGGCGAACGTTCCTGTGAATGATCGGCGGGTGAAATGTGTGAAGATAGTTAAGTGCGTCAAGAAGTTGATCGGTCCAGTCGACAATGTCCGAGACGACAAAAGCATTCTTGTCTCGTTCCGATAATGCTGCGAGATCGTCACCGTCGACCGATTCCATTACAAGATACTGTCGGCCGATCTCCGAAAAATAATCGTGCACTTGAAGCAGCGAGTCGTGCTCGATCGTCGTAAGGATCTTCGCCTGATTTGCGAAATTTACCTTCAGCGATTCCTGTTGCGACATTGTCGTTACGCGACTTAGCCGAACGGCGATCTCCTTGACGACGACATCGGTATTACGCACCGTGTCATACGCGTCGTAGATCATTCCGGAGTCTTCGAGCGGAGTCTCCTGGTTGATGCGATAGCGGCCTTCCTGTAAAAGTTCGTTAGTAGCGGGCATATTTTTTTGGCGAGCGAAAAAGAGGTGAGCGGGCTGACTGCTAGACATATTATATATATTTCCAAAGAAAATGGAAGTACTTTGTTGAAAATTGTTCAACAAAATTTATTTCTAGTAGTTTTGTGCGGAATTGCGGGGTTATTTATACTAAGGTCGCTGCATCAAACGGAGGTACCAGACGAGCGTTTATGGCTTGGAATAGCCACGTTTGAATCCGAAAGTCGCGGGTCAACCGAAAGCGTTTTATGGTGTGGGGTTTGAACAGTAAATGATTAAAAATGCCGGAAACTAAAGACTATAAGAGCGACATTACGCCCGAAAGTGTGTATCTCAATCGCCGCAATTTCATCCGCGGAGGCGTTCTCGCGGGTTCCGCGCTGCTGACCGGCGGCGTTTACCGCTATTTCAATCCCGCGACAACTTCGGTTGCCGAAACGGTCGCACAGCCGGACCCGGTGCTGACGCAGACAAATTCAAGCTTCAGTACCACCGAAACCCCAAACACCTTCGAAGAAATTACGAATTACAATAATTTCTATGAATTCTCGACCTCGAAGTCGGGAGTTGCGGCCAAGGCGCGGTCGTTCGTAACTCGGCCGTGGACAGTCGAGGTCGGCGGCCTTGCGGCCTCGCCGAAGACTTTCTCGATCGAAGAACTCCTCGCATTCGATCACGAAGAGCGTATTTATCGACATCGATGTGTGGAAGCCTGGTCGATGGTGATACCGTGGCGCGGTTTCGGTTTGAAGACGCTGCTAGACCGCGTTCAACCGCTCGAATCGGCAAAGTACGTAGCTTTTGAATCATTTTACGATCCGGAGCAGATGCAGTCGTCGTCCGCGGCGGGAATAGATTTTCCGTATGTCGAGGGATTGCGGATCGATGAGGCGATGCATCCGCTGACGCTCCTTGCGACGGGGCTTTATGGAAAGCCGATGCCGAACCAGGACGGTGCTCCGGTCCGTCTTGTCGTGCCGTGGAAATACGGATTTAAGGGAATAAAGTCGATAGCGAAAATAACCCTGACCGATAAAGAGCCGCCGTCCACATGGAACATCTTCGCGCCGTCCGAATACGGCTTCTATTCCAACGTCAATCCGGTGGTGGATCATCCGCGATGGTCGCAGGGCTCCGAACGACGGATCGGCGAGCTCGGACGTCGGAAGACCTTGATGTTCAATGGCTACGGTGACGAGGTCGCCGGCCTTTACGAAGGAATGGACCTGAAGAAGTACTTTTAATGATGAACGACGTTCGATTCAATAAGATCCTTATCTCGATCAACGCGTTCATTCCCTTTGTGATGATCGCGTACGACGGATTCAATTCGCGACTCGGCGCAAATCCGCTCGAATTTTTTCTACGCACCACCGGAGTTCTCACTCTCACGTCGCTCGTCATAACGCTGAGCATCACACCGCTGCGAAAACTTTTCGGCTGGAATTCGCTGATCAAGTATCGACGAATGATCGGCCTTTACGCGTTCTTTTATGCGTGCCTGCATCTGATCACGTACAGCATTTTTGATAAGAGCCTTAACGTTCCCGAAATAGTTGCCGATGTGCTCAAGCGGCCCTTCATCGCGATCGGAATGATCGCATTTTTGATGCTGGTGCCGCTTGCTGTAACCTCAACTAATGGAATGGTAAAACGTCTCGGCGGTAGGAATTGGTCGCGCCTGCACAAGCTCACGTATGTAATTGTAGTGCTCGGCGTGATCCATTTCTGGATGATAGTAAAGTCGGATATTTTTTACCCGGCCATGTTTGGCGGCGTCGTGCTGCTGCTACTGCTTTTCCGATTGGTTTACAATCTCCGATCGAAAGCTCAACCGGTCAAGAAGACGGTGCCGGCGTAAGATCAAATAGCGGCCTTGCCGCGGCTACTCCGGTCAAAGTTTCGGCGATAATCCTCGCCGCTGATCACAACGGTTTTGCACATCTCAAACAGACGCGATCGCTGCCGGACGCCGATACGGTCCTCGAGCGTTTCTTCGCGCTCGTTGCGGCGCTCGTCGAGATAATTTGTGGTAAAGATGGTGAGTTTTTTATCGTTGTATCGAGTGTTGATGATCTGGGCCATCGTGTCGCGGACCCAATCGGTCGGTTTCGATGCCCCGAGTTCGTCCAGCACAAGCACATCCGCGCTGAATACAGGTGAGAGTACCGACAACTCGGACGTCTTAGTAAATGAGTTGTACGAGTCCTGGATCTGCTTGAGGAGCGAGCCGAATTCATAAAAAAGACAATTGAATCCGCGCTCGGTAAGGCCTTTGAGTATCGATACCGCGAGGTGAGTCTTTCCGACCCCGACAGTTCCCATCAGCAGCAGACCCTGTTCGACTGCGGGATACTGCATCGCGAGTCCTGACGCAAATTTCGAAGCCGCAATTTGCGAATCGTTCAACGGTTTATAGTTATGAAAGTGGCAGTTAACGTATCGTATCGGCAGACGAGCCTTTTGTAGATGTCCGGAATGTGCTGCCTGTTTCTGACACGAGCACGACCGCGCACCCTTGCCCGCGACAGTTTCCATCCCCGAGCCGAAGCATTTCGGGCAAACGTCACTCTCGGCGGCGTCGACTTTTTGCGCCCGCGAAAGTGCGAGATCATTTTCCGAACCGGCGACGGGATCGGACTTAGGGTTTTTCGGAGTTTCTTTGGGCATAAGGACGGACCGCGAGGTCGGGCGAGATAAGGAGCTTCGACACCGAATGATATCGGTGGATTATATCACCGCAAAAACGTTTCTCAAATGCCGGGCCGGATGCTGCCAGCTTCGGCGCGGCGGGTCGCTCTTTATGCTATATTTACTTATTAATTATTGACTTTATGAGTATTTTTCGCAGCCTTTTGATGAAGCTCGGGCTCGCCGATACGACCGCCGAACGCACGCCCATTTCGGTATTTTTGCTGGACGATGACCGTCGGCGCCACAAATGGTTCGAGAAGCGTTTTAACGGCGACGAGCTTGATATTGCCGAAACCGTGGAAGAGGCAAAGGAATGTCTCGAACATGCTACCTACGACGCGATCTTTCTTGACCACGATCTTCTTCCGCATCACTACGAATCGAACGACCATGACGATTTCGGGAGCACGGGTTTTGCGATCGCGGAGTGGCTGAATGAACGCACCGATCTGCAAAAAGCCGCGACAATAATCGTTCACACACGCAACGCGGACGCTGCAATTCCGATGGTTCAAAAACTGCGGGAATCGGGAAGGAGTGTTGAATACGTAGCATTTCCGATGCTCGATCTGAAGATCAGGAATTATTGGAAGCGGTAAAAAACAAGAGCTTGACGGGTCTCATTTCTTCTTAACGCCCTCATCTATACGTTGGTCGTCTCTGCGATTTAAGCCCGTGATGAGCATTTCGGCGATTGCCTCCGTCCTCGCCTTTATCGCCGCGCGTTCGCCAAGTTCGGCGGGGCTGAGGTTGTACGGAAGAAGGGAATTGGTCGCGAGGATCAACGTGCGAGCCGTTTCTGACGCGGGCGGACGCTTTCTGAACTCGCCGCACTTTATTCCTTCTTCGATTACGCGGACGAAAAGATGAGCCTCTTCCGCAAAATGCCGTGTGCGCCGTTCTAGAAGCTTTGCGCGAAGCTGCGACAGCAGTTCGTTCAAGCTTCTGGTGTAATGCTGAACGCTGTCGAATCGAAAGGTGACTCGCTCGACCATCATCCGCCGCAGCCTTTCGGCAGCCGTTGCAGGTGAAGAGATGATCGTTTCGAGCCTACCTTTCAGACGTTCGACGATCCGGTCGATATGCGAAAGAGCGATCTCCTCTTTGCTGACGAAGTGCAGATAGATGGTGCCTTTGCCGATGCCGACCTCGCGAGCAAGATCATCGATCGTCATCTTTTTATAGCCGTACTTGCCGAGAAGAATATCCGTCGCATCGAGGATCGCATCTTGCGTCGACGATCTTGCAACGGAATCTCTCATAATCTGATCGGTGACGGGACCTTCTTTTGGTCAGTGTATTGGACGTATAGGCGCTTTGAAAAGCCGATGAAATTCCTTTTAAGAATCAGAGGCCGGCGAGGTCCCATTTTCGAACGACATCGATGATCAGATCCGCAACTTTATTCGTGACCTTCACATAGTATTCGTCCGCCTTCTTCTGGTCGAATCGCGGATAGCCCTGACCCTTTTGGTAGAGACCGATCGAAGAAGGAAAAGGCACGGCGGACCATGTGCCGGCGGCAGGATAGGCGGTTGCCATTTCTGCGTTATATTTCTCGGGATGAACAAGGGTCGGATCGATCGCCTGGATAAACGCCGTCTCGTTTAGGCCGGCGTGACCGCCGTCCTCACCAAAAACTTCCTTCGTCTCATCCGATGCGAACGACCACCAATTGATCACAAGCGTACGCACGTGACGTTCGGTAGCGACTTCGGCGGCGACGGATTGTAGAACCGCGGTCTGTCCGCCGCCATGCCCGTTGAGAATGATAATGTTGCGAAATCCGGTTTTCGCCAGCCCTTCGAGGATCTGCTTTACGAACGGGCGATAGGCCGCTTCGGTTATCTGAAAGGCGCCGGGATAGGCTTCCATCGAACCGGTTATTCCATACGGAAGCGTCGGCGCGATCATTGCATTTGTCCGCCGGGCGATAGTCTTGGCCATCGCGAATGGAGCTGTGTTATCAGCACCGTTATTGATAACGCCGTGCGGTTCGAGCGTGCCTGTTGCCAGCAGTACGGTTTTGATCTTGACGGGGACGACGTCGCGAAATTCCATCCAGTTGATACGCTCCATTTCGCGGGTTGAGACGATGTCCTTTTCGGTTTGTGCCGTGACGGCGGCGAAGGAAAATAATATTAGCAGGCAGACGTTGATATTTCTCATTGTTTTCATTTTGGCAGAAGAACCTACGGTAATGGAGGGCTAATTACACAACGTTATCGACTAGCCCTCTCTTCCGGCAAGTTCTTGTGCGTGCTAGTCATCCCTGGGTCTGAAATATTTTTTATTTTTGAGCTTTCCGGGCATGAGATCTTCGGCGGTATATTTTTCGTACCCCTTGCCGTATCCGAGATCCTTCATCAGCTTAGTCGGCGCGTTTCGGATCTTCATCGGTACCGGCAGGTTCCCGAATTTACGTGCGTCGTCCATCGCCATTCCGTACGCCTCGTATGCGCTCTTGTCCTTAGTGCAATTCGATAAATATGCGACACCGTGTGCCAGGTTGATGCCGCATTCCGGAAGACCTATTGTTTCAACCGCACGAAAAACGGCGTTTGCCACCACGAGAGCCGTCGGCTGCGCAACGCCGATGTCTTCGGACGCAAAGATCACCATCCGGCGGGCTATAAACTTCGGATCCTCGCCTGATTCGATCATCCGCGCGAGATAATACATGGCAGCATCCGGCTGCGAGGCACGCATTGATTTAATGAAGGCACTAATGACGTTGTAATGCTCTTCGCTCTTTTTGTCGTATCGCAGAAATTTCGACTGAAGCGTTTCCTTGAGCGTTTCGACGTTGATCCCATCGTAAAGCTTCGACGTGTTTTCGATCATCGTGATCGCCTGGCGAGCATCGCCGTTAGCCATTTCGATTAGCCATTGTTTTGCGTCGGGAGCGAGGTCGAAACCGGTGCGGTCGATGATCGCTTCCATTTCGGCATCCGAAAATTCCTCAAGCACGAAGACCCGAAGCCGCGAAAGCAGCGCAGGTATTATCTCGAAGCTCGGATTCTCCGTTGTCGCGCCGATCAGGATCAACTCGCCGCTTTCGACAAACGGAAGCAGAAAATCCTGCTGAGCCTTGTTGAAGCGATGAATTTCGTCGAGAAACAGAACGCGCGGCCGTCCGTCCATCGACGGCGTTTTTACGATCTTCCGTATGTCGTCCTTTCCCGCAGACACGGCGGACAGTTCGTAGAATTCGCCGTTGATCGCACTCGCGTAGATACGAGCCAGCGTCGTCTTGCCCGTGCCGGGCGTGCCCCACAGAACGAACGAAAAGACGTGCTTCTGTTCGATCGCGAGCCGCAGCGGCTTGCCATTGCCGACGAGATGTTCCTGCCCAAAAAATTCTTCGAGCGACTGCGGCCTGATGCGGTTAGCAAGTGGTTCCATTCTGGTATTGGAACATTATAACCGACAAACTCCGTGCCGTTGCGAATCGATATCGCGGCGCAAAAATAAAAAAGGCGACCGAACGCGGTCGCCGCAAACTGTCGATGAAACTGGTGGCCAGAGACGGGGTCGAACCGCCGACACGCGGATTTTCAGTCCGCTGCTCTACCAACTGAGCTATCTGGCCGCTCCGTTAATGTAACGTGGAGCAAGTTTTAGAGTGTAAATAAGCGGTTAGATGAAGTCAAACGTCGGCCTAGCAATCCCCAAGATGTGGCACAAAGGTGTGGTATGCGAATGCAATTTGCAGTTGACAAAACTTGCGATAGCACTATAATCCGTTTTTAGTAGTTGTTAGCCTATGGCAGCTGCTGGTTCCTTCTGATTTTCCGTTTGATACCTTCCCGTGCCGGTTTGAAAGCCGTCGCTGTCCCCCAGGGACGCAACATTCAAACCGGCACAGTTATTTTAAATGTTAATGAGGTCCGCTATTTTTTATGAAGAATCGATTACTTATCGCCTGCGTGACCGCGGCGGTCGCCGCAGCGGCATCCGGTTGTTCGAAGACGCCGCCGGTTTCGAATTTGAACCAAAACACCAACGTCACGGTTACGGTCGACGCGAACAACATGCCGCCTGGACTGTCCGCAGTGCCGATCGCGCCGTCCGCCAACTCAACGCCGGGCATACCTCCCGCGAATCAGGCCTATATCACCACCCGAGGCGCGACGCCGACACCCGGAATACCCGACCCGAAAAACCTAGGAAAGCAGCTTAAGCCGGGTGCAACGCCGACGCCCGGAATTCCGAGCGAGGCCGAACTCCGCCGTCAACTGAAGACGCCGATCAGCAATGTAAATACGAATGCCGCACCGAGCGGGCCGATGATGATGCGCGAGCGCAAAAGGCCATTGCCGATCAAGACGCCGGAATAGGAATATTTACTGTGCAAAATTATAAAGGCAGGCTGTCGAAGGCCTGCCTTTTTCCTTGTCTATGCCGACACCGCTTCCACTTTGGTGAAACCGAGTGCGACCTTTACGTCGTGCTCGATGCGGTCACGCAGCTCCGTGTTTGTTTTGAGCAGATTCTTGACGTTGTCGCGGCCTTGGCCGAGACGTTCGCCCTTGTATGAGTACCAGGCTCCGCTCTTTTCGACGATGTCGTTGTTCGATGCCAGATCGACCAGATCGCCCTCGCGCGAGATCCCTTCGCCGTACATAATGTCGAATTCACACTCACGGAACGGAGGTGCGACCTTGTTCTTGACGACCTTGACGCGTGTGCGGTTGCCAACCATGCGGTCGCCGTCCTTTATCGCACCGATGCGGCGGATATCGAGACGAACACTGGCGTAAAATTTCAATGCCTTGCCGCCCGTCGTTGTTTCGGGCGAGCCGAAAAAGACGCCGATCTTTTCGCGAAGCTGGTTGATGAAGATGAATGTTGTGTGCGAATTGGCGACGATCGCCGTGATCTTTCGCAGTGCCTGTGACATTAGGCGAGCCTGCAGGCCGGGAAGCGAATCGCCCATCTCGCCATCTAGTTCCGCACGGGGCACGAGAGCCGCAACCGAGTCGATCACGATCACATCGACACTGTTCGATCTGACCAGCGTTTCAGCGATCTCCAGCGCCTGCTCGCCCGAATCCGGCTGAGATATAAGCAGGTCGTTGATGTTCACGCCGAGCTTGCCGGCATATTCGGGATCCATCGCATGTTCGGCATCGACATAGGCGGCAATTCCGCCCGCACGCTGCGCCGAGGCAACCACCTGAAGCGCGAGCGTCGTCTTGCCGGAGCTTTCCGGGCCGTAGATCTCAACGATGCGTCCGCGCGGCAGGCCGCCGATGCCGATCGCGGCGTCCAGGCTGAGACAGTTTGTCGAAATGGCCCCGATCTCCTCGTGCGGCCTTTCGCCAAGACGCATGATGGAGCCCTTACCGAATTTCTTCTCGATCTGCGCGAGAGCAGATTCGATCGCCTTTGCTTTATCCATATAATTGTTTTGAATGGCCTGAGCCCGAAAGGTGTTTTTACAACCCGAATATTGATTTTTCTAATCTAGCATGAGATGCTACACAGATGCAAGAACGTTGCATAGATGAGACATGCCGTAGTTCGCTTGATACCGTGAGAACGTCTGCGGATGAGTTCATGAAATTCGGAAGAGTTTAGAATAATCGCTTTGAAATTGCAATTGGGCGCATGTGGACGAGTACGTCTTTGTATAATTTTGTAATCCGTCTAAACTTAACGACAGTCACCGCCGTAGAACAATAACTAACCAAAGTATCTGAAAGCCGATTTTGCTATGAATTTTTCCGAAATCAGCGGGCAAACGCTGGATGACAAATACAGGATCGAACGAGAGCTCGGCCGCGGCGGTATGGGCACGGTTTATCTTGCCACGCATCTCGGGACCGAAAGGCCGGTCGCTGTAAAGGTGATCGCGCCGCAGTTCATGCAGCGGCCGGAGTTCGTCGAGCGTTTTCGCCGCGAGGCGCGTGCGGCCGGAAGGCTGCGACATCCAAATGTCGTCGATGTAACCGACTTCGGATTTTCGGACACAAAGGACGGCCGCGTCGCTTATCTCGTGATGGAATATCTTGACGGCTGCACGCTCGGCGAGGTGCTCGAAGAGGAGAAAAATCTGCCGGTAGGCTGGACGCTCGATATTCTCGAACAGGTTTGCTCGGCTGTTCATGAGGCTCACGAGCAGGGAATCATCCACCGCGACCTGAAACCCGACAATATCTGGCTCGAACCGAATCAACGCGGCGGCTATACGGTAAAGGTTCTAGATTTCGGGATCGCGAAACTCGAAGATCAGGTCCACGCTTCGTTCGACGACGCCGAGTTGCTCACACCGGCTGCGCCTACATTCGCGGGCGCGGGACGCGTGACGATGGCAGACGCCGGTTTCTCAGAGACGATGGCAGATAGGCGTTCGGACACAGCGATCTCGGAGTCGGCAACGATCATTCAGACGCAGACAAACGGCGAAAAAAGTACCGTGATCCTTCCCCTGGCGCCGGTTTCGGACCAGGAGACGATCGGGACGAGGATTTTGGCCGCCAACACCGAGATTTCGAAAACGGGAGATTCGAGTTCGTTTTCGCTGCTGGACGCGACCACGGCCAGCGACCTGACGCGCGTCGGCGCGGTTCTCGGAACACCTCTCTATATGTCGCCGGAGCAGTGTCGCGGCGACCATCTCGACCCGCGGTCGGACGTTTACAGCCTCGGCGTTATCGCTTACCAGATGCTTTCCGGCGAAACTCCGTTCAGCGGCGATTTTACCGCCGTGATGGACGCTCATCGCGATTCCGAGCCGCCGCCGCTCAACGCGAAGAAGGTCCGAAAAAAACTAAAGCGCGTGATCAGTACGGCTCTAGCGAAAGACCCGGATCATCGTCCGCAGTCGGCTGAGGCCTTCGCGAGTGTATTGAAATCGCGGTCTGAAGGGACGTGGGCGCTGCTTCGGCGTGCGGGCATGATATACACGGAACACCTGCCGAAGTTTCTCACTCTTGCAATATTGCTGTACACGCCGTTTACCTTGATCACTTTTGCGAACGTCGTCCTTAACATTTATTTTATCGACGTCGAATTCGGGCCGGTGGCAACCGTCATGATGAAGGTTGTCCCAACACTGACGGCGATGATAGCAGGCTTCTTTTGTGCGAATCTCGTTGTCGGAACGTCGACCTGGCTGGTAAACCAAATTCTTGCGGTTCCGTTGCGGCCAGTGCGGATCCGACCGGCACTTCTCGCCACGCGAAAAAATTGGAAACGGCTGATCGGCACCGGCCTGATATCGACTTTTTTAACATTGATCGGCTACTTACTCTGCTTTGTGCCTGGGCTTTACCTTCACGTGGTCCTCGCACTCGTCGCGCCTGTGGTGATGATGGAGAATCTGAAAGGGATCGAAGCGATGAAACGCTCGAGGGCCCTGGTAATGCGTTCGCTTCGGACGACGGCGGCCGCAGTGGCGATTCTGTTTTTCGTTCCTGTTGTTTTCGGCGGTGCGACCGGTTTTATCGTCGCTGTCACGATAAAGGCGTTTACGTCTAAGGCCGCGGAAGCAGCCGCTGTAACGTCCGCAAACGAGGGCGACGCGACTGCAGCGAAAAAAGGGCCGGTAAACGTGGGAATGAAGAACGCCTCGGGGATAACTATAACCGACGACACCGAATCCAAAGACATGACGGGACGCGTCAAAGCCGCTGTGCGCGAAGGCCTGACGGCGATCTTGATGCTTCCGTTCCAGATCGTTCTCACTTCACTCTCGTCGATCATCGTGGCGCTGTTATACCTCAAAACGAGACAGGCAGGCGGCGAATCGCTCAGAGACCTATTCAGAAAATTTGCCGAAAGCGAGCAGCCGCGAAAAAAATGGCAGGAGCGCGTCAGGCAGCGGCTGATACAGTCGGGCCGGATAACAAGCAGAACATGATCGGAGTTTCGGCCAAACGAATCGCGCCCGCGACGGCGATATTCATTTTTCTCTTTTCGGTATCCGCGTTTGCCCAAACATGGAACCGCGAGTTTCCGGCCTCGTCCGGCGGGACGATCGAAATAATCAATCGATACGGCCGTGTATCGGTCTCAACCCATGCCAGCGATGATACAGAGGCGCCGGCCGTAGGAACCGCTAATTTAGATCCGTCGGCAACCGTTTCTGCGACGTCACCGCGCCCATTTGCCGAAGGCGAAATAAAACTCGAAACCACATCCGGCCGCACGCGGATCGAAGTGGTTCCCGCCACACCGTCAACGCGGATCGACCTCGATCTGACAGTTCCGGAACGCGTTCGTTTGATCGTGCAAACAGACGCCGGCGAAGTGCGGATCGTCGGCGGTATCGCCAAAGCGGACGTTATCACGGAAACCGGAACCATCGCCGTTGATGTTCCGACACATGAGATTAAATACGATCTCTTATGGACGACATCCCGCCCGCGATATTTGAGCGATTTCGATCTTGAAAAGGTAAAGGAAGGTTCGGGCGGGAAATTCTATATAAAGGGTACGTTCAAAGGCGATAAAGCAGCCGATACCGGACCGCGGGCCGAGTCGCCCGGTGACGAGACCGCAGCAAACGGCAGCGAAACGAAGCCTAAAAAGAAGAAGCGGAACGCCGACGCTTCAACGAACATCAGCCTCAATTTCACAACGGCACGCGGAATTGTACTGCTGAACGTGCCGCCGAACGAGGTCTCGAGCGACTTGCGCGAACGACCATTGACCGAAGCCGCGAAGGCGATCGTCCGCAGCGGTGACAAGGTGCTGACGGATGCGATCCGACGCGCCAGCCCAAAGTATTTTGGCGACTATGAAAGGACGCTTCCGCCATCGCGGCGCGAGCCGGTGCTTACGGAACGAATCGCGAGCAGCGACACCGAGCAAACGGGCTTGAAACGCGCTTCCGTCCGCGTAACCGATAGTTTCAATCGTGCGGTCCGCGATCTGAAGCCGGGCGATTTTTCGGTTACGGAAAACGGCTCCGACCGGGAGATCGTTTCCGTAGAACCGGTCACAGCGCCGTTCAATCTCGTCTTGCTTCTGGACGTTTCGGGCAGCGTCGATAATTATGTGACATTTATCCGAAAGGCGGCTCGAAGCTTTGTCGATACGGTTGACCGCCGCGATCGGATATCGATCGTGCTGTTCAACGATGATGTAAAAGTACTTTCCAAATTCACGACCGACAAAGGCAAACTTTCCGAAAGCCTCGACACATTCGATGCGGGCGGCGCGACAGCGTACTATGATGCGCTGGCGTACACGCTGGCCGACACTCTGCGGCCGCTAAAAGGGGAACGCACGGCGATCGTGATACTAACGGACGGCGACGATAATCGGTCGTTTCTATCGTTTGACGGTTTGCTCGGCGCCATCGAGGAAAGCGGCGCTCTAATCTACCCTTTGTACGTGCCATCGGGTTTGATAGCCGCATCCGCTTCGGCAAATACGCGAGAGCAGGTCGACCCTCTGAGAACGCGATATATAGGTTTAACGACTAAAGCCGAAGGTGAAGGCGAAAAATTGGCAGCGGTCTCAGGCGGCGTCTATTACCCGATCACACAGCTGAACCAGATCCAGAAGGCCTACGACGACATCGTAGTGCAACTAAGGACTGCATACGCCGTGACGTTTCGATCACAGGCCGTTGAGACGGGAAGCGGCGTGTCACCGCGGCTGAAGGTGAGGGTCTCGAAGCCGAATTCCTTCGTCAATATTCTTCGGGTTGAAAAAGCAAGATAACTGTCCAGATCGCGTTTACCGCAGTCCGGCGTTTATTTTGCTGAGGACATCGCTTCCGGGACAAAGGTCGTCTTTCGACAGCGAGTTCAGCGGCCTGTCGCTCGTCTTGATCAGCTCATGTAATTCCGAGGATCTTTCGTCGATATAAAGCAGCCCGGTCAGGATCTCGTTTTTGATCTTCGCGCCCTGGACGGCGTTGATCGCCGAAAGGCGGTCGAGCGGGTCCCAATCTTTTGCGAGCTTTCGGAGGCGTATGACGGATCCGTCGTGCATCGTCAGATCTTCCGTAGTTCCTTCCGCGTAGCTCGCTTTTATCTCGCGTGCTATCGGAACGAAATCCATCATCGCCGTCGTTTCCATGTGCTCGCGGACGTAATCGTACGATTTCGTCGAGCCGGGATTGTTGTTGAACGTTACGCACGGCGAGATGACATTGATGAAGGCGAAGCCGCGGTGATTCATAGCTGCCTTCACGAGAGGGATAAGTTGGTCCTTATCGCCCGAAAAACTTTGCGCGACGAACGATGCGCCGAGCTCGATCGCCAGGCTCGCAAGATCGATCGATTCGAAGAGATTGACCGAGCCAGCTTTGCTTTTCGAACCCGCATCGGCGGTCGCCGAATCCTGTCCTTTCGTTAGACCGTAACAGCCGTTGTTCATCACGATGTATACCATATTCAGGTTTCGCCGGATGACGTGAACGAATTGTCCCATACCGATCGATGCCGTATCGCCGTCGCCCGACACACCTAGATAGATAAGATCGCGGTTTGCCAGATTGGCGCCTGTCGCTACCGACGGCATGCGGCCGTGAACCGAATTAAAGCCGTGGGAATTACTAAGGAAATACGCGGGCGTCTTTGACGAACAGCCAATGCCCGAAAGCTTTGCCACTCGGTGCGGCTGGATGTTCATTTCAAAACACGCTTGAGCGATCGCGGCACTTATTCCGTCGTGCCCGCACCCCGCGCAAAGCGTCGAAAGCGAGCCCTCATAATAATCGACCGTGTACCCTAGGTCGTTCTTTGGCAATCCCGGATGTCGGAATGTTGGTCTAACGTAGGTCATAGCTTATCTCGATACTATTTTCGCTCAATGTGAGCGTCGCAGATTTTTTCTCAATGTTCCGTTGGTCCCGTAGTCTATATCGTCGAACAGGCTCATTTATCCAACTTCCCTTTAATCTGCCCCAAGATATCATCCGCCGTGATTGGCGTGCCGTCGTAGTTTAGGACGGAGACGAGTTTGGCGGCGTCGGTGCCGAGCTCGATAATCATAAGGCTTTTGAATTGGGCGTCGCGGTTTTGTTCGATGACAAATATCTTAGCGTGAGCGTCAACGAATTCACGAAAAGCTTTGCCGAAAGGGAATGCGCGCACTCTCATCGCGTCGAGGCGAATTCCGTCCGAATTTAGGAGCCCGATTGCTTCAACCGCGGCGTAGGTCGAGGTGCCAAAAAACACGACAGCGTTATCACCCTCTTGCGACCATTTTTCCTCAGGCAAAAGTGCTATGCCGTCCGCCGAATAGAATCTCGGCTGCGGCACAAGCTCCTTCGCCGTTTCCCATTTACGAGCAAGGCGGTCGACGTTGCGGCGGTAGGCGTCGCCGTCTTCGGTATAAACGGCGTATTCGTCGCGGGACGAGCCGCGAGTGACGAAGGCACCGTAGGTGGTATGCGTGCCGGGGATCGTGCGGTAGGGAATTCCGTCGTCGTCGATATCGAGATACCGGCCAAACTTTCCGCGAAACTGCTGCAGCGGCTCGCCGGCCGTTTCGCTGCTGCCGTCGTGGCCCGGCAGATCGGCGGCGTTATGCGGTTTTCCGTCGCCGTTGGAGTCAGCCGGGGCGTCCCCGTCATGGAGGCTCGAAGCACGCGTGCCGGCAAGCGAGGCCGCCGAGATGCGGTCGAGCTGTTCGCCCGTCAACACCTTGCCGCGATCAAATTGCCGCGTGTCGTCCCAGACGAGCGGCTCGGTCACGTGATCGTTCATGCCGAGATCGAGATCGGTCATGACGATGACGGGCGTCTGGAGGCGCTCGGCAAGGTCGAAAGCGTCCGCCGTCATTTCAAAACATTCCTTTGGCGAAGCAGGGAAGAGAAGCGGATGTTTCGTATCGCCGTGCGAGGCGTACGCCGCGAGCAGTATGTCGGACTGCTGTGTGCGTGTCGGCATTCCAGTGGACGGGCCGGTCCGCTGCACGTCGATCAGAACGGTCGGCACTTCGGCAAAATAGCCGAGGCCGAGAAATTCGTTCATCAAGGATACGCCCGGGCCGCTCGTCGCGGTGAAGGCACGCGCTCCGTTCCACGAAGCTCCCATTACCATGCCGATGGCGGCGAGCTCGTCTTCGGCCTGAACGACGGCGTAATTATTCTTGCCGGTCGCCGGATCGACACGATACTTGGCGGCGTATTTTGAGAATGCGTCGACCACCGATGTCGATGGTGTGATCGGGTACCAAGCCGCGACCGTCGCTCCGGCGTAGATCGCACCGAGGCCGCATGCGGAATTGCCGCTAAAGAGGATCTTGTCGCCGAGCAGGTCGCGGCGTGCGACGCGGATGTCGAGCGGGCAATTGAAGTTTTCCCGAACGTATTTTACTCCGATGTTAAGCGCCTTGATATTCGGTTCGATGAGCTTTTCCTTTCCCTTGAACTGTTCGCCGATCAGCCCTTCGAGCACGGAAAATTCGATATCGAGCAGACCGGAAAGCGAGCCGATATATACGATGTTCTTAAAGAGCTGCCGCTGTCTTGCGTCGGTAAACTCGGCGTTGCAAAGAGCCATCAGCGGAATCCCGACATGCGTGATGTCTTCGCGGTCGTATGTCGGCGGCAGCGGCTTCGACGAGTCGTAAAGGAAATACCCACCCTCACGGACGTCCATATAATCCTTTTTCATCGACTGCGGATTGACCCCGATCATCAGATCGACGCCTTCGCGGCGGCCGAGATGGCCCTTTTCCGAGACACGCACCTCGTACCAAGTCGGCAGGCCCTGGATATTCGACGGAAAAATATTCTTAGGCGTGACCGGCACGCCCATGCGAAACACCGCCTTAGTAAACAGAGCATTCGCCGACGCCGAGCCGGTACCGTTCACATTCGCAAAGCGAACTACAAAGTCGTTGGTCTTATGATCGCTCATCGGGTATTGAATTAGGCGTCTGGCGGTCGTCAAAAAACTCTTCGGCGTTTAACTCTGTCTGCGTGGAAGTCAGCTCTGCCAATTGCTGATTGACGCCCCACTCGTGGCCAAAAGGATCCCTCAGCTTGCCGTAGCGTGCGCCCCAGAACATATCCTGCACAGGCATAATTACGCTGGAGCCACGGGCTACGGCACGTTCGAAGACCGCGTCGGCGTCATCGACCATAAGCGTAATACGAACGCAGGTACCGCCCAGACTCGCAGGGGAGCCGAGAGAACCTCCATCGCTCGGAGCGAACCAATCCGAGACAAAAAGTTTGTGCCCGTCAAGAATGATCTCACCGTGCATCAGCTTTGTTTCGTCGGGCGACATCATATTGTGCCCTTCTCCCGCTCCAAAGACCTCTTTATAGAATTCTAGGGCGGCAAGCCCGTCGCTCACTATCAGATGTGGAATAAACTGGTCTTCGCGCATATCTCGCTTCTCCTGTCAGCCCATCAAAAGCTAGACCCTCAATGACCCTCGAAAACCTCTTCCAGCGTAATATGATTCCGCACCATTATGATACGTGAACACGCGACCGAAGCGGCGATCGCAGAAGATGGCGCCGCCGAGCTTTCTAGTCGCATCCGGTGTTTTCACCCAGCTAGAAGTTTTTAGGTCGAACTCGCCGAGGTTCTGCAGCTCGCGGTACTCGTCTTCGGTCAGAAGCTCGACACCGATCCCGGCGGCCATATCGACGGCGGTGTCGGCGGGTTTGTGTTCCTTTCTCGAATCCCAGGCGGCGCGGTCGTAGCAGAGGCTGCGGCGGCCCTTGGGGCTTTCGGGTGAGCAATCGTAAAAGATGTATTCGCCCGTCTTTTTATCAAACCCAACAAGATCAGGCTCGCCGCCGGTGCGTTCCATCTCGCTGAGCGACCCCAGTTTTTTAGGATCGGCGTCGAGCCTTGCCTGCACCTTAGCCCATTCAAGACCTTTATGACGACCCATGTTCTTAGCGAATCTTGTCTTTAATTCTTTGAGCAGTTCCGCCCGGTGCTCCTGCGACAACTCTTTTTCCTTGCTTTTCGTTTCGGTCATATTTTGCGTAACGCCGGTTCCACAGTCGTAAAGCGACTATTGTCGCCCATTACGGCTGCAATTTACTCAAACGCGCCGAGGTCAATCGATTTCCTTTCTAACGGCCTAGTGATTAAATTATACCACCGACGCAATTCGAAAATAGAGTTATGCCATTAAAGTCTTTGCTTTAGGTCGGGAATATTCGATAATTGTAAAATGAAAAATAAAGTCCGTTTGTCGATTACTGCGTTGTCGCTTGCTACGGCCGTTTCGCTCGGTGCTTCCGCGAGTTCTGCCCAGTCTCAAAATGGCTATCACTTGATCGACAAGATCGCGGTCGGCGGCGAAGGCGGCTGGGACGCGCTCACCACGGACGGCGACGCCCATAGGCTTTACGTGTCACACGGGACTCATGTCGTGGTGATAGACACGGCGACAGATAAGGTGGTCGGCGATATCCCTAATACCAACGGCATTCACGGAATTGCGGTAGCGAAGAAGTTGGGCCGCGGGTTTACGAGCAACGGCCGGGATAATACTACGACGATCTTTGACCTCAGCACTCTTAAGAATCTCGGAACCGTCAAAACCGGCAAAAATCCGGACATCATCATCTACGATACGTCGTCAGAACGCGTCTTTGTTTTCAACGGCGGCAGCAACGATGCGACCGTCATCGACGCCGCGACCGGGACCGTTGCCGGGACGGTGGCATTAGGCGGAAAGCCGGAGTTCGCGGCGAGCGACGGCAGGGGCACGGTTTTCGTAAATCTCGAGGACAAAAGTCAGGTTGCCGGTATCGATGTTAAAAAGCTTGCGGTCACGACGCGGTGGCCCATCGCACCGGGCGAAGAACCGACCGGCCTTGCCATCGATACCAAATGGAAACGGCTTTTCATCGTGTGTGCCAACAAGAAAATGATCGTCATGGATTCCACCAGCGGGAAAGTGCTGGCTGATCTGCCGACCGGCGACGGAACGGACGGCGCCGAATTCGATCCGCGAATCCGCACGGCGTTCAGCTCGAACGGCGAAGGCACGCTGACTGTCGTCCACGAAGATTCGAAGGACAAATTCAGCGTCATGGAAAACGTGAAAACTCAGGCGCGGGCACGCACGATGGCCGTCGATACAAAAACACACAAGGTCTATTTACCAACGGCGCAATTCGGGACCGCTCCGGCCGCGACAGCCGCACAGCCGAGGCCGCGTGCGCCGATGGTACCGAACACCTTTGAGATCCTTGTGTACGGAAAATAAGCGGTTTAGTGATCGATAAAAGGGAGGGCTTAGAATGGCGGATTATGAGACAACGGCCGACCGAAACGCTACGGCAGCGGGTGGTTTGACGCCGGAATTGATGACCTACATAAGCAAGGTCCCGGAAGTAACTCTTATATTCTGGATCATCAAGATCTTTGCTACGACGCTTGGCGAGACCGGCGGCGACGCCGTGACGATGTCATGGCTCGGTGAAACAACCGCCGAAGCAAACGGCATGGGTTATTTGATCGGGACGGCGATCTTCGGCGTGATCTTTATCGTGGCGGTGATCATCCAGATCAAAAGCGATAAGTTTCATCCGTTTCTTTACTGGCTGACTATCGTAGCCACGACCACCGTTGGTACCACGCTTGCCGATTACACCACACGTTCGCTCGGCGTCGGATATACGGGCGGTTCGGCGATATTACTCGCTCTGGTCATCGGCTCGCTGCTCTTATGGCGCTCCGTAACAGGAACGATCGCGGTTTCAAGCGTTCGCACACCTCGTGCCGAGATGTTCTACTGGCTGACGATCATGTTCTCGCAAACCTTGGGTACGGCGCTTGGCGACTGGTTCGCTGACAGTGCTGATCTTGGTTACCTCGGCGCGGCCGGTGTCTTCGGCGGCGGTTTGTTCATTCTGGTCCTTCTTTATTATTTCACAAGCGTTTCTCACACGATCTTGTTTTGGATCGCGTTCATTCTCACCCGACCTCTCGGCGCCGTTGTCGGCGACTTCCTGGATAAACCCTATGCGAAAGGTGGCCTGGCCTTGAGTAGATTTACTGCGTCAGCGGCTCTTCTTGTAGTAATGATCGTTTTGATTCTCATCTTTCCGCAAAAGCCGGCTGAGGAGCACCACTGATGAAGAACGTCAATACGGAGAGCGGCTGGCATGCGGCCCGCTTTGATGATCTGGCTCGGAATCCAACAAACTTCACTATGACGTTAAATGGTTTTGGCCGATCAATGTCTACCCGATCGCTGTGGAATGACAAATAGGAGAACTACCATCAGCACAGCAAGGACCGCGGACATCGTGATGTCGCTAATCGCGAGGCCGCCTTGCGCGACAGGTTTATCAAACGAGTTTGCGAGCGTCGCTCCCAGCGGGCGCGTAAGAATGAAGGCTGCCCAAAAGAGAGCTGTACGAGAGACTTTCGTGAAAAAGTAAAGTCCCGCCAGTACCGCCAGAACAGCCGCGATCAGCATTGCGCTGCCGTTGTACCCGAGTCCGCCGTCGGCCATCCAATCACCTAAAGCGGTTCCGAGAGTTTGCGAGAACATGATTGTCGTCCAGTAAAAGATTTCGGCCTTGGGTTCAATAACAGTTTCGATGTCGACGGAGCCGAGCGTCCAGTACCAGAGGCCCAACGTAATCATCACAAGGCTGAAAAGGGACAGCGAGCCGCCCGCATATCCGATACCCAGCGAACGGTCGAAAAAATCCGCAAGCGCCGTACCCGCAAGTGTTGTCAGCGTGATCGTTCCCCAGTAGAGAAACTTGTGAAACCCCCTCGCTTTGATCTGAGCGGCGACCAGAATCAGCAACGGTACGGCAAAGATCACCGTGCCGAGAAAGTAGCCCAGTCCCAACGTCTGCGTAACAGCGTTGCCGCCGACTTCGCCCAAGGTGGTAGCGAATATCTTGATCACCCAAAATCCGAATGTGACCTCGGGGACCTTACTCAGCAGCTCTCTTCCGCCTGTTGCTTTCATATTCTGTGTTGAGACGAGGACGAAAACGAATCAGACAGATTCGTGACTCTTGCATCCGTATTCAATCTCACCGGCCTTTGCCACGTTGTACCAGAATTTCTGCATGTCCCACGCGGCAGTCGGGCATCGTTCGGCGCAGAGCCCGCAGTGAAGGCACACGTCTTCGTCCTTGACCATAATTCGTGCGGTCTGCGGCAGTGCGTCGGATACGTATAGGTCCTGCGTCAGATTGAGGGCGGGAACTTTTGTCCGCGATCGCAGGTCGGGCTCGTCAGCGTTTGCAGTAAATGTTATGCAGCTCGTCGGGCAGATATCGACGCATGCATCGCACTCGATGCATTTTGGAGCGTAGAAGACAGTTTCCTGATCGCAGTTCAGACAGCGTTCGGCCTCTTTATAACCAGCCAGGCCGTCGAAGCCAAGCTCAACTTCCTGTTTGCGATTCGAAAGCGTGACCGTCTTCGGCGCCTGCGGCACGATGTACCGCTGGTCCGCGACCACTTCGCTGTCGTATGCCCATTCGTGAATGCCCATTTTTTGGCTGACAAGATTTACGTATGGAGAAAGCCGATCGTTGATGTCCTCACCCTTGCATAAAAGATCGATTGAGACGGCGGCCTGATGGCCGTGGGCGACCGCGGTGATCACATTCTCCGGACCGAATGCCGCGTCACCGCCGAAAAAGACTTTTGAATGCGTCGATTGAAATGTAGTTTTGTCGACGACCGGCATTCCCCATTTGTCGAATTCCAGACCCGCGTCACGTTCGATCCACGGAAACGAGTTTTCCTGTCCGACAGCGATCAAAACATCGTCCGCCGGATAAAAAACTTCGGGTTCGCCCGTAGGGACCAAAGTGCGTTTTCCGTTATCGTCGTATTTGGCCTCTACTTTCTCGAAGCTCATTCCCACCAGCTTTCCGCCTTCGGTCACGAACGATTTCGGAACGTGGTTGTCGACGATCGGAATGTCTTCGTGCTGCGCGTCTTCTTTTTCCCACGGCGACGCCTTCATCGTCGCAAACGGAGAGCGCACAATAACCTTGACGTCTTCGCCGCCGAGACGGCGAGCGGTACGGCAGCAGTCCATTGCGGTATTTCCGCCGCCGAGTACGATCACGCGTTTGCCGATCGAATGTGTATGTTCGAACGCTACGCTGCCGAGCCAGTTTATACCGATGTGAATATTCGCCGCGCCTTCCTGCCGTCCGGGCAGATCGGGCAGATCGCGCCCATGGGGAGCACCAGTACCGACAAAGACAGCGTCGTATTCTTTTTCGAGAACGCCTTTCAGACTGTCGACGAAATGGTTGAAATGTGTATGAACGCCGAGATCGAGAATGTAGTCGACCTCTTCTTCAAGCACGCTTTCCGGCAGGCGAAATGCAGGAATTTGCGAACGCATAAAGCCGCCGCCTTTTTTCTGTTCGTCGTAAAGGTGCAGTTCGTAGCCAAGCGGGGCGAGATCGCGGGCGACTGTCAGGCTTGCCGGACCGGCTCCGATAAGAGCGACCTTTTTCCCATTGGGCGCGAATGGGCCTTGCGGCATCATCGACTTCACCTCGCCTTTATTATCCGCGGCGACGCGTTTAAGACGGCAGATCGCGACAGGTTCCTGTTCGAGGCGGCCACGTCGACATGCGGGTTCGCATGGCCGGTCGCAGGTCCTGCCGAGGATTCCCGGAAACACGTTCGAATCCCAGTTGATCATGTACGCCTCGGCGTATTTGCCTTCGGCTATCAGTCGGATATATTCCGGCACAGGCGTGTGCGCAGGGCAAGCGTACTGGCAATCGACGACTTTATGAAAATATTCCGGATCGGTGATGTCGGTAGGTTTCAAGTATTTAATTCCTCGCGCCAATGTGTTTAGCAATCAGAATAATAAAGTAAGTTGTAGATCTTTACTAGGTAAAGGATCCTCGCCCGATTGTGGTGATCAATGCGGCTCGGATCAACAGCTTCGTATTTTTCAATCGAAAGATGCTGCATATGGATGCGGTGATGCACTATCATCAGATGTATGAGAACCACTTAGACATCGAAGACGACGAATTGCAGACCGCAAAAGAACTGGCCCGTTACGAAGGAAGCCCCGCCGGACGCGTGATTTCCGAGCTGGCTCGACGCGGCTTAGAGGGGCCTAATGGCAGACCTGCGAAAACCACGCCGTTGCGTAAGGACGCCAATGTGATCATCGCTTTGCTGGACGCGGACCACACGTATCACGCTGGTGCACACAATGCTCGCGAAAAACCGGCAGTATGGCTGGGCAAGCTGCCCGTTAACGGAGAACGCCGTAGTGCTCGTTATGGCTAATCCCAAATACTTTTCCGCGGTAGGGTTTTCATCGTAAATTTGTTCAAATTGGTTTACGTCCTAGCGTCTGTGATTTGAAAAATTCTCTTTTACAATCTCTATTCGATGACGAAGAACGTCGTCCGCTGACAGTTACCGAGCTGAACTCCCAGGTTCGGCAGGAACTGGAGCGGAGATTCGCTTCGGTTTGGGTCGAGGGCGAGATCGTGAATTTCTCGGCGGCGCGTTCGGGACACTGGTATTTCAATTTACATGACAGTTCGTCTCAGTTGCGTGCCGCCTGTTACAAAGGTTCGAACTACCGTATTCGTTTTAAGCCGTTCGACGGGCTGCAGGTGCGGGTTCGCGGGCGCCTGACGCTGTACGAGCCCCGGGGCGAATATCAGATACTTGTCGATTCGCTCGAGCCGGTTGGCGAAGGTGCTCTGCGAATCGCTTTCGAGCAGATAAAAGCGAAGCTTGAAGCCGAAGGTTTGTTCGCCGACGAGCTTAAACGGCCCATGCCGATGTTTCCGCGGCGTATAGGTATTGTAACGTCGCCGACCGGAGCGGCGCTCTTCGACATTCTGCACGTATTATCGCGGCGGGCGCGGTCGGTGAGCGTGGTGTTGATCCCAAGCCGTGTTCAGGGCGAGACCGCCGGCGAAGAAGTCTCAACGGCTATCAGCCTCGCGAATGCGCTCAATGCTTCGGTCGATCACGGACGTCAGATCGACGTGCTGATCGTCGGCCGAGGCGGCGGATCATCCGAGGACCTTTGGGCGTTCAACGAAGAGATCGTCGCCCGCGCGATCCGGGCTTCGCAGATACCCGTTATCTCGGCCGTCGGACATGAGGTCGATTTCACTATCGCCGATCTCGTTTCCGATCTTCGTGCGGCCACTCCGTCCGCCGCCGCCGAACTCGTCGCGCAGCGGGAAGACGACATTTTGTCTTATCTTCTCGATCGCGAAGGCGACCTTTTCCAGCTCGCCAATTTCAATCTTCTCAAATCGGTAAACAGGTTTCAGGAAGCTGCGCTGTCGCCGGTCTTTGCGACGTTCCCGAATACGATCAGCGAGCACATCGCCGATATCGCGGCCCACATGTCGACCATACAGGGGTCCTTTTCCGCGAATTTGCAAAGTTCGCGGAATCGGTTCACGGATATCGTCTCGCAACTCTCGCCGGTGGCGCTTGCATCAAAAGTCGGCGCTGACGGAACGACGCTTGCGGTATTGAAACAACGTCTAGACGCCGCGTCGTCGATTGCGATGAACGGTTATTCAAAGAACCTGAAGATCTGCATGGCAAAGCTCGACGCTCTTTCACCCTTATCCGTTTTGAAACGCGGCTTTTCCATCGCAGAAACCGCCCGAGGCGAGATCGTTCGCAGTATCGACCAAATTTCGGTCGGTGACGATCTTCGGGTGCGGCTTGCGAGCGGCGAGATCGGTGCAGCGGTTACGTCGAAAAAACAGCAGTAGATGGCGAAATTCACAACCAGCATCCGCGATGCGGGCGAAGCCGAACTTGACGATCCACCGACGCGACGATCGGCGGGACGAGCTTTGGCAGTGGTCTTTGCTTCGCTGGCAGTGATCGCATCGATCGCCGCGGCGGCTTTTTATTTTTACTGGCAGAATTTGAAGAAGACACCGGCGTATTCCGTCGCACTCGTGGTCGACGCCGCACGCCGCGACGATCAGGGCGCCGTCGATCAACTTATTGATACAAGCGCGGTCGTCGACAGTTTCATGCCGCAGATCACCGCTAAAGCCGTCGATCTCTACGGACGCGGGCTGCCGCCGCAGACGATCGCACGCGTCTCTCAGGTCGCCGAGCCGGTTATGCCCGCATTAAAGGATCGAGCACGCACCGAGATTCCGCCGTTGATCCGCCGAAAGACCGAGCGGTTCGGGCGCCTTCCGTTTGTCGGAATGGTGATCGGTGCGGACCAATACATAGATGTGACGTACAAGGGCGATATCGCCTTGGTCAAAAGCAAGCTTCCCGGGCACGCGTTCGAGGTGACTATGCGACGAAACGGCGACCGGTGGACGATAGTCGCGGTTCACGATGACGATCTTGCAGAGCGGATCGCCAAAGCCGTCGGCCAGGAATTTATCGCGGCCGCAAATGGTGATAACACCGAACGCGCCGGAGAGCGCCTTGGCATCAAAGATCTCAACCAGCTTTTGAAAAACGCGGAAGAAGCCTTAAAGTAATCGTCGATATGAAGAAAACATTCGAAGCCTCGTTAGCCGAACTCGAGGAGGTCGTTCGCCAGCTTGAAAACGGCGATCTGCCGCTTGAGGAAAGCCTCAAATTATTTGAGGACGGTGTGAGGTTGTCACGCGAATGCCGCGAACGCCTTGCCGCCGCCGAACGTCGAATCGAGGTGCTGATGAAGGACAGCGATGGGAACCTCGTTCTTTCGGACCTCGACGAGACCCCGCCGAAGAGCGGACGTGCCGCGAATGTTAAACGGATCGTTTTTGACGGAAGTGATGAGTGATCGTCCAAACATCGGTCAGAAAAAAAAGGCGGCCTTTCGGGCCGCCTTTTTATGTTGCGTTTTATCGACGCGAGCTGAAGATACTCAGGATGTACCAGAACAGCAAAGCGATACTCGCGAAAAGCGTGAGCGATGCCGCGACATGCTGATTAGTGTTGAATCGGTGCAGCACGTTCGATGTTTCGTAAAGGATCGCAGTACCGGCAAAGGCGACCATAATAAACGCAAAAACATTCCCGATCGAAAAACCGAAAAGTGCGCTAGCCACGATAAAACCGAGAGCCGCAAATCCGCCGATCGTCAGTATCGGTGCGAGAAACGAAAAATCGCTCCGCGTGATAAATACGGTTGCCGTGATGCCTAAAAACAGACCGATCGTCACCGTTCCCGCTTTCAATAAAAGTGTTCCGGGATCGTCCGATCTGAGTGCCGCTATTGTGATCAACGGCACAAATATGACCGCTTCGGCGACTACCGCGACCGCGAGCCCGAGATATTGTGTCGGAACAGAAGTTTCCGAGGTCGCCCAGTTACGGGCGATATAGGACACGACCATGAAAAGGCCCAGCACTAGAAGCCAGCCGATCGCTCCGCCTCCAAAGACGACGCCGGCGATCAATCCGGCCGCGCCCGAGACGAATAAGAAACTTTCGACGACAATAAATCCGAGTATCGCTGCCGCCAGCAGCAGATATGTCTTTCGCATGAACGCAGCACGCTCGGCCGGCAGCGCGTTCGCCGCCGTATTTCCGTAAGTGGTAGTAAAGTTATCCATATTATTTAATACGATCTGTCAGCCCTTTTGGTTCCAGGATCATGGGTTATACGAGCCGCGCCCCATCGCGGCGTCAACGCTCAGTCGGCCCGATCCCCGAGAGGCAATATAAAGAAATACAAAGCAGTAAACAACGGCCAACTCGCCGTGATTCTGTATCGGCAAAAAGGCAGCCATACTGAAATGCGCCATGAAATACGCAACGGCCATCATTCCGCTCGCGACAAAGGCCGCGATGCCCGCAAAAAGGCCGATCAATATCATGATACCGCCGACCAGTTCGATCACGCCGCCGAACGCCATTAGCGGCGACAGCCCGCCTGTATCCGCCGGTCCGCCTTGCGGCGGATAGCCCAAAAGCTTTTGTGCGCCGTGCCACAGAAACAAAAATCCTACGACAATACGAAGCAGCGCGTACAGGTAACCTGAGTAGTTTCCGAGAACCCTGTCCATACAAATTGTGTCCAGTGATACTGCTTCAGTATACTACATGGCGACCAAGCCGCAGAGGAATTCGGGTCTATCACGCCTGGCCCGCGTCCGCAGAACTCGGACTTTGAAAGGCGGCTTTCGAAGCCGGTTCGCCGCCTGTCATCTGCATCGATACGATCATCTGGTGTCCTTCCTGTTCGAGACCGGAAAGTTTGAACGCGAAGGCGATCGAACCGGCGATACAGACGCAACCGCCGAGAGCAACTGTCTCGGGTGCGCCGATATATCCCGCGAGTGTTCCTGCAATAAGTGCTCCGAAGGGAGCCATTCCCATAAACATCATCGAATAGACGCTCATGACGCGACCGCGAAGGTCGTTCGGTATCATGGCCTGCACAAGTGTGTTCGACGAAGACATCTGGGTCATCATCGAGAATCCTACCGGGAGCAGCAACAGCCCTGACAGCCAAAACGAGCGCGAAAACGAAAACAGTACGAGGCTGACGCCCAAACCGCCGCATGCAAACGCGACCCATCTGCCAAGGCCGAAAACCATTTTTCTCGAAGCCAATACCAGCGCAGCGATCAGAGCGCCGACACCGCTTGCACCCATCAGGAAACCGAGCGTGCTCGACCCGCCGCCGAGATACTGATCGGCGAAGATCGGCATCAGCACGGCGTACGGCATGCCCATAAGACTGACGAGTCCGAGTAAGAGAAGAAGAGCGCGAATCGGTTTCGTTCTGGCCACATAGCCGAATCCCTCGGCAATGTGGGACATTGTCGATCCGGTACGGGCCCGTATCTGCGGGGTAATATTCATTGCCAGAAGGCCCGCGATAACGGCGATGTAGCTAATGGCATTGCCGAAAAAACACCAGCCTTCGCCGACCGCAGCGACCAGAACACCGGCGATCGCCGGACCGACGATCCTGGCGCCATTGAACATCGACGAATTAAGAGCGATAGCGTTTATCAGATCTTCACGGCCGACCATGTCGACGGCAAAAGCCTGCCGTGTCGGGATATCGAAAGCGTTCGCCAATCCGAACCCGGCGGCGATCACAAACAAATGCCAGATCTGGATCGCACCGGTCAGGGTCAGCAATGCGAGTACGCCGGCCAGCACCATTGCACAGCTCTGCGTAACGATAAGTATCCGATGGCGATTGTAACGGTCAGCGACCGTGCCGCCGATCGGCGCAAGAATGAAGACAGGGATCTGCGACGCGAACCCGATCAGCCCGAGAAGCAGGACCGAACCGGTCAGCCGATAGACGAGCCAACTCTGCGCGACGCTCTGCATCCACGTCCCAGTCAAAGAAACGAACTGGCCGGCGAAGAAAAGTTTGAAATTTCGGTGCTTGAGTGCGCGAAACGTGATGGCGAGTTTTGCTTTTACGGAATCTGACGAACCGATTTGTTTTTGACCTGAACCCACGCTCGCCATAGACCTTTTTCGACTATTCCTTTCAGAATAATTCGGCGGACCTTTGATGGCAAATGTTGCGAATGAAATGGTTCGCCCGCACAAAATAAAACCGCCCGGCAAGCGGGCGGTCAATTTTCAAACGTTGCCTGCTGCTTTTAACGGCTCCGGCTCGGCCGAGGGGTCGAGGTCGTTCTTTCCGGCGGATGCCGAACGCTCTAATGAAGCGAGCAGAAATTGACGTATCGCGGTCAGTTCTTTTGGCAGCCGGTCGCCGAGTTTGTCGAACAGTTCACTGTGATTCGTGACTTCCTGCGTCCACATGCTGCGATCGAGGCTCATTACCTGTTCGAATTGTTCCTTTGAGAAATCGAGTCCGCGCCAGTCGATATCCTCGTAGCGAGGCATCAACCCGAGGGGCGTTTCGACGGCGGCGGCCTCGCCACGGGAACGCTTCAGCACCCACTTGAGAACACGCATGTTGTCCCCAAAGCCCGGCCACATGAACTTGCCGTCCTCGCCCTTTCGGAACCAATTGACCGAAAAGATCGGCGGCGGTTCCGGGATCCGTGCGGCGGTGTCGAGCCAGTGTCCGAAGTAGTCGCCCATGTGATATCCGCAGAAGGGAAGCATCGCGAACGGATCGCGGCGAACCTGGCCGATGTTTCCGAATGCCGCAGCGGTCATCTCCGAACCCATTGTCGCGGCCGCGTAAACACCGAACGCCCAATTGAAGGATTGCTGAACAAGCGGGATCACATTATTACGGCGTCCGCCGAATATGAAGGCCGATACGGGCACGCCTGCCGGATCGTCGAAATTCTCATCCGCGACCGGGCATTGGCCGATCGGTGCCGTGAACCGCGAATTCGGATGAGCGGCGGGCTTTTCGCTTGCGGGCGTCCAATCGTTGCCCTGCCAGTCGATCGCGTGGGCCGGCTTTTCGCCGTCCATTCCTTCCCACCACACGTCGCCGTCGTCGGTCAGCGCTACGTTCGTGAAGATCGAGTTTTCCTTGATCGATTCCATCGCGTTCGGGTTGGTTTTGTAGTTGGTTCCGGGTGCGACGCCGAAAAATCCGGCTTCCGGATTGATCGCGCGTAGCTTGCCAGTCTCATCCGGCTTGATCCACGCGATATCGTCGCCGACCGTCGTTATCTCCCAGCCTTCTTCGCGAAATTCCGCAGGTGGAATCAGCATCGCGAAATTCGTTTTGCCGCATGCAGAGGGAAAAGCGGCGCATACGTAATCCTTTTGGCCGTCGGGCGATTTCACTCCTACGATCAGCATATGCTCGGCGAGCCAGCCCTGATCGCGGCCGAGTGTGGAGGCAATTCGAAGCGCTAAACATTTCTTGCCTAAAAGCGCGTTGCCGCCGTAGCCTGAGCCGTAGCTCCAAATCATTTTTTCTTCCGGAAAATGAACGATGTACTTATCCTTTGGATCAGGACTACATGGCCACGCAACATCCTGCTGGCCGTCCGCCAGCGGCATTCCTACCGAATGCAAACAGTGTACAAATTCGCTGTCGGCCAGTGCTTCGAGAGCCTTGTTTCCCATCCGCGTCATGATCTTCATGTTGACCGCGACGTACGGTGAATCGGTGATCTGCACGCCGAATTGCGAGATCGGCGAGCCGATAGGACCCATGCAAAAGGGCACGACATACATCGTTCGCCCGCGCATCGAACCGCGGAATTTCGGCGTAAGCGTTTCCTTCATTTCGGCCGGAGCCATCCAGTTGTTTGTCGGGCCGGCGTCTCCCTTTTCGCGCGAACAGATATAGGTGCGGTCCTCCACGCGTGCGACGTCAGACGGATGGGAGCGAGCGAGAAAGCTGTCCGGCCGTTTTTCGGCATTGAGCTTAATGAACGTGCCGGCCCCGACCATCTCCTTACACAGGCGGTCGTATTCTTCCTGCGAGCCATCGCACCAGTAAACGGTGGTGGGTTCGCAAAGTTCGGCCATTTCGGCGGCCCATCGTTTCAGTTCCTCGTTATTTATGGTTTCCGGGATAATAAGGGTCGTCATATCTTTAGCGGTCAAAAATGCGATAAATCAACAAATTGGATGTAGGAACCCGACGCATTTGAAAAAATGCCTAATAAATGCACAATTTCAGCCCCGGAACATCTAAGTCGACCATCGGGCTGAACGTGTATAAGCCTAGGTTATCACAACATAAGCAATTTCGTTCAATTATTCAGCAAATATGAGCCGTTTTCCCTTCTCCCCCATTATGGCATGCACTGCGACCGTCGCTATGATCACTGCGCCGCCCAGGATCGCCCATTCGGAGGGCCTTTCGTGGTAGAAGATGTAGACCCAAACAGGATTTAGCAGCGGCTCGATAAAGCCGATCAGGCTCGCGTCGAGCGGCCTCGTACCGCCGCGAACTCCTTTGATGAACAATAGATACGCTATCCCGATCTGAATGATCCCTAGAAACGAGACATAAAAAACGTCCGAAAGAGAAATGGTTGCTAATGCGGAAATCCCGGACGGCAAAGTCAGAGCAGCAAGTAATAAATTGCCGTATATAACCGCAACGGCGGGATTTAAACGCTGGGCGCGCGGATGCCGCAAAAAAAGGATGTAGAGGCCCAGAAAAACACCTGAAAACAATGCCGCAATATTGCCCTGATAGTCATCGATCTGGAGCTGCCCGACAAAAAACAGGCTCATTCCTCCGATGCAGAAAACTACGGCGAGAAGATCCCGAAAATGAAATTTTTCGCCGATAACGAAGGGCCCAAGGATGAGAATATAAATAGGAGCCGTATACTGCAAAAATATGGCGTTTGCGGCGGTCGTTTTCTTCGTCGCCCACACAAAAAGGAAGAGCAAAAGTGCGTAGATTATGGAGGTTGCGATCCCGAAAAGATCGATCTTTATACCGCTTTTTCGGTAAGTGATCGCAAGCACGGTCACTGCGGCAAGAAGCGAACGGAAAAAGGTTACTTGATAGGCATCAAGTGAGGTGAGCTTTATCAAAACGCCGCCCGTACTCCAGATGAAGACAGCGATAAGAACGTATGCTATTGGAGGAAAATGAGTCGGCGGATCGGTCCTTCGCATGCGAAAATATTTGGCAACGGAAAATGGCATCTTCGCTTCAAATCACAAATCGCGGTCGAAGCGGGCAAGATGTTCAAAATTCGGCCACACGAATTTGAAAACCTCAGCACAAAACTGATCGGGCTAGATTAGCACAAGCCTTTCTATATAACTGGCGCCGATTCCGGAGAACCCAACATGGCTTTCTTACGCACTACTTCGCTCACGCTGCTTGCCCTTCTTGCGTTTACTTTTAGCGTTACCGCACAAACATCGCCCAAGACGGATTTTCCGAACATAAAGATCGGGAATTTTGGACAGATGGACGAACATTATTACCGCGGCGCTCAGCCCCTTCCCGATGATTACAAATCGCTCGCCGCACTCGGCGTAAACACGATCGTCGACCTTAGAGACGATCCGACCGATTATGAAAAATCGGCTGCCGAAGCTGCGGGTATGAAATATATCAACCTTCCGATGAGCGGTTGGAAGTCGCCGAAAGACTCGGACATCGATCAGTTTCTAAAGATCGCAAATGATCCGGCAACCGGAACGATGTATGTACACTGCAAAGCGGGCATTCACCGAACGGGAATCACCGGGGCGATCTATCGCTTCACGAAATATGGCTGGGGATACGATCAGGCTTACCAGGAAATGAAGAATTACAGTTTTACCGCCGGCCTCGTACACGGGGCACTTAAGTCTTACGTAAAGGACTATTCCGCGAGGATCGAACAACAGAAGGCGGTCACGGGAAAAGCGCGTGTGGCGACTGCATCTAACTAGGGACGAACTGTTAAGAGTGAAAAAAGGCGGGGCCGTACCCGCCTTTTTTATTGGAAGAAATCGCTTGAGCCTTTCTTTTGCGACCATTGGATCGCGTCGATATTATCCGGATCGGACCTCAGGATCCTCTCGCTAAGCCGGTCCGTGCTGACGTTCAAACGCAAATTCATATAATAGACAATGCTGCCGATCGGGCCCTCTTCGTTGGGCGGATCAAGTTCGCGAACCTCCGCCTCGAGGTCGTATTTGCGGAGGATCTTGCGAAGTATTTCCTGTGCTCGGTCCGTGTCGCGCGTTCTGATCGTAAGCTCCATTGAGCGAAACACTTGCGCGGATTCGTTATATTCGAGCAGCCATAACAGAGCGAGCGAGAAGAGGCAGAGCGCGAGGCCGAGGTCCCAACGGCCCACGCCGGCCGACAAGCCCAACGCCAGACTGATCAATAAGACGGTGATCTCCTTGGGATCGCGGATGTTCGTACGAAAACGGACGAGTGAAACGGCGGCAAAGATCGCGAACGCCCGGGCAGTGTTATCGCCAACGATGATCATCAAGGCCGCGGCAACGACAGAAAGCAGTATTTGTGTTTGCGAAACGAAAAGCGACCGCTTGAAGAGCGGCACATCCTTTCGCGGCCGAAACGCGAGAACGCCCGAAAGCATAACTGCAAGCAACAATTTCCCGAGTACGCCGAGGATGTTTTCCGCCCAGTTTACGCCTACAGGATGTTCGACTGCAACGACCGGAGCAGTGCGTTCTTCATTTTCAGGGGTCAGTGGATTGTCAGTTCTTCGTACAGAGTTTGCCGAGGAGTTTGCCGAGGAATTCGACGGAGCAACCGTTACCGGGCTTCGGTCCGTATAGAAGAACGCGGCGGCGGCAATAATGATCGCTCCGAAAATTATTACTAAGGCGATCGGTTTGGCGCCCCTCATCGCTGAATATTCTCCGCCAGGTTTGTACCGCCGACGGCGCGATTGAGCTCATCGATCTTGTTCCGCACGGCACGGTGATAAATTTCCGCCTCCGCGGGCGAATAATTCGCTGCACGAAACGCGTCCAGTATCTGTGCATCGCTCAGACGGTTTAGCCTTGAAGCCAGCCATCGGCCATCGGCCAACGTTATCCCTTTGAAAATGCTGCGGCTCTTACCCTTGTAGGAAAGCTCGATCACGCCATTTTCCACACGGCGGATAAAACGGGTTTTGATATACTGATTCGGTCGTCCCGTCGTTCGCCCCAGTCGATAGAACAGGGGCAGGTTATTGTTGCCGAGACGTCCAAACGTGGAACCGAGATCGCTTATGATATATTGGTCTTCGAGGCCGACCCTGACGATCTTATTCTGCAGATCGAGCACGTCCCAATTGGTCATAAAGACCATCATCATCTTCAGTCCCTGCAACGGTTTTGTACCGACGAACGGGTTGCTTTTCCACTTCCATTCGCCAAGCCGCTGAGCATTTGCGGGACGTGCCTCGAGACGGACGTTCTGAAATGTTCCTTTACCGGGAATTGTGATCGTTGGCACGAGATAGTTGATCTCTGTCTTGTAACCAAGGCCGAAAAGCAGTCGAACGGCAGCCGTTTCCGGACGCGCCTCGCGGCCAAGTTTCGCGACCCACTCGCGGCCCGACGCGTCTTTGATCTTGTACTTTTTGTTATGGCCGCCCTTTTCGGCCTTAATAAATTTCACCGAGCTCACATCAGGCTTCATTTCGCCGCCGCCCGGCCCGTTGAAAAGGTCGCGACGTTCGATCGCGACAGGTTCCCAAAGCACCGCTTTCCCACGCGTGCCTTCGGCAGCAATCGGTGCCGGGCGAACCCTGCGCTGCGATTGCCGTTTCGACTGTGCATCGACTGAAAAGCTAAACGAAACAAAAACTAAAAAAAGAGAGACGATACGAACGGTTGATCCATTGGACATCGGTCATTCTCCATCTGGCTAGATTTCGAACGGAATTCGGTTGACATTCACGATATTCACGTCGTCTTGAAAAGAGAGCTGAGCACTGAATTCTTCTTCGTCCTCGGCTCGCTGCACACGCCTGTAAATTCCATCGGAGGCGAGCTCCCACGCACGGACGTTATCCTTTAGGTAGCGGGCGAGATACACCTCGGCGAGAAATTTTCTCAAATGCTTGTTTCTAATGGGAGCGATGACCTCGACCCTGCGGTCGAGGTTTCGCGGCATCCAATCAGAACTGCCGGTATAGACCTCGGGGTCACCGCCGTTTTCGAAATAATAAACGCGGCTGTGCTCCAGCAGCCGGCCAACAATGCTGCGAACGCGGATGTTATCGGACATTCCGTGGACTCCCGGCCTGAGCGTGCAGACACCGCGAATGATGAGATCGATCTCGACACCCGCGGCCGACGCGGCATAAAGAGCGCGCGCGATCTCGCCGTCCGCAAGCCGATTGATCTTCGCAATTATCCGCGCAGGTTTACCGCCGCGTGCATTTTCCGCTTCGCGTTCGATCATCTCGATCATTTTTTCGCGCAGATTGACAGGGGCAACGAGAATTTTACTGAATTCATCCGGTTGCGAATAGACCGTCAGATAATTGAACAAGTCGGTTACGTCAGCACCGATCCTTTCATCGCTCGTAAGCAGTCCGAGATCCGTATAGACCGTCGAGGTGGCCGGATTGTAATTTCCCGTAGCGAGATGGACGTACCGGCGAAGCCCGTCACCTTCGCGGCGTACGATAAGCGTCGTCTTTGCGTGCGTCTTGAGGCCTAAAAGGCCGTAGACGACATGGACGCCGGCAAGTTCAAGCTTCTTGCCCCACTCGATGTTATTGGCTTCGTCAAAGCGTGCCTTAATCTCGATCAACGCCGTGACCTGCTTACCTTTTTCGCTCGCTTCGATGAGAAGCGGCGCGATGGGTGAATCGGCGCCTATCCGGTAAAGGCACATCTTGATCGCTAGAACATCGGGATCTTCAGCCGCCTCCCTCAAAAAATCCGTAATGATGCTGTAAGGCATATACGGATGATGCAGAAGAACGTCCTGTCTGCGAATAATGTCGAACAACGACTCACCCGTGTCGACCACTGCCGGACGTGAAACTTTCAGTTCTGGATCTTTTAGATCGGGGCGATTGAGCGACGTGATCGAGAATGCATCGATCAGATTCATTGGGCCGTCAATGGGGTAAACTTCGTCTTCTGTGATCTCGAGCGACTGGGTAAGATACGCCACCATTTCGCCCGGCATGTCGGCCGAGACCTCCAGCCGAACCACGTCCCCGAACCTCCGCTGCTTTAGATTCTGTTCCATCGTTCGCAGCAGGTCCTGGGCTTCGGCTTCCCTAATTTCGATGTCGGCGTCGCGCGTTATGCGGAATTGGTAGCAAGAATCAGGCTCGGCCTTAGGCGCGAAAAGTTTGATATTCGCGGACAAAAGGTCCTCGATCAGAATAAATCGGCCTTCAGGCTCGGATATCGGGACAAATCTCGGAATGAATGACGGAATCTTTACGCGGACGAAGAATTCGCTGCCCGTAACCTTGTGTGCGCGCGCGACTCTTTTATTCATTTCCGGACGAACAGTAAGCGCGACGTTGATGCTTCCGCCGGATATATAAGGAAAGGGGTGCGAAGGATCGACCGCCTGCGGTGTCAGCGTCGGATAAACTTTTTCTTTGAAATATCTGTCGGCTTCGGATCTCTCCTGGCCGCTAAGATCGCGATATCGCGTAAGTACGATCCCATTTTCGGCGAGCGTAGGCAGCAATTCGTCGCGAAGAATGCGCATCTGCTCATCCGTCATCGCGGTGACACGCGTTTTTATCTCGGCGAGAAGTTCTAATATTGTGAACCCATCGAGCGGAACCTCCGAAATATGACCAAGCTTTTCCATCAGGCCCGAGACACGGATCATAAAAAACTCGTCGATATTCGATGAAAAGATCGCGAGAAATTTGAGCCGCTCGAGCACCGGCTGGGACCTGTCGGCCGCTTCGTCCAAAACGCGCCGGAAAAATTCCAAAAGGCTAAGGTCGCGGTTTAACATCATTGCCCCATCCGCAATTCCTTCCGGAACAGTCGCTAGCGGAACGGTGAACTGCTGCGCCTCAATGTGCCGTAGTGCTGTAACCATAGATAAAAGACGGGAGAGTCCTATAGGCGGGAATGCCTGCAAACTTCATTCCTGAACTTAGTAATCGCATTTTTCGGGGCGATTATTCGATTTGCTGCATCAAGTTAGTACACGGAGCGGGCGAGCGCAAAAAAAAGCGGCTTCCGCCGCCTTACTTCGCAAAATATAGTGATATTTATTCTTTGCTGGACGCGGTTGCTTCGCGGACGGCCTCGCGGAGAGCTTTTGCGGACGTTGTGACAGGTTCCAGTTCCAGTTCTTCGACGTTTCCATAAACCTTCTTACCGAAGACCGCATTCCATGGCGGAATAACGAGCGTGACATTTCCCGATGCTCGCGCCTGGCAAGCCAGCCGGATGATCGGTTTTTCCTCTTCAGTGTCATCGTAGCCGAAGACCTTGATAGCGCGGCGTTCGCGTCGCGAAAGATCGGTTAGTTTGTCCTCACCGCCAAGTATCCCGACCCAGCAGGTACCGCACGAAGCGGAAGTGCACTCGACAGGGACCGGACCTTCCCAACAGCGCTCGTCCTTTAACTGCCAATTCTGCGATCTGTCATTCGCGGACGCCGAAGCGATCTCCTGATCGCTTATAATGTCGAATTTTCCACCACGATTTTCGTCATAAATTACAGAGAATTTCTTGTTAACGGTCTTAAGGAAACCGAGAATGCCCTGCGATTCATCTTTTCTGCGTTCAGCAACGATCGCATTTGGCGACTTCGACATCAATCCGGCCGGTTCGGCGATAGCGCCCGACGCTGCTTTGAGATCATCTAAACCAACCTGAAGCATCGTCATTAAGCCGACCGCCGTAATTCCGATAACAAGGGAAGGATCAGCTTTAACTTTTTCGGCGATCATCGCCGCAAGCTGCCTGATCTCGTCGGCAAGGCTAATTTTCGAATTCTCGAATACCTGAGCCTCAGCCTCGATCGCGGCTTTTACGGTATTCCAATAACGGTGGCCGAAAAGAAAATCGTGAGAGGAATCGATTTTGGCGTTAAGGCTGAACTCGCCCTGCATCGCCAGCCCCTTTTTCGCCTGCTCTCCGTCTTCGGCCGATTCGAGATAAGCAAATAAAGCCAGAGAATGAAACCGGAACCAGATCTGGACCGCGTTTTGATCGACCGGGTGAATTGAAGGCAGAAGTGATTTGATGGCTAATAACCAGTCTTTTTCATCTAGGTGGGATAAGTATGTTTCGAAATGTGTAGACATATATAAATTACTTTCGTTCTTGATCAAAACTCCGATCATAACAACTTCTAGCAAAAAGGTAAAAATACTAGGTTGTCGCTAAAATCTGATAAATTATTCCGGCCGCCATCCGTTTCCTTGCGAAAAAAGCAAGTGTTCAAAAAGAGACAGAGCGCTTATTCCCTTTTAATTACGATTCAACTAGCGACGAAAGTTGGAAAAAATTTCAATGACATTCTCCGTCGTTCCTGTCTTAGGAAACTAAATAGCCTAGGAAAATTTTGGAGGTAAAGTTATGAAACAAATTACTAAACCCGACGACGGCGAATCAAAACTTGAAAATGGACACACTCGCCGATCGTTTTTAAAGCTTTCGAGTACCGCCGTGCTCATGGCGCTGGCATACGGAGCGATTAGACCAGAAACGCTTCGCGCGAGCGATGCTTTTTTAGGCTTGCCGGTTGAGCCGCTCGGTCAGGGCGCCGTCGATCTTGGTAAAGGCGATTTTGGCGTGCTCAATTATGCTTACGCGCTGGAACAGCTTGAGGCAGCATTCTATTCTCAAGTTATAAACACGCCGTATTCGCGAATGACCTCCGCCGAGCGCGAGATCTTGACGGATATCCGCGATCACGAAATTGCGCATCGTGAATTCTTTAAAGCCGCCCTTGGTAAAAAAGCGATTCCGGGATTGCAAGTGAATTTCACATCGATCAATTTCAACAGCAGGGACAGCGTACTCGGCACGGCTAAAACGTTCGAAGATTTGGGTGTCTCCGCATATAACGGCGCAGGTCAGTTATTAAAAAAGGGAGACTATCTATTGCTTGCCGGTAAGATCGTCTCAGTCGAGGCAAGACACGCGGCAACCATTCGCGACCTGCTTTCGCCTATGTCGTCGTCGTTTGCGGGCGACGATGTCATCGATCCGCGCACTGGGCTGGACATGGCGAAAATGCCGTCGGAAGTATTAGCGGCAGCCGGGCCATTCATTAGAACGCGTATCACGGCAAACAAATTGCCGAAACCGAAAATGTAAAAGGAGGAGACTATGGAAAACAACATACCATTATTGGAATCGGTCGAACCCGACTACATTAGCGAAATGACAGCGCGGCGCGAGCCGATCGAAAAAGCCAGATCACTAACCGGGGCATTGGGTTCGACTATCATTTCGTTCGGAGCTTTGGCTGGTACGGCATTCGGTCGCCAAGACAAACTTCCTGGGAAAATTGTCGACGTGCTGAATTTCGCGTTGACTTTGGAATATCTCGAAGATGAATTTTACCGCACGGCGGTAGGTTCTTCCGCGTTGATACCACGCGATACGCTAAATGTTTTCGGACAAATCAGCAAACACGAAACAGCGCACGTCGCGCTGTTGAAATCGGTCCTCGGAAATAAAGCCGCGGCAAAACCGAATTTCGACTTTACCGCCGGCGGAGCTTTCGGCGATGTTTTTAGCAACTACCAAACTTTTCTCGCCGTCTCGCAGGCGTTGGAGGACACAGGCGTCCGCGCTTACAAAGGACAGGCGGGAAATTTGCAGGACAACGCCAAAATTTTGACAGTCGCCCTACAGATTCACTCGGTTGAAGCAAGGCATGCCGCTGAAGTCCGGCGTCTGCGCGGCGAAAAAGGCTGGATAACGGGCGATTCGCGCGGCACCCTGCCTGCTCCGACCCAGCCGGTCTATAACGGAGAGGGCAATACGGTTCAGGGCGGCGTCGATCTTGCGGGCAAGGTCGGTGTTTCTACTTCAGCGTTAACTGAATCCTTTGACGAGCCGCTGTCGAAAGAGCAGGTACTGGCAATCGCAGGTTTGTTTATCCGGAAGTAGTTCACAGGTTATTTCCGCGAACAAAAGGGATAATTCTTTATTTTCTTTTTTCGCGGAATTTTTATCGGTACGAATTTAACCGAAGTTAATATTTTGGACGGTAGTTAAAATGAACAAGATCACGACATCGAAAGAAGATTACTTGAAAGCGATATGGACTCTTTCTGAACGTGAAACGGGTGGACGAAACCATGCCGCGACCAAGGACCTAGCTAAAAGATTAAGTGTCAGCCCACCGGCGGTCTCACGGATGCTTAAACAGATGCAGAACCAGTCATTAGTCACTCACATACCTTATTTTGGAGTCAGCCTCACCGCAAAGGGCCGCGAAGTCGCACTTCATATCGTTCGCCGCCATCGACTGATCGAGTTATTTTTGACGCGGATTTTGAATTATTCGCCGCAAAGTGTCCACGCCGAAGCAGAGCGCCTGGAACATCACGTTTCGGATGAGTTTGAAGCAAAGATCGACGCTTTGCTCGGTTTTCCGGATAAATGTCCGCACGGCAGCCCCATCCCTAATCGAAATGGCGGATTTAAAGCGTTAAATAACTCGGTAGAAAGTTTATGGACGGCCCTTTAACAAAATCCAGCCGTACGATGGGATGGCACAGGAATTCCGTTCAACCGAGTCTGCCGGAAGTCCATTCGTCTATGCCGGTGCCGAAAGGCGTGAGTTTTTGGAGAAAGCTGTTTGCGTTTTCAGGTCCCGGCTATCTGATCGCTGTCGGCTATATGGACCCCGGCAACTGGGCAACCGATTTGGCGGGCGGCTCGCGTTTCAATTACACGCTTCTGTCCGTGATCATGATCTCTAATCTGATGGCGATTCTGCTGCAAAGTCTTGCTTTACGATTGGGCATCGTGACGGGACGCGATTTGGCGCAGGCTTGCCGCGATCATTTTTCACCGAGGGTTTCATTCGTCCTGTGGGGCCTTTGCGAGGTGGCAATCATTGCCTGCGATTTGGCCGAAGTTATCGGCTCGGCTATAGCGCTCAATTTATTATTCGGCATCCCGCTTGTATACGGCGTTTTGCTGACCGCGTTTGACGTGATGATTTTGCTTCTGCTGCAAAATCGCGGGTTTCGATGGCTCGAGGCCGTCGTTATTACGCTAGTCGCCACCGTCGGCGTTTGTTTTGCGGCGGAAATAATTTTTTCGCGTCCCGATGTCAGTGCAATTGTCAGCGGCTTTGTGCCTTCATCGCAAATCGTCACGAATCCGGCGATGCTGTATATCGCTATCGGGATTTTGGGTGCAACCGTAATGCCGCATAATTTGTATCTCCACTCGTCTATCGTGCAAACGCGCAATTATGAAAGAACACCCCAGGGTAAACGCGAGGCAATTAAGTTTGCGACGATCGATTCGACGATCGCCCTCTTTTTTGCGCTTTTTATCAATGCGGCGATTCTGATAGTTGCCGCGGCTGCCTTTCACTTCAGTGGTAATACAGAAGTTGCAGAAATCGGTGACGTATATAAACTTCTTTCCCCGCTTTTGGGTGTTGCCGGAGCGAGTACGCTTTTTGCGGTCGCGCTTCTGGCATCGGGTCAGAACTCGACATTAACCGGCACGCTTGCCGGTCAGATAGTCATGGAGGGTTTTTTGAACATCAGGGTACGGCCGTGGCTTAGGCGTCTGATCACTCGCTTGATCGCGATTATACCTGCCGTCATCGTCACTGCTCTTTACGGTACATCGGGAACCACGCAACTGCTTATTCTCAGTCAGGTAGTTCTAAGTATGCAACTGAGCTTCGCGGTCTTTCCGCTAGTAATGTTCACGAGCGATAGGCTGAAAATGGGGGAGTTTGTCAATCCGATGTGGCGCAAAACTTTAAGCTACTCCGTGGCCGTTATCATTGCCGCATTAAACGCGTGGCTCTTGTCACAAATATTTACCGAGTGGATAAAAACAAGTTAAATGAGGAGGTTCTAAATGGTAAAGGAAATTAGGGAGGGTTTTGACGTCATAATTAGGCCGCTCGTCGAAGCACGCGCCTTGAGAGACAAGTTGGCGGAACAGGTGCACCATAAACCTTTCGCGGCAAATTGGCAGGCGGCGAATGTGCCACGTGCGGAAGCTGAATCTCCGAATCCGAAAAAGAGTTCTCAAATCGAAGAATGATTGTGTTGAATCTAATCTAACACCAGCGGCGAACTAGTTAACACGAAAAATTAAATATGTAGCACGAACATATTCAAAAATTATACGAGCAAGGGAGAAAGGTCATGCAGGCAACGAAAATCCGTGCAGGCGGAAGCGGGAATACGATTCTTGCGGGTTTATCCGGTAAAGAATTTGAGCATTTGCGCCCGCACATGCAAACGGTGAATTTGCCGCACGGTTCAAACATTTACAATTTTGGCGATACTATCAGCCACGTTTATTTTCCGTTAGACGCGGTGGTATGTCTATTTACATGCATGGAAGATGGTGCTACGGCCGAAGCCGGCTTGATTGGAGCGGAAGGCATGTTGGGAGTTTCGGTGTTATTTGGAGCAAAGTACACGCCGAATCAGGCCGTTGCAATAAACGCGCACTACGCCGTGAGGATCAGGGCGGATATCATTAAACGCGAGTTCGACAATGGAGGACTTTTGCACAATGTGATTTTGCGTTACATGCATTCACTCTATGTTCAGATTTCGCAGATTTCGGCATGCGACCGCATTCATCATATCGAGTGCAGGTTGTGCCGCTGGCTTTTAATGGCCCACGACCGCACAAGATCCAACGAGCTTTTTGTCACACAGGAATTTATCTCGCAAATGCTTGGCACGCGCCGCCCATATGTAACGACTGCGGCCGGAATTTTGCAGAAGGATGGAATCATCAATTGCTCACGCGGCAAGATCGAAATTCTGGACCGCCACGCTCTCGAAGAACGCTCTTGCGAATGTTACGGCATTATCCAAGACGGATTCGTGGATATGCATAAAACGCCGCTTTGGCAAAGGGGCCTGCACTTGCACTAGATTGTGTTGAAAGGGAAACCTTAAGCCAGCGGTTTGTTTGGTTTATCTTGTTCGTGTGTTTAGTGGACAAATTAGTGTTCTTCATAATGCTATCGAAACAAAACGGAATGAAGAGATTTGTCCGCGAACAAATTCAATAAACCAAAAAAGAAGACGATACTGCCTTTGGATAAAACTCCCGGTCTTATGTTACAGGAACTTGGTTACGTAGCAGTCTAAATTTGGACAGAACAACTTTAAACGCTTAGCTATCATGTAATTTGCGGATTTGTGTAAAACAGGCAAATTATGAAAGCGACGCAACAGGTCAAAGGAGCAATTTTAGTAATAGAAAGCGATAGTGCAACCCGTTCGGGAATGAAGTTTTTGCTGGAAAAGTATGGCTATCAAGTATCCGCCGCGATCGATGAGAGAGAGTTCGCTGCTATTACGCCCCAACAACGATATGACCTTATTTTGTTCGATGCCGGGCTTGCCCCGCCGGAAAGTTTCCTCGCGGCCTACCGTGTATCTCAGCAGCCGGAACTAGAAGGCATTCCCATGATCGCAATATCAATCAGTCCGAAGTCATCGCTTTCGTTCGACCACCCCGATATCGATAATTTTGCGGTTGCATATCTATCGAAGATCAGCCGCTTTGACCAATTGGAAAAATTGATTAATTGCTTGTTGTCGGACCCGGCTTTGTCAAAGGAAAGGTAATTTTACTTATCCAGTTACGCATAGCTTGACAACCTTAACCGAAGTTTATAATATCTAGAGTTTCGGACTTTGACGGTCTGTCCACAGTGCGGTCTTAGCAATAAGTCGGCTCTGAGGTTGTTTGAAAGTTGAAACAGGAAATGTAGCGTAAAGCGGCCCTCCAGGGTCTTCCGGCACAAACGAATCACTTCTTTATATGCCACGCCACAGCAAAGTTTCTTCGTTCAGTTAAAAGGGTTTAGAAAATCAAATAAAACACGCAAGTTACCGCTTGTGCTAACTGCCGGATCCGTTCGGCAAGAGTCAGGTAAGAGATCGCTTTTGCCTTTTAGTACGGTAGGCCGGCATCTCGCCGGCGGTGAGGCGGGAACGTAAGACAGATTACGCCGAAGGACGGCGTTCCAGAGTATATGCCGACGATCAACCAATTAGTTCGCAAAGGACGCCAGAGAGTCAAATATAAAACGGCCAGCCCTGCACTGCAGGCCAATCCGCAGAAGCGCGGCGTATGCACACGCGTGTATACCTCGACACCGAAAAAGCCGAATTCGGCTCTTCGTAAGGTCGCCCGCGTGCGTTTGACCAATCAGATCGAGGTTACGACCTACATTCCGGGTATCGGTCACAACCTGCAGGAGCACTCGATCGTTCTTATCCGCGGCGGCCGTGTAAAGGATCTTCCGGGTGTGCGTTATCACATCATCAGGGGAACGCTTGATGCGTCGGGCGTCGCCAATCGCAATCAGTCCCGTTCGAAGTACGGAGCGAAACGTCCAAAGGGAGCGAAATAGAAATTTCGAATATCGAATGATGAATGCAAAACTGAAGCAATTCGTCATTCGATATTCTGCATTCATCATTTGAATTATGGCTAGAAGAAGAACTGCAGCACGAAGAGAAGTTTTGCCCGATCCGATCTACAACAGTACGCTGGTGACAAAGTTCATCAACGGAATGATGTGGGAAGGTAAAAAGACCGTCGCCGAAGAGATCTTTTACGGCGCGATGGAAAAGATCGCGGAGAAGACGGGCGAAGAGCCCCTCAAGATCTTTAAGAAGGCTGTCGATACGGTCGCTCCGACGCTGGAAGTAAAATCGCGTCGAATCGGCGGTGCTACATATCAAGTGCCGCTCGAGGTCACAAAGGATCGCCGCAACACGCTCGCTATCCGCTGGATCGTGACCAATTCACGGAACCGCAGCGAAAAGACAATGAGAGACCGCCTCGTAGGCGAGTTGCTCGATTCGACATCCGGACGCGGAGGAGCCGTCAAGAAGAAGGACGACGTGCACCGCATGGCAGAAGCCAATAAGGCTTTTGCTCATTACAGATTTTAAGAGCGGTCAGCCTTCAGCGATCAGCATTCGCCCGGAAAATGGTTTTGCTGAAGGCCGAATGCCGACAGCTATTGCTTTAAGAAATGGCAAACATTAGTTTAGACAAATTTAGAAACATCGGCATTATGGCCCATATCGACGCTGGCAAGACCACGGCGACTGAGCGCATTTTGTTCTACACGGGTGTTTCGCACAAGATCGGCGAAGTTCATGAGGGAACTGCGACGATGGATTGGATGGAGCAGGAGCAAGAGCGCGGAATAACTATTACGTCCGCCGCGACTACCTGTTTCTGGACACGCAACGGCGTCGAGCATCGCATCAATATTATCGATACACCGGGACACGTTGACTTCACTATGGAAGTTGAGCGGTCTCTTCGTGTTTTGGACGGCGCGGTATGTGTTTTTGACGGAGTTGCCGGTGTCGAACCGCAGTCGGAAACGGTTTGGCGCCAGGCCGACAAATACGGCGTTCCGCGTATCTGCTTTATCAATAAGCTCGATCGTGCCGGTGCTTCGTTCGATCGTTCGTTTGAATCGATTCTCGTTCGTCTCGGAGCAAACGCGGTCGCGCTTCAGATCCCGATCGGGCTGGAAGACCAGTTCAAAGGCGTTGTTGATCTTGTCACGATGAAGGCTCTCGTCTGGAACGACGAAGCAAAGGGAGCGAAATACGAGACGTTGGAGATTCCCGTCGATCTCGTTGACGCCGCAAAAGCCGCCCGCGAAAAGTTGGTCGAAGCGGTTTCGGCGATCGACGACGATCTGATGCTGAAGTACCTCGAAGGCGAGGAGATTTCAGAAGATGAGATCCGCGTTGCCCTGCGTAAGGGGACGCTCGCAATGAAGATAGTTCCGGTCTTTACCGGTTCGGCGTTCAAGAATAAAGGTGTGCAGACGCTCCTTGACGCTGTAGTGGATTACCTGCCCAGCCCGCTGGATATTCCCGCTATCGAAGGCGAAAATCCAAAGACGAACGCGGTCGAGACCCGCCCGCCGGATGCAAAGGCACCGTTTTCGGGACTTGTATTCAAGCTGATGGCCGACAAGCATTTAGGCCAGCTCGCATTTGTCCGCATCTATTCAGGTACTGTGACCTCCGGTTCGTACGTCGTTAACACGATCAAAGATTCGAAAGAACGCGTTGGCCGTCTCATGCTGATGCATGCTAACAAACGCGAGGACGTCGAGTCGGCAAGCGCGGGCGAGATCGTCGCCATCGGAGGTATGAAAAATACCACGACCGGCGACACGGTTTCCGACGAAATGCACCCGATCATTCTGGAATCCATGGACTTTCCGGAACCGGTTGTCCGCGTCGCGGTCGAGCCGAAAACTCGCCAGGATCAGGACAAAATGGGCATTGCGCTTAATCGCCTCGCTCAGGAAGATCCAAGTTTCCGCGTCAACACAGATCAGGAGACCGGGCAGACGATCATCGCCGGAATGGGCGAGCTTCATCTCGAGATCATCGTCGACCGCATGAAGCGCGAGTTCGGCGTTGAGGCCAACGTCGGTAAACCCGAAGTCGCTTATCGCGAAACGATAACTGTCGGCGCCCCCGGCAAAGAGATCTATAAGAAACAGTCGGGCGGCCGCGGTAAATTTGGCCACGTCGAACTCGAGATCGAGCCGGCTCCGGGCGAAGGTTTTGTCTTTGAAGACAAGATATCCGGCGGTTCGATCCCGCGGCAATTCATTAAGCCGACGATGGAGGGTATACGCGATGCAATGCAGCGCGGATATCTGGCGGGCTATGAGCTTGTCGATATACGCGTCAGGCTGCTTTTCGGTTCGTACCATGAGGTCGACTCGGACGAGATCTCGTTCAAGTTGGCGGGATCGTTCGCATTTCAGGATGCGGTCAAAAAGGCCAAACCCGTATTGCTCGAACCGATCATGCGTATCGAAGTCGTTACGCCCGAAGAATATATGGGCGCCGTCAACGGGGATTTGAATCGGCGACGCGGACAGATCGACAAGATGGAGCCGCGTCCGGGCAATGTTTCGATCGTAACTGCTTTCGTGCCGCTTTCCGAGATGTTTGGATATACGACGGACCTGAGAAGCTCGACGCAGGGACGAGCGACCTCGAGCATGCACTTTGAGCGTTACAACGAAGCTCCACGCAACGTCGCGGAAGAAGTTATCGCGAGGATTAAGGGAACCGGAACATCCTCGGGCAGCTAAAACAGGGACCTTTTAGGAGAAGCTATGAGCAAGGAAAAATTTGATCGGAGCAAGCCGCACGTGAATATCGGGACGATAGGACACGTGGATCACGGGAAGACGACATTGACGGCAGCGATAACAAAGGTGATGTCGAAGCACAATCCGAAGATGATCGTGCGAGC
>JBBSGG010000013.1:0-59058 GCA_038254305.1 Pyrinomonadales bacterium
AACAAGTATTTCCAGCCGATCGCCGAGTTTCGCACACTTCGGTATGTGGGCGGCCGCACGCCTAATGCTTTCGAGAATAATCCGAAAGAAGGCCTAATCGGTGCCAGGATCTTCCCGGTTCGCTGGGCAGGCGTTGGCTTCTGGTATCGCCATCACTTTAACCAGCAAGATCGCGATAGCTTTGACAGGAACACTTCGTTCAGCAGTTCGGTTCTGATCCCCTGCACAACGCAGGGCTGTACGCCGACCACGATCCGCAATTCGTTCACCGGCATTCCGCAGGGCTTTAATCCCTCGTCGGATCCGCACGGATTTGGCGTTCAGGCCTGGATCGGACGACGCAACAAACGTCAGGCAGAGATCGTCAACCAGTTTGCAAATGTGACGGCTCTTACACTGAGCGATACGACCATTACGCTTCCTTGCCGTCCGGGCTTCCGGCCGCGTGAGGGAACGGCTTGTAACGATGCAACGACAATCTCGGTTCAGACCACAGCGGTCGATCCCGAGAACGACGTTCTGACCTACAACTACACTGTCTCTGGCGGACGTATTGTCGGCACGGGAGCAAATGTTTCTTGGGATGTCGGCGGTTTGGCACCGGGAACCTACACGATCGTGTCGGGCGTCGATGACGGCTGCGGATTGTGCGGAAAGACCGAGACCAAGACGATCACGATCGCTGAATGCGACTGTGTCCAGGCTTGCGACTGTGCGACCCTTTCGGTCAGCGGTCCTGCCGGCATCACAGAGCCGGGCAGCCCGATGACCTTTACGGCTAACATGAGCGGCGGAATGTCCTCGAATGTCACCTACAATTGGACGGTGAGTTCGGGTACGATCGAATCCGGTCAGGGCACGCCGAGCATCACTGTTAACACCGACCGTAGTATGGCCGGCGGCAACGTGACGGCTACCGTAAATATCGGCGGCACCGATCCGACATGCAACTGTCAGACATCCGCTTCTGAAACTGCTCCTGTAGCAACGCCTGCAGGTCCGGTCATGACGGATGAATTCGGCGCACTTTCGAATGACGACGTAAAGAGCCGTCTCGATAACTTCTTCAGTGAGTTGGCGAATAATCCTAACAACCAGGGTTACATCATCAACTACGGCACTGACAGAGAGATCGCCGCACGCGAGAAGGTCATCACGAGCTTCATCGGCATGCGTAAATTCGATCGAAGCCGTATCACACTGGTTCGCGGCGGAGCATCGCCTGATGGCGTCGTCCACACGAAGCTCTATCGCATCCCGCCCGGAGCTGAAAATCCGGCTCCCTAACGGACAACAAAGCTTTACATCGATTTGATGTGAACATTGAAAAGAGACCTCGATTTCGGGGTCTCTTTTCTTTTCCTCAATATTGAAATTGCTAATCAGGGGCGGGGCCACTTAATGTTTTGCATTAAGTGCGGTTTTGTGTAGAATGGGCATTGACCTATCGCGTCGGTTCCATTACCAATTCTTCTTTAGAGGCATTCGTTAGAGTGCAAACATCCACGGCTAATTCGTCATCTTAACGATTGCGAATTCCGTAACCTTCGGCTTCGATCTCTCCATCGCAGGAATAAGTCTTATATGAAAAAGATTCGATTTTCGAGAATTCTTTCGGCCTTGATGATGGGCGTTATGTTTACCGGCGCTTTCGCCGGCACGCCTGCGTCAGGAAAAAATGAAAACGTTTTTAGCGACAGCGGCAAATTCGCGCAGTGGGAAGTCGTCGGCCCAACCGGCGGCGACGTTCGCGTCGTTACGATCGATCCGCGTGACAAAGACCGGCTATACATCAGCACGATGGACGGCCAGATTCACACGTCGGCTGACGGCGGTAAATCGTGGAAGCTTCTGGTAAACCTTAATCGTCCGCAGCTTGTTCTCGACCAGCTTTTTGTTGACAGCCGCGATTCGAAGATCATCTATACGTCCGGCAACCGCGGCAAGGGCGCGGGCGGCTTCTTCAAGACCACGGACAGCGGTGCGACGTGGAAGGAATCGAAGGACCTTAGGAACGAAGCGGTTCACGCGATGGTGCAATCCGTCGTTGATCCGGATGTTCTTTTTGTCGGAACGACCGACGGCGTCTGGACATCGACGAATTCCGGCGACGACTGGAAAAAGATCGAGTCGCCTACGATGCCTGTCAACCTTGATTCGCTCGCGGTCGACCCGAAAAATCCGGCGACCCTCTATGCGGGAACCACCTGGCGGCCATATAAATCGACCGACGGCGGGAAGAACTGGGCTTTGATCAAAGAAGGTATGATCGATGACTCAGACGTTTTCGCCATCAACGTTGATTCACGGAACGCAGAGCACATAATCGCCTCCGCATGCAGCGGCATTTACGAATCTTTCAATGGCGGCGGCCGCTGGGCTAAGATCCAGGGCATTCCCTCGCAGTCGCGCCGCACGCGTGATATCGTTCAAAATCCGGGCTTACCCGGTGCCGTTTACGCCGGAACGACCGAGGGTTTTTGGATGACGGCCAACGGGGGAAAATCGTGGGCACTGACCACGCCGCGAAATATCGAGATCAATTCGATCGCGGTGCACGCGGACGAACCGAATCGCATCTTCATCGGCACGAACAATTACGGTGTGATGGTATCGAACGACGGCGGCAAGAATTTTGTGCCAACTAACATCAATTTCACAAGCCGTTTCACATATTCGGTAACGCCGGATGTCTCGCAGCCAAACCGACTTTACGCAACGACGCAAAATACATCGTCGAGCGGCGGATTCGTATTTACGAGCAACGACGCCGGACAGTCATGGACGCAGGCGAAATCCCTGGACGTAAATCGCGTCTCGCCGTTCGCCGTGCTTCAGGACCGCGTCGATCCGAATCAGATGTATCTCGGCACAAACATCGGCATCTACCAATCCTCCGACCGGGGCAACACGTGGAAGCTGGTCGAAGCTCCGCCGCCCGTAAAGAAGCCGGCATCCCGACGCCGCAGTTCCGCTGCCGCGAGAAAAGGCACAACGAAAAAAATGACCGCGGCCGCAAAGACTTCCGCTACGCCTGCAAAGGCTGCTGTTGCCAACAAGGACGAAGCTCCGGTCGACCCGAACTTCGTGCCCTATCTGACTGAAAAGGTTAAGGTTCTCACCTTTACCGAAGACGACAAACACGGCATTTTCGCGGGCACGGACTCCGGTCTTTACCGCAGCTACGACATCGCGAAGGGATGGGAAAAGATTCCGCTCGGCGACGGACTCGACAACAATATTTTCGTCGTCTACTCGACGCCGCTCGTCCCCGGCACGATCTGGGTCGGCACGGCAAGCTCCGGCGTACTCATGTCGAATGACGACGGCAAAACCTGGGCAAAGACCGCCGGTATTCCGGAAAAGATACCGGTCAGCTCGATCGTGTCGGATCCGAAACGCCCGAATTATATTTACGTCGGCACCAGTCAGGCGTTCTATCTCAGCCGCGACGGCGGACGGACGTGGACGCGACGTGGTGGCAATCTGCCGGTCGGCAATTACACGAGCATTCTGATCGATCCGAATAACTCTGACGAGCTCTTTGTATCGAGCGCGCTCGAGTCCGATGGCGGCGTCTATTACTCAGAAAACGCCGGAATGAAATGGAAACGCCTCGACGCAAAAGATATGAAGATCCCGAGCCGGCGTGTATGGGCGATGGCATTCGACCCACAGGATTCGAACCGCATATTCGCCGGGTCGCATTCCTCAGGCGTTTATGTAATCGAACGCAAGCGTGAAGCGGCGGTCGTCGATAAGGACGCTAAACCCGCTGCCGTTCCGGGAAACTGACTGCTTTTGGTCACTCATGCAACAGGCGGCTTTCGGGCCGTCTTTTTTTGTGCCGCTTGGCAGTTGCGGCATCCGCCTCTATAATCGGTAGGTCGGGAGCATCCTTACTGTGAATCAAGAAATAGACTGTGTAAGCGCCGCCGGCGACCTGCGGATGCGTATCGAGAGTTTGCCGTTCGCGCGGATTCCGGGACAGTCGAAATTGTTTCTCGACTATATTGCCGATCCTGTTTCTCTTTCAAGATATTATCCGAACGCCGTTGCCTCGCACGTCGAGATCGCGAACCGCATCGCGGACGTCCTGTCACGTCACGAAGTCGACCGCACGGCTCTCTGCGATGTTCTTCAACGGCAAAACACAGCAGTCGGAGCTGCGGCCGAAACGCTTGAAAATATAGACCTTCTTCGTCAGAGCGAAACTGTAGCGGTCTTGACGGGGCAGCAAGCTGGCGTGTTTACCGGGCCCCTTTACACGATCTACAAGGCGTTGTCAGCCGTAAAAATGGTCGCGTGCCTGCGCGAACGCGGTTTTGCGGCGGTGCCGGTATTTTGGGCGGCAACAGAGGATCATGATCTGGACGAAGTGAGTGTCGCGTCGGTCGCAACGGACGACGGCATCGCCGACACTTTTTATCGACCGCGAAAATATCTTGAAGGCTCGTCGGTCGGCACGATCGCGATAGACGGATCAATAGATATTGCGATCGCGGATCTTTTTTCGCAGCTGCCTGCGACCGAATTTTCCGGCAAGCTCCGCGATCTGATCGCCTCGGCATACCGAAGCGGCGAAAATTTTGGCTCATCGTTCACGTCGCTGATCAGCAGATTGTTTTCGCAGTACGGATTGATCATCGTCGATCCTCTCGATGCAGACATCAAACGCCTTGCGGCGCCGATTTATGGAACTGCGATCGCTCGATCCATCGATATGGTCACCGCAATTCGAGCACGGAGCTCGAAACTCGTCGCCGACGGATATCACCAGCAGGTCACGGTAGAGCAGGATTATTTTCCGCTGTTCTGGCATTCCGACGACGGCCGACGTCGCTCGCTGCGAGTCGATCCGAAAGACGGCTCGGTGCGCGCCGCGGGTGAGAAATTCAAAGCGACACTGCCCGAACTTCAACGGATTATGTCGCAGGAGCCGACGCGTTTCAGCCCGGGCGTAATGCTGCGGCCGGTCGTGCAAGACTATCTTTTTCCGACGGTTTGTTATTTCGGCGGCGCCGCCGAGATCGCGTATTTCGCGCAGAACAGCGACGTGTACAGAATACTGGACAGACCCGTCACGCCGATTTTGCACAGGCAGAGTTTTACGGTGATCGAGGCCAGGTTCGACAAATATCTTGAAAAACTCGGGCTTTCGTTTACCGATTGTTTTGGTTCCGCCGATGATCTGAGTTCAAAGATCGTCGCCGGTGTCGTTGATCCCGTGACGGCAGCCCTGTTTCCCGATATAGAAGCGAAGATCGATTCTGAACTCGAGCGTCTCGCCTTAGCGCTGGCGGCGATCGACCCGACGCTGGCGGCCGGGTTTGAGACGAAGCGGCGGAAAATTCGGTATCATCTAGCTGCAGCGAAAAAGAAATTCGAGACGGTCAGGCTTAAGAAAGACGAGACGGCCGATCGCCGTCTGCGGGCGTCGATGGCGAACCTGCTTCCTCGCGGTCAGCTGCAGGAACGCACGATAAACGTTACGCAGTATCTCGACAGTTACGGTATGTATTTCATCGATTGGATCTACAAAAGCATAGATCTTAGCGACAATTCTCATCGCGTAATACATTTTTAGGATGAATCGGATCAAGGTCTTACCGGACATTTTGGCGAATCAGATCGCGGCGGGCGAGGTCGTTGAGCGCCCGGCGTCCGTGATCAAGGAACTCGTCGAAAACGCTATCGACGCCGGAGCAACGCGAATACAGGTCGACATCGAGCTCGGCGGACGCCGCCTGATCCGCACCGTCGACGATGGACACGGCATGACGCGCGACGATGCGATCCTTTCTTTTGAACGGCACGCGACGTCAAAGATCAGAACTCAGGAAGACTTGGGGAGGATCGGTACGCTCGGTTTTCGGGGCGAGGCTCTTGCGTCTATCGCGTCGGTCGCAAAAGTAGAATTGCTGACGAAGATCGAAGAAGATGCGATCGCGACTCGCGTTGTCATCGAGGGCGGCCGGCTGATCGACGTCAAGGACGCTGCCCGCACGACGGGAACGAGCATTGCTGTTCGCGATCTATTTTTTAATACGCCCGCGCGAAGAAAGTTTATGCGTTCGGAGGCTACCGAGAATTATCATCTGACGAATATCGTCACGCACTACGCGCTCGCACATCGGGCGATTTCGTTCACGCTCAATAATAACGGACGCGAAGTGGTCCGCGTTTCACCAGCGAAGGACCTCCGCGAACGTGCATTCCAGATCTTTGGCGCCGGTTTGATCGAGAGCCTAATACCGGTTTCCGGCGGACGGGATTTCGTAGCAAAGGTGACAGGTTTTATCTCGGCACCGCGCGAACGCCGAACAACGCGTGATGCGCAATACTTTTTCGTCAATCAGAGATTCGTTCGTGACAAGACCATTGCCGGCGGTCTGATCGAAGGTTATCGTTCGGTGTTGCCGCACGGCGTTTATCCGGTTGCGTTTTTGTTTCTCGACATTCCACTCGAGGAGATTGACGTCAACGTACATCCCGCGAAGACCGAAGTTCGTTTTCGCCGCACCGAAGCCGTGAAGGATTCGATCGCCGAGGCAGTGCGAAATGCTCTGGCTAGTGCGGGAATTCGGGCGGAAGCTGATAATACAAGTTTGTCGATGCCGGAGAAGCTTACGCCGGAGGTGCACGTACTCGGGTCCGAGATCGAACAGCCGCGGATCGACTTCGGGCGCTCCGAATTGTCGCCCTTCGAAGCATCGATCCAGGAAACAGAGATCGCGACCGAGATTTCGCTAATCGATACCGACATTCCTCCCGCGAACGTTGCGAACGAAGATCCTTTCGTCCTCGAAACGAGCGGGGCGTCAGCCGATTTCGAACGTTTTGCGGCGATGCGTGCGCGTTCGTCGGTTAAGAACGATACTCCGCCTTTTTCGCCTGTAAATGAAATTGCCGTGGACGAAACCGCGATGCCCGCGTTCGATTCGGCAATGAAAGCGGTCAAGGCGGCCGAAGTTACCGATCTAAGCTCCGCAAAGATCAGGCCGATCGCTCAGCTACACGAAAGCTTTATCATCGCGGTCGATGACGAAGGCATGCTGCTGATCGACCAGCACGTCGCGCACGAACGAATCTTGTTCGACAAATTCAGGCATCGTGAGAACGCGCGTAAAGTCGAATCGCAGAATCTCCTCCTGCCGGAGACGTTCGATATGAGTCCCGCTCAGGCCGAGGCCTTCGATCTGGTAGAGGACTATCTGGGCGATATTGGTTTCGACATAATGCGACTATCCGGGCGAACGCTGGCGATCAAATCCGTGCCGACTGACCTCCCGCCTTCGGAAACGAGGAACCTATTTGCCGACGTGCTCGATTCGATCGTGCTCGATAAACGCGGTCACGCGAAAGCAACATTCCGCGACGACATCGCGGCGAGTCTCGCGTGTAAAGCAGCCGTCAAGATCAATATGACGCTGTCGCCCGAGAAGATGCAGTGGCTCGTCGATCGGCTTTTGCAAACTTCGTCGCCGACCACTTGTCCGCATGGGCGGCCCGTGATACTTCGGCTGACAATGAAGGATATTGAACGCGGATTTCATCGTACATAATCTATGCTGGGCGAGACCGATGAAAAGCTGATCCGCGGCGTAGGCGTGACCGGTGCGACCGCGCTCAATATGATCGATATGATCGGCGTCGGGCCGTTCATCACGATGCCGCTGATCATTGCCGCGATGGGCGGTCCGCAGGCTATGCTCGGATGGATACTCGGCGCCGTACTTGTGATCTGCGACGGCCAGGTGTGGGCTGAACTCGGGGCGGCGATGCCGCACTCGGGCGGCCCCTATCACTATCTGAAAGAGATATACGGTGAGCGAAAACTCGGCCGGTTGATGTCGTTCCTTTTTATCTGGCAGCTAACTTTTTCCGCTCCGCTGTCGATCGCGTCGGGCTGTCTCGGCTTTGCGGGGTATGCGACGTACGCGTTCCCTTCGCTCCAAACGACGTTCTTCTCACGCGATTCCTCAGTCGCCCTGCCTTTTCTCGGTGATCTAAGTGTCAGCTTTGGAGCTTCCTGGTCGACTTTCGTCGCGATCGGACTCTGTCTTTTTTGCGTCGCACTGCTCTATCGCAAGATCACGGTGATCGAACGTCTTTCGAAATTTCTATGGGTTGGCGTGATAATCACTATCGCATGGGTGATATTCGCGGGCCTGTCGAATTTCGATCCGGCCGTCGCGTTCGATTTTCCGCCCGATGCTTTCACGCTCCGGCCGCAATTCTTTCTCGGACTCGGTTCGGCATTGCTGATCGCCGTCTATGATTACTGGGGTTATTACAACGTAAACTTTTTTGCCGGTGAAGTTCGCGAGCCCGAAAAAACGATCCCGCGGGCGATTATGTACTCGATACTCATCGTCGCCGCGATCTATATCGTGATGAACATAGCGATACTCGGCGTGATACCGTGGCGTGAATTCGGCGGGCCGAAAGGTTCGGACGCAAACAAATATCTGATCTCGGTTTTTATGGAGCGACTTTATGGGCCGACGGCCGGACTGATCGCGACCTTCCTGATCATGTGGACGGCGTTTTCGTCGGTCTTCTCGCTGCTGCTCGGATATTCGCGCGTGCCGTATGCCGCGGCCCGTGACGGCAACTATTTCCAAATATTCGGAAAGTTACATCCCGAGCATCGTTTTCCGTATGTTTCGCTTTTGACCCTCGGCGGCATCACCGCATTGTTTTGCTTTCTGCGTCTTGCGGATGTCATCGCCGCGCTTGTCGTGATCCGTATTCTCGTCCAGTTTCTCGCTCAGATAGTTGGGCTCGTGCTGCTACGCTCGACGCGCCCTGACGCTCCGCGTCCGTACAGAATGTGGCTTTATCCAATACCTGCGATCGTGGCGCTCGCAGGTTTCACCTTCGTGCTTTTCTCACGCGACAACTTCCAGAAAGAAGTTAAATACGCTGCGGTTCTGATCGTCGCAGGCGTCGCCGTCTATCTTGTTCGTTCATACAGAAGAAAGGAGTTTCCGTTCGGTGAACGGGTCGTCGGAGATGAAAATTAAATTACACTTAATTCTTAGCCGGCGGGCCGCTTGGGCTACGCTGCCGCTGATCTGCGTGCTTCTGCAAACATTTCCGTCAGCCGCGCAAGTACGGCCGGTTTACGATCAGGGTGCACTGGGACTTGCACAAATGCTGAAGCGGCTGAACACCTCTGCGAGCGTGCTTATGATCGGAGCGCACCCGGACGACGAGGACACAGCCATGCTTGCGTATCTCGCGCGCGGCGAGAACGCCCGCACCGCGTATCTCTCACTCACCCGCGGCGACGGCGGGCAGAACATTATCGGGCCGCAGCTCGGCGAAGCTCTGGGCGTGATCAGGACCGAAGAACTGCTGCAGGCCCGCCGCCTCGATGGAGCCGAGCAGTTTTTCACGCGCGCCTACGATTTCGGATTTTCAAAAACGCTGGCCGAGGCTAGGCAAAAATGGGACGAGCGCGTCATCCTCTGCGACGCGGTCCGCGTCATCCGCGAGTTCCGCCCGCTTGTCGTCGTCGCTCAATTCAACGGCACGCCCGCGGACGGGCACGGACAGCACCAGTACGCCGGGTACATCTCGCCGCTCGCCGTGAAGGCCGCGGCCGACACCGGCCAGTGCACCGGCAGCGGGGAGGTGTGGACGGTGAAAAAGTTCTATGTTCGCCACCGCGGCGACGACGAACCGACGCTGCGGGTCAATACGGGTGCCTACGATCCGCTACTCGGCAGATCGTATTTCGAGATTGCGATGCATGCACGAAGCCAGCACCGCTCGCAAGAACAGGGCGTGCTCGAATTGAAAGGCGAGCAGTTTTCCGCGTACGATCTCGCCGGGTCGACCGCGAAGGAAACGTCCGTCTTCAACAGCCTCGACGCTTCGATCAGTGGCATCGCGGCGAACGCGGGCGACACCGATCCAGCCTTCGCCGACAAATTATCCCGGCTGCAAACTATCTCCGCGGCCGCGATGCAGCAGTACGACCTCCGCTCGCCCAAGAATATCGTTCCGCTCCTGATGGACGCATATCAAATCGACGGTGAGATCCAAGACTCGACAAGAAACGGGGCCGCGAAGGGTTTTCTCGAACAAGAGCGAAGCGAGTTGCTCGCCGCGATCCAAATGGCGGCGGGTATTCAGGTCGACGCGATCTCGGATTCCGAGACGGTCGTGCAGGGCGAGGAGTTTTCGGTAAACGTTCGCGTGTTCACGCCGTCGCCCGCGTCTGTGAACGTCAACGGCGTCAGCCTTGTCAGCCGCTCGGGAAAGATTTTCGAAGCGTCGACAGCGCCGGCGGAAACGAATCCCAATCCTTTCCGTCGCGAAAAGGCGAAGAGCTCGTCGTACTTCAAGATCTCGCTAAACGATGGAGAGCGGCCGACGCAGCCATACTGGCTAGAATCACCCCGGGAAGGCGATCTATTCAAATGGGAAAACGCGCCGGGAATTACACTGCCTTTCAGGGCTTCGATCCTTACGGCCCGTGTCAAAGTCTCTGTTGACGGACGCCCAGTCGAGTTGAACGTACCGGTCGAATACAGGTACGCCGACCAGGTTTTCGGCGAGCTTCGTCGCGACCTGAATGTCGTGCCGGCCATAAATATCGAACTCGATCAGCAACTGATCATTGTTCCTTCGTCCCACGAATCAGTGCACCGGCCGGTAGTGGTAAGCCTCGTTAATAACTCGCCGAACACACAGAGAGGCCGCGTTTCGCTGAACATAGACGGTCTTTCGATTCCCGGGTGGACGGCGAGCAGTCAGGCGTTCTCGCTTGATCACAAGGGCGATAAGGCATCACTTCAATTCGACATTCCGGTGCCCGCAAATGTTCGAACCGGGGCATACACGGTCAGCGTTCGGGCATCGACGATGGTAAAGGGCGGTATCGACCCGAGCGTTTACGGTTCGAAAATGAATGTCATCGCATACCCGCACATTAAAACGCATCGATTTTACACTCCCGCCCGGGCCACCATGCAGGTGATGGATCTGTCCGTCGCTCCCGGGCGCGTGGGTTATGTTATGGGCAGCGGCGACCGCGTTCCCGATGCTATCAGGCAGATGGGGCTGACTGTAGACATGCTCGGCGAGAGCGACCTCGCTGCATCGGACCTGTCGAGGTTCAGTGCGATCGTCGTAGGCATTCGTGCGTATCAGGTACGGTGGGATCTGGTGGTGAACAACAAGCGGCTGCTCAACTATGCGGCGAACGGCGGGACGCTGATCGTCCAATATCAGCTGCCGTCATTCGCCCAACAGCGCGTTCTGCCATATCCGGCGCAGATGGGGCCGCGGGTCGTGGACGAAAATGCCGCGGTGAATATTTTGCAGCCGTCGAATCCAATATTTAATTCGCCGAACAAGATAACCGGGGAGGATTTCAAAGGCTGGGTGCAGGAACGCAACCTTTATAATTTCTCGACGTTCGACACGAATTACACTGGATTGCTCGAGGCTCACGACGCTGGCGAGCCGGCAAACCACGGCGGGCTCGTGATCGCCGATGTCGGTGCCGGGAAATACGTCTACTGCAGCTATTCGTTATTTAGGCAGCTGCCTGCCGGTGTTCCCGGAGCGTACAGGCTGCTGGCGAATCTGCTGAGCATCAGACCGGTCGCTCGATAAGAATGCCTACTCAACTGTGGCAAGCGTCTCGCCTGCGGCTACGGTATCGCCTTCGGATACGCGCACATCCTTGACCGTGCCGTCCTTCGGCGACTTGAGTTCGTTCTGCATCTTCATTGCTTCGACGATCATTATGCCATCGCCTTTAGCGACCTCAGCTCCGACGGCAGCAAGAAGTCGAACGACCTTGCCGGGCATCGCTGTTTTGATCTCCGCGAGGCCATCGGCACTGCCGTCGGCGTCCCCCGCACCGCGGAGGCGTTTAGGATCGATAAGCTTGATCTCGCGATCGCCCTTTCGCGAGTAAGTGTTGATGACGCCGGGCTTTAACGGATCGCCCGCGACCGCGATCTGAAATATCTTGCCATCTCGTTTAAGCAGGTAGACGTTTGGTTCCGGTTCCGACACCTCAAGGTCATATTCGCGGCCGTCGACATTTGCGATTACGCGGCGTCCATCGCGTTCGAACCTGATCTCGTGCTTTTCTCCATTAAGCTCGGCCTGAAGTTTCATGTAGTCGTCCTATTCAAAATAAGAGCGGCCATGCGGCCGCTCTCGATGTTGGGATTAAAACGCTATCCGGCGTGAGCACTATCCTTGTCCAACTTATTCGGCTGTTTTGTCAGCCGCAGATATGGTTTTACGGTCTTCCAGCCAGCAGGGAATTTTTCCTTTGCATGCTCGTCGCTGAGAGAGGGTACGATGATGCAGTCATCGCCGTCCTTCCAGTTTACCGGGGTCGCGACGCTGTATTGTGACGTCAATTGAAGCGAATCGATCACGCGCAAAAGCTCGTCGAAGTTGCGACCGGTGCTCGCCGGATAGGTGATCATCAGTTTGATCGTTTTGTCCGGCCCTATCACATAAACGGAGCGCACCGTGAATGTTTCGCTCGCCTTCGGGTGGATCATGTCGTAGAGGTTCGACACCTTGCGGTCGGCATCCGCTATAACTGGGAAATTCAGCGCAGTGCCTTGCGTCTCTTCGATATCCTTTGCCCAGCCAGCGTGCGAGTCCAGCGGATCAACGCTCAGGCCGATTATCTTTACGTTCCTTTCGTCAAACTTCGGTTTTAGCCGCGCGGCCATACCGAGTTCGGTTGTGCAGACCGGAGTGTAGTCCTTCGGATGCGAGAATAAAACGCCCCAACTGTCGCCCAGCCATTCGTGAAAATCTATCGGACCTTCGGTGGTCTCGGCATGAAAATCCGGAGCCTCGTCGCCAAGTCTGATCGCCATAAGAACACCTCCATGCAGTTTCCGGCATTATATCAAAACGCGGCCGCGGAACAATGACCGGTTATGCGAGTTCGGGTGTTTCCGGTGCGGGCGCCTGCGAACGGCGAAGCCGCAGAAGCGTGATCTTTTTCGCATCGGCGCGGACGATCTCGATTTCCAAACCCTGCAGGTCCAGCTTTTCGCCGATCTTCGGCACATAGCCGGCTTCGCTCGTGACGAGCCCGGCGATAGTTGTGAAATCTTCGTCCTCGATCTGCAGGTCGAAAAGACGCTCGATCTTATCGATCTCGGTTGATCCGAGAACGTCGAAGTAACCGCCGGTGCCTTCGATGATCTCGATGATCTCTTCATCTTCGGTGTCTTCGTCCTCGATCTCGCCGAATATCTCTTCGATTATGTCTTCGACGGTTAGAATTCCCGCCACGCCGCCGTATTCATCGATCACGATCGCAAGCTGGAAGTGGTTCGCCTGCATCGCCTTGAGCAGTTTAGACGCGGACTTGGTCTCCGGCGCAAAATATGCGTCGCGAAGTATTGTCTTGACCGGCTCGTTCTCGTTGTTTTCCGCCCACGCCTGCATCAGGTCTCGGACGTAGATCACTCCTTCGATATTGTCGATGCTGTCGCGATAAACAGGCAGCCGCGAATATTTTTGCTCGATGATCAGATCGCGCGCGGCCTTGATGGTCGAATCAATCGGCAGGGCGCATATCTCTGTACGCGGCGTCATAATTTCGCCGGCGCGCGTGTCGTTGAATTCGACCATCGATTCGATCAGTTCTCGCTCGCCTTCTTCAATTATGCCTTCGGCTTCGCCGACTTCCATCAGCGCCTGAAAATCGTCGGAATTATCGTCGTTCTTATCGCCGCCGGTATCGGGCAACACGGAAGTATGAAGCTGCTTTTGCTGTTCGGACGTAGCGAAAAAGCTGTCAAACGGACGCGCGACGTTCGTCCCGACACTGTAGATCGGCCGAACGACCGGCAGCAGGAGCATCAAGATCTTCTCGGCGTTACCGCGGACGATCAGCCGCGGAAGGATCTGCCGAAAAAACACCGTCGCGACAAATCCGATCAGGAGAGCAAATGCGATCAATGCCAGCGAATCGGTAGTAAATCGGAGCACGAGAACCGTCACAAGAACGGTAAAGCTGATGAGTAATATCTGGATCGTGGACGAGAGTGCGAAGCGGAAGCGCGGACGATTTTCGAGGATCTCGCGCAAAAAGATCGACGAGTGCGGCCTCGTAACCTCATCAGCATCGCTCGAAAGCCTTCGCAGTGTCAGATCCGATAAGTGAGCGAAAGCCATGTCCACCGTGGACAAAAACACCAGAACGAACAAAATTACGATACATACAGCTATCTCGATTTCCATACGGTCACAACCTCAGATGTTAAGGTCGCTATCACCTAATTGCAAACCTGAGAACATGCGAGACGGGACGCCGCAGCACCGTCGACGAGCCACAAAAGCGTCCCGTCGATCGGGTGTATGAGCTGTGCGGGATATATTTCCGGATCGTTCGGCCCATCGATAATGGCCGCGAGTGCGTTGGCTTTTTCGCGTCCTGCGGCGACGATGAGAATGTTTGACGACGCGTTGATAGCGGTCGGTGTGAGCGTCAGGCGAAATGTACCGAACTTGGTAACCCAATTCGCCGCGGCGGCGTGATGCGTTTCGTTCAGAGCGGCGGTTTCAGGAAAAAGCGATGCAGTGTGGCCGTCCGGCCCAATGCCTAACAGGCAGAGATCGAGCGTCGGTTTACCACCGAAAAATTCGAGAAGTCGCCGCTCGTAGACTTCGGCCGCGAGCCTAGCATCGCCCAATTCGGTCTCCCACCGAAACACATGCGATTCGTTGATTTTCAATGGTGTCAGCAGGTGCTCCGAAGCCATTCGGAAATTGCTTTCGGCATCGCTCGGCGGCACGAATCTCTCGTCGCCAAAAAAGAAAAACGCTTTTGTCCAATCGATCTCCATCGAGACGATCCGATCGTAAAGCAGCTTAGGCGTCGAGCCGCCCGAAAGGGCGACGGTGAAACGGTCATTTGAGGCGACCGATTCGGCAAGGATACGAGCAAAGATAGACGCGAACTCTTCGATGAGTTCAAGCATATCCGACATTATTAAGATATTGCCGATCCTTTTCACGCGGTGTGCTTTTCGGCCAGAGCTTCGACGACGTTCTTCCAGGCACGGCCGTCGTGAGCAAGCAGTTCGTCGGCGTCGCCTGGTCCCCAGGTTCCGGCGGCGTAGTTGGGAAAATCACGCGGCGGTATTGCCTTCCAGACGTCGAGGATCGGCGTTACGATCTTCCAACTTGCCTCGACCATATCGGCGCGTTGAAAAAGCGTCGCATCGCCGATCATGCAGTCGAACAAAAGCCGTTCATATCCTGTACTGACGGTCTCGCCAAAATGATCGAGATAGTTGAAATCCATATCGACTGCGCCCATCTTTACTATCGGTCCCGGGATCTTTGCACCAAAATGCAGTGTTATCCCTTCGTCGGGCTGGATGTGGATCACGATGCGGTTTGTAGTCAGCTTTTCGACCGACGTGTCTCGAAACAAAACGAACGGCGCCTTTTTGAACTGAATAATAATGCTCGAATGCTTGGACGCCATTCGTTTGCCGGTGCGGACGTAAAACGGAACGTCGGCCCAGCGCCAGTTGTCGATCGAGAGCTTGAGCGCGGCGTAGGTTTCGGTCTTTGAACTCGAAGGTATCTTCTCTTCGGTGCGGTATGCCGGCACGTGTTTACCATCGAGATCACCTTCCGCGTATTGACCGCGAACGGCTTTGTGCAGCGCGTCTTCGGGTGAAAACGGCTGGATCGCTTGGAGTATTTTCGCCTGCTCGTCGCGTACGGAATCCGCCTCGAATGAAACCGGCGGCTCCATCGCCGTAAGCGTGACGAGCTGAAAAATGTGGTTCGGGATCATGTCGCGAAGCGCGCCCGCAGTATCATAATATCCTGCTCGCTGCTCAACACCGAGCTTTTCGGCAACGGTGATCTGCACGTGATCGATAAAGTTGCGGTTCCATATCGGCTCGAAAATGCTGTTACCGAAACGAAACACCAAAATATTCTGAACCGTCTCTTTTCCGAGATAATGATCGATACGATAGATCTGCCGTTCTTTGAGGATTGCTAGAAGATCGGCGTTCAGTTTTTTGGCGGAGTCGAGATCGCGCCCGAAGGGTTTTTCGAAAATGAACCGCCGCCAGTGTCCGTTCTCGTCCTTGCCGAGGCCGTTCCTGACGATCTTTTTCGCGACATTGGCAAAAAGGTCCGGCGGGATCGCCATGTAGTAAAAGAAATTTTCGGGAATTTCGTGATCGGTGCAAACCTTTTCAAGGAGTGCCTTGACGTCGCCAAAAAGCTTTTTGTCATCATCAAAATCACCGCCGGTGTAATAGGTACGCTCGCAGAACCATTTTATAAGATCGTCGTCGGGAGATTCGCCGGCGAATTCCTTTAGGTCGGAGATTATGTGATTGCGAAAATCCTCGCTTTCCATTTCCTGCCGTCCGACTCCGACGATAGCGAAATGCTCCGGCAGAAATCCGCCCTTCGCAAGATTGTAGAGCGCCGGAAAGAGCTTACGTTTTGTCAGATCTCCGGTCGCACCGAAGATCACCATTACACAAGACTCGGCTGTTTTTTGAATATCGGTCATAGTGTCGGACCGCAGACGGCTCGCCTGCAAGCGCCCGAGGCTCTTTCCTTAATCAGAATGGTTACCGGCCTCGCTTTCGCACCCGGCGCTCATTGCAGGGCCGCCTGCGGACCGGTTAAATGCCAAGTTTATCACGCAGCTCGAGCTCGTGTTTATTCATCTCGCCGTCGTCGGTCTCGTGGTCATAACCGCAAAGATGCAGCAGGCCGTGAAGCAGGAGCTGTTTTATCTCAAGTTCAAGCGATAGTCCGTTCTCGCCAGCTTGCTTTGAGGCTTGTTCGACGGACACGACCACGTCGCCGAGACTATTCGCGTCGATGTCGAACTCGCCCGGCTTGTTGGAGAACGAGAGAACGTCGGTCGTCGCGTCTTTTGCGCGAAACAGGTTGTTCAGTTCCTTCATCCGGCGGTCAGAGATAAAAGCAATCGTGAAATCGCGCTCGTTCGCCTCTTCGACCGCAGTACAAAGTACGCCGGCAAAAGCCCGAAGGGACTTTGTGTCGACGGCGATCTTTCGCTGGAGATTCACGATAGTTGGCATTCTACGCCGCGTTCTCGTCGCGTTCCGAATGTTCTTCGTACGCGCGGACGATCATCTGAACGAGCTTGTGGCGAACCACGTCCTTGTCGGAAAAGTAGACAAACTCGATGCCTTCGAGATCGGTAAGTATTCGCTCAGCTTCCTTCAGCCCGCTTTTTTGCCCGCGCGGCAGGTCAATCTGCGTGCGGTCGCCGGTGACCACGGCCTTTGAGCCGAAACCGATGCGTGTCAGGAACATCTTCATCTGTTCACCGGTCGTATTCTGCGCCTCGTCGAGGATAATGAAGGCGTCAGACAACGTTCGCCCGCGCATGAACGCAAGAGGCGCGATCTCGATGATGCGCTTTTCGAGCATCTTAGTTACCCGCTCCGAATCGACGAGGTCGAAGAGAGCATCGTAAAGCGGCCGCAAATATGGATCGACCTTGTCCTGCAGATCGCCGGGCAAAAATCCGAGACGCTCGCCCGCTTCGACCGCGGGGCGCGTGAGGATAATACGGCTCACCTGCTTCTTGAACAGAGCATCGACCGCCATTGCTACCGCAAGAAAGCTCTTTCCCGTACCGGCGACGCCGATGCCGAAAACCAGATCGTTCGCGGCGATCGCGTCAAGATATTTACGTTGATTGGCCGTTTTCGGAGCGACCTGCTTCTTGCCCGACGGGTTAAAGCGAGCCTTCAGAAAATAATCGCGAAGGCTGTACGCCCGGTCCTCGGCGATCTGCTTGAACGCATCGCGAAGCTCCTTATCGGTAAACGTATTACCTTCGTTAAACAGGTCGCCGAAATCCTTGAGGATGGTTTCGACGGTTTCGATATCGCGCGCGTCGCCATCGATCCGCAGTTCGTTTCCACGAGCACCGATGTTTACGTCGAGCAGCGATTCAAGGTATTTGATGTTTTGGTCCTGTACGCCGAAAAGCGTGTTGAGGCCCTGCGAGGGAAGTTCGAGTTTTCGCAATTCGCTCAAATTAAAACGTTCCTGAGTCCGGATTCTGAAATATAGAACGAGGCTACTAGAACGCTAATAAGCTGTCAATCGGATTGCCCATCGCCAGCGCAAAATGTGTACGAATGGCTATGAAATGTTGGCACGCTGCTTGCACTAGTAGAAACGAAATCCTGACGTGTACGGGCCGTCGAGCGGAAAAAATGACAAGAGGAAACATGCTTACAAATTTTATCAGTGAAGCCGCGGCAGAGAACCCTGGCCCGATCGTTCGCCCTTCGATGGACCCTACCGCGAACGTTGAAAAAAACACACCGTCTATTCAGAGGAACGTCAGATCGCACGTCGAAGAACCGGAGAATATCTATAACCGGGCGCGCCGGATTTATTTTCGGGCCCGTGTTATTGACTATTCGATGCCGGTAAGTATCTTGTAAATAAGGAGTTGTATATGCCCAGAGGTGACAAGGACAGTTATACCGACAAGCAGAAAAGACAGGCTGAACATATAGAAGAAGGCTACGAAAAGAGCGGAGTCTCGGAAGGCGAGGCTGAAAAACGCGCCTGGGCGACGGTCAACAAGAATGATGGCGGCGGGAGAAAGAGCGGATCGGGACGCAAGCCGCACGCGGAAAAAAGCTAGATAGCGGGCGTTACAATATTCAAAAACACCGGAAGTGTAAACTGTTTTACACCTCCGGTTTCGTTTTTGGAGGGTTGATATTTGTGACAGGGAACCGAGCAGTCAAAAGCAGGAGTACAGATGATGTAGCGAATAAAGACGCGGGCGCAGCGAATGCAGACGAGGCGACTCAAGCTACATAGCGGAGAAGTACTTACGATTCTGGGCGAAAATCCACGCGGGCTACGGAGAGTATCTAAGCGGAGCTGGCTTCGAGATCGGGTGAATTGAAAACAGTAAACGGAGCCGTTGTCCGGCGAGCGGACGAATCGAGGATGTAGGCTTCCGCAGCGGCTGCTGCAAGCGGCCTAGAATAATAATAGCCTTGGCCCATCTGACATTTGAGCGATCGAAGCTTAACGAGCTGCTCATGCGACTCGAGGCCCTCGGCGATCACTTTGAGATCGAGCGATTGGGCTAAGGATACGATAGTGCGGATGATTTCGTCGCTTTCACTGCTGTGCTCCATTTGGTGGACAAAGGCGCGATCGATCTTTAGCGAGTTGAGCGGAAGTCGATGTAGATTGCTGAGGCTCGAATAGCCAGTTCCGAAATCGTCGATACTTAAGCGAACACCGATCGACTTCAGCTTTACCATCACCTCGACGACGTAGTCGAGATTTTCGGCCATGGCCGATTCAGTCAGTTCAAGTTTGAGCGAACGCGGCGGAAGTCCTGTCTCTCGAAGAGAATCAAAGACAAGCGTGACGAGGTCTTTCTGGATGAACTGTTTTGCCGATACGTTGACGCTCACCCACATGTCCTTCGCCTTGGGATGAGATCTTTGCCAATCACTTAGCTGTTTGCAAGCCGTTTTCAGCATCCATTCGCCGATCGGAAAAATAAGTCCCGATTCTTCGGCCAAGCCGATGAATTCGGCGGGTGATACCAGCCCTCTTGTCGGGTGATTCCAACGAATCAGAGCCTCGAAGCCGGCGAGAGATTCGTCTTCCAAAACGACGATCGGTTGGTAGAAAGCCTCAAACTGCCCGGTTTCGACCGCATTCCTAAGATCGGTCTCGGTCTGCAGACTTTCGCGCGCCGTGGTATGCATTTCCGGTGAGAAGAATTTGTACCGGTCGCGCCCGGAACGTTTCGCCTGGTAAAGCGCGGTATCGGCATCTCTAAGAAGCAACTCGGGACGCTCGTAATTTCGGGCCCACGGCGCGATGCCGATGCTTACGGTCGAATAAACGGGCTTTCCGTCGATATCGAACGGGCGGGCGATCTCCTGACGAATGCGGTTGAGAGTGGGGATCACGTCGTCGGGGCCGTTGATCTCTTCGACAAGTATCGCGAATTCATCGCCGCCGAGGCGTGCGATCGTGTCGCTGACGGACAGAGTATCTTTGAGCCGACCGGCGATCTCGACAAGTAGTTTGTCCCCGGCGATGTGCCCGAGGCTGTCGTTAACGAGTTTGAACTGGTCAAAGTCGAGGTAGCAGACAGCGAAGTTTATATTGAATCCGCGCTGTGCTCTGCGAAATGCCACCTGCAGGCGGTCGACGAAGAGCATGCGGTTGGGCAAACCGGTCAGGCCGTCGTGCAGCGCGTCGTGCGCGAGCCGGTGTTCCGCACGCTTCTTATCGGTGATGTCCTGAAACTGAAAAACGTAATGCCCGGCTTCGTGAGCGTCGGCCGGTATCAGCGATGCATTCCAGAGCACCCACATCACTTCGCCATTTTTGTGAAGTATTTGCTGCTCGATCTGGGTCGCCTGCACAGCGCCGTAAAACAGCTTTGTAAGTTCGCGCTGGTGCAGATCGATCTCGTCGGAAGGCAGGAGCGTGATAAATTTCTGCGCTATCATCTCCTCGCCCGATTTGCCGATCAGCTTTTCAAGCGAACGGTTGGTCTTAATCACCTTACCCGACATCGAGACCAGCGCCATGCCGATCGAGGCGTGATCGAAGGCATTTCGGAATTTTTCTTCACTCTTTTGCAGGTTATGGCCGGTTCGTTTCTGCTCGTCCAGATAATGCGATAGTTCTTTTACGTGGCGTTTTGCCTGTGCCGCGCCGTCTTCGGCGACCGCGACCGACCTGTGAAAAACGCGACCTGCGATCAATCCGAAAACCGTCATCGGAACAAGCAAAATGATAACCACGGGACTAACCCAATACGCGCAGGCTGCGACTGCAGCGATAACCGCGAGCCAGGAGGCCCTCATTACGGTCAGCCAAATGCGTTGGTTTGAAAACATATCGATATCCCGGGGCCGCGATCGATCGTCGTAAATAGATGAACTGGCTTGCGGACCAAGAACGTGGGCAGCCCGACTTTTTTGGGGGAAAACCTCCGGCACTAGCCGCCGGATATTAGAACTCTAGACGCTGGCGGGACGATTTGCAATCAAAATCAAGGATTGTACGATTCGGGTCGGCGTCTGATTCTATGTGCAAGCCGTTCACACGTCCTGGGCTTTGCACTGCCGCAGCCGGTTATGATATTCTCACTCCTTTGTTATCAGACCGTTTTCTTATCTATTAAAGGAGCACTTTAATTAAAAATGGCTACTAATAATGGCAGCGGCGGCCAGCAGATCGGACACGTCGTCCAGATCATCGGCCCCGTCGTTGACGTAGAATTTAAAGATTATCTTCCGTCTATCTATCAGGCGCTTCGTATTGTATCAGAAGGTTTTGACGTCGAAACACCCGTTGATGTCGTGGCTGAGGTCCAGCAGCATTTGGGCGAAGGCCGCGTTCGCGCGATCTCAATGCTGCCGACCGACGGCATGGTCCGCGGCATGAAGGTCATCGATCTCGGCGGCCCGATAACCGTTCCGGTCGGCGGTGCCACACTTGGACGCGTTATGAACGTCATCGGCGATCCGGTCGACGAGCTCGGCCCGGTCGAGAGCGAAACGCGTGCGTCGATACATCGCCACGCCCCGAGTTTCGACGAGCAGGCGACGCAGCTCGAAATGTTCGAGACGGGCATTAAGGTCATCGACCTTGTCCAGCCGTTCGTTCGCGGCGGTAAGATCGGCCTCTTCGGCGGTGCCGGCGTCGGTAAAACGGTTCTGATCATGGAATTGATCAACAACGTCGCAAAGGGTCGCGACGGATTCTCGGTTTTCGCGGGTGTCGGCGAACGTACCCGCGAAGGAAACGATCTGTTGCTCGAGATGGTCGAGTCCGGCGTCATCACTTACGGCGACGCATTCACCGAAAACCTAGAAAAGACAGGTGCATTCGACCTGACGAAGGTCGATCGCGACAAGATCAAAGATTCTAAGGTGTCGCTGGTTTACGGCCAGATGACGGAACCTCCGGGAGCGCGCCTCCGCGTTGCTCTTTCGGGGCTCACGGTTGCCGAGTATTTCCGCGATCAGGGGAACGACGTGCTTTTCTTCGTCGATAACATTTTCCGATTCACTCAGGCAGGTTCGGAAGTATCGGCGCTGCTCGGACGTATGCCGTCCGCCGTGGGTTACCAGCCGAACCTTGCGACCGAGATGGGCGAGATGCAGGAACGCATCACGTCGACGAAGACCGGTGCTATCACGTCGATCCAGGCAGTGTATGTTCCGGCCGACGATTACACTGATCCGGCTCCCGCGACGACCTTTGCTCACCTTGACGCCGTAACGGCATTGTCGCGACAGATCGTCGAGCTCGGCATATATCCGGCGGTCGATCCGCTCGCGTCGAACTCGCGAATTCTCGATCCGCTGATCGTCGGCGAGGTGCATTACAACACGGCTCAGGAAGTGAAACGTATTCTTCAGCGATATAAGGACCTGCAGGATATTATAGCCATTCTCGGCCTTGACGAGTTGTCGGAAGACGACAAGCAGACCGTCGCACGAGCACGTAAGATCCAGCGTTTCTTTTCGCAGCCGTTCACGGTTGGCGAGAAGTTCACCGGCCTGAAGGGCGAATACGTGAAGGTCGAAGATACGATTAAGGGTTTCCGCGAGATTCTCGACGGAAAGTGCGACGACATGCCCGAGCAATCGTTTTACATGGTCGGCACGATCGAACAGGCCCGAGAAAAAGCCAAGAATATGGCCGCCGTCGCATAAAACCGGGTGTCGGATTTTGAGCTTCACGTTTCAAGCGAAACGGGAAACTCCAAACCGGAAAACCTGAACTTATCCAATGTTGAAATTAGAAATTGTCACTCCGGAAAAAAGGGTCATCGATACAGAGGTCGATTCGGTAACGGTACCGACGGCGACCGGTGAAGCCGGAATTCTTCCGAATCATGCGCCGCTGATCTCGGCATTGAAACCGGGAATTTTGTCATATTCTAACAAAGGCAGCGTCGAAAAACTTGCTGTTTCAGGCGGCTTTGTCGAGGTTAGCAATGATCAGGTTTCGGTGCTGACCGACAGTGCCGAGAATGCCGCTGAGATCGATGCCGTGAGCGCACGTGCCGACAGGGAAGTAGCGGAGAAGGAACTCGCCGCACAGGCGAATGCTCCTATCGAGGAGTCAGAGCTGATCCGTGAACGAATCGAGGCGGCCAACACACGCATTCAGTTGGCGGGAAGATAATCCGGAATTCATCGTTTTTCGAAAAGGCGGGCTTTGGCCCGCTTTCTCGCGCAACGGAGAGAGAAAAAACGCTTGCTAGCGTTTCGCCAATCGAAGTATTATCCCCATACGCTGGACGCCAACTGTAATCCGATGGAGCGATTGTTTACGACTGAAGAATTGGGTGATACGCGTAAATCCTTAGGCGAGCGCGGCGAGGCGCTTGCCGCAACTTTTTTGGAGGCCGCAGGTTACCGGCTTGTTCTATCGAATTTCAAGGTTCCGGTCGGCCGCAATACGCGCGGCGTACAGGTGACTGGCGAAATCGATCTGATCGCAATCGACGAGGACGGAGTTCTCTGCTTTGTCGAGGTAAAGACGCGAAGCTCCGCCGAACTATTCGAACCTATCGCCGCGGTGAATTCGCGTAAACAGCGGCAGATCACGAGGACTGCAAAGGTCTACCGCCGCCTTTTCGGGGTTTGCGAGAGGAGGTTTCGATACGACGTTGTCAGCGTAGTTATTCGGGACGGAGAAGCACCGCAGATCGGACTCGATCGCGGGTTTTGGACTGATGAGAAATTCAAAAAGCGTCGTTGGGAAAATGAGATGTGGCATGAATTTCGTTGAACATATTGCTTCACTGCGCCGTAGTAGTCCGCAGCGACCTAGAAAAACACAAATCAAAATATGAAAAATGTATCGAGCTTGATCATTACCCTCGTCTGCGCAGCGTTCTTTGCGCAGGTCACAGCGGCCCAAATGCCGGCACTCATTGACCGCGAACTTTTTTTCGGCAATCCGGAGATCGCAGGCGCGCAGATATCTCCGGACGGGAAATACATCGCGTTTCTCAAACCTTATAAAGATACGCGCAACATTTGGGTGAAGAAGACCGAAGAACCGTTCGCCAATGCACGGCTGTTGACCAACCGCACCGACCGTCCCGTACCGAGCTATTTCTGGTCGCGTGACGGGAAGTACATTCTGTTCGTGCAGGACAAAGGCGGCGATGAGAATTTTAACGTCTACGCGGTCAATCCCTCGGACCCGAACGCAACGGGTTCCGATGTTCCGGCCGCCCGGAATATCACTGATGCCAAGGGCATTCGCGCGATGATCCAGGCAGTGCCCCAATCCGATCCCGACGTGATCTACGTCGGAATCAACGAACGCGATAAAGCCTGGCATGACCTTTATAAAGTAAAGATCTCGACCGGCGAGCGAACCTTGATCTCGGAGAATAAGGACCGTTATCAGGGCATGATCTTCGACAACGCGGACAGGCTGCGGCTTGCGGTCCGTTCGGCGCAGAACGGCGATACCGAGATACTGCGGATCGGCGGTGACGGCAAGGCAACGAAGATCTATTCGTGCGACGCTTTTGAAACCTGTGCTCCGATCGCCTTTAACAAGGACAACAAGCGCGTCTATCTTCAAACAAACAAGGGAAATTCGGACCTTGTTGAACTGGATCTGATGAATGTCGACACCGGCGCTATCGAAAAGGTCGAAAGCGATCCGCTTGGTAAAGTCGATTTCGGCGGTGCAAACTTCTCGAACGTCACCCACGAAATTATCGCGACGGCGTATGAGGACGATCGAAACAGAATATATTGGAAAGACAAGAACTTTGAGAAGGATTATAACTTTATCAAAAAACGTCTTGGAGACCGCGAGATCGCTTTCGGTTCGAGTACGAAGGACGAGACGAAATTTATCGTTTCGACCTACAGCGACACCGATCCGGGAACGGTCTGGCTTTACGACCGCAAAAGCAAGGATCTGAGCAAGCTCTATCAGGCACGTGAAAAGCTCGACCGAGCGTCGCTTGCGCCCATGAAGGCGGTTCACTACAAATCGTCTGATGGCCTCGAAATTCCCGCATACCTGACACTGCCGAAAGGCATTGAAGCCAAAAACCTCCCGATCATAATTCTTCCGCACGGCGGACCGTGGGGACGCGATTCGTGGGGCTACAGTACACTACCGCAATTTTTCGCAAATCGCGGCTATGCCGTTTTGCAGCCTAATTTCCGGGCCTCGACCGGTTACGGAAAGAAGTTTCTCAATGCGGGCAACAACGAATGGGGACAAAAAATGCAGGACGACCTGACCTGGGGAGTCAAGTATCTGGTGTCGGAAGGCATCGCCGATCCGAAACGCGTCGGCATCCTGGGTGGTAGCTACGGAGGCTATGCAACACTCGCCGGCGTGACCTACACGCCCGATCTTTATTCGGCGGCCGTAGCGATCGTCGCTCCGTCGAATCTCGAAACTCTGCTGCAATCGATCCCGCCGTACTGGGAAGCGATCCGCACGGTTTTCTATAAGCGAATGGGCGACCCGAACACTCCCGAGGGCCTCGCGCAGATGCGGCGGCAGTCGCCGCTCTATTCGGCGGACAAGATCAAAACGCCGCTGATGGTCGTACAAGGAGCAAACGACCCCCGCGTGAATAAACGCGAGGCTGACCAGATCGTGATCGCGCTTCGCGACCGGAATTATCCGGTGGAGTACCTCGTAGCGCCGGACGAAGGCCATGGATTTGCTCGTCCGGTCAATAACCTTGCAATGATCGCCGCATCGGAGAGGTTTCTCGCGAAACATCTCGGCGGGCGATATCAGGAATCCGCGACGCCCGAGGTGACCAAACGGCTGGCGGAGATCACCGTCGATCCGAAGACCGTCGTGCTCGCCGTAAAGCCTGATCTGAAGGCTGCGCCGGCCGGCGATATCAGCGGTAAATGGACGATGATCGCCGACGCCGGTCAGCCGGTCGAGGTTGCGATGGAATTCAAACAAACGGGCGGCGATTTTTCGGGAACAGTTTCATCACATCTTGGCGGCGGCACTATCGAGAAGGGAAGGGTCGCTGGAAAGAACGTAACCGGAGTGATCAAGCTCGAAATGAACGGCCAGCCGACGGAAATCGAATTGACCGGTATTCTCGACGGCGGTTCGATGAGCGGGACGCTTCTTGTGCCCGGAAATCCGCCGATCCCGTTCACCGCCGTAAAGGCAAAATAGAATACCCAGTACGAGGATTTGGTAAGAACGTGCGGACCTTTCGCACGTTCTTTTTTTCGCGCATTGAAAACGCCGCAACCAAAGCTGGCAGTGTCTGAAAACCATACATCGACGGCGGTTTCGCCTTGATAGTAAACTTGGCTTAGGTTCGGTTTAGCGGGGGTTACGGGAATCTGTCGCTACGGCACGTTGTTTGCAATATTCGTCCTGACACCTAGTCAAATCTATTCATAAGGGAGATCTAGAGCAATGGAAGCTACATCAAGACAGGGCGATAAACCGTTATTGACAGGACTTTTTCGTGACCGTGCAAGCACTGAGGGCGCATACAACTCGCTAAAGGCACGTGGCTATTCGGATGACGAGATCAACGTGATAATGTCCGACAAAACTCGGGACAAAGATTACGCCGACGGTGATTCCTCACTGGAAGGCAACAAAGCTCTCGAAGGAACGGGCGCGGGCGCTGCGATCGGCGGCACACTCGGCGCTATCATTGGCGGCATCGCTGCTATTGGAACGAGCCTCGTGGTTCCGGGCCTCGGACTCATCGTAGCCGGACCGATCGCAGCCGCACTTGCAGGCGCCGGTGCGGGCGGACTTACCGGCGGGCTCGTTGGAGCTCTGATCGGCTGGGGAATTCCCGAGGATCGGGCGAAATTGTACGAGTCGGGCGTTAATGATGGCGGCACGGTTCTCGGAGTCAATCCGAAAAACGACGATGACGCCAGCTTCTTCGAAAACGACTGGAAGACGAACTATCGTGGCGAGCACGTTTATAGATAAATGGGCTACACAGCAACTGAAAAAAGCTCCGTAATTTGCGGAGCTTTTTTTATTGTCGATGTTTGTCGATCTTACGGAATCTGGTCCCCAATGAAATCGACGCTCACGTAGCTGTGCAGCGTTACTTGTTTACTGTTTGGCATGAAGGTATATCGCCTTGCACCGGCCGAGGATAGTGTAAGTCTGACCGACCTGAAGATTGCCGAAAACATAGTAACCGAACGGAGCGGTCACCTGAAATATGGGTTGCGGAAGGCCGCCGCCCTGGATCGTAACCGGCGCGTTCTTCACCGGCTGCCCTGACAGGGTCAGAAGACGTCCGCTGATAGTAGCCGTTCCGCCCGCCTGCGTAAGAACTCGATGCATTTCTAAGCGGGCTGGCGAATTGAATATGCGGATTAGCGATCGGGTCGACGAACAACGAATCGACCGAAAGGGAATTTGCGTCATCCGCGACAGCCGTCTGCCACGCGGCGAGATCGGCAAGATCAGTTCCGCTCGTATTACATCGGAAAAGATTTTACATCGGTAAAGATCTTGTAAGAAGGACAGATATCGCCGAGCACGCATTCGGTGCATTTGGGGCTGCGTGCCTTGCAGATCCGGCGGCCATGGAAGATCAGCCAGTGCGGAAACATGATCCAGTTCTTTTTCGGAACGAGAGTCTGCAGGTCCATTTCGATCTTTTCGGGCGTCGTTTCTTCAGTCAGGCCGAGCCGCTGAGAGAGTCGTGAAACGTGCGTGTCGACGACCACGCCCGCCGCGATGCCGAATGCGTTTCCAAGCACAACGTTTCCCGTTTTTCTCGCGACACCGCCGAGCGTGAGTATCTCATCCATCGTGTGCGGGATCTCGCCGCGGTATACTTCGACGAGACGTTGGCTAGCGGCTTTGATATTGCGGGCCTTGTTACGGAAAAAGCCCGTCGAATGAATATCCTTTTCAAGTTCTTCCGGCGAGGCGTTGATAAAATCCTGCGGCCCACGATATTTGCGGAAAAGCGTCGTGGTTACGATATTCACGCGTTCATCGGTGCACTGCGCCGATAGGATCGTAGCGACCAACAACTCAAACGGGCTGGAGTGATTAAGCGCGCAGTGAGCATCGGGATACGCCTTTTTCAGACGCTTGAGTATCTCGCCGGTCCGCTTCGTTTTATCGGAGATCATCGTCGTCAAGGCTAAAAAAGAACGCCGTAAAATGCAAATAGACGGCCGTTTGGTTAAACTCATTTGATAAAAGACCGGACACGTTTGCTCGGCTGCGATCTCATAATGAATGTTCCTCTATTAGACCTTTCCGAACAGAACGCTGCTCTCCGTCCGCAGATCGACGCCGCTCTTGCTTGCGTACTAGATACAAATGGGTTTATTCTCGGCGCCGAGGTCAAAGCGCTTGAGTGCGAGCTTGCCGAATACTGCGGCACAAAGCACGCGATCGGCTGCGCATCGGGAAGCGACGCGCTGCTGCTGGCATTGATGGCCGTCGGCGTCCAAGCCGGCGACGAAGTTATCACTACACCGTACAGTTTCTTTGCCACGGCCAGCGCGGTCACGCGACTCGGTGCTGTCCCGGTTTTCGTCGATATCGATCCGCTCACATACAATCTCGACGTTTCGCGGGTCGAGGCGAAGATCACCGACCGCACAAAGGCGATCCAGCCGGTGCATCTTTACGGACAATGTGCCGACATGACCGCTCTGCGCGACTTGGTGAAAAAGCGCGGCATTGCGCTTGTCGAAGACGCGGCGCAGGCGATCGGCGCGGATGAGAACGGTGTTCGGGCCGGAGCAATGAGTGAGGTCGGATGTTTCAGCTTTTACCCGTCTAAAAATCTGGGCGGAATGGGCGACGGCGGCTTTATGACTACCGACGACGATGAACTCGCCGAAAAATTGGGCGCGTTGCGCGTTCACGGCTCGAAAGAACGTTACCACAACAAATGGGTCGGTCTAAATTCTCGTCTCGACGGTTTTCAGGGAGCGGTTCTTCGGGTAAAATTGCCGCATCTCGATACGTGGTCAAATGCGCGCAAAGCAAATGCCGACCGTTATCGCGAGCTTTTTACCGACGCCGGCCTTGCCGAGCAGGTCCGCATTCCTTTCGAGCGTGAGAATGTACGGCACATCTATAATCAGTACGTTGTTCGCGTTCCGAAACGCCGCAATGAGCTTCGCGGATCTCTCGCCGCAGACGGTATTGGTACGGACATTTATTATCCTGTGCCACTGCACTTGCAGGAATGTTTCGAGTATCTCCAATACGCCGCCGGGGATTTTCCCGAATCGGAAAAAGCGGCCCGAGAAACGCTTGCACTCCCGATCTTTCCGGAGCTCAAAGCCGAACAGCAAACGTATGTTGTCGATAAAATCGCTGAATTCTTTGCCTGATTTCCCGAATGCCTGATCAACAATTCATCGTACTTGCCCGAACCAGTTCGCGAGGGAAAGCGATCGCAGCCAGCGGCGTTTTGGCGACGCTTGTTTTCGCGTTTTATGCTATTAGCTGGCAGACCGGCAACATGCTTGCGGAGCTGACATCGCCGTCACAGCCGGACGCACGCGACGTCTCGAACCTGGCGGTTAAGCTCGCTCCGAGCGATCCGTCGACTCGATGGCTTGCTGCCGCCAACGAGAAGGAAACCTTCACGCCCGAGAGCATCGAAACGTCGACGCGTCTTTTCGAGGACGTCGTTCGGCGCGCCCCAAATGACTACCGGTATTGGATCGAGCTTGGCCGCGCGGACGAGCAAGCCGAGCGTGCGGATAGCGCTGAACTCGCGTTTCGACGCGCCGTCGACCTGGCGCCGGATTACACGTTTCCGCACTGGCAGTTCGGCAATTTCTACCTGCGGCAGAACCGGACGGAAGAGGCCTTTGCCGAGCTGAAACGTGCGACCGAACGCAGCCTCGTTTACCGCGATCAGGTTTTTGCGCTGGCGTGGGATTATTTTGGCAAGGACGCTTCCAAGGTCGAATCGCTTGCGGCCGACACGCCCGATGTGCGGGCAAGCCTTGCGCTTTTTTATGCGGTTCGCAGCAGTCCGGCCGATTCGCTTCGTATCTGGAATCTGCTTTCGCCCGAAGACAAGGCGGAACACCCGCAGATCGCGACGACGATCGCAAAAGGCCTGAACGACAAGCGCTTTTACCGGCAGGCTCTCGAGTTTTCAAAACAGTCCGGACTTGACCCGGACGCCGCGGCCGAAACAGTCACCAATGCCGGCTTCGAAACGTTTGTTGGCAGCGACGAATCCCTTTTCGGATGGAAGGTTTTGCGAAATGACGGCCGGCTCGATATCGCGACCGATTCGGTCGTCAAACACAGCGGAGCTCGCAGCATTCGCTTTGTATTTCGCGGCTATTCTAAACCCGCACTATTTAATCTCGGCCAGATAGTCGTCGTTGAACCCAAACAGCGTTACCGGCTTTCTTTCTGGGTACGGACCGAAAATCTTCGCAGCGGTGGACAGCCTCTGCTCCAGGTCGCAAGTGCGAACGATGACGCCGTGCTCGGCGCGTCTCAGCCGTTTTTCTCGGGCACGAGCGACTGGCAGCAAATATCCATCGATTTTACAGCGCCCGAAAATTGCGAGGGCATTACGATCCGAACAACGCGCGGCTATTGCGGCGACGAGTGCCCGATAATCGGCACACTGTGGTACGACGATTTCACGCTTGCCCGACAGTAGATCCTTATGACGTGGGCGAATAAAACGGCATTTATCCTGACCTGTGCGATCGTCATTTTGACGACGCTCGCCTACGGCGCCGTGCACCAGCCGATAATCTCGATGTTTTACGCATCGGTCGCGGCGTTAGTGATCCTGTTGTCGGTGGACGGATGGAAGATCGGCAGCTTTCGTTTGAGCTCATCGCGGCTGCAATGGCCGCTGGCGGCCGCCGCATTGTACGGGATAATTCAGGTGATACCTTTTGGCTCGCTCGGAGCCATTGCGGGCGTCAGCGGTATTCCGCGGACCATCTCGCTCGATCCATTCGCGACCGAGGTCAACGCACTTCATTTCGTCGCACTATTTTTATTTCTGGCAGCAACGCTAGTGCTTTTCGATTCCGCTTCACGGCTAAGAAAGGTCGCCGCGATGATCACAATATTCGGAGCGCTTTATGCGTTCTTTGCGATCCTCCAATCGGTACTTAGTCCGGACAAGATCTATGGAATCTACGAACGTCCATTCACGACGCCGTTCGGATCTTTCGTCAGCCGGCACAATTTTGCAGCGTTGATCGAAATGGCGGCGGCGATACCGCTCGGCCTAATATTTGTCGGCGCCGTCGAACGCGACAAGCGACTCCTATATCTAACGTCGATCGCGCTTATGGGCTCTGCCCTTCTTCTCAGCGGTTCGCGCGGCGGCCTGGTCGCTCTGATAGCTGAGCTTGTCATCCTTGCGTTGATGACCATGCGGTCGAAAAGCGGCAATATCACGGGCGCGAAGATCGGACTCGCCGTTTTACTTTTTCTCGCGATCATCGGGGGTTCATTCTTTGTTGGCGGCGACAGTTCGCTGACGCGTCTCAGCGACACGGCCGTCGCCAACGAAAAGGTCACTGACCGTGCCCACATTTGGAAGGTTTCCTTGGAGGTGATCAAAAACAATATGCCGTTCGGTGCCGGTCTCGGTGCGTACGGGGTGGCGTTCACGCCGTACGATGACCACAGCGGCCTGGAACGCGTAGAACAGGCGCACAACGATTACCTGCAAGTTATCTCCGACGCTGGATTTGCCGGAATAGCGATCGGGCTATTCTTTCTGTTCGTACTTTTCAAAACCGCACGCGCGGCAATCGGCGTCGAAAACACCTGGCGCCGCGGTGTGGCAGTCGGTGCCGTTGCCGGCATATTTGCGGTGCTCGTCCACAGCATCTTCGATTTCGTCCTTCACACCACCGCGATATCCGTGATGTTTCTGACGCTGATCTCCCTTCTGGTATCGAGCCGCTACCGCTATGACGATGATATCGACGAACAGCCGCGTCACGGGCGTAAATCGGGATCGCAGCGGCGTTCGCAACCATCACGCAGCCGCGCCCGATAGTTACTTTACTTTCTGTTGACTCTTTCCACGGCACTTTTCCGCGAAGAAGAATGGCGAAGCTTGTCGTTGGCGTCAGCATGGAACGAAGAAATTTGATCGTCGTGGTCACTCTGTTTTGCGACTTTTTCTCCAGCCATTTTTTGAGTGTTTTGTCGATCGCGTCTTCACCGACCAGCACGCCGGTGCCGACAACGGGCGTCTGAAGTATAAGGTCAGCAATCGTGTTGCGATCTTCTCTGTTCGTGCATTGCTTCCTGCGGGTGCGGGTGTCGATGCTCATTCCCTTCCGGAAAAAACGATAGAGTCCGGCAACCGACAAAGCTGCTTACTTCGCCTGAGCGTTCGCTTGCTCGCTCTAAACCAAATGAGGAGACCTCATACCTCGGTCTGTTCGACCCTGGATTTTGTTGCGGGTTTGAAGATGCTGAGCAGATACCAAAGCACGCCGTGTGCAACATAAGTCACTGACATGATCAGAAGCATGTATTCCGAATAAAGCCATACAAGCATGCCGACGGCCGCTACCAGCAGGACGAGATAAAGATTGCGGCGGCCTGTGCCAACCGTTTTCATGCTCGAATAGCGGATCGTACTTACCATCAGAACGCCGAGTATGGCGATCAGGATCATCATCAACAGGCAATAAAATCGTGCCAATCCCTCGCCGTACCAACTCAGCGGCAGCGGTGCGTAATGCACGATCGCGGCCATTAGGCCCGCCGCCGGCGGTATCGGCAGCCCGACAAAATTTTTTTTGTCGATTTTTGGCGTACCTTCCTGGAGCACGCGCGGCCGCATCGCCTGTAGGTTGAACCTGGCCAGTCGAAATGCACCGCACATCAGGTACATGAACAGCAGAAACACGCCGAGAGCGTGCCCCGAGGTGTGCTCGGCGAACGCGGCGCCTATGCCCCAGCTGTACATAAGCGCGATCGGCGCGATCCCGAACGTCAGCACATCGGCGAGCGAATCGAACTGCACGCCGATCTCGGTTGCTGTCTTGGTCATTCGGGCAACGCGGCCGTCGAGCGTATCGAACAAGATCGCCAGCATTATCGCTATCGCCGCGTAGTTAAAGTAACCCGAAGCACCGACAGGGTTTGTGTGGATGACCTGAAAACCACGGATCGAATAAAGCACGGCGAGAAATCCCATTCCGACGTTCGCCGCGGTGAAAGCGGTCGGGATCACATACAGTCCTTTTTTTAAGCCGCGATGGACGCTCTTCGCTTCGGTGGTATCCATATCAGGCGAGCCTGGCGATGATCGTCTCGCCGCCTTTTACACGATCGCCGATCTTTACGAGCACTTCGGCCGTGGCCGGGATCAAAAGGTCCGTGCGTGAACTGAACTTGATCAGTCCAAATCGCTCGCCGGCCTGGACGCTATCACCCGCTTTTTTCCAGCAGACGATACGGCGGGCAAGTATTCCCGCGATCTGCGTGCACACCACGGTAAAACCGTTTCCGTCGATGGTCAATGAATTGCGCTCGTTGACCAGGCTCGACGCATCGCTGGTCGCCGGCGATTTACGGCCGGCGACGTAATCGACGCTGGTTACGACGCCGGTGATCGGCGACCTGTTGATATGCACGTCGAACGGCGAAAGAAAAACGCTGACGAGTTGTCCCGAATCACCCTTGTCAATTCGTGTCACGCGGCCGTCCGCCGCCGAAACGATCAGTCCGTCGCCCGCCGGCTTTTGACGATAGGGATCGCGGAAAAAATACGCCATGAATGCCGCAAGCGCGACAAAAACCGCCGCCGCGATCCATATCCCGAAAAATCCGGAAATCAGAGCGATCACGACCGGGACGATTACGAAAGGGAGGCCGTCTTTGACCATAATTTACTGTGGGAATTGATTAGGCGCTCGCCCGGGAAATTTGTGGGCAGCGGTCTCTGTCACGTTACGACATCTTACTTTAAAACCTGTAACTTGAAAAACGCGCAAAAAAGCCCGGTACTCACGGGCACCGGGCAAAAGGAGGATTGTATGAAGAAACTAACTTCTGATCGGATTATCCTTGGCGTAGCTATATGCGCACCAGGCGGCAAACAGGTGAACGACCCATCCCAGGAGTCCCGCGGAGCCTATCCAGGAAATGCCCGTTAACACTAACCAAAGAATCCCTATCAAAATTCTGCCGTTGTAAATCTGTCCTACTCCGGGAATCAAAAAGCTCAGTATTCCTGCAACAAATGGTTCACGCATGGTCAGTTTACCTCCGCATATGTTTAACGACGGCGAAGTGGATTTGTTCCAAAAATATTTACTTGCCTAGTGCCCAAAATAAATGTCGACGATTTGATGAATACCGAAAAAGAGAGCGACACCGCCGAAAACCGAAAATGAGACAAGCGGTTTGTGACCGCCGTGATGATTTACCTCGGGAATAAGGTCGGACGCGGCAACGTAAAGTGTTACGCCGCTCGCAAGCGGCAACGCATACGCGACCGAGAATCCGAATACGCTTCCGAGAAAATAAAATAATAAAACGCCTAGTATCGTCGTCAGGCCGATCAGGGCCGTGGCGAATATCACTTCTTTCATTCCTTTGCCGGCGCCGACGATCATCGAGCCGATCGTGAAGCCTTCGGGAAATTTGTGTAGAAAAACGGCGATGAACACGAGAAAGCCGATCCGCACGTCGAGCTGCGAAGCCGCCGCGATTGAAACGCCGTCGAAAAATGTGTGAACGAGCAGGCCGCTGATCCCGGTATATGCCGAACGCGGCGCGATCACGCCTTCGTTATGTACGTCTTCGCCGAGATGAAAATGCGGCGCGATCGTGTGTTCGAAAAACTGCGTGATCAGATATCCAACCAGAAGCAGCAGCATCGGCGTATAAAGCTTATCGGCTGTCTCCGGATAGGTCCGCTGCCATAGAAGTATGGTTTCCGGGACGATCTCAAAAAACGTTACCGCCAGCATGAAACCCGCGCCGATCGCCAGCAGGTATTTTAGGCTTTTCTTGTATCCATGCTGGATCCCAAGCGGATAAAGCACCAGTCCGCCGAGGACGTTCGCGAGCGCCGCTAACGTGCCGAAGATCAAGAGCTGCAACAAGATCGGGTTCATAAACGTTGCCAAAAAATACACTCTAACCCAAACTACATGGATATAAAAACGAGCCCCCGTGCCATTCTCCACATAATCTTGCTGAAATGCGGTGCGGTTTAAGCATGTGATTAAAAAATAGTTTTCGATTCTTCTTGACAAGGATTTCTGGTTACGCCTATTATGCATCTAGATATTCGCTTCGATCGCGAAAGTGGTTCATGCGAAGATCTTGAAAACATAATGAGTGTTTAATTTTTTAAGCACTTCCCACAATCAGGCGACGCTGTTATAAGCAGGAAGCAACAACTTGAAATAATCTTTGCGTACCGACGGGAAAAGGCCAAAGATTATTGAATTTCACCCGGTAAGAGCAACTAAATCGTTAAAATGCGTGCCCGCACGCCTCCGTAGAACTGTGTCCGCAAAGCAGACCGCTCTTTGAATATGTCCGAAAGCGATGCTGAAAGACCGCATATATCCGTCCTCTTGGACGAAACGCTCGACTTTCTGGCTCCAATGTCCGGCGAAACGTTCGTGGATGCGACGCTTGGACTCGGCGGCCATGCCGAAGCTATTATAAAGGTCGAAGGCACTCGAGTTTTCGGGATCGATCAGGACGACGAAGCCATTGACTTTGCGAGAAAGCGACTCGAAAACTTCGGGAGTCGCATCCAGATCGTCCAAGCAAACTTTGAGGACATAAAAACGGTCCTCGGGGGTCTTGGCGAAAAGAAGGTTGACGGCATTCTCGCCGATCTTGGAGTTTCGTCGCTGCAGCTTGACAGTAAGGAACGCGGATTCAGTTTCCGCAGCGATGCACCGCTTGATATGCGAATGGACCGCTCGAAAGGGCAAACCGCGGGCGATCTGCTCGCCGAACTGCCCGAAGAGGATATCGCCAACCTCATATATAACTACGGCGAAGAAAGATTTTCACGGCGGATCGCACGCCGCATAGTCGAGCGAAGGGAAGCCGGTGAACCGGTCAGGACAACACGCGAGCTCGCCGAATTGGTCGAACGCTCGGTACGCAGAAGTCCGAAGGACAAGATAAATCCGTCGACGCGGACGTTCCAGGCATTGAGGATTGCGGTGAACAGGGAGATCGAGATACTTGAAGAATTCATTAACGACGCGGTCGATTCGCTTCGGACTGACGGCAGGCTTGTAGTTATTTCATTTCACTCCCTGGAAGACAGAATCGTGAAACAGACTTTTCAAAAACTTAGCGGCAAATGCCTCTGCCCGCCGCGCATCCCGCAATGTGCTTGCGGTGCCGTAAAGAAGATAGATATTCTCACTCGAAAGCCGGTGGTCGCCGGCGACTTCGAAATCGTCAGCAATCCCCGAGCCCGCAGCGCCAAGCTTCGTGCCGCACGGCGTTCGAACTAGTCCAGTTTTTTCAGCACAGCAGGAGACCGCCCAATGAGAGAAAGGAATGCCATGCCTTTTACCCAGAACACTTTCGCCCGCACGAACCCGAACACGACCTCGATCTCGTGGGGATATTTTTTACTGACGATCGCCTGTGCGAGCCTGATGGCCGCAGGATTTTTCTTCGCCGCCCGCCAGCACTTTAACGCGATGGACATCGGTTTCAATAATTCGCGATTGAGGAAGCAGGTCGAAGAGTTGAACGCCGAGAAACGCCGGCTGACCCTTGCACGCGAGATCGCACTTTCGCCGTCCGAGATCAGAAAATCGGCCCGCAGCCTCGGCTTCCGCGAGCGCGAATCGGTCGTCGTGACGACGACTTCGGCTTCGGCTCATGCGAAGACCGACAAGATCGTTCCTGTAAGAACCCACGACGCGGCGGAGCGTCCGATCGCCGTTAAGGCGGTCAAGGCCGTTTACACGGAAGCACCAGGCGAAAGATCAATAAAGAAAATCGTTATGCAGCGTACCAGCCAGGATCGTTTAGTAGCCTTGCGTTAAATATATGGCATCGAGACAGCGTAAAGAGACAAATAAAAAGAGCCTCAAGCAGGTTGCCTTTACACGTTTTCTGTTGATCGTCGCCGTTTTCGTATTATGGATCGGCGGAATTAGCGCACGTCTCGTTCATCTGCAGGTCAATCAGCACGAATGGCTTCTGGCCAGGGCCGAGGGAATGCGCACGGTTGTGAAACGAACCCGCATGCCGCGCGGGACCATATATGACCGCAACGGACGCGTGCTGGCGATGAGCGTCAATGTCAAAACGCTTTATGCCAATCCGATGGAGATCGCCGATCTCCCCTCGGCGGCGCGAACGATCGCGAAGGTAATAACCGGTTCGAACCCGATTCAGCTTCTCAAACAACTAAAGGAAGCGAAATCAGCCGAACGGAAATTTCTTCCGCTTGCGAAAAACCTGGACGAGATCGCGGTGCAACGAATAAATCTCGCACTCGAATCTCCGGATGTCAAAAAAGCCGATTCGCCAAGATTTGCGGGTTTATACTGGCGTGAGGGCCAGATGCGCAGCTATCCGCATGAAACCCTTGCCGCACATGTCATCGGTTTCAGCAATGCCGACGGTGTCGGCCAGGCTGGGATCGAGCAGTCGCAAAATACCAACCTTTACGGCGAAGTGATCAAGAAAACCTCAGAGCGCGATCGCCTGGGCCGCATTTACGACGAGACGGTCTCCGAGAAAGAGGCGCCAAAGGATATTGTGCTGACGATTGACAGCGATATTCAGTTTCAGGCGCAGGAAGCTCTGGAAAAAGCCGTGCGCGAATCCGGGGCCAAATCAGGAATGGTGATAGTGACTGATCATCGCACGGGCGAGATACTAGCCCTTGCAAATTATCCGACGTTCAACCCGAACAATCTCAGCGAGATCAATAAGGACAATCTCACGAACCGCGTGATTCAGAGCGTCTATTCGCCCGGCTCTGTTTTCAAGCTTGTTACCTACGGCTCCGCACTTGAGAACAAGCTGATCACGCCCGACGGAATGATCGACGCGGGCAACGGAACGATCGAAGTAGCAAAGCATACCTTCCGCGATTCGCATTCGATCGGCAGCGTCACATACGCGAAGGCACTTGCGCAGTCGAGCAACGTTTGCGCGATCAAAACGGGCCTGCGTGTAGGCAAGGAAAACTTCTATTCTGCTCTGCAAAGACTTGGTTTCGGGCAGCGCTCGGGAATCGAATTGCCGGCTGAAACAGGCGGCATTGTCCGCAACCCGGCGAAGTGGAACGGCGACTCGCTGGCGTCGATGTCAATCGGTTATGAAATTGGCGTGTCGGCTTTGCAAATGGTTACCGCTTTTGCGACGATAGCGAATGATGGCGTCAGAATTCAACCGCACATAATAAAAGAAATTCGACAGTCCGATGAGATCATTGATCGCGGTGCCGAGCCTGCAAAAACGCAGGCCTTCAGTGCCGAGACGGCACGAGACCTGCGCAAAATGCTGCGTGAAGTAGTGCTCACCGGAACCGCCCGAAGAGCACAGCTCGATGGCTATACGTCCGCCGGCAAAACAGGTACGGCGTGGAAGTTTGACGAAGAAACGAAAAAGATAAGCTCGTCGAAATATATCTCGTCATTCATCGGTTTTGTACCGGCGGAAAACCCCGTTGTCACGATCGGCGTTGTGATGGACGAGCCGAAGGTTGGCGGCCGTGACGGCGGCCAGGTCGCGGCTCCGGTCTTTCACGATATTGCCGAACAAATTCTGCCCGAATTGGGCGTTGCACGGCAAGGGGGAACGAATCAGCAGTTAACGGCGTCGAATGAGGTGGTACCTGAAGCGGCGCCGATGGAACCCGGCACGGCCGATATGCCCGCTGCCGAACCGGACGAACGACATGCGGCCAAGGCTGCCAGCCAACCCGCGGCCGCCTCAAAAAAGGCCCATGCTGCAGCGAAACCGTCGCTGCCCGCCAGGCCGCCGGCTGATGATAAGGCGAGGTCGGCTTCCAGGCCGAAGGCCGTCGAGCCGTCGAAGCTGAAGGCACCGATAAAAAATAAATCTTCGACATGACAGGAAGTGGTTTAGGAATTGAAGCTCGCAACTGCAATTGAGTATATGAGAGCGGCGGCCCCGCATATCGATCCCGCATTGACGGAACGTGATGTCGTGTCCTTTGCGATAGACTCACGGGACGTTAATGCGGGCGATGTATTTTTTGCACTGTCGCAGCCCGACTATTCAAACAACTGCTTCAACGGTGATTTCGATGACGCGACGATCTTCGCCGCACCTGCCCTGGAAAAAGGTGCCGCCGCAGCAGTTGTACGCAGGGACCGTTTTGAAATGCACCGGTCAGCTCTCGCGCCGTTCGAAGATCGACTGATTTTCGTCGCCGACGCGATCAAAGCCCTTCAGGATCTTGCTCACCGCGTATATCTCGATTGGAATAAACCCGTCGTTGCCGTCACGGGCAGCGCCGGCAAGACGACCGCGAAAGAACTTACCGCACACGTCCTCGCCGCAAGCGGCTGCAGAGTTCTGCGGAACATTAAGAATTATAACAACGGCCTGGGCCATCCGCTGACCGTGCTTAATCTCGCCAAGGATCCGGGTTACGACATCGCCGTTCTTGAGATGGGAATGTCGACGCCGATGAATGAGATCGCGCGTCTCTGCCGCATTACGCCGCCGGATGTGGCCGTCGAGCTGAACGTTCTGCCGGTGCATCTCGAACATCTCGGTTCGATCGAGAATATTGCCAAGGCGAAGGCTGAGCTTGTTGATGGAATGAAGCCGGGCGGAACCGCGGTCTTAAATGCCGACGATCCGTTCGTTCTGGAAATGCGCGAGCAAAGCAAGGGCAGAACGGTCACCTATGCGATCGATGCGAACGCTGATATACGTGCCTCTGATATTCGCTTCGAAAGTTTCGGTTCGACGAAATTCACGCTGACGACGCCTAACGGAAACGCCTATGTCGCGTTTCCGCTTAACGGTAGGCACAATATTTCAAACGCGCTCGCGGCCGCGGCAGTCGGGCATATATTCGACATGGATGCCAACGAGATAGCCTCGGCCCTCGGCACGACGGCCGCTCCGGCGCAGCGTGGCGAGATCGTCGGGTTTGCCAAAGGTTTCACCGTAATTAATGATTCCTACAACTCAAATCCGGCCGCGCTTCTTTCCATGGTCCGGACGCTTGTCGAAGGCGCCGGAGCAGGTCGCAAGATCGTGGTTGCCGGTGAAATGCTCGAGCTCGGCCCCGAGGCTGCTTCGATCCATCACGAAATCGGCGGCAAACTCGCGGAGCTCGGTCTCGACCTGCTTGTCGGCGTACGCGGCTTCGGGCGTCAACTGGTCGACGGCGCGCGCGCTGGGGGCCTGGCCAACACCGAGTTTGCGGAGGATTCCGACAAAGCGGGCGAATGGCTGGCGACCGAGGTCAAGCCCGGAGACGTCGTCCTCATAAAAGGTTCGCGAGGTGTGCGAACCGAAAAGGTACTCGATAAACTTTTTGAGAAATTCGAAGGAGAGAAAAGCGAAGCGGTAGAGCGATAGGAAATGCGCGCGGCCCTCATGCCGCGTGCCGCAGGCCCCGCACCTCACAACCGAAAATGCTTTATTACTTTCTCTATCAACTTCTCTACCGCGATTACGGCCCATCGAGCGAGTCTTATTTTTATAAAGGCCTCAACGTTTTTCAGTATCTTACGTTTCGTACCGCATGGGCGACGATCACGGCGCTGGTCATTTCGCTGCTTTTCGGAAAACAGGTGATCCGCAAACTGTCGGCGATGAAATTCGGCCAGGAGATCCGACAGGAGGGCCCGGCGTCGCATTACGAAAAAAAGGGAACGCCGACGATGGGCGGGATACTGATCATCGGTTCCGTCTTTCTGTCGACGATCCTTTGGGCGCGACTCGATAATCTTTATCTGTGGCTCGCACTCGGCGCGACTACGATGTTCGCCGCGGTCGGGTTTGCCGACGACTATATAAAGATAGTCAGGAAACGCAGCCTCGGCCTGACGGGCAGGCAGAAGATCGCTGGACAGCTAGTAACGGCCGTTATCGTATGGGCTGTCCTATATTTTTTCACAAGTTACTCGTGGAACCTGAGCATTCCTTTTATCAAGGCGACGGCCGAGACCAATCCGTCTATCGGCATCAGTGTAATTCCGGCGGGAATCTATCTGATCTTCATCGCTTTTATACTTTTAGGTTCGTCCAACGCCGTGAATCTCACGGACGGATTGGACGGCCTTGCGACCAGTGTGACGTTCATCGCAATGTCTGCATTAACCGCGCTGACCTATGTCGGCAGCGACCGCCGATGGGCAGAGTATCTGGATATTACATTCAATCCGTCAGCGTCCGAACTGACAGTCTTCTGCGGCGCGATGGTAGGCGCGAGCCTCGGTTTTCTCTGGTACAACTCGCCGCCGGCGGAAGTGTTTATGGGTGACGTGGGATCGCTCGCGATCGGCGGAGCCCTCGGAACCGTCGCGGTTTTGACGAAGCAGGAATTTCTCCTCCCGTTCATCGGCGGCGTGTTCATTCTCGAAGCAGTTTCAGTAATGCTGCAAGTTTCGGTCTTCAAACTCACGAAACGCGGCGGCCAGCCGGGAAAACGTATCTTTAAAATGACGCCGCTTCATCATCATTTTGAAATGACGGGCTGGAAGGAACCGAAGATCGTATTCCGGTTCCTGATCGTGGCGATATTATTCGCATTGCTGAGTTTATCGACGTTGAAACTTCGTTGAGAAAAAAGGCGGAGGCCTGGCCGTAAGATAGTGCCGGTCATCTTAGCTCACCCATACGGGCAGGCTTCCTCCAAGTATATGCGGATCGAAGGCAGAAAATCTCTTGTGCTCGGTGCCGGCAAATCGGGCATCGCTTCCGCAAAGTTTCTGGCGGAACGCGGAGCCGTGGTCGCATTGCACGATAAAAAGTCGGTTGGCGAATGGCCGGAGGCCGCGCGAGCTCTCAAAGAGTCGCACAATGTCGGCGCGATCGGCGGCGAGCTGCCGTCGTGGCTGCTTGATCAGATCGATCTTGTCGTTATGTCGCCGGGTGTGCCCGCAAACACAATTCCGGCGCGATACGTCGATCGAAAAGACGGCGAAGTGATCGGCGAGGTCGAGCTCGCATATAGATTCATGAAGGGCCGCATCGTCGGCATCACCGGTTCAAACGGAAAAACGACTACGACGACATTGATCGGTGAGATCTTAAAAAACGCCGGCATTAAAACGCAAGTCGGCGGCAACATCGGCACGCCCCTTTTGAGTCTCGCGGAATCGTCGACGGACGAGACGTGGACGGTCGTCGAGCTTTCGAGTTTTCAGCTTGAGGCGATCCGAGATTTTCGCGCGAATGCTGCGATCTGTCTGAACGTTACGCCGAACCATCTCGACCGTTATGAATCGTTTACCGATTACGCGGCTGCAAAACACAGGATCTTTCTAAATCAGACCGCGGACGACGTTGCGATCTTGAATGCTGACGATGAGATCACCCGATCCTGGATCGAAGGCCTACGCGCAAATGTCACGCTTTTCAGTGTGACGAAAGAGCTCGACGAAGGCTTGTTTCTCCGCGGCAGGGACCTTATATGCCGGGCGAACAGGAAGGAAAAAATTCTGACCACGCGGCCTGAGATCTCTCTTCGCGGACTGCATAATGTCGAGAATGTTCTCGCCGCGTTAGCCGCCGGTCTTGCCTGCGGCGCCTCGCCTGAATCGATGCGCGATACGATCGCTAATTTCGCCGGTGTCGAGCATCGTATCGAGTTTGTCCGCGAGATAAACGGCGTGCGCTTTTATAACGACTCGAAGGCAACATCGGTCGATGCGACGTTAAAAGCGCTCGACGCTCTGGCCGATGGCGACGGCAAAACAATTCTGATTTTGGGCGGGCGCGGAAAGAATGCACCTTATGCGCCGCTGAAAGAGGCGATCAGATCATCGGTCCGAACGCTCGTGCTTATCGGCGAAGACGCGGACAATATCGAATCGCAGCTAAACGGCATTGCCCCTATCATTCGCGCCGGGACAATGAATGAAGCGACGGAAAAGGCTTTCATTGCGGCCAAAAACGGTGATGCGGTTTTACTCGCACCGGCTTGCGCGAGTTTTGATATGTTCACGAGTTACGAGGAACGCGGAAGCGTTTTCAAGAAAAGTGTCGCGATGATCGAGATTGGCGTCAGCCACATAGCTGAGCGTCAGGCCCAGATATGACCAGCAGCAGGAACAGGATTGATTGGTTCATGTTCGCGATCGCGGCGGGGCTCGCTCTGTTCGGCACGATGATGGTCTACAGCGCGTCCGCGATGATCTCGCAAAAGGAGACACAGGGCGCAACGCAGTTCGCTTACTTTTACAAACAGCTCATCTTCACGCTGCTCGGTATCGCCGTGATGTATGTCACGAGCAGATTGGATTACCACCAACTGCAAAAGGAACGAACCGTTTACGCGCTTCTAGGTATCACGGCCGTGTTCTTGGTAGCCGTTTTTGTGTTTCCCGAGATCAACGGGGCGAGGCGTTGGATCAGGTTCGGCGGCTTTTCGTTTCAACCGTCCGAGCTCGCCAAGATCGCTCTTCCGGTATTTCTCGCGTATTACCTGACGAAAAACGAGGAGACGGTCGGCGAATTGAAAACTACGGTCGTCCGGTGCGTAGGTGTACTCGTTTTGCTCATAGTTTTGATCTTTCTGGAACCCGACCTCGGAACGGCGATCGTCTTGTGTGCGGCGTTCTCGGCGGTATATTTTGCTGCGGGCGCCCGAATGCTCCATGTTGCGTCGCTCGCCGCCGCCATGGTCGTATTGGCGCTTGGCGCGGTTATCCTCGCGCCGTTTCGCATGCAGCGCATAATGGCGTTTCTCGATCCGTACAATCATGCCGACGACACGGCTTATCAGGTCGTCCAGTCGCTCTACGCGATCGGCTCCGGCGGAATCTTTGGCGAAGGATATGCGATGGGCCGTCAGAAATTATTCTATCTGCCGTATCCGTATTCGGATTTTATTTTTTCAGTTGTCGGCGAGGAGCTCGGGCTGATCGGCACGCTGGCGATCGTACTCGCCTTCGGCTTGCTGCTGTGGCGCGGAACGCGTGCGGCCCTGACGGCTCCGGACAGATTCGGAACGCTGCTCGGTATCGGCTTGATCACCGGAATTACAGTCCAGGCATTGTTCAACATTAGCGTCGTAATATCGATACTGCCGGCGAAGGGAATTCCGCTGCCGTTCATTTCGTACGGCGGCACATCGGTTCTGATGACGTTGTTCGCCGTAGGAATTCTGCTGAGTATTTCCGGTCAATCCGGAACGGGCGAAAAGAGCTCGGGCGCCGCCGCCGTGAATCGCAGAAAAGCGCGAAAGGTGTACAGGCAAAAGGCGTAGAATGCGTGTACTAATCGCGGCCGGCGGCACCGGCGGACATATTTATCCGGGAATCGCAGTCGCACGCGAGATAGTGCGCCGCGAGGCCGCGAGTGAGGTGCTTTTCGTCGGCACAACGCGCGGGCTGGAGACACGGATCGTACCCGAAAACGGTTTCCAGCTTTCGCTGATGCATAGCGCGGGCCTGAAAAACGTCGGCATTGTCGGGAAGCTGAAAGGGTTGGCGGTTCTGCCAAAAAGTTTCTACGAGGCGCGGCGACTGATCAGGGAATTCAAACCCGATGTCGTTGTCGGCGCGGGCGGTTATGTTTCCGGGCCGGTGCTGCTTACGGCGAGCATGATGAGGATTGCGACGCTCGTGATGGATTCGAACGCTCTGCCGGGATTTACAAATCGGCGGCTTGCGCGCTTCGTCGATAAAGCGGCACTTACGTTTCCGGAAGCAATGCGTTTTTTTGGGAAGAAAGGCGTGCTGACCGGCAATCCGGTTAGAATGGAATTTTTCGATATCGCACCTCGCCAACCCGGCGAAAAGATAAGCGTGTTGATATTCGGCGGTTCACAGGGTGCGCGTGCGATAAACAATGCGATCATGCATGCACTGCCGATTCTGGAAGTTCTCAAGGACCGTCTGCGGATCACGCATCAGACCGGCGAAGCGGATTTTGAAAAGGTGAACGAAGCGTACAAACGGGCACAGTGGGACGATGCGGACGTCAGGCCTTACATTTCGGATATGGTCTCGCAGTTCGGGGAAATCGATCTCGTGATCTGCCGGGCGGGGGCTACCACATGTGCCGAGCTCGCGGCGGCGGGAAAGCCGTCTATAATGATCCCGCTTCCCACCGCTGCCGACGATCACCAACGCAAAAACGCGGAAGCGATGGTCGCGGCAGGTGCAGCTAAAATGATCCTGCAAAGCGATCTTAGCGGCGAGATGCTGGCGGGCGAGATTAAGAATGTTTTATTGGATCCCAAGAGTCTGAAGGCCGCGGGCGAAGCCGCAAGAAAATTGGGGAGACGCGATGCCGCTGGTGCGGCCGTCGATCTGATAGAGGAATTGGCAAAGGGAAAGAATGTTTAGACACGTAAAGAGAATTCATTTTATTGGCGTGGGCGGCATCGGAATGAGCGGTATCGCAGAAGTACTATGCAATCTCGGATTTGTTGTGTCTGGTTCCGATATCAAAAAGTCAAAGAACACCGACCGTCTCGAAGGGCTTTTCCAGATGCGGATCGCGGAGGGGCACGCGGCGGAAAATATCGGCGACGCGCAGGTCGTCGTCTATTCCTCAGCGGTAAAAGAGGACAATCCGGAGGTCGTAGCCGCGAAACAGCGGGGCATTCCCGTGATCCCCCGTGCAGAAATGCTTGCCGAACTGATGACGCTCAAACCGTATGCTGTCGCGATCTCGGGCACGCACGGAAAGACGTCGACCACGTCGATGGTCGCCACCATCCTCAAGCACGCCGGCGTCGATCCGACAACGGTCGTTGGCGGTGTCGTCGATACGCTGGGTTCGAACGCGCAGCTCGGCAGCTCCGAATGGTTCGTGACCGAGGCGGATGAAAGCGATCGCAGTTTTCTGATGCTCTACCCGACCATCGCGGTCGTGACGAACATCGACAAGGAGCACATGGAATCGTACAAAGGCATGGACGACGTCGTGCAATGCTTCACTGATTTTGTGAATAAAGTTCCTTTTTTTGGTTCGGCGGTGATCTGTCTTGACGATCCGAATGTGCAGCTGATCATCCCGAATATCAAACGTCGCCGCATTACTTATGGACTGACCGCACAGGCAGACATCTCGGCGCACAACATAAGATATAACGACGCCTTTGGTTCCTCGTTCGCGGTTTGGCGCGGCTCCGAAGTAATGGGCGATATCGATCTGCCGGTACCTGGCCAGCACAACGTCTATAACGCTCTCGCCGCGACCGCCGTTGCTCTGGAATTGGAGATCGCATTCGCAAAGATCGCGGAAGCGTTCGCGACCTTCAAGAATGCAAATCGCCGCTTCGAATTTAAGGGCGAAGCGAATGGAATCACAGTCGTCGACGATTACGGACATCATCCCACGGAGATACTTGCGACACTGTCGGCGGCGAAAAATAGTGCCGGCGGCCGCCGCACGGTCGTCGTTTTTCAGCCGCACCGCTTTAGCCGCACTCGTGAGTTGATGGACGAATTCGCTCTTTCATTCAATAATGCCGATGTCGTTTTCGTGCTGGATATCTACCCGGCGAGCGAAACGCCGATCGACGGAATTACAGCCGAGGTGCTGACCGAAAACATCAAACGATTCGGCCATAAAAATGCTGAATATATAGGTTCGATCGAGACTGCTGCAGACAAGGTTTCGGCTAAACTCGAACGCGGCGACCTGATGATAACACTCGGTGCCGGAAATGTGACCCGACTCTCCGAAGAGATACTAGAAAAGCTCAGGAAATAAATTACGAATATGGCGACGAAGACAAAAAGAAAACCGACATCCGTGAAAACAGCGCGACCCGTTGCTAAAAGACGTCCCGCAAAGGGCCGAGGTTCACGTCCGAAAACATCGGGCACCGGGCGAAACCTTGTGCTGCCCTTTTTACTGAGTTTCTGCATTCTGATCTGCCTCGGAGCAATCGGCTTCTTGGGCTATCGGACCGTCACCGCGTCAGAATTTTTCGACGTCGCGTCGATCGAGGTCCACGGCGTCACTCGCGCGTCGAAAAAAGACATTGAGCGTATCGTCGGTTCGCAAAGTGAAAGATCCGGCGTGTGGAACGCCGACCTTGGTGAGATCAAGCAGCGTATCGAGAAAGTTGCTTTCGTAAAAAACGCGGCCGTTTCGCAGGTGCTTCCAAATGGTATTCGTGTTGATATACGGGAACGCGTGCCGAAAGCGATCGTCCGGACCACAGGCGGCGATTTTCTGGTAGACGGCGATGGCGAGATTCTAAGCTCGGTCGAGGGCAACGAGGAAAAGCTGCCGTTTCCGATGACAGGCTGGGACGAAGCCAAGTCGGAAAAAGCCGGCAAGGATAACGTCGAACGCGTCAAACTCTACCAGAAAATGCTCGGCGAGTGGCAGGAGAACGATCTGGCGACGCGGATCAAGCTCGTCAATCTCGCGGACATGCGCGACCCGCGGGCCGTGACCGAAGATTCCGGCACGACAGTATCGATCGCGGTCGGACGTGAAAATTTCGGGCAACATCTCGCTAGCGGAATCAAGGCGATCGTCGGGAAGGGGAACATCTTCGAGGGAGTCGATCTGAACGGGCCGAACATGATCCTCGCCCCGCGAAAATCGAAATAGATGGCAAGGGAAACGAACATGAATCGTGAAATTCAGGCGATTGGCCTCGATATCGGGACGAGCAAGGTACGCTGCGTCGTCGGCGAACCGGCCGATGACGGCAAAATGAATATCGTCGGGATCGGCGAGGCGGAATCTCGCGGACTCCGTCGCGGGATCGTCACCGGCGCCGAAGCTGTTTCCGAATCGATCCGAAAGGCGGTCGGCGAAGCGGAACGCGTCAGTGGTCTTGAGATCGATTCAGCGGTCGTCAATCTTTCCGGTGAACATTATCGCGGCGAGAATAAGGCCGGCGTCGTCGCCGTTGCCGGAGCCGGGCGGGAGATCACCGACGAAGACGTGGAGCGAGCTATCGAATCGGCAAGCGCCATGCAATTGCCATCGGGCTGGGAAATTTTCAACCGTTTGCCGCAGGAATTCATCATCGATGGACAGGATGGCATCACCGAGCCGATCGGAATGAGCGGCGCTCGACTTGAATCACTCGTCCATATCGTGATCGGACCGAGCGCGGGCAGGCAGAACCTTGATAAAGCCGTTCGGCGTTCGGGCATCGATGTTGACCGCCTGATGCTCGAACCGCTTGCTGCCGCTGAAAGCACTTTGACCGACGACGATCGCGAATACGGCTGTGCACTCGTCAACATCGGTTCCGAGATCACAAGCATGATGATCTTTGGTCGCGGCGCGGTCCAGCACACGGCGGTTTTTCCGTTCGGCAGTCTTCATTTTACAAAGGACATTGCCGTCGGGCTTCGCGTATCGATCCAGGAAGCAAATAAGATCAAACACATGTACGGCTGTGTCGCTGGGTTTATGATGGATGATGAAGAGCGGCAGGAAATGATCGAGATCGTGCCCGTAGGGCGAAACGAAACACGGGGCCTGTCGAAAGAAATTCTTTGCGACATAATGCAGCCCCGAGCTATCGAACTGCTGCAGCATGTCGCGCACGAAGTTTCCGGACGCAACGCCCAGATATCGAGTGGTGTTGTGCTGACCGGCGGCGGGTCGATGGCACGCGGAATGGTCGATATCGCCGAGCAGGTATTCGACGCCCCGACCCGGCTCGGATTTCTTGAGCCGTCGTATTTCGGCGGGCTCGCCGCTGAGGTACAGTCGCCGGAGTGGGCGGTCGCATGTGGTCTCGCGTTATCGTCGATGCGGTCGCAGATGCGTGACGGAAACACGGGCACGCGGTCGCCGTCGCGGAGAGTTGCGGAGTGGTTTGAAAATTTTCGTGATAAATTTAGATAAATAACTCGCATGGGCTGGATTTCTAATACCAATCGTTGTATGCTGTCTGTCCATCAGCACAAGATATAGTCGATGCCTTCGGGATTCGACCTTCATCCAAAAACGATCTTTAACTCATACAAGCCGGAACTGCTCAATTAATACGGAAGGATTTTAAAATGGATAATAGCGGACTGAAAATGTTTATCGACGAACCGCCGATAACAGGCGCCCGGATCAAGGTAATCGGTGTCGGCGGCGGCGGCGGCAATGCCGTCAATCGTATGATCGAAGCGGGGATCAAAGGTGTCGAGTTCATCGTCGCGAATACCGATCTCCAGGCTTTGAACGCTTCGAGGGCTCCGCTAAAGATCCAGCTAGGCAGCAAATCGACTCGCGGCCTGGGCGCCGGATCCAATCCGGAGGTCGGGCGTGACGCCGCGCTCGAAGATCACGAAAAACTACTCGACGTGCTCGAGGGCTCCGACATGGTCTTTGTCACCGCGGGATTGGGCGGCGGAACCGGTACAGGCGCGGCTCCCGTAGTTGCGTCGCTTGCGATAGAGCTGGGCGCTTTGACCGTCGCGGTCGTCACCAAGCCGTTCATGGTCGAAGGCAAGAAACGCATGGCACAGGCTGAACGCGGATTGGCTGAGCTTCGCGGGTGTGTGGACACTATCATTACGATTCCCAATTCGAAACTTCGCGAAGTCGAGGAGCGCATAACTTTGATGGACGCTTTTCGCCGGGCGGACGATATCTTGCTGCAAGCGGTTCAGGGCATCACAGACCTGATCACAACGCCAGGCATCATCAATCTCGATTTCGCTGATGTGACGACGGTAATGCGCGGCCGCGGCGTCGCATTGATGGGGATCGGTTCGGCGAGCGGCGAAGATGCTGCGTCGAAAGCAATGCGTGCCGCTCTCGACTACAAGCTGCTCGAAGAAAATTCGATTACCGGTGCGAAGGCAGCTTTGATCAACGTCACCGGCGGCGAAAATATGCCGCTCGGCGAGATCGAGGACGCGATCGGCATGATCGAGGAAGAATCAGACGACAATGCCGACATCATCTGGGGCAACGTCATTAAAGAAGGAATGAACGATGAGATCAAGGTAACGGTGATCGCGACCGGCTTTGATACGACCGCGCAGATGATGATGCCGAACCCGCGTTCAGTGGACACGCTGCCGAATCAAAGCGGAGCAATGTTCGCCTTGGAGAGCAATCGCGAAGAGGATCTCGACGTGCCGACATTCATTCGCCGACAGGCAGATTAATTCCCATCGTAAGGCTCTACTATGGTTAATCTGCCGGAAAGATCGGATCGTCAAACCTCTAGAAAGAAACCTCCGCCGGTCGAAACGCTGGCTGAGGTTTTTTACTATCGCAAACAGATCGATGCGCGGACCGAAATGGTGGTCGTCCTGCTGGACGGCGAGGAGATCGTCGGCACGATCGAATGGTACGACCTCGACGCGCTCAAGATCAATCGCAAGGACAGCCCGAATATCCTTCTGCCTAAACACAGTATAAAATACATGTATAAGGCGGAGGACCGCCGCTGATCGAAGTTCGGCGGCAAAAGTAATGTCGACCGATATCATTTCCAAGGGCGAAAAGAAATTATTACCGCGGATAGGTATTACGATCGGCGATCCTGCGGGGATCGGACCCGAGATCGTCATAAAGGCGCTCGCGGATTTGGGGTCGCACATTGGCTTTGAACCCGTCTTGATCGGGAGCCGGAAAATTCTCGACGCGGTTTCGCTGCGCCTTGGCAAATCGATCGCGTTTGTTGATATCGGGAAGACAGCCGCGACGAAAAATGCGGTTTTTGTGAAAGACCCCGGCGGCCTCGATTTCGAAGTAAAACACGGGGTTGAAACCGCCGACACCGGCCGGGCAGCGGCGGTTTGCATCGAGACGGCGGTCGCGATGTGGAAAGCGGGCCAGATCGACGCAATTGCAACCGCGCCGATAAGCAAACACGCTCTCTCGCTCGCGGGCTACGATTACCCGGGACATACAGAATTCCTTGCTAAGCTCACGAACACTGATCAGTTCGCCATGAGTTTTTTTGCCGATAAGCTTCGCGTTGTGCTGCTTTCGACTCACCTCTCGCTTGTCGATGCGATAAAACGTGTCAAGGCCGAAAGTCTTTCTCACCTTATCGAATTCAGCTCAAAACAGTTTGAGATTTTGTTGTCACGTAAAGTGCGGATTGCAATCGCGGGCCTCAATCCGCACGCGTCCGAAGGTGGCATGTTCGGCAGCGAAGAGGCGGACGAGATAACACCAGCGATAGCGCATTGCCGCGCTCTCGGCATCGACGTATCGGGACCGTATTCGTCCGACACGATCTTTTTACGAGCCTTCCGTGGCGAGTTTGACGCCGTCATCGCGTGCTATCATGATCAGGCGACGATCGCCGTCAAATGCCTTTCGTTCGGTTCGGCGGTAAATGTCACGCTCGGGCTTCCGCTAATTCGCACATCCGTTGACCACGGAACGGCATTCGATATCGCGGGAAAGGGTATAGCTGACGAGTCGAGCATGAAGTCCGCGATCGAGCTTGCAGTCGAACTGGTTAAAGGCTCCCGTCTCCGCGAACGCTCCCGTGATTGATTTTACAGCGTGAATTTCCTTACGTCCTTATCCGACCGATTGCCCACTGCGCGATTTCTTGACGAAAAGTGTACCTAAATGTTAGCGTTCAAACACAGGCGCAGCGCTCTTTTTCGCCCGGGAGACGATAAAAACGTGTCAAAAAGAAAATTACTTTTGGCCGATGATTCGGTGACGATCCAAAAGGTCGTAAACCTGACCTTTGCGGACGAAGGCATCGATGTCATTGCGGTCGGAAATGGCGATCAGGCGATGGAGCGTATTTCCGAATCGCGGCCCGACATGGTCCTTGCGGACGTGAACATGCCGGGACTCACCGGTTATCAGATCTGCGAACGCCTGCGGGGTAATCCGGACACAAGTACAATTCCCGTGTTGCTTCTCGTCGGATCTTTCGAGCCGTTCGACGACGACGAGGCTCGTCGCGTTGGGGCGAACGGGCATCTGACCAAACCGTTCCAGTCCATCCGTCAGCTCGTCGCAAAGGTGTCGGAACTGATGCAGGAAACATCTACAGAAGCTCCCGAATCTGCGATGCTTCCGGACGAAGAGACAGCGAGCGATGCTTTTTCGGTCGATATTGAACCGCATCAGGAACATGCCGACCGCCCTACCCATTGGTCCGAAGCAGTTGTCGAAGAACCCGAAACTCAGGATATCGATCATCTTTACAAGGATAGCTTCGCGCAAACGGTCGAAATTCCGCACTCGGAAACATTTCACGCTGAGGCGAGTGCGGCCGAGAGATTTGCGGATGTCGGAATGGATGATGAGATGATCGAGACGACATATCACGCACCGAGTACGTACCGGCCCGACGAGCCTGATCACGATCCCGAATTTACACACCCAGCAGCGCCATCGCCGTTCGAGCAGCGCGTTTCGGAATCAACTTCACCCGGTCAAAATTTTCGCAGCGTCGCGAGCGATCCTTCGCGGGAAAGCACTGACGCCCAAACGACCGATCAGAACGGAATCACTGCGGTCGACGTGCCGATGCAGGACGACACGGTCCGGTTCGACGCCCCGGTTACTCAGCCCGCCGCCGAGCCATCTTTCGATCTTGACGCCGCCGAGCTTCTCGAACTTCCTGAACCGCCTGCCGTGAACTCGATGCGGGTCCTACTTTCGGACGAAAATGCGCACGTCGGCGCACACGAACAGCTCGTCACGCTTTCACCGGAACTGATGGATGCGATCGTTCGCCAGGTCGTCGAGAAGATGTCCGGCGGTCGATAGCAAGCCGATTGTTTCTTACAAAAAAGTTTTGCTTTGCGGTTAGTTTTCATTTTTGAGATGAAAGCCGGCCGTTTTTGCTTTAGAATTTAACTTTTGCCATTGCCCGCGACGAAGCGCGTAATCTATGGAAATTTCGAAGACCTACGACCCGAAGGTCGCTGAACGGGAACATTACAAGCGCTGGGAAGCTTCGGGTTTTTTCGCGCCCGAGATAAATCAAAACGCTGACGCCGAATCGTTCTCGATCGTGATCCCGCCGCCGAATGTCACCGGCAGCCTTCACATGGGCCACGCTCTGCAGCATACACTGATGGATACGCTGACTCGGTGGAAACGGATGCGGGGCTATCGCACGTTATTTCTCGTAGGAACCGATCACGCGGGAATATCGACGCAGTTGATGGTGACGAAGCAGCTCAAGAAAGACGAGCACAAATCGCCGCGCGACATCGGCCGCGAAGCGTTTACCGCGAAGGTTTGGGAATGGAAAAAGAAGTACGGCGGCGAGATTACGCGGCAGATCCGGCACGAGGGTTTGTCGGTAGATTGGTCGCGCGAACGTTTTACGATGGACGAAAGCTTGTCGAAGGCCGTGCGCGAAGTATTCGTCAGGCTTTACGAAGAAGGTTCGATATATCGGGGGACGCGGATCGTAAATTGGTGTCCGAAGGACAAGACCGTTCTTTCCGATCTGGAAGTAAAAGAAGAAAAAGCAAAGGATGGAAGGCTCTATTACCTGAAATATCCGGTGATCGATGCAAAAGCCCGAACGGCAATATGGGCGAAATCGGACGGCGACAATGCTTCTGACCGGTTTATAACGGTAGCAACGACCCGTCCCGAAACCATGCTGGGCGATACTGCCGTTGCGGTCAATCCCGATGACGACCGCTACAAAGATCTTGTCGGCAAGACAATTGCTTTGCCCTTAACAAACCGCGAGATACCTATAATTGCTGACGAGTATGTCGAATCAGAGTTCGGTACCGGTGCCGTAAAGATCACGCCGGCGCATGACCCGAACGATTGGGAGCTTGGCGAACGTCACGGCTTGGAAAAGCTCGTTATCATGAACGACGATGCGACGATGAACGAGACGGCCGGTCCTGAATTTGTCGGTCTCGATCGTTACGTGGCACGCGAAAAGGTTATCGAGAAATTCGGCGAGCTCGGCCTGCTTGAAAAGATCGACGATTACGAAGTGACGCTGCCGCACTGCGAACGCTGCAAGACGGTCATCGAACCGCTTTTATCGGAGCAGTGGTTCGTTAAGATGGACACGCTTCGCGACCTTGCTCTCGATCTGATGCGAAAGGAAAATTCGCCCCGGTTCTTCCCCGAGGTTCCGCATAAGAAGGTTTACACGGCCTGGCTAGAAAACCTTAAAGATTGGACGATCTCGCGGCAGCTCTGGTGGGGACATCAGATACCGGCGTGGTACGACGTACAGGGAAATGTGTTCGTCGCAAGTTCACTCGACGAGGCAGCCGAAAAGGCCGGTACGCGTGAGCTGACACAGGACGAAGATGTTCTCGATACTTGGTTTTCGTCTGCTCTGTGGCCATTTTCGACGCTTGGCTGGACCGGAGAGGGCAATAGGCAGGCGGCAGAAGGCAGTGGGCAGCCAACTGCCAACCGCCAATCGCCAACCGATCTGTCGGTGTTTTACCCGACGGATGTTCTGGTCACCGGCCGTGACATTCTTTTTCTCTGGGTCTCACGCATGGTAATGACGGGGCTCAAATTTACCGGCCAAAAACCGTTCGATGATGTCATCATCCACGGAACGGTGCTCGACAAAAACGGCCAGCGAATGTCAAAGACAAAGGGGAACGGCATCGACCCGCTCGATGTATTCGACAAGTACGGCGTCGACGCTACTAGAATGACGCTCGCGGGGTCGGCGACCGGCGTCGATTTTGCATGGCGCGACGAGCGCGTGGAATCGTTTCGCAATTTTGCTAACAAGATCTGGAACGCGACACGATTCTGCTTGATGAATTCGGAAGGCGCAAGCATTGATCTGGATGCGTTTTATTCATTCTCAAACACGACCTCGCTAGCGGATCGCTGGATCCTTTCACGTTTGAACAAGACCGCGAAAGCCGTAAACTACGCACTCGAAACTTATCAGTTTCACGAGGCCGTGCAGCTTCTCTATCATTTTTTTTGGGACGATTTCTGCGATTGGTACATCGAGCTCGTCAAGGACGAGATCACCGCGGGCGCAATTTATGCTGCTTCGCCGGATGGTGAAGGTTCGGCGGACACTGGAACGGCGGAGCCGGTAGAGGTCAGCGATGAAACGGCAGCCGCACGCACCCGCATTTTGACGGTTCTTGAACAGGCACTCCGACTGCTCCACCCGTTCATGCCATTTCTGACGGAAGAGCTATGGCAAAAGCTGCCGGGCGTTTCAAGCGGAATGCACAATTCCGCTTACTCTTCGGCCGGACAGTCGATAATGCTCACGGATTTTCCAGTCGGCGATGACGCACTCATCGATGAACAGGCCGAGCGCGAAATGACGTCGGTGATCGAACTGATCTCGAGGATTCGAAACATCCGATCGGAGATGAACATCAAACCTGGTGAAAAGCTGTCGGTGCACGTCGCGGCAAGCGGTTCCGTGCAGGCGATATTCAAACAAAACGAACCGCAGATCTTAAAGCTTGCGCGTGCTGATAGAATAGTACTGACCGAAAAGCTTGACGTCCCCAAAGCGTCCGCAAAAGCGGTGCTCGGCGGCGGCGGCGAGATCGCCGTGCCGCTCGAAGGACTGATCGATTTCGAAAAAGAACGCAAACGGCTGCAGAACCAGATCGAAAAGCTTGACGTCGAACTCCAGCGATTGAACGGACAACTTTCGAACGCGAACTTCGTCGAAAAGGCACCGATGGAAAAGGTTGAAGCCCTTCGCGTGCGACAGGCCGAGATCGAGCGGCAGGTGCGAGCCTTAAGACACAGTTCGGAAGTTCTCGTGTAAGGCAAAATTTATGAACTGGCTCGACAATGGCGAGGTTTTAGGATCGATCGGCGAATTTTTGGCTGAGGATATCGGGCGCGGTGATATCACGACTCAGGCGACGGTCGAGACGGAAGTTCGCGGCCTTGGGCGTTTTTTGGCAAAGGAATATCTCGTCATCTGCGGCGTTGAGGTGGCCGAGGCTGTTTTTCTGCATCTCGATGCCGAAATTTCCGAGATCGAGACCAGTTATAACGAAGGCGATGAAGTAGAAGAAGGGACGGTTTTCGCGACGCTCAAGGGCTATGCAGACGTCCTGCTCACCGGTGAGCGTGTTGCGTTGAATTTGATGCAGCGAATGTCGGGCGTCGCGACGCTGACTCGGCAATACGTCAAGGCGGTCGAGGGCACCAAGGCACAGATCGTCGACACGCGAAAAACCACGCCGGGCCTGCGGGTACTCGAAAAGTACGCCGTGACGGTCGGCGGCGGCAAAAATCATCGGATGGGCTTAGATGACGGCGTGCTCATCAAGGACAATCACATTGTGCTCGCCGGAGGAATTACCGAAGCCGTCGTCGCCGCAAAGCAAAAGGTCGGACATCTTCACAAGATAGAGGTCGAGGTGACCAACTGGGCGCAGCTTCGCGAGGCGATCGAGGCCGGCGCCGACATAGTCATGCTCGACAACCAAACGCCCGAAGAAGCCGCAAAGCTCGTCGATATGTCGCGTACGCTCAACCCGCACGTACTGATCGAAGCCTCGGGCGGAATGGATCTCGACAAGGTGCGTTTGTACGCGGAAGCTGGCGTCGATCTGATCTCGGTCGGACGCTTGACCCACTCGGCGCGTGCCGTCGATATTTCATTCAAGATACAGACGCTTTAGGATTTTCGCGGCTGCTCATTTCCAAAATCTCCGGTTCGGGCTCGGCGAACGGCAAGAAACAGATCGCCGCAAGCGTGACCAGCAGCGCGGCTGTCGAAGCGATGCCGCCTTCGACTCCGTATATCCCGCCGGTCAGCCACACCGGGCCCTTGTCGATTTCTTTAAATAGCGAAACGCTGCTCAGATCGGTCAATCCGCTCACCTCGATCCCAAAGAACGAGCCCTGCATCCAATTCCACATCAGGTGAATTCCGAAAGCGAACCAAAGATCGCGGGTCTTTAGATACGCGGCGGAGAAAACGACGCCGGCAACAATAGTGTCAGTAGTCGAGATCCAGTTCGAACTCGGATTTCCGAGATGAACCGCACCGAAGAACACGGCCGTCAAAAGTATCGCCAGCCACGCGAGGCCGGCCCGCGTCAGCGTCTGGAAAATGTAGCCGCGAAATAATACTTCTTCAAAAGCGGCGCCCGCCGCAAAGATCGCAAAAGACGCTGCGAGTGCGACGGCAATGTCGTGTAAACTTGCCTCGTGATTAAGCTCAAACGAAAGATCTCCAGCAACACTTGCGATCAGCACCGCGAGTGTGAGGCTACCCGCGCCGAATAATATACCGAGCAGTAGGTGCCACGCCCAACTGCGCGTGAAAGCCGCGCCGAGTGAGCGAAAGGGCAGTCCTTCGAACCACTTTCCGCAAAGCCAGCTTAATAAAAGCGCGGGAATCAATGCGATCAGGCTCGTCAGCAGAAAATCGCTTTGCCCGTCGAGATGTCGGAAGTCGCCTGCGACCATGATCGCGCCGACGATCGTTCCCGATATCGCGGTTGCCAGCGATAGTAGGATAACGAACAGGAGCACTCGCCATCCGCTGCGCAGCCGCCCGGCCGGGTTAAAAAAGATTTGTTCCATCTGCATCGTTTCGGTTGAGTCTAGCGGAATGCGGAGACGACGGCAACGCCCGGTTTTCTATGCTAAACTTGCGTCGTGCAAACCCCGCAGCGGCCGAAGCAAAGCAGAGTAATGCTCGTTTTTCTGGGACTTTTTGTCCTGGTACTTCTCGCCGTTCTCATCCTTCTGCAGTCGTCCAATCTCTGGAAAAGTTTCTCGATAGAAACGGCGAGCGACACGCTGATGCTCTATGCATTATCATCGCTCAATTTCATCGCGTTCGTCATTTTCGGCTTTATCTTTCTTCGCAGCATAATCAAGCTCGCACGCGAGCGCCGCACGCTCCAGCTCGGCTCCAAGATCAAGACCCGGCTGCTGCTTTATTTCGCAGCGGTCAGCCTTTTGCCCATTATTGCAATGGCGGGATTTTCCTATCTTTTCATGAACCGGGCGCTCGATCGGTGGTTCACGCAGATTCCAGAGAACGTCAGCCGAAAGGCACTGGATGTGCAGGCCGAAGCTGTCGCTGATCAGTCTCAGGAACTCCGCGAGACGGCGGGAATGCTTGCCGCGGTTCTCAACAAAAATACGCCAGAATCCGGCGAGCTCGAGGCCATCGCGGACGCCGGCAATCTTACATTTGTCGGCATTTTCGCGAAGGACGGTACTCCGGTCGCCGTCAGGGAAGAGCCTCTTGCGCCAGATCGAAAGATCGAACTTGATTCGATGGTCGCATTGATCAAGTCCGGAAATCTCACCGACCCATCGCTTTCGGATGGCCGCGGATTCGATGCGGCAACTGCGCCGATGTCGTCTCAGCGCATGCTTGTCATCATTCCAGATCTTCGCGATAGCGATACGGTCAGCCAGGTCGTCGACAAATCGCTATTGGAATTCGACCGTTTGAAAGACAAACAACTTACAGTTCGCCAGATCGGCCTGCTGACGCTCGGCGTGCTGACGTTTCTTCTTATTTTTGCGTCGTCCTGGACGGCATTTTATATCGCTCGCGGCCTGACGGTACCGATTCGAGCGCTTGCGGAAGGCGCCGATGAGATCGCCCGGGGTAACCTGAAATACCGTGTGGATGTAGTGGCCGAGGACGAGTTGGCATTGCTTATTTCTGCCTTCAACGCGATGTCGGCAAAGCTCGAAGAAAATTCCGCCGAGCTTGCGACGCGACGCCGTTACATTGAAACGGTGCTCGAATCGGTTCCAACCGGTGTAATATCACTCGATGAATCGGGCAAGGTCTCGACCATCAATCGCACCGCTGCTGCGATCCTCAATACAGGCGGAAACGCCTCGCTCGGACGCACTGTCGGGGAACTTGCCGGGCCTGAGAATCTGGCGATACTCGAGCGTGTTATGGCACGAGCGATCCGCATCGGCCAAGCGTCCGAACAGACATCGCTTTTG